>NZ_JBIUYE010000013.1:0-319606 GCF_044744365.1 Kitasatospora sp. NPDC087314
TCGGCCTCACCCACACCGACCACACCTGGACCCTCACTCCCGCCACCACATAGCACAGGGAGGGGGCTGTCCCCAGCCGGGACAGCCCCCCTTCAAGGCAAGATCTTCAGGAGCCTTCTAGACCGGGCTATTGGCGGTCTGCAAGGTTGGAGTCGGCCCCGCGCTCGCGGGGGTTGCTCCCCACGTCCGGGTCGCCACGGCGGAGGAGATCGGTCGGCCCCGCGCTCGCGGGGGTTGCTCTGGCTGGCCGACACGTGACTGTCACGTGATCCGGTCGGCCCCGCGCTCGCGGGGGTTGCTCCCGCGTCGAAGGCCGTCGCCCACGCGTCGGCGAGTCGGCCCCGCGCTCGCGGGGGTTGCTCCTGGCGGCCGCGACGGCGGAGCAGGAGGCCATCGTCGGCCCCGCGCTCGCGGGGGTTGCTCCTCGCCCTCGGCCCAGTCAGGAGCGCCGCATGAGTCGGCCCCGCGCTCGCGGGGGTTGCTCCGTCGTCGCCGAGCACACCCCGTTCGGCGGCCCGTCGGCCCCGCGCTCGCGGGGGTTGCTCCACAGTGATCTACAGCTGACCGAGGTTGAGTAGGTCGGCCCCGCGCTCGCGGGGGTTGCTCCAGGTCGCCCGTGACCACCCGCAGCATCGCCTCGTCGGCCCCGCGCTCGCGGGGGTTGCTCTCGCAATCGGATCCGCGAGCTGGCCGGGGTCAGGTCGGCCCCGCGCTCGCGGGGGTTGCTCCCGTCACGGTGGCGGTCGCCGAGTAGCCGATGGGTCGGCCCCGCGCTCGCGGGGGTTGCTCCTTGTAGGGCTACTCGTAGGGCAGCCAGCCGTCAGT
Organism: Kitasatospora sp. NPDC087314; assembly: GCF_044744365.1. Taxonomy (NCBI): domain Bacteria; kingdom Bacillati; phylum Actinomycetota; class Actinomycetes; order Kitasatosporales; family Streptomycetaceae; genus Kitasatospora; species Kitasatospora sp. NPDC087314. The sequence goes on from NZ_JBIUYE010000013.1 coordinate 826, forward strand.
CGGCCCCGCGCTCGCGGGGGTTGCTCCGTCGATTTCTTCGGTGATCCGGGCCTGCTTGCGTCGGCCCCGCGCTCGCGGGGGTTGCTCGCCCGCCCCGATGGACGCGCCAGCCCCGGCAAGTCGGCCCCGCGCTCGCGGGGGTTGCTCCCCGGTAGAGATGACCACCCCGTCTGTCGAGCAGTCGGCCCCGCGCTCGCGGGGGTTGCTCCGACCTCGCCCAGGAACAGCCGGCTGTCGCCAGGTCGGCCCCGCGCTCGCGGGGGTTGCTCCTCGTCGAGGAGCACCGGCTCGCCCCGGTTTGGGTCGGCCCCGCGCTCGCGGGGGTTGCTCCTCCGCCTCGGTCGGCACCTCGTCCGGCTCCTGGGTCGGCCCCGCGCTCGCGGGGGTTGCTCCTCCGCCTCGGTCGGCACCTCGTCCGGCTCCTGGGTCGGCCCCGCGCTCGCGGGGGTTGCTCAACGGTGCACCCTTGCACCACTTTTCCACAGGAGTCGGCCCCGCACTCGCGGGGGTTGCTCCGACCACCCAGGTGCGTCCGTCGTTGATCGTCTGTCGGCCCCGCGCTCGCGGGGGTTGCTCCGACTGACCAGCCACCCACCGTCGGAGCGCCCGGTCGGCCCCGCGCTCGCGGGGGTTGCTCCCAGTACCGGCACAACGGCGGCGTGGCCCGCATGTCGGCCCCGCGCTCGCGGGGGTTGCTCACTCGCTCGCCGGGTTGGCCCGCTCGACGGCATGTCGGCCCCGCGCTCGCGGGGGTTGCTCTGTAGCCCTCGCTATCCACCAACCCAGCCTGACGTCGGCCCCGCGCTCGCGGGGGTTGCTCCGCTTCGCAGGCGTCTGCGTCGTCACCGGCGTCGTCGGCCCCGCGCTCGCGGGGGTTGCTCCTCATGTCCGGCTCCGCTTGGGCCGGTGACCGAGTCGGCCCCGCGCTCGCGGGGGTTGCTCCGCCAGCCCCCAGTATCGCCCCCAGGCCCACCAGTCGGCCCCGCGCTCGCGGGGGTTGCTCCACGGTGCGGGTGCCACCGCTGAGGGTCCGGGTGTCGGCCCCGCGCTCGCGGGGGTTGCTCCGGGCACCGCCTCGGCCTCGGCCGGGGCGGTGGGTCGGCCCCGCGCTCGCGGGGGTTGCTCAGCGGCTACGGCCAATACCTGCTGAATCTGCTCGTCGGCCCCGCGCTCGCGGGGGTTGCTCCGGGATGACGCCGAGCGAGACGGCCGGCAGCGCGTCGGCCCCGCGCTCGCGGGGGTTGCTCCCACGCCGCGCTCTTGTCGTACTTGTGCGCCCAGTCGGCCCCGCGCTCGCGGGGGTTGCTCGGCCGACGCCGACGCCGAGCGGATCCGCAACACGTCGGCCCCGCGCTCGCGGGGGTTGCTCCAGGGCCTGAACCCGCCCGAGGCGGTGCAGGTGGTCGGCCCCGCGCTCGCGGGGGTTGCTCCAGGACACCCTGGACGGGCTGGTGAATTCCCGCGTCGGCCCCGCGCTCGCGGGGGTTGCTCCTGGGTCTGCGCCAACTTCGGGTCAGTCCAACGGTCGGCCCCGCGCTCGCGGGGGTTGCTCTCTGGGGTGGGAGAGGGTCTGGGAGAGTTGATCGTCGGCCCCGCGCTCGCGGGGGTTGCTCTGCGGATGACGTCGGCCGCCCTTTCCTTGTTCGGTCGGCCCCGCGCTCGCGGGGGTTGCTCTCTGTTCAGGCAGTGCCATGCTCTTCATGTCCAGTCGGCCCCGCGCTCGCGGGGGTTGCTCCACCCATGCCCTCAGCACGTCCGCCGCGGCCCGGTCGGCCCCGCGCTCGCGGGGGTTGCTCCGTCACGCTGACGACGTCGCCCACTCCCCTGCCGTCGGCCCCGCGCTCGCGGGGGTTGCTCCTAGCCAGCACAGCAGCAAGGGGGAACGCATGAGTCGGCCCCGCGCTCGCGGGGGTTGCTCCCCCCGAAAAAGCCACCATGACCCCGTATCAGAGTCGGCCCCGCGCTCGCGGGGGTTGCTCCCCCTGGTCAGGGCCTTGACCACCCATCTCTGAGTCGGCCCCGCGCTCGCGGGGGTTGCTCTGGATTGTGACCTATGGCCAGACGCCGAGGGTCGTCGGCCCCGCGCTCGCGGGGGTTGCTCCCGACCAGCCGGTGTAGGCCAGACGGTTCGTCAGTCGGCCCCGCGCTCGCGGGGGTTGCTCCAAGGGAGGGGCGAGTGCTCCAACACCTCATCAGTCGGCCCCACGCTCGCGGGGGTTGCTCCGCGATGCCCTCAAGGTCGACTCCGGTCAGCAGGTCGGCCCCGCGCTCGCGTGGGTTGCTCCCGCACCCGCGAGGGGTGGCAGTCCGGGCAGGGGTCGGCCCCGCGCTCGCGGGGGTTGCTCCGGATCCCAGATGAAGTGTGGGGCCGCTCCGGCGTCGACCCCGCGCTCGCGGGGGTTGCTCCCAGATCCGCCCGCACCGCACCAGGCCGATGGTGTCGGCCCCGCGCTCGCGGGGGTTGCTCCGCCTCCTGGGTCTCGGCGATCTCCTCCGCCGTGTCAGCCCCGCGCTCGCGGGGGTTGCTCGGCCTGGACGTTCAGGCGGTCCGCCTCGGAGAAGTCGGCCCCGCGCTCGCGGGGGTTGCTCCCGGTTCCCAAAGTCGTCGTGGCTGGCGCTGCCATCCCCGCGCACGCGCGGGGATGGCTCCAGCGAGAGCATGGACGTTGCCAACCAACTCCCCGTTCACGATGCTGAGGCAGCTCCCCCACAGGCTCGACGCTCTTCGGAACAGATGATAGGACAGCACCGAAGTCGCAAGTAAGCACATGCCCGCTGGCGGGCGCTGACATCGCAGCACCGGCGACTGCAAAGTCGCGGCCACCGTCGCGAAGTCGCCCGCTTTCTGGGCGGCAAGCAGGATCTCGACCACGTCGCTGACGGACTGGGGCGCGACAGAGGAGGGTGACATGCCCGCCACCCTACTTCGGCGGGAAGCCCCAGCTCGGGGCCGTCCCGCGCTCATGCCGACGGCGGGGCCCTCCGCCCCGCCCCGGGCTGCCACACTGGACGCCGTGACGCTCTACCACTTCACGAGCCGCGACAGCTGGGCCGGCATACGGACCAGTGGTCAGCTAGAACCGCGCAGCTACCAGACCTCCTCGCTCGATGGCCTCCCACTGCTGTGGCTGACCGACCGGCCCGACGGCGAGGGCACCGGAGCCGACCCGCAGCGCCTTCATGTCCGCATCGCCGTCCGTCCCGAGCGCGGCGTTCACCCCTGGCTGATCGCCAGGTTCGAGGCCTCGGTCGAGGGCCGCAACCTGGACATCGTCGGCGCCGATCCGGATTCCTGGTTCGTCACCACCCAGGTCGTACCCCGGGCACGGTGGCTGACCGCGGTTGATCACGAGACTGGCGAAGTGCTCTGGAGCAACGAGCACCCTCCCACCCTGCCTCAGGTGCCGGTCGACTGGAAGCTCACCGATTCGGACATCAAGGGGCTCGAGGACCGTTTCCGAGCGAGCCTGGCGGACCTGACCACGATGGATCTGCCAGAAGAGGACCTGTCGAAGTTACAACAGGATGGACGTTTCGACCCGTTTACGCTGCTCAGGAACCTTCCGGACCGGCTCGGGGCTCTTCGGGACAGCCGGTTGGACACCACCGAAGTCGGCCGGTATCGCACCTGGTTGTGCTGGCGTGCGCTGAACGAGGACGCTGCTCTGCTTCCCGGCTTCCACAACACTCTGCCCCAGACCTGATCCGCCACCCGTGGGTGGGCCCTGGTGTAGCTGTAGGGCTACACCAGGGCCCACCCGCCCGCGTCAGCGGCGGCTGAACAGGCGGTTGTCGTCCATGCCCTGCGCGAGCGCATCGCGTTGCCCGGCGCCGGCCAGCTCGGTCAGGCCGTGCACCGCAGCGTCCATGCGGTCCGGGGAGTCCATCCCGGCGACCCAGGTCACCATCTGCCCTTCCAGCTCCGGGTAGTGGCCGACGTGGTGGACCCGGCCCTGCTCGTACAGCTGCGCCACCGGCTCAGCCCTGAGCCTCTTGCCGACCTTGGCGTTGACCTCGACGATCAGCGGCATCAGCTGGCCGCGGGCCTCGCCTTCGCGGGCGAGCTGGTCCCATGCCTGGTTGAGGATCTGGCAGGCCATGTTGCCGCCGTAGTTCGCCTCGACCACGATCGCGTCCGCCTTCAGCGACAGCGCGAGACGGCAGGCGGTGAGGCCCCAGTCGTTGGCGCCGAGGGTGCCGGACTCGTCGGCGACGACGTAGAGGTCGTCGCCGTAGTCGAGGCCGAGGCCGACGATGCCGGTCTCGTCGTTGACGGAGCTGTCGCCGCCGGACGGGTCGACCGCGACGACCACCCGGGCCAGTTCGACGCTCGAGAACTCGACGGCGGTGATCCGGGCCGTGTCGATCCACGCCCGCCGCCACACCCCGCCCTCGACGGGGCTGGGCTTCTGCATGAACAGCGACCACCACACCCGCTCGCCGACGGCGCGCCGGATCCCGGCGAGCGCCTTCTTCCCGTACCGGGCCGGCCACAACGGCTCGCCGAGCTTCCGGCCGAGGGCGTCGTCCGGGCTGTCCGCGACGGCGGGCAGGTCGATGATCGTCCAGCCGGAGGCCGTCTCCCCCGCGAGGATGCGCCCAGCGAGATCATCTTCGTCCCAGCGCGTCTGGATAACGATGACGCTGCCGCCCGGCTCAACTCGGGTGAGGAGGACGGAAGTCCACCACTCCCAGAGGCGACGGCGCATCGCCGGCGACTGCGCGTCCGCAGCGTCCTTGATCGGGTCGTCGACGATCGCCAAGTGTGCGCCCTTGCCGGTGAGGCCGCCACCGACGCCAGCCGCGATCAGCCCGCCCTCCCGGCCCGCGATGTCGAATCTATTCGCGGCCTTCGAGCCGGGGTGCAGGGTGATGCCGAGCTGGGCGCCCCAGGTGGTGATCGCGTCCCGGATCCACCTGCCGTGGTCGTCCGCGAGGTCCGCCGAGTAGGACGCGATCATGACCCGGTGGTCAGGTCGCTGGAGCAGGTACCACAGCGGCGCCCACCGCGCGGCCCGCCGCGACTTGCCGTGCCGGGGCGGCATCGTCAGCAGCAGGCGGATCGTTTCTCCTGCCGCGATGCGACGGAACGCATCGTCGACGAGGTCGAGGTGCCGGGCCTGCATCTCCCGGCCGTCGGTGAGGACCGCGGCGAGCGAACCCGGGGAGTGGCGCAGCGCGAGGTCGCGTTCCACCGCCGCGAGCCGGGTGCGCAGTGCCGACGAGGCCTGCTCGGCGATGGCCCGGCGCCGCTCTGCGGGGAGGAGCCGGTACTGCTCGACCAGGCCGTCGGCCCCGGTCACTCCTCGTCCCGGGCGGCGGCCGGGTCGGTGAGGGCGATCAGCGCGGCCAGTTCGTCGCCGGTGGTGTCCGCCGCGACCTCGATCGGGCCGCCGTCGTGCCCGGTGATCTCCGTGCGCGCCGGCTGGTCCAGGCCGAGGAGCCGGGCCCGGCGCTCCATGATCCGCAGCGCCCGGTCGATCGCCTGAAGCTCGCCGTCGCGCACCGCCCGCCGGTAGGCGACGAGGAACAGCCGATCGAGGCGGGCGTCCTCCAGCGCGCGCAGCTCCTCGATGTCGGCCTGCGCGGCGGCGAGCCGGTGGTCGAGGGCCTGGGTGACGTCCCGGTTGACCGAGCGCACCAGGGTCTCGTCGTCCGGGCCAGGCCGCCCCTTGGAGTACAGCTCGTGCCCGTACCCGAACGGGTAGGAGATCCGATCCGAGTTCAGAGCCGGATCAGCGGCGAGCTTCCGGCCTACGGTCAGAGGGTCGGCGCCGGCAAGGCGCAGCTCGACAGCGTCGGCCCGCCGCTGAACGATCGCGGCGCGCTGGGCCCGAGTGGGGCGGGGCATGGGCGCAGGTCCTCCGTGGTGCGCCCCCGCGCCACCACCCATGATCCACCACAGGACGGCCCCGGCCAGCCACGTGCCGAGCACATCTCCCACAGCCGCGCCGAGGCCAGCGGGCGGGTCCCTTACTTACCTTACTTACCTTCCTTCCCGGCCCTTGGGCCTTCATCGGACGGCGCCTGGCCGCCCCAGCCGAACGGTTCGGTCAGGTCGCCGGTGGACTGACACTGCCGACGGCGCGTGATCGACGTCACATCAAACCCGCCCGAGGTCAGGAATCTGCAGGTACCGCCAGACACTGACCCCCTCCGACAGGCAGGAAGGGTAGATTCGGAGGTAACTTTAGCTAGAAAGTTGAGCTAAAAACCGAAAGGGGGTATCTTCGCAACCATGGAGGAGGTGCAGATGATGAATGAATCCATCCGGCCGGGTGAGACGCTGACCCGCCGACGGGTTCACGACCTGTTCGGCGGCCGGCTGCAGGGCGGGATCTCTCCGACCAAGGGGAACCGCATCCTGGTCTTCATCGACCTCGCCAAGCCCGGCAGCCCCGCCCCTGGCCTGTCGCCGGATGGCACCCTCCACTACGTAGGCGAGGGCGCGAAGGGTGACCAGCAGTTCACTCAGAGCAACAGGGCTCTCCTCCATCACAAGGAGGACGGACGACGCGTCCACGTCTTCCAGGACCGCGGCACCCGCCTCAGGGACAGCGCCGAACGTCTCTACAAGTACATCGGCGAGTTCGAGGTTGCCCCGGACAATCCCTACTACTACGCGGACGAGGTGGACCGGTACGGCCAGGCCCGTCGCATCATCAACTTCAGACTGCGCCCGGTCGGCGCCGACAACGCGCCGTTCATGGACCCGGCCAATGTCGCTCGACGCCAGCGGGAGGCCGCCCAGCGAAACAGCCCCTCAGACGACGTTCTGGGCACTCGGGCCCCCTTGCGAAACCATGAGGCCGAGCTCGTGGCAAGGTTCATCGCCTATCTCCACGCTCGCGGCCACAGGACCTCACGGATCGCGCTGCCCGTGCCGAACGAGACTGGCAGCGATCTCGTCGACCTGTTTGACGAGACCACCCAGACCATCTACGAGGTGAAGCCCTCGGCCGCCCGCATCTCGGTCCGCCACGCCATCGGACAGCTGATGGACTACCGCTGGCGACAGGGCGGCACCGCCTCCATGGGCATCATCCTGCCGTCCGAGCCATACCAAGACCTGCTCGACCTGTGCGCCAGCCTCTCCATCGAGGTCGTCTGGCCTGACCCGGACACCGGTTTCAGATCCAGTAAGAACTGATGCCGGAGGTGGGGACCCCCGGCATCAGACACAACCAGCCGCTCGCGTCGTTTCTCAGGCTCCGCGAGCCGGCCGCTCACCGCCCATCTCACTGAACAGGAGCAACCCCCAGTATGACCGGCTACTCCCACCTGCCGAAACCGTCGGCCAACGGGTGCTAGGCAACTCCCCCTTACGCGCGAAGCACCGAGCCGACACCGGCTCGGACAATCGAGGGTGCCCCCGAGCACACCACCATGGCCGGCTGCGGGCCGGGCAGTCGACACAGCTCCGCCTCCCTGGCGGAGATCAACACCCCTGGGGGAACGACGTGCACCACGTCCTCGAATCGCTGTGGTCCAACGCGAACGCAATGAAGTTGGCCGTGCCGGTCCTCGGCATCCTCCTGGACCTTCTGCGCCAGACCCTGGCGCAGAAGCGGAAGCGATCCGGCCGCCCGCTCCCAGGCCTCACAACAACACCGGACTCCGAGGCGGCGCAAGAGGTCGCCATCCCTGGCCCGCTGTACCCGTCGCGGCGGGTTGGCGAGCTGCACCGCGCCGCCGCGCGTCGCCGCCGCGGCCCGGCAACCCGCGAGCCGGTCGCCGAGGTCCGGATCGTGACCCAGAGCCAACGGCCACCTGCACCGAAGGGGCGTAGCGTGAACCGCCGACGCCCCGGCAATCGGCGGCCGTAGCAGCACCTAGCCCCACCAGCGGCCCGGCACCACCACGGTGCCGGGCCACTGCGCTCTCGTCACCGAGACCATGCGGATCGCGGCCGACCAGTCCGATCGGTCGAGCCGCCCGCGTGCCGCGTCAGGCGCGGGTATACGGAGCAGAGAACGCCTTGGGGAAGCAGGCATTCGCGCGGTTCAACGAGGCCGCGTCGTTGAAGGTGTGGCGAGGCACTGGCGCAGGTCCTCTGCGTCACACCCCCTTACTGACCTCGGCGTTTCAAGGTGATGGCGGTGGGAGGTCGAGGGAGAGTCCGGTCCCGGTGAGGAAGCCGTTGAGGATGTCGGAGCGGTACTGCAGTCGTTTGAGTCGGTTGCGGACGAGGGCTTCGAGCCGATCGAGGGCGACACTGGCGAGGTTCGCCAGACTTCGTTTGACGTGGGCCCACAGGTACTCGACCGCGTTCAGCTCGGGTGCGTATGCGGGCAGCACGAACACCGTCAGCCAGTCCCGCGCGTCGATGAGGTCGCGCATGGCGTGGGAGACGTGGGTGTTCAGCCGGTCCCACACCAGCACGATCGGCGCCTTGACCAGCTGGTGCATCCCGTCTATCAGCCCGATGTAGTCGTGTTCGGACAGGCTGCGGCGTTCGCCCTTGCGCCCGGTGTGGCGCCGCAGCCGGTGGCACAGGCGGGTCCGCGAGCCCGGTCGCATCGCGATCAGCCCGGCGACGGAGATCCTCCCCGAGCGGCTGCCGCTCACCTTCACGATCGGGGTGCTGCCGCGTCGTCCCCACGTGCGTCCCTTCGGCGGTCTGCGGGTAAAGCCGGCTTCGTCCTCGAAGCAGAGCCAGCCGTCGCAGGCCGCCCGGGCGCTTTTACCTCCGCCCAGGTCGCCTCCTTCCACGCGGCCACGGCCTGCTCGTCGCGTTCCGCGGCTCGCCGCGCGGGGACCTGCGGGGTGAAGCCGAGCCGGCGCATCAGACGGGTGGCCCCCGAGACGCTGTAGGAGACGCGGAACTTGCGGCCGATCAGCGTCGCCACCCGCGCGCCGGTCCACACCTGGTCCTGGTCCCAGCCGTGCACGGCCGGACCCTGTTCGAGGTATTCGGCGAGCTTCTCCCGGCACCGCGCCGACAGCTTGGCATCGCTGCCCACCCGGTCCCCGTGAGGCCAGCGCCCCGATCCCGTCCTCCCGCCAAGCCTGGTGCCACTGGTAGGCCGATTTCGCGGTCACCCGCAGCCTGCGGGCAACCTCCCTCGGCGGGACACCTTCGTCGAACAACATGGCGGCCTCCAGCCGCACCTCCTCGCGGCGCTGACGTGCCTTCGCCGTCGGCCCGCCCCCATCCGCATAGCGCATACCAACGACATAGCTCGCAAATGACCATCAGTCAGCTACACAAACAGGCCAATCACCTTGAAGCGCCGAGGTCAGTAAGTGCGCGCGCTGGGCCCCTCCCAGCCGCGTCCGGCTTTGCCCTGCCACTCGCGCCAGAGCGCCTTCAGTCGCGTGCCGACCTCCTTGCCGGTACCGATCGCGCTGAACGCCTCGTCTCTGGGCAGTTCAGGCTCCTCCATGGCCGCCGCGGCAGCAGCCGCAAGGAGCCCTTCAAGGTCGACGAACAGCGCAGCCTGGGCCCGCAGGGCCTCCAGGTACTGCTGCTTCGAGGCGAGCTTCGGCTCCGCCCACTGCGTCAGCCAGGGGAACATGGCGATGGCGGCCCGGGCCAGGTGCAGGCTGGTAGCGGCTCCTCGCCAGGTCGACAGCACGCGTTCCCGCAGACGCTTCGCCTCGTCGCGCGCCTCCCAGTCCTCACCGTCCGGCTCCTCGTCACCCTCGTCGCCGTCGGGGGCGGCGATCGGCTCGACGGGATCGGTGCGCAGCAGGTCGGCGGCGGCCTGGACCTCGTCCTGCTCCCAGCAGTCGTCGGGGTCCGGTGCCGTGTACTGCTGCAGCCGGTACAGCAGCCCGACTCCGCCGAGCGCAGGGCCGTGGGCGACATCGGGGAACCGGTAATACTCGGTCGCTCGGTGCGTCCCCGCCTGCCCGCACGACGGGTGGGGGTCGTGTGCACGGCGAAGCGGCCGCTCCCGTCGAGTCCGTGGGGGCGGGCGCTTCGCCGTGGGTCGGCTCAGCCGAGGCGGAAGAGCGCGGTGTGGGTGGTGCCGTCGTTCAGGCCGAGGGTGAAGGTCTGGCAGGTGCCGGTCCAAGCCTTGGCGGTCTTCCACACGTAGGTGTAGGTGTCGCTGGCCGTGTCGTACTGCAGGGTGCTGCCGCCTGCGGTCTGGGCGGGGACGGGGGAGCCGATGGCGGCGCCGGTGGTGCAGTCGGTCTGTTGGACGGTGGGCTGCCCGGGGGCGAGGATGCCGGGGCCGCGGTCGCCGCCGAGGCTGAACTTGATCGGGACGGACCGTCCCGCGTGGACGGTGTTGACGGCGGGTGGGTTGTCGACCGGCGCCTGGAAGCCGCTGAAGGGGTAGAGGTAGCCGTAGTGGGCGGCCGGGCCGGTCCCGGCGGGGGTGGTGACCGTGACGTCGACCGTGCCGACGGTGCTCGCGGCGGGGGCGGTCGCGGTGATCTGCGTGTCGCTGTCGACGGTGAACGAGGCGGCGGGGACGGTGCCGAAGGTGACGGCGGTGGCGCCCGTGAAGTCGGTGCCGGTGATGGTCACCGTGGTGCCGCCGGCCAGCGGTCCGTGGTCGGGGGCGAGGGCCGTGACGACGGGCGGCGGGACCTCGTAGGTGTACTGCCCGGCGGGCACGGTGCGGCCCTTGGCGGTCAGGGCGACGCCGACGGTGCCGGCCGCGTGCGGCGGGGCCGTCGCGGTGACGGTGGAGTCGGCGACCACGGTGACGGCGGTGGCGGGGGTGCCGTCGAAGGTGACGGCGGTGGTGCCGGTCAGGTGGGTGCCCGTCAGGGTGACGGTGGTGCCGCCGGCGGTGGGGCCGTGGTCGGGGGCGAGCGAGGCGACGGCGGGCGCGGCGGGTGCGAGCACCATGTCGGCCGGGTTCGCCCTCGTGGCGGTGGCGCGGATGACGGCGTTGGTCCGGGCGTCGATCACGACCATCTTGCCGGTTCCGGTGATGACGTAGAGGTGGTTGCCGTCCGGGTCGGCCAGCACCTTGTTCGGGGAGCCGGCGATCGGGATCGTGCCGGTCACGGTGGCGGTCGTGGTGTCGACCACCCCGAGGAAGCCGCCCATGCTGGTGGTGACGTAGGCGCGGGTGCCGTCCGGGCTGAGCGCGAGCGTGCCGGCGGACTGGGCGACCTTGACGCTCGCCGCGAGCGTGCCGGTGGCCACGTCGAGCACCGAGAGAGTTCCGGTGTTGGCGTTCGTCGCGTAGACCTGCGCGCCGTCGGGGCTGATCGCCAGACCGCCGATGGACCGGTTGTCGGCGGTGGGGATGCTGGTGGTGACCGTGTTCGTGGCGGTGTCGATCACCGCGACGGTCCCGTTCCCGGACACGGCCGCGTAGAGACGCTTGCCGTCGGGGGTCGGCACGAGCTGCGACGCCGTGTACGCGACGGGGACGGTCGCGGTGACCGTCAGGGTGGCGGTGTCGTACACGTCGATGCCGGTGTGGCCGGCCCTGTTGTCGGCGACGTAGGCGTGCGCGCCGTCCGGGGAGAAGGCGATGGCGCTCGGGAAGCGGCCGACCGGCAGGGTCACGGCGACCGTGTTGCTGGTGGTGTCGACCACTGACACCGAGTTGCCGAACTGGTTGCCGACCCACACCTGCGAGCCGTCCGGCGAGACCGCCACGGGGCCGGGCATGGTCCCGACCGGGACGGTGCCGACGATGCTGTCGCTCGACAGGTCGTAGGTGACCAGCGAGTTGCTGGCGTAGTCGGTCATGTAGACCAGCTGCGCCGGGCCGGCCGCATGCGCGGGTACGGCCGGCAGCACCGCGGCGATCGTGCCGAGCGCCGTAGTGGCCAGCACCGCAGCCGCACCGCGCCGAAGGCGGCGCAAACGGCCTTCAGGCGCGGTTCGGCTGTCAGAAGCCAGTGGCATAGGTTCCGCCTCTCGAAAGGGCTCTACCGGAAGCTGCTACTCCGGCTTCAACTCATGCTATTCACAACTTTCTTGATTAATCGTCAGGTGCTTGGCACTGGTCGAACAGAAGGCTTTTGCGACCGAATTCGATCGGGCCAGATCGGCGCAGGGTCCTTCGGCCGCGGCAACGCCCCCCGGGAGGTCGGGGGCGGGCGGTTCGGCCGAAATCGCGGGCCCGGCCCGGGGCAGACCGACTCGACTGATCGAGAAGGCGGTGGCCCGCCCGGATGTGTCCCAGGCGGGCCTCGACGGCGTGCGGTTCACGCGGACCGTCGGTCGCGGTCCCTTCGGGGGGTCAGGCCGAGTGGTGGCCCCTTACCTGCACCAGGGGCGGCGGCCAGCTCGCGGGAATGTCGCCGGTGCGCGGCGCGTACAGCCGCAGGGTGACGGAGAAGTTCCCCTTGGTGTCGATGGGGAGCCAGTTGGTCGCCCGCAGCTCCGTGTCGGCGATCGGGTCGGCCTGGATGTACAACGTGGTCGCCCCCGTGGCCGGGTCGGCCACGGGGGCGACGTAGTGGCCGACAGCGTAGATGTCGGCGGGGTTGGCGATGAGGAAGCTGTCGGAGTCGTAGGCGGTCAGCGACCAGAACCCGTTGACGGGCGGCAGCTGGCCGGCGGGGAAGGTGAGGGTGTAGCGGAGCGGAGCCCCGGTGTCGTCGGTCGCCGCGCCGGCGATGCTGGGGTAGAGGGCGTCTTCGGGAAGGTTGGCCCCGAGTCCGATCGCGGTGATGTAGGCGCGCTGGGTGTAGTCGGTGCCGTAGTAGCCGATGTTGGTTTTGGTGAAGGTCCAACCGTTGACCGGCTCGGAGGCCTTGTGTCGACTGATCCTGGACAGGCCGAGGTGCTTCGCCAGCTCCAGCTGGGCGTCGGAGGGGAGCTTGGAGCGGTCGTACGGGTGGACGCCCAACTCCTCGAGCATGGCGGACATGGCCGCATCCGGCGGGTTGAGCGGTGTGCGGGTCAGCAGGGCGGCGAGCTCCTCGAAGAACTCGGGGCCGGTCATCGTCACGTTGACCAGCTCGGATGGCGGCGTGCTGGGGACGTCAGGGTCGTAGACGCCGTCCGGAGGAACGTAGCTGCCGTTGTTGGGCCACGCGCTCAGTGGCAGCAGCCGCATCAGGTTCTGGTAGCCGGTGACGGTCCGGATCTCTTCTTCGCTGGTGTTGTATATCTCCGTGCGGCCGAGCAGCCAGATCGTGTTGGTCGGCATCCGCAACCGATGGACACCACTGGGGAGTTCACCCTGCCAGTCGGGTCCGGTCAGCGCGTAGGAGTAGACCTCGGCGCCGGTGGCCGGGTCGGTGACCGGCGTTGCGAGCGGCTTGATGCTGTTCGGGTCGCCGACGACGTTCGTCCACGCGTCCAGGAGCTCCATGAGCCAGTAGCGACCCTCGTCCATGACCGGCACCTCGAGCACCATCGGCTCGGCCGTCAGGTCCAGCCACGCCTGCGTGTAGAGCGTGTCGACGTTGGGTCGCACCACGTCCTTCATCTCGGGCGTGGGTGGCGCGGAGTACTGGAGGAGCTGGTTCGGCGGCGCCTGCGTCGAACCCACCTTGACGGTGTTCGTCTGCAGCCGGCGGGTCAGCTCCATCGTCACCAGCGAGTAGCCGAAGACGTACACGTCTGTTGCCGGTCCTGCCGAGTGCTGCGCGGAGTCGTGCGGTAAGGCCATGTCATCGCCCCTTCCAGGTACTTGGAGACGCCGACGTTACAGTCCGAATCCGGGCGCCTACAGAAGCAGAACAAGCCATTTGTGGAGGCCATCCTCAAGCGGAGTCTTCAAAACCTGTTAGTAGGCAAGTAAATTGACTGAGCATCAGTTCGGCGATGAGGCGATTGCGGCAGGTCTGTGACTGTGCCGGACCGGCTCAGCCCCACTGTGAAGGACTGGAGGAAGCGGACGGACACGCGTCGTGACCGGGCCGTGCGACTCGGGCGCGAACTCCTCGTGGACCTCAAGGCTGCCCTTGCCGATAACCTCATCCGCCCTGGTGAGAAGCACTCGCGAGAGTGCAGAGAAGTGCCGACCCTCGTCGGTCGAGCCGGCGCTGTGGCAGAGTCGCCATGCTCCCGGCATGATGACCGACCGTGCATCTGCGACTGGCGTACCTGGGTGTGACAAACGCGCTCGCGATCCTGCGACTTCTGCCGATGAGCGACCGCGCCAAGGACGTGGAGATCCTCGCCCTGCGCCATCAGATCACCGTGCTGGAGCGGCAGCTGAGCGGACAGCGGGTGCGGTTCGAAACGAGCGACCGGGCCTTCCTGGCAGCCCTGCTCCAGGGTCTGCCGACACAAGTGCTGCATCGGATACGGTTGCTGGTACGGCCGGACACCGTGCTGCGCTGGCACCGCGATCTGATCGCCCACCGTCACGCCACCCAGTCCCGGCCCAAGCGCGGAGGCCGACCGCGCACCGTGCGCTCCATCCGCTCCCTTGTCCTGCGCCTGGCCGCCGAAAATCCGGCATGGGGCTACCGGCGCCTGCACGGTGAACTGCTCGTCCTCGGCGTCAAGGTGGCCACATCCACCGTCTGGGAGATCCTGAAAGAGGCCGGCATCCCACCGTCACCCGAGCGCGCCCACGCTGACCGGCAGCGGCTCGGCCACCCACAGCACCAGCTTCTCGCTGGTCGTGGGCAACGGCCCGACCAACCCCGGCGGCACCTGGGCGGCCGGCACCACCTACCAGGCGGGCGACGTCGTGACCTACAACGGGGTCGGCTACCGCTGCCTCCAGGGCCACACCGCCCAGGTCGGCTGGGAGCCGCCGATCGTCCCCGCCCTGTGGCAGGCCGTGTGACCCGCAGGGCACCGGCCTGACACCGCATGAGCCGCTGCGCCGCGGTCCGTCGAGGGGGACGGATCGCGGCGCAGCCGTGTACGGGGTGCAGCCCGGGGGCGGGGGCTCAGCCCGGGTGGAAGGCGACCCGGACGGTGGCGTCGAAGGGGACGATCAGCCCGTTGCCCGTCTCCCAGGTCCAGTCGCGCGGAATGAGGAACATCCGGCCGCCGGAGTGGGCCAGTAGCCGCAGGCCCTCGTAGCGGTAGCGGAACCGCGCCCCCTGCTCGACGTCGGGCAGCAGCGTCTCCCGCACCCCGGCCCACCCCAGGTGGAGGCGTTCGGAGGTGTCGACGACGACCGCCGGACGCCGGTAGAGGTGGTGCGCGAGGTCCTCGGCGTCGGCCGTCCCCTTCTGCTGGGCGTAGCCGTCCACCGCCCAGAACGAGCAGAGCACGGTGATCGCCACGCTGATGCCGAGCGCCGCGCGCTCCCCGGTGAGCGGGTGGTCCGCGCCGGTGCGGCGCACGTACATCAGCCGCGCCAGGACCCCGAGCAGCAGCGCGCCGCCGATCAGCAGCGGGGTGCCCATGGGGCCGGCGTCGATCACCTCGAATCCGGCCAGGAAGCCGAGCACCAGGAGGGGGACGACCAGTGCGGTGACGGCCAGGCAGACCCGCCGGACCGTCCGGGCGGCGTCCCCGCGGCCCCCGGCCGCCCTGGTGACGAGGTGGTAGCCCAGCGCACCGGCCAGCGCCCCGCACAGGGCGACCCCGGCCGGGACGTAGAGCGCGGGAGAGCTGCGGAGCAACAGGTCCTGGGTGGCGAAGCCGATCGTGCCGGCGTCGATGCCGAAGTAGCTGTAGAGCGAGCTGGTGTAGGCGTAGCCGAAGAAGAAGAGCAGCGCGGTGAGGAGGGTGGTCGGGGCGACCCAGGTGGCGAGTTTGCCGATCCAGTCGGTCCAGGGCCGCGGCTCCGGCTGCTTCGGCCCGCGCCGGAGCTCCTCCTCGGCAGGGCTCAGGGGTTGCTCCCCGCGCCGGTCGGGGCACCGGTGGAGGCGCTGCTCTTCGGGCTCGCCCCGCCGCCGGGGGTCTTGCCGTTGCCGGGAGTGCTGCCGTTGCCGGAGGTGGCGCCGTTGCCGGGGGTGCTGCCGTTGCCGGGAGTGATGACCTCCACGGCACCCGCCGCCTGGATCCGCTTGCTGGACCCGTCGACGGTCACCGTGAGGCAGATCGTGCGGCTCGCGGCACCCGACGTCGGCTTCGGAAGGGTGAACGTGACCTGCTGGCCCTTGCCGTCGGTCACCGGGACCTGCCGCGAGGCGGGGGTGGCGTACGTCGAACTGCCGCAGTCGGCGACCTTGCTGATCGTGGCCTCGAAGCTGGTCTTCGACGGGAACGACAGCGTGATGAAAGCGGTTTCGTCCGAGCCCTGAACGCCGGCGGAGGGCTCGCCCGCGGTCCGGAACCCGCCCTGGTTCCCGGTGTCCTTGGTCCGCTGCCCATCGGATTGCCCGCCGCTTCCGCCCTGGCCGTTGTCGCTCTGCCGGGCCGAGCCAGAGCCGCCGCCGCCACCGCCACCGCCACCACCGCCGCCACCGCCGCCACCGCCACCGCCACAGGCCGCCAGGGCCGGAACGAGCAGGGCGGCTCCCAGCCACCGGGCCGCTCGGCGGCCCCTGCCGTATCCGATGTGCCGGGTCCCGGGCATGCCTTCTCCCATCCGCGCAGCGAGCAGGGGCCGGTCGGCCCCGCCGCAGGATACCCGTTCGCATACGGCCCGATGGGCTGCCGCGCGGACCCCGGCCGGGCCCGCCAGCCGTTCGGTGCAGCCCGGCCGGCCCACGCTCTGGCATAGAGTCGGGGCGGACGCGCCGTCAGCAGCCCGGAAGGAACCGACCAGTGAGCACGGACCCCCGCCCGGTACCGGAGTTGGGCCCCGAGGTCGTCGAACGGTGGCGGGCCGAGGAGGCCGAGCTCGTCGAGTTGCTGGCCCGGGCGCAGCGCGGCATCGGCGGCGTCGCCGCGTTCCGGCTCGGCCCCACCCCGACCGTCCTGGTCACCGACCCGGGCGCGGTGCAGCACGTGCTCGGCCGCCACCCGGACCGGTACGTCAAGCGCTCGCACCGCGCCCGGATGCTCGTCGGGGACGGCGTGCTGTCCGCCACCGGGGATGCCTGGAAGCGTCAACGGAGGCTGCTGCAGTCGCAGTTCACCGGCACCGGGATGCGACGCTACGAACAGCGGATCGCGGCGGCAGCACGCCGGACGGCGGCGCGCTGGGAGGGCCACCTCCGCACCGGGGAGACGTTCGACGTCGGCGAGGAGATGCGGCGCTTCGCCCTGGACACCGTCTGGCGCGCGCTCACCGGGCTGCCGCTGGACGACCGGACGGATCACGAACTCCGCGCGGTGGAGCGGGTGGTGGCCGCGATGCCGACACTGCCGACCAACGCGGCGGACGCCCGGGACGCGGTCGCCGGGGACCTGGCCCGGGTCGACGCCGTGGCGCATGCGGCCATCGCGGCGGCACGATCGGGCGGCCCGGTGGAGGAGCCCGGCGTGCTCCGGGTGCTGCTGGACGCGGGTGGCCAATCCCCGGACTACACCGATCGGTTGATCCGCGACGAGCTCGTCACCCTGCTCGTCGCCGGGCACGAGACCACCGCCACCACCCTCACCTGGCTCTTCCTCCTCCTCGACCGCCACCCCGAGGCGCGCGGCGCGGACCCGCAGGCCCTGGTCAGCGAGACCCTGCGGCTCTACCCCTCGGCCTGGCTGCTCCCCCGGCACGCCGTCGAGGACGACGTGATCGACGGCCACCGCATCGCCGCCGGCACCGACGTCCTGGTCTGCCCCTACCTCACCCACCGCGACCCGGCCCTGTGGCCGGACCCCGAACGCTTCGACCCCACCCGCTTCGCCGCCGGCACCCGTCCCACCCAGCTCGGTTCCTACGTCCCCTTCGGCCTCGGCGCCCGCGCCTGCCTGGGCACCCAGTTCGCCCTGCGGGAGACCACGGCGCTGCTGGAACTGCTGCTGCCACTGGGGGAATTGGAGTTCCGGTCCAAGCCGACGGGCGCCGCCTACAGCATCACCGTCCGCCCCGACGGGCCGACGCCGGCGGTGCTGCGCTAGGGCCGGACAGGCCCTATGCCGGCTCATTCGGCGGGAGGAAGTCGTCGGCCAGCTCCTCGCCGGCCAGGGCGGCGTCGACGCGGGCGTCGATGTGCGCACGGGTGACCGGGCACTCCAGGGCGCGGTCCCGGTGGCAGTCGAGCATGTGGGTCAGGACGGCCGCGGCGCGCTCCAGGCGGCGGGCGCGGGCGGTCATCTCGTCCCGCTGCGCCGCCAGCAGCGCCTTGCGTTCCGCTGCCTGCTCGCTGGCCCTCACGGCGGCCGTCCCGGCGAGCGGGATCATGCCGTCGACGTGCCAGAGCTGGACCAGGGCGAGGCGTTCCAGCGCCGCCCGGTCGTAGTGCCGCACGCGGCCGCGCCGGGCGGCCGGGGTGATCAGGCCGCGGTCCTCGCGGTGGTGGCCGTCTGCGTCCTCGGCCTGCTCGGCGTCCTGCTCGCCCCCGCCGCCGGCGTGGCGGCGGCCCAGGTCCTGAAGGCGGGCGGCAGGGGCTGACGGACCGGCCCCTCCCGCCCGGCCGCCGCACCGTGTCCGAGAACCGATGAGGCCGGCCGACCTCAGCCGGTGATGGCGCCGGGGGCGGTCAGCCGTTGCGCCAGCTCGCGCGGGCTCGGCATCGTCGCGATCTCGGCGCTGACCTCTCGCGCGGCCCGGGTCAGCGCGTCGTCGGTGAGCAACCGGTCGAGCAACGCAGGCCCGATCTCCTCGGCGCCCGCGCTGAGCCCGGCTCCCCGATCCCGTACCGCGTCCGCGGTGATGAAGCGGTCGGACCCGTCGGGCAGAACGAGCTGCGGGATGCCCGCGTCCAGCGCGCCGAGCGCGCTGCTGCTGCCGCCGTGGTGGATCGCGGCCGCGCAGGTCTCCAGCAGCGCCCGCCACGGGACCCAGCCGTACGGGCGGACGTTGTCCGGCAACGTGCCGAGCGTGCTGAGGTCGAGCTCGCCGGTCGCCAGCACGAACTCCGCGTCGACGTCGGCGGCCGCCGCGATCACCCGCTCGATCCTGGTCAGGCCGTCGGTCTTGGGCGGAACGGTGCCCAGCGTCACCGCCACGCGCGGGCGGTGGGCGGGCACGGCCAGGTCATCGGGGACCTCACCTTCGCCGTTGTAGGCGACGGGCCGCATCGAGCTGCCGTACCGCTCCTCCCCGGCCGTGCTCGGTGGCGCGAGGTCGATGGTGTCCGCCGGCTCGGGCAGCCGGTCGATTCCGTGCCGGGCGAAGGTGTCCGCCATCTCCGCGAGCATCAGCGCGCGCAGCTTCGGGGTGCGGACGAATCCCAGGTCGTGCTGGACCGCGGGCACGCCCAGGCGGGCCGCCGCGAGCAGGGCCACCGGGAACTGGTACTCGTACACCACCAGGTCCGGCCGCCACCGCGTGGCGAGCTCGACCATCTCGTCGGCCACCCGGCTGTTGACATGGGCGGCCAGCGGGACGAACGCCTCGCGATCGGCCGAATTGCTCTCGACCACCCGCCGCATCAGGTCGGGCCGCCGGGTGCGGCCGGCCTCCCTGATCTCCTTGCGCCAGTCCACGCCCGGCGCGATGGGCAGGTACGGCAGCCCGGACCCGGCGACCGGCTCGCCGCCGTCCATCGAGGCCACCGCGACCTCGTGGCCGAGCTCGCGCATCGCCCTGGCCAGCGGGACCAGCGGGAAGAGGTGGCCGAAGCCGGGTGCGCCGGCGAACAGTACTCGCATGAGGGAACCTCGTCTACTCGGGATGGGGGGATCAGGAGGCGGCCCGGTGCAGGGCGGCCTCCAGGCCGTTCAGCACGGCGTTGCAGTCGCGCTGCAGGGTGGCGGCGTCGACGGCGCTCAGCAGGTAGACCCCGAGCCAGTTCCGCGATCCCGCGGCGGGGTCGAAAGCGGGCACCGGCTGTCCCGCGGGCATGGCGAAGGCGGGTACGGCCTCGATGGTGCTGCCCGGTGACAGCAGGCTCTGCCAGTCCACGGCCTGCGGGTTCCAGACCGGCCTGGTGCGCCAGGGCACGCCGAACGCGTCGGCCGGGACGACGGCGACCGACGCGGCGGCCCGGACCCCGTCGGTGAGCATGACCTCGGGGTAGTCGACCCGCTCGCCCAGCAGTTGCCGGACCAGCATGCCGATCGGGTCGAACCCGAACACCTCGTGGACCTGCCGGGTCGTCAGCAGGCCGCCGAACCGGGCGGCGGTCTCGATGACCACCAGCTCGCCGTCCTTCATCAGCTTGAGCTCGGTGTGGGTGCCGCAGTTCTCCAGCCCGAGCGCGTCGACGGCCTGCCGCGAGACCTCCTCGATCCGGCGCTGCAGCGGCACCGGCATGACGGAGGGCGAGGTGCTGGCCACCTCGACGAAGGACGGCACGGTCGGCAGCTTGGCGGTGATGGCCAGCGGACGGTAGACGCCGTCCGCGACGATGCCCTCCACGCTCACGTAGTCGCCGTAGCCGGGCTCCTGGTACCAGCCCTCGGTGGAGCCCTGGGCGATCTCCTCGACCAGCCGGTCCCGGTCGGTGTCCGCGGCGTAGAGCTCGTTCATGCCGACCCGGCTGCCGGCCTGGAGGCCGCGCTCGATCTCGCTCCACGCGGGGGCGGCGTCCGCGGCCGAGTCGAGCACGATCTGGGCGACCGACCCGGCGCCCCAGGCCGGCTTGAGCAGCAGCGGGGGCGTGAACTCGGCCAGCGCGGCGTCCAGGTCCGCGAGGCTGTCGACCCGGCGGAACCCGGGGATCGGCACGCCGGCGGCGGCCCACGCCTCCCGCATCAGCCGCTTGTCCCTGGCCCGGACGATCCCCTCGCCGGCGCCGGCCAGGCCGAGCCGGTGCGCGGCGTGGGCGACGGCCAGCACCGCGAATTCCGAGAGCGTCAGTACCGCGTCGGCCCCGATGGCCTTCGCGTACTCCACGATCAGCTCGACCAGTTCCTCGCCGCGCGGCGCCTCGGGCACCAGCTCGATGCTGGTGCAACTGGGCCGCCATGCGTCCGCCGCGGTCGTGGGCAGTGGCGCCAGCGCGAGGACGTGCAGCTCCCCGCAGGCGGCGATCCGCGGGAAGGCGTACTCCAGCGGGGCGCCGCCCTTGACGTAGACGTACAGAATCCTGTTCAACGTGCTTTCTCCTGAAGGAAGTTCACTCGGCCCGTGTCGCGTTCGGGCGATGTCGCACCCGGCTGGTGCCACTCAGCCGGCGTCACCGGGCGGTGCGGAAGGGGCGCAGCTGCAGCAGGCTGACCCGGTCGTCCTCGATCGCCCACTCGATGTCGACCGGGGCGGCGTAGCTCTCGTCGGGCGAGAAGTGCGACTGCAACAGCCGGCTGATCAGGGCCAGTCGGCCCACGAGGTCCTTGGTCGCGGCGTCCAGGTCGGCGGTGGCGGTGCCCAGCGAGACCGTGCGGCTGCCGCCCTCCATGGTGTTGCACAGGTACTGGAGCGGGGCACCCTGACCGGAGACCACCTCGGTCACCGAGCGCGGCGAGATGTTGAGGTAGACGTTGCGGAAGTCCTGCGGGCTCAGCGGGTTGCAGGTGACCAGGACGCCCCCGACGGCGGCGCCGACCTGCTCCTGGACGATCACGCCCATGCCGCAGTGGTCCAGGGGGATGCCCGCCTGGTGCCGCAGCAGTACGGCGCGCGGTGAGAGCAGCGAGGCCCAGACCTCCCGGACCGCATCGAGGACCCCGTCGAGGGCCGCTTCGCGGGCCGCGCCGTCGACCGCTTCGTGGGCCGCGCCGTGGACCGGGCTCGTGCCGCCGACGTTCGCCACCGACTCGTAGAGTCCGGCGGCGGAGAAGCCGGGCAGGTCTTCGGCATTCGACGAGCTGCGCACGACCAGGACGGGAGCCCCGTACAGGTGCCGGTCGAGCGCGCGGTCGATCTCGGTGCGGACCGGGTCGGGCAGCGGGGTGGTGCGGATCAGCCGCTGCGCTTCGCGGCAGAGCTCCTCCAGCTGCGTGGCCTGCGGGGTCTGCGAAGTCCCGGCCAGGAGCGCGGAGTCGAGCCGGCCGAGGACGCTCCGGAGCTCCGCCGAGGAGTCGAGGAAACGCTGCTGGAGCGAGAACGGCAGCACGATCCCGCGCGGCACCTGGGTGTACTCCTTCACCAGGCGCTGGGCGGCGGCGACCAGTTCGGCCTCGTCCACGTTCTCCGGGAGGCCGAGTTGCCGGGCCAGGTAGCGCAGCAGGTTGTCCCGGGGCGGCCTGGGGGAGCGGTAGAAGCCGAGCCAGCGCGGTGAGCCGTGCTGCAGCAGATGGGTGAGTTCACCGAGGTTGGCGGCCTTGGTGCCGAACCGGACGTGGTCGCCCGCGCGCAGCTCGGACAGGGCGGTGATCGGGGTGGGCGCGAGGTCGGGCCGGTCCACGGTGACGCGTTCGGCCGGGGGCGTCGGCGGGACGCCGTCGGAATGCGGCTGCGCGGCTTCGAGGTGGAGGTCGGAGCCGTCGGCGTCGACCCGGTAGTGGACCCATCGCCCGGCCAGCCCGGCCCGCTCGATCCGGTCGACGGCCTCGGTGCCGACGGCGTTGGGGATCCGCCACCCGGCGGCCATCACGTTGATGTGGGACAGCGGCGTGGTGTGTTCGGTGTGGATGATGCCCGACACCCGGGGGATGTCCTCGGGCACCCGGGGCATCACCACGATGTCGTGCCACTCCAGCGGCTCGGGGTCGGCCCGGTACTCCGCCTCGGAGCGGAACACCCGCAGCCGCCCGTGGGCCTGCCCGTCGTTCAGGGGCACGAAGGAGGCCGTGGAGTAGAGCTCGTGGGACAGGACGCGCGGTATCTCGCTCTCCGGGATCCCGGCGACGTAGTCCTCCTGCCGGTGGTTGGCCGGCTTGAGGACCAGCGGCAGCGTCGGGTCGATGTGGTCGCGCACCCGGTGGTAGAAGAAGCGCAGCATCTCCTGGGACATGGTGTCGACGTCGACGGTCTCCAAGGACAGGAAGGCGTCGGCCGCTCGGTCTTCTCCGGTACCGCCTCCGTCACCGCTCCCGTCACCGCGCCGGGAGTGCAGGGCGAGGGTACCGAGATAGAAACGGCGATCGGGATTCCGGTAGACGTCGTCATTGAACGAATCGAGCCCGCGGGCCAGTTCGTCGAGCGACATGCCGAGTATCTCGCACCCGATGTAGCGGACGTGCAGGGTGCCGTCGGCGCTGTCGATGAAGTGGAGCACGGACTCGGCCCGGTCGAGCACGATCTTCACATAGGGATAGCCCCCGATGGTGCCGGCCAGCTGGGAAAACTCCTGGGTGGTGAGCTTTTCGCCGGTCAGGCGGGGCCGCGTGGTCGCTTTGTTGCGATCCGAACGGGTCATGCGCACAGTTCAGCCATTCGTCATCATGTACACGATCAGTGTGCAGCAGGTCAGAAGGTGGTACGGCTTCACACACACTGCCATCAAATCTGAACTTCTGACGAATAGTCATGCACCATCAGGCCACCATGAAATGTTTCAGCCACGTGAATCGCGTCAAGGAAACCTTGATGGCAGGTCATCTTGTGGCAAAGGTCACAGCAATGAAGTCTCTAAACGATCAAAAGTGATCAAAAATCGCCGGAATGTTGCTTCTTGCACGATCTCCCGGCGTAGGCCCCGGCGGATCACGCCATCGGATCGCAGCATCGGATCGCAGCATCGGGACTCGCCATCAGGACGCGCAGCGGACACGCCCCCGGTTCGGGCCGCACGCCCTGGCGTTACTGCTTGACAGGATGCGTAATACTGTAACGCGCGCGGTCCGGACGGCGGCGGAACGGACGGCGCGGCCTCCTCCCCCGGCAGCTCGGAGCACGACATGCACCCCTTCCTCGACCATCCGGGGCCGCTGGCCTTCGCGCACCGGGGTGGCGACCTCGGACACCCGGAGAACTCGCTCGCGGCCTTCGAGGCCGCCGTCGCCCTCGGGTACCGGTACCTGGAGACGGACGTGCACACCACCGCCGACGGAGTGCTGGTGGCCTTCCACGACTCCCGCCTCGACCGGGTCACCGATCGCGCCGGGGCGGTGGCGGAGCTGCCCTGGGAGACCGTCAGGCGGGCCCGGATCGGTGGCAGCGAGCCCGTGCCGCTGCTGGAGGACCTGCTCGGCGCGTTCCCCGACGCCCGCTTCAACGTCGACGTCAAGGCGGCGCCGGCCATCGGGCCGCTGGTCGAGACGATCCGCCGGACCGGCGCTTGGGACCGGGTCTGCGTCGGCGGCTTCTCCGACAGCCGGCTCGCCGCCGTCCGCGCCGCCGCGGGCCCCCGGCTGGCCACTTCGCTCGGCCCGCGTGAGGTGGCCCGGCTGCGGCTGCGCTCGCTGGCCGGGCCGCTGCCGCAGGGGCGGGGGCAGGGGCGCCGGGCGCCGTTCGCCGGGGTGTGCGCCCAGGTGCCGGAGCGGCACCTGGGCCTGCGGGTGGTCGACCGGGCCTTCGTCCGGGCCGCCCACCGCCTCGGCCTTCAGGTCCACGTCTGGACTGTGGACGATCCCACACGGATCAGGGCTCTCCTCGACCTCGGTGTGGATGGCATCATGGCCGATCGCATCGACGTCCTGCGGGACGTCCTCGGCGAGCGCGGCTGCTGGACGGACGGCAGTACCGGCTCCAGCACGGTGACGGGGACCCCATGAGCACCACGAACTCGGCGACGCACCTGCCGGACGATCAACCGACCGACCCGGCGGCCGCCGCCGCCTCTGCCGACGGCCGCGCCCTGCGCCGGATGCAGTTCGGCTGGTACGTCAACGACTGGGCCAACACCGCCTTCTCCACCACCGTCCTGACGGTGTTCCTCGGTCCCTACCTGACCACCGTCGCCAAGAACGCCGCCGACGTGTCCGGTGACGTGCACCCGCTCGGCCTGTCGATCCGCGCGGGCTCCTTCTTCCCGTACACGGTCTCCTTCTCCGTGCTGATATCGGTCGCGGCGATGCTGCTCACCGGCACGCTCGCGGACCGCACCGGCCGGCACAAGGAGCTGATGTGCGGCTTCGCCTACGTCGGCGCGATCGCCACGATGGGGATGTTCTTCCTCGACGGCGACCGCTACCTGCTCGGCGGCGCGCTGCTGGTGGTCGCCAACATCGCGTACGCGGTGTCGGTCGCGCTCTCCTACGCCTACCTCCCCGGCCTGGCCGCCCCCGACGAGCGCGACGCGGTCTCCTCCAAGGGCTGGGCGTACGGCTATGCGGGCGGCGGACTGCTGCTGATCGCCAACCTGGCGCTGTTCGAGGGTCACGACGCGCTCGGCGTGTCCTCCGGCACCGCCGTGCGGATCTGCCTGGCCTCGGCGGGCCTGTGGTGGGCGCTGTTCACGATCGTCCCGATGCTGCGACTGCCCTCCCGCGCGGGCGTCGCACCCAGCCGGGCCACGGCCTCGACCGGACAGCCCGCCGCCGGCAGCCTGCGCGAACTCGGCCGCACGCTCAGGGGCATGCGCAAGCACCCGCTCACGCTGCTCTACCTGGCCGCCTTCCTCTGCTACAACGACGGCATCCAGACCGTCGTCTCCCAGGCCTCGCTCTACGGCAGCGAGGAACTCGGCCTGGACCAGACCTCGCTGGTCGCCGCCGTCCTCCTGGTCCAGGCCCTGGCGATCGGCGGCGCCCTGCTGCTCGGCCGGCTCGCCCGGCGGTACGGCGCCAAGCGGACCATCCTCGGCTCCCTGGTCGGCTGGGTGATCACCCTCGCCCTCGGGTACGTCATGCCCGCCCACCAGCCCGTCTGGTTCTACGCCCTGGCCTGCATGATCGGCCTGGTGCTCGGCGGCAGCCAGGCGCTGTCACGCTCGCTGTTCTCCCACCTCATCCCGGCCGGTAAGGAGGCCGAGTACTTCAGCGTCTACAAGGTCAGCGACCGCGGCACCAGTTGGATGGGCCCGCTGGTCTTCGGCCTCGCGTACCAGGTCACGGGCAGCTACCGGTCGGCGATCATCTCGCTGCTGGTGTTCTTCGTGATCGGCTTCGCGGTGCTCGTGAAGGTCCCCGTCCGCCGCGCGATCGAGGCCGTCGGCAACCCGGTCCCTGAGCGGCTCTGACGGGCCGGGCCCTGCTGGTCTCGGCACCGCTCCGCTGACCGGTCGCTGACCGGTCACGAGAGCAGCAGGGCCCGGTCCCACCCGGGTGGGACGGGCGTCGTCGCGGCCAGCAGCACCAGCAGCACGCCGGCGGCGCCGTCGAGGAGCCCGGGGGTGATCGCGGCGGCCTGCTCGTGCCGGGCGGCCATGCGGTCGGCCGTGCTGGTGATCAGACGGTCGGCCAGGGCCCGGGCCGCCTGCCGGAAAGCTGGGAAGGCCGGGTCGGCCGGGTCCTGGGCGAAGCGCAGGGTGATCAGCAGCAGGCCGGCCAGGCCGTGGCAGAGGCCCGGCCGGCGGTCGATCCGCCGCACCTCGGGCGGGCGGCGCAGCGCGGCCAGCAGGGTGCCGCGGGCGAGGTCGCGCAGGGGCGCGTCGTCGAGGGCGGTGCCGGCCAGCCAGAGCGCGCGGGCGATGCCCGGACCGCCGTGGCACCAGGAGGCGGGCAGCGACGGTCCGTTGACGTTGCCGGCCGGGCCACTGTCCTGGTCCTCCTTCTCCTCGTCCTTCCTCAGGCTCCAGTCCGGCCCCCAGTCGTCGTCCCGGCGGTGCTCCAGCAGCCGCTCCACCGCCCGATGGATCGCCGCCGTCTGCCCCGGCACCTCGACGCCCGCCGACAGCGCCGACGACAGCAGGGCCAGCGGACCTGCCGGGCCGTGCGCGATCCCCGGTGACTCGCCCGGGAACGCCGCCACCCGACGGCCGAGTACGGTGAGGACGGCGCGCAGCCGCGCGACGGTGCCCGGGTCGTCCGTACGGTCGAGCAGGACCGCGCCGCTCCCGGTCAGGCCGGAGCTGAGGTCCAGCCCCTGATGGCCCTCCGGACGGACGGCGCGGTCGGCCGACCGGGCGCGGTGGTCGTCCGACCGGACAGCGGCCGGTCGCCCCAGCCGGCCGGCGGCGAAGGCGAGCCCGCCGAGGCCGCCGAGCAGCCCCGGGGATCGCAGGCGCATCCGTTCCGCGCCCCGGACGGCGGCGTCCAGGTGGCCGACGGCCATCGTGCGCCAGCCTTCACCGGGGCGGCAGAGGTCGAGCTGGTGGTAGGCGAGGGCCAGGCCCGCGCCGCCGCTGCCGAGGTCGGGCCGCACCGCGCGGGGCACCGCACGGTCCGGCAGGCCGGCGATGGTGTCGACCAGCCGCCGGGCCGCGTCGGCCGTGGGGCCGTCGAGCAGGACGGCCCAGGTCGGGTCGGAGGTTCCGGAGGAGTCGGAGGTTCCGGAGGAGTCGCCGGTCATCGGCCCCGTTCCGTGGATCGGGTGCTGTGAGGCGCCGGTGACGGCTCTCACAGCACCACGGGGGTCGGCCGTCAGTCGGCCGGGTTCAGACAGATCTCGGTCGGCGCGAAGCTGCGGTGGCCGGTGTCGCAACACATCATCGGCTCCAGCGGCTGCTCCTCGGTCTCGGGCAGCTCCTGGAGCTCCAGGACGGTGCTCTCCATGGTCATTCCCCCTTTCCGGGGCTCGGGTGGTGGTGCGGGTCCGCGGCCGGCCGGTCGACCAGCCACGATCGGGGGCCGCCGTGACGGCGGCGGAGCAGGACGTCGAGCACGCCGCCGAAGCCCACGTTGTAGGCGGCGGTGACCTCCCGCAGGGTGTCGTCGGGCACGAGGTAGCGGCCGTCCCGGCGGGCGGCGCGCAGGGCGATGCCGTGGACGAGGTCGTCGGCCCGGGCCAGGTGGCGGGCGTCCCCGGTGGCGGCGGACAGGTCGAGGAGCAACTCGGCGTTGCCCGCCAGCCCGTGGCAGGTGCCGGGCCCGAGGCGGTGGCGGTCGCGGTGCGCGGCGAGCGCGGCGCCCTCGGCGTGGGCGAGGTGGCGTTCGTGGCCCGTCTCCTGCCAGAGCCGCAGCAGGAAGGTGCCGATGCCCGAGGAGCCGTGGCACCAGTAGTTCAGGCCGGGCCGCTCGGTGCGACCGGGGCCCTTGGGCCAGTACGCGGCGCCGTCGCGCCAGTCGGTGAGCGCGCACAGGGCCTCGCCGCCGCCGAGCGCGATGTCGGTCAGCTCGGGCCGGCGCAGTTCGCGGCCGGCGGCCAGGAGGAAGGCCGCGTTGCCGGCGACCCCGTGGGCGAAGCCGTAGTGGGTGGAGCCGGCCAGTTCGGCGCGGAACTCCGGGCCGAGCGGCCAGTCCACCCCCCGACCGGCTTTCAGCAGGTGCAGCAGCCCGTCCGCGCACTCCCGGGCCCGATTGGCGAAGCGCCGGTCGCCGGTGCAGCGCCACAGGTGGAGCTGGGTGAGCCCGGCACCGGCGAGACCGTGGCACACGTCGGTGCTGCCCGAGGCGAGCGGGGTGCGCAGGGCGTAGGCGAGCGCCCGGTCGGCGAGTTGCCGGTCGTCCAGGGTGGCCGCCGCGTCGTGCAGGGCCCAGGCGGCGCCGGACCGGCCGAAGTGGAGGCCGGGCAGGATCCGGCCGGGCTCGGCAAGCCTGACGTCCAGCCAGTCGGCGGCCTCGCGCAGCACGGGCCGGGCGGTCTCGTACCCGCGGCGGACGGCCCGGGCGAGCACGGCGAGTACACCGGCCGCGCCGAGCTGCACGTTGCAGGGGTCGCCGTACGGCAGGGAGCGCGGGGCGGGCCAGAGGTACTCGGCGGAGGTGTCCATGGTGGCGGCGAGGTGGTCGAGGCCGTCCTCGATCAGGCGTCGGACGGTCGGCGGCTCGGGCGGGCGCTCGTGGGCGGCCGGGTGCGGCGTCGTCTCCCGTACGAAGTACGCCTCCGCTTGGGCCGGCGTCCAGCGTCGCGACCCGTCCGCCGTCAGGCCGGTGACCAGGGGCGCGAGGGCGCGCAGCGCGGGCCGGTCCGGGATGGCGGCGGCGAGCAGCGCGGCGAGCCGTTCACCGGTCGGCCGTACCGGGGCGCCGTCCGGGGCGAGCACCGGGCGGATCCCGGCGGCGGCGTGCAGCAGGGTCGCGCCGAGGCTGAAGCAGTCCGCCTCCGGGCCGGGCGCGGGGACGGGGCGGACCACGGGATCGTCCGGATCGCCGCCGCGGTCGTCCGGTCCGCGCGGGGCGTCCAGGTACCCGGGGTCGGTGAAGCCGCGGGTGCCGGCCGGGTACGCGGTGGAGCCGAACGGTACGGCCAGCTCCAGGTCGACCAGGACCGGCCGGTCGTCCGGGGTCATGATGACGTTGCCGGGCTTGAAGTCGCGCAGGACGAGCCCGGCGGCGTGCACCTGCCGGATCAGCCCGAGGAGTTCGCCGGCCAGCCGGAGCGCCGCCGCGACCGGGACCTGCCCGTCGCCCCGGTCCAGGTGCTCGGCGGTCCACTGCTGCAGGTTCCGGCCCGGGATCAGGTCCTCGACCAGGAAGAGGTGGCCGCCGGCCTCGAACAGCTCCCGCACCCGCGGGGTGACGCCCCGGGGCGCGAGCTCGTCCAGGACCCCCGCCTCGTGGCGCAGCCGGTCCCTGGCGTCCCGTCCCTCCGGATCGGCGCCGACGTGCGGCCGGGCCTCCTTGAGCAGGACGGTCTCGCCGCTGCGGGTGTCCTCGGCGCGGTAGACGCCGCCGCGGTTGGAGTGCCGGATCGCCTCCCTGACCAGGTACCGCCCGGCGAGCAGGACCGGCTCTCCCCGTCGGCGCGGCGCGGCGGCCGCCGGTTTCGCGCCGGTCGACGGCGTGTCGGTCAACGGCGCCTCGGTCGACGGCGTGTCGGTCGACGGCGCCTCGACGAACGGGTCCTCGGCCCACGGAGGCGGCGAGAACCAGGGGTTGCGCTCGTCCGTGCGGAGGCTCCCGTCCGGTGCCACCAGCCGGCCCTCGTAGAACCCCTCGTCATTGAGCAACCGGGGCCGCACGAAGCAGCCGTAGCGGTAGTGCACCACGCTGTCCGGCCGGTAGCGGCGGTCCGACAGGATGGCAGGACCGGGAAGTCCCAGCGTCGCCTCGGACAACTCCTCGGCGATCATGCGCAGTTGACCGTCATCGGCGGGGTAGGCGGTCAGGAACTTGCCCGACTGCGCCCGAGTGGCCCGCGTGCCCGTCAACTCGGCCGTGACCCTCGGCCCGGCGGCGAACTTGAACGCGCACCCGCGCGCGACGAGCACCCGACCGGCGCGCTCCAACACCTCCGGCGCCGACGCCACGGTCGCCGACAGGTGCAGCTTCCACCCCTGCCGCCGCAGCACGTGGCGCGGCGGAGTCACCATCCACCACGGCTCCGCGTGGTGCACGCGCCATCCGGCAACTTCATCGGACCGCGTCAGGAACTCCGCGAGAATCGACCGGTAGGGCGAGGTCACACGGCGAAGCTAGCAACGGCCGAATCACCAACACAAGACCGCTGCAAGGGATTTGATATGTCCGCTGATACGACCAGCGGACCTCGGGGCTGGTCGCTGCCCGTACCTCACCCATCACGGCCCGGCCGTGAACGGCGTGGCAGCGCAGCGGTGACCGCGCCGTCCCTCGATACTCCGGTAGACCCGTACGAGAGGACGCCGATGGAATTCCTGGTCGACATGGTGACCACTGTCCCGGACGGCACCCCCGAGGAGGCGATTGCCGGCATCCGGGCCCGGGAAGCCGATCGTGCCCGCGAACTCGCAGCCTGCGGCACCCTGTTGCGGCTCTGGCGCCCGCCGCTCGCTCCGGGCGAGTGGCGCACCTGGGGCCTGTTCAGCGCCCCCGACGAGGAGCGGCTGGAACAGGCGCTCGCCTCCATGCCCCTGCGGGTGTGGCGGCGGGACACCGTCACCCCGCTCTCCCCGCACCCCAACGACCCCGGCCCGGAAGGCACCCGATGAACGACGCAGCCGTCCTGTGTGACGTCCTCGACCGCTGGAAGACCGCCGTCGACGCCCACCGGCCCGAGCAGGTCGCCGCCTGCTTCACCGAGGACGCGATCTTCCAGGGCCTCCACCCGTACAGCGTGGGCCGCGCGGGCGTCGCCGCGTACTACGCCTCCCAGCCGCCCGGACTGACCGCCGACTACCGCGTCCTGGAGATCCGCCGACTCGCCGACGACCTCATCCTCGGGTACCTGGGCGTCGACTTCGCCTTCCCCGACCGCCCCACCCTCACCGTCAACCTCGGTGTCCTGCTGCGCCGCTCCGACGACGCCTGGTCCATCGCCCACTACCAGGTCTCGCTGCTCCCCTGACCTCCGCTGTCACATTCCATCGCCGCGATCCGTCGGGTCGGTAGGAGCAACCCGAAAGGAACACCGCCATGGAAACCCGATCGATCACCACCGAGATCCCGCTGCGCCCCCGGCTGGCCCAGGACCCCGTCCAGCTCGTCCCCGAACTGGCCGAGGTCTCGGCGGCCCTGTTCAAGGCCGCCGGCAACGGCGCGGTGCCGCGCGCCACGATCAGCCTGGTCCAGCTACGGGCCGGCCAGATCGCCGGCAGCACGTACCTGACCGTCCTGCACACCGGCTTCCTCCGCAAGGCGGGCGAGTCGGAGGAGCGCATCACCTCGGTCGCGACCTGGCAGGACTCGCCCCACTTCACCGGCCCCGAACGCGCTGCCCTGGCCCTGGTCGAGGCCACCCTCCAGCCCACCACCCGAGGCGAGCGGGTGTCCGACGAGCTCTACGCCCAGGTCGCCGAGCACTACGACGAGAAGGCGCTGACGACCCTGACCATCGCCATCGGCCAGGTCAACTTCTTCACCGCCATCGCCCTCATCGCCAAGCCCGTCCCCGGCCGTTCCTTCACCGATCCCTGGGCATGAACCCATCAGCGGCACGGCGCGGCACGGACCGAGCCCGCGCCGTGCCGCTGATGGCCCGTATCGGTCACCGTCCGCAGCCGTTCGGGGGACGCCTCTCCGCTCCCGGTGCCCCGGCCGCCCGCGGCGGGCATCCGTGAGCTCGTCGACCCTCCGCACACCAGGAGGACCGTTCCGAGGAGGCGCCATGGACGAAGAGCAGGTAGTACCGGCCCAGGACGACGCGCTCATCACGCTGAGGGAGTGGGCCACGCTCGACAGCGCCCCGGCCCTGCACCGGCTGCTGGCCGAGATCGACGGCTCCGGCCACCCCACGGCGCTGCCGCTGTCCTTCTCCGGCGTGAAGGTCCTCGGCAACGTCGTCACCGGTGACGCGACCGTCAACTTCTTCCTCGGGAAGGAGACCACCGGTTCGTTCTGGCTACTGCTGTTCGTTCCCGAGGACGACACCGGCACCCTCCTCCCGCCGCCCCACGGCGACCGGACCGACGGCACCGCCATCCTCTTCGCAAGCGCCACCAGCGTCCTCTCCCCCGGCAAGCCCGCCGGCGACCGCCGCCGCGGCTACGGCCTCCAGCCGCCGAAGGTCTTCGCCTACCCGGCCGGCGTCCTCGTCGCCGCCCGCTGCGACCTCTACGGCGGCTACACGATGCTGGGCAGCCTCGGCTTCCAGGTCACCCTGGGACGCCAACCGTAGATCCCGGACCTGCACCGGCCCGCCGAGCACGCGCTGGGAATACAAGAGGGTCGGCGAGCGCCGTCCATTCGAAGACGCCCCGCTCTACGCCGTCATGGTCCGCACCTTTCGATGACGCGGTGAGTCCGAACCGCCGAGCAGCAGCTACAGTCCCGGCACCAAGCCGCCGCAGTACGGGTCCGTGACGGTACAGCGGGCCGCCGCGCGCCCTGGGCGGATGCGGCGGCCGACGTGCGGATGGGCCGGGTCACCGGCGGCCCGACCTGAGCCGGTCACAGCACGGGTGAACCATGCCCCGCTGACATGAAGCCGTTGACTCGGTCACGGGCTCCGCGAACCAGCCGGATGATCACTTGTCAGGCAGGCCGTAGCGAGGGCCGGAGGCCGCCTGGCCGCCGAGTTCGGTCTCCGAGCGCGGCGGCCAGGGCTTCGGGCCCCTCAGTGGCGGTGGTGGTTGTCGGGTTGGGCCGGGTCGCCGGGGTGTTCCAGGCCCTCGACGAGGGTGAGGCGTCGGGCGCGCTCGTGGTCGAGCCAGCGGACGAAGGCGGCGCGGCGGGCGGCCTCCTTCAGGGCGGGGGTGGGGTCGTGGTCATCAGTGACGGTGTGGGGGGACAGGAGGGCGGCCGTCCAGGGGCCGGCGGTGACCCGTTCACCCGGTGCGGCCGCGCGGAGGGCTTCGGCGAGGGCCGCCGGGAGGGTGTCGGGGTCGGCGTCGAACTCGCCGTCGGGGAGGGCGAGTCGCCAGACCACGGCCGGCGGGCGGGTGGTCACGCTGCGGTAGTGGGCGAGGTCGGCGGCGGAGGGTTCGACGTCCGCGGTGACGGACGCGTAGACGGCCCGAACGGCCGCGCTGCCCTCGTACGCGGCGGCGGTGATGGAGCCGAGTTCGACGGCGGCCTGTTGGTCGAGGCGGGCGGGGCCGGGCGAGGAGACGGCCAACGCCCGTTCGGCGGCCACCGTCTCGCACAGGGCTTCGGTGAGAAGAACCTGCGCGACCCAGCGGGTGAGCTGGCGGTCCTCCGAACTGCCGGGCTGGGGCAGGGCGGTGGAGCGCGGGCCGGTGCGGAGGGCGGCGAGGCGGAGGTCGAGGGCGGTGCGCGGGAGGGGCCGTCCGTCGAGCAGGCCGAGGGTCATGCCTCCACCTCCAGGGCGACGGTCGGGGCGTACTGGCAGCGGCCGAACCACATGACCTTGGCCAGCGCCCAGGACGCGCCGGGGTCGGTGGACTCGGGGACGACGATCTCGAAGTCGACGGTTGTCGAGGATTCAGCCGGGACGGTGAAACCGCGGACCGGGTCGGCGATGGCCTCCCAGGTGCCCCAGGGGGAGACGAGTTGCAGCTCGCCCCGGATCTCACCCCGGGTGCGGTTGGTGAGGGTCAGGGTGAGGGTGGTGCGGCCACCGGGCGTGAGGCGGAGGGTTTCGTCGGAGACGGTGACGGAGAGGCCGGTGTCCCGGCCCGCCTCGGCCTTGGTGCCCTGGGCGGCCGTCCAGTCCTCGGGGGCGTCGCCGGGGACGGGCAGCAGGCCGGGGAGCTCGCCCACGGCGACGGTCACCACGTCCTCGATCTCCTGGCCGTCGTGGGTGATCCGGACGGCGGCGAAGTACAGGCCGGGCGCGGCCTCGGCGGGCGGGGTGAGGGTGACCGGGAAGCGCAGGTGGCCGCCGGCCTCCAGCCGGTACGGGCGGCTGCCGAGGCTCGCCGTCCAGCCCTCGGGCGGCAGGACGACGGCCGTGCCCTCGACCGCCGCGTCGCGCAGTTGCGAGGACAGCGCGACGGAGAGTTCGACCGCCTCGCCGTCCGTCCGCAGCAGGCCGGGCGAGGCGCCGACGGACACCGGCAGGTAGCCGAGCGGCGCCGGGCCCCGGTTGTGCAGCCAGTAGCGGGCGTGGACGGGCTGAGCGGGCTCGGCGACCGGGCCGAGGGCCGGCCCGCCGGGCTCGGCGACACCGGCGACACCCGCGCCGCCAGCGCCCCCGACGACACCCGCGACACCCGCGACGCCGGGGGCGGCGAGCAGGGTGGCGATCTGCGAGCCGGCGAGGTCGAGGCGCTCGGCGGCCGCACCGAGGGGCCGTTCCAGCAGGTCGGCGGGCCGCACCTCGCCCAGCCCGAGCGCCCCGCGGAGTTCCGCCGTGCGCCCGAGACCGGTCGACTCGACCAGCCGGACGGTGAGTTCGCTGCCGACCGCCGCCGCCGAGCCGTGCGCGATTGGGTTCCCGGCGGGCTTGAGCGCACCGAGCAGCACCTCGCGCTGCGGCTCGACCCGCAGCCAGGAGAGGGTGGCCGGCAGCGGGCCGTCCTGTGCCGGGACGATCCGCGCGTACAGCGGGTGGTTGAACTCCTGCCCCTGCGCGGGCAGGGTCTGGTCCCGCCAGTCACCCGGTCCGCCGACCAGCGAGTAGCTGAACTCGTGCGTCCAGTGCTGGAGTTGGAAGGAGGCTCCGTCCGGCAGGGTGCGCCGGGGCGGGTCGATCCAGACGCCGGACGGCCAGCCGGTGCAGCTGCGCATCAGGGACAGGTGCAGGGCGCCGGTGGTGTCGACCGCGAAGCCGGGCAGGCCG
Source organism: Kitasatospora sp. NPDC087314 (assembly GCF_044744365.1). Classification (NCBI taxonomy): domain Bacteria; kingdom Bacillati; phylum Actinomycetota; class Actinomycetes; order Kitasatosporales; family Streptomycetaceae; genus Kitasatospora; species Kitasatospora sp. NPDC087314. The sequence goes on from NZ_JBIUYE010000013.1 coordinate 35,562, forward strand.
AAGCTGAGCAACGCGACGGTGTGGTCGGCGAGTTGGTCCACGACCTCGGACGGGCAGACGGCGCCGATCCGGGCGTCGGCGAGGTCGGCGACCAGCGCGGCCGTGTCCGTGACGACCAGGGCGGGCAGCGCCCGCAGGTCGCGCAGGTCGGCGCCGGGCTGCCAGACCTCGGCGAGCGGGGTGAGGGCGGGCACCCAGACCGCGCCGTGCGCCTTGAGGACGCTCGCGTACTCCTCACCCGCCCGCTCGATCAACTCCCGGGCGGCGTCGTTGTCTTCGGGGCCGCCGAGGACGATCCGGAAGTCGGGCAGGTTGGAGTCGACGTCCAGCCAGCCGTACCGGGCCCAGTCGGCGCCGGAGGTGGTGGCGGTGACGCCGACCCGGGCGAGGGCGACCACCAGCGGGCGGGCGTCGGCGGCCTCGTCCAGGGTCGGGACGACCACCTCGGCGACGCCCAACGCGCGCTCCCCCGACGGGGATCCGGCCGGATCACTCAGGACGGCGCGCGCGGTGGCGCCGAGGCCGAACCAGGTGTTCGCCGGGTTGTCCAGGGTCCACGGCGCCTCGGCGGAGTCGACGTCGGGCAGGGCGAAGCCACGCCCGACGACGGCGCCGGCGACCTCGCTGACCGGCAGCGCACCGGGCAGGTCGACGGGGAAACGCAGCCGCAGCAGACGGTCGGCGCCGGAGTAGTCGACGACCCGGGTGCGGCAGTCGACCCGGTCGAGGCCGCGCCACAGGGTGACGGTCTGCTCGTAGCGGATCCCGTCGACCGTGCCGCCGATCACCAGCCGCTCGCCGAGCGGGCCGGTCTCGCGGCGCACCTCGGCCGGGGCCGTGCCGGAGCCGCGCACCGGGCCGCTCGGCACCAGGTGCCAGGGGCCCTCGCCGAAGTCGGGGTGCTGCGGGTACTCCTCGTAGACCCTCAGTTCGTTGCCGATCCGGCCGCCCTGGATCAACTCCCGGTCGTGCAGCAGGTCGTGGACGGAGGTCAGGCCGCCGCCACGGGCCGGGTCGGCGGTCACCCGGTAGCGGCCGTTGGTGATCTCCACCCCCTCGGCCGTCGTCCAGGGTTCCTCCGCCGAGCCCTCCACCAGCCGCCAGGTGCGCCAGCCGAGCGCGGGGACGTCGGCGGCGAGGAAGCGCAGCGTCCCCCGGTCGACGACGCTCGGCACCGGCTCGCCCCGGTCGTCCAGGACCCGTACGGCCCGGTCCTCGGGAGGCAACGCGATGGTGACCAGGTCGGTCCGGTCGAAGGAGAGCGTGTTGGTGACCACCACGGCCGTACCCTCGCCCGCCGTGGAGATCCGCGCGGTGAGCGCGTCCAGCGCCTCGTCCCGGACGGCGGCCGCGAGGTCGTGCGCCTCGCGCCAGCCGCCGAGCAGGTCGAGGTACACCTGGTCGGACTCGGAGCCGGTGATGGCGTCGTGGTGGGCGCCGTAGGCGAGTTGGCGCCAGACCTTGTCGAGCGCGGCGGAGGGGTATGCGCCAAGGCCGTGGACGGAGGCCAGGGTGGCGAGCTTCTCGGCGTCGGCGGCGGCGACCTCGCCGGCCCGCTGGGCTTGCTTGGTGTCGATGTACGAGACGTCCTTGCCGGTGTAGACCGGGTTCATGTCGCGGGTCTGCGGGCTGGGCCGGCGGCCGGTGGCGGCGAGTTCGGCCCGGACGGCGTCGAGGAAGTCGCGCGGGGTGGCGCAGACGAAGCGCGGCCAGAGGTACTTGGCGGCCCAGGAGCGGTGGATCTCGGTGACCCACTTGTTCGGCGGGGTGTAGTCCGTCCCCACCGGCAGCAGCAGGTTCCTGGTCGCGCCCACGGGCTTGAGCTTGCGGTACAGCTCGTAGACGGCCCGTTCGGCGGTGGCGAGGTCCGGGGAGGAGTCCATCCACCAGCCGGCCGAGTAGTGGTGCGGCATGTAGTGGGTGAGCACGCCCTCGCCGGAGGGGGCGATCCACTCGAACTCGCTCGGGAACTGCATCACCCGGGCGTCGTCCTTGGCCTCGCGGAAGTTCTTCTGGATCGGGCCCCACTGGTGGAAGGGGCCGCGGGCCCAGGCGCTGCCGGTGAGCCCGGCGGCGGCGAGGTGGCCGGGGAACTGCGGATCGTGCCCGAACACGTCGAGCTGCCAGGCGGTCTGGGGATCGCCGCCGAGGATGTCGCGTTGGTAGCCGATGCCGTAGACGATGTTGCGGATGGTGGTCTCGGCGCCGGTGAGGTTGGTGTTGGGCTCGTTGTAGGTACCGCCGACGAGTTCGACCTGGCCGCGTTCCAGCAGCGTGCGCAGCGTCTCGCGGCGCTCGGGGTGCTGGTCGAAGTACGGCTTGAGGTAGTCGACTTCGGCGAGGACGAACTTGTACACCGGGTCCCGCAGCGCGAGGTCCATATGGGCGTCGACGAGTGCGAAGCCGTTGCGCTCCCAGAGCGGCCGGGTGGTGGCGTCGGCGGAGAGCAGCTCCCAGGGGGAGGTGTAGGCGGCCTGGGTGTTCCACCAGACCGGGTCGTAGTGGAAGTGGGAGACCAGGAACATCGTCCAGCCGGGTTCGGCGACCTCGACCAGGGCGTCCACCGAGGCGTCCTCCGCCCTGACGGTGACGGGCAGTTGGGCGCCCGGCTCGGCGCCGGTGAGCTCCAGTGGGACTTCGACCAGCCCCGTGCCGGTCGCCTCGCCGCGCACACCCGGGCCGCTGACGGTGATCCGGGCGGCCGGGCCGTCGAGCGTCACCCGCAGCAGCTGGCGCGGGGCGTCCTCGGGACCGGTGAAGAGGTCGGTGTTCTCGACGGCGGTGATGGTGACCGGCACGGGGAGGGTCCTTTCGGTGTCGGTACGGGGACCTACTGGCCCCAGGCCTCGAACTCGTAGATGCGGGCGGCCGGATCGGTGTTCTGGGTGGGCTTGGTGACGACCAGGCGGACGTAGCGGGCCGTGGTGGTCACCGGGTGGGTGGTGGTGCCTGCGGTGTTGCCGGTGACGTTGGCGACCGTGGTCCACGGGTCGGTGGTGTTCGAGCGGACCTGGATCGAGAAGTCGCGGGTGTTGTAGGAGGCGCTCTCGCCGCCCGCCGCCGCGTGCTTGACCACGAACTTGGACAGGCTCTTGGCCGAACCGAGGTCCACCTCGAGCCACTTGGAGCTGTCCAGGCTGCACCACTTGTCGCCGGTGCCGCCGTTGACGCTGCCGTTGACGGCCTTCGCGGGGCCTTCGTTGGCGTTGCACTGGCCGGAGGCGGTGGCCGGGCGGTTCAGCGCCAGGTTGCTGCCGGTCGCGGGCGGCGTGCCGGTCCAGCCGACGGTGGTGGAGGCGGCGGTGGAGCGGCCGTAGGTGGTGGAGACGGCCTCGACGTCGAGGGTGGTGGCGTCCTCGGTGCCGGCCCGGTCGAGGCGGCCGACGAAGTACGCGTCGTTGGGGGTCGCGCCGAGGAAGGTCCGCCCGCCGTCCGCGTTGCGCCGGTACACCTCGTAGTGGTGGACGTTGCCGCCGGGCGCCGCCGTCCAGGACAGGCGCAGCGACTGGCTGGAGCCCGCCGTCACGTCGCTCGCGCCGAGGACGGTGAGGCCGCTGGGCGCCGCCGGGGTGTGCACCGCGCCGTCGTAGACGGAGACCTGGCCGATCCGCACGTCGTAGGAGGGGTCGGAGCCGTCGGCCTGGAGGGCGATCTGGGCGATCGTGCGGCCCGCGTACGGGGACAGGTCGAGGCTGTGCCGCTCCCAACCGGTACCGGAGTTGGCGCCCAGGTCGAGCGTGGTGAAGCTGCTCGGCGCGTCGGTGAAGGAGACCGCGGCCTTGAGCTTGGTCGGCCCGGCGGCCGGGGTCTTGACCACCAGGTCCAGTTTGGTGGTCGCCGCGACCGGCAGCTTGGTCTCGTACAGCCGCACGGTGTTGGTCGCGTCCAGGGTGCCGGTGAGGCGCAGCGAGGAGCCGCCCTGGTAGGCGTCGGTGAAGTCGACGGACGGGGCGAGCCTGCTGCCGGTGGAGTTGACCACCCACCGGTAGGTCGGCGGGACGTCCTGGAGGGAGAGGTTGTTCCAGCCGCCGGTGGCGACCCGGGTGCCGGCGGAGTTGTAGAAGTCACCCTGCCCGGTGTTGAAGCTGGTGACGAAGGGCTTGGCGGTGATCGGCGAGGACTCGGCGACGTAGCCGGCCAGGCCCGGCCAGCTGTCGGAGGGGTTGACGGCGGACGGGTCGCCCTTGGCGCCGACCCAGTAGCGGGCGTCCTTGGCGTAGAAGTCGGCCCGGTCGGTGGCGGACTTCCAGGTCCATTCGGGCCGGTAGAGACCGAGCGAGGTGGTGTGCGGCTTGCCGGCCGGGAAGAGGGTGTTCCAGTCGACGCCGGTGTTGTAGCCGTTGGCCTCGGTGTCGATGCCGGAGTAGAGGTCGTACTCGCTGCGGCCGAGCTGCCGGGCCAGTGTGCGGGAGGAGTTCAGGCCGCCGGAGCTCCAGTCGAAGTTCAGGAACATCGAGTCCGAGGTGCGCTTCGAACCGTCCTGGAGGAAGGGCGAGTTGGCGGAGGTGAGGGCGTTCTGCCAGTTGACCGAACCGGAGGTGGTCATGGCGTCGTACCACATGAAGTCGGTACCGCTCTGCGCCTTGGTGTACTGCATGAGGTTGCGCACTTCGGTGGCCAGGCCCGAGTCTCCGCCGCCGGTCTCCTGGTTGATGAACCAGCCGTCGAAGCCGTAGTACTGGGCGGCCTGGGTGAGCTTGTCGGCGACGGGGTAGCGGTTGCCGGACTTCTGGACGAAGTCGCGGACCCACTGGAGCTGGCCGCCGTAGGCGCCGGGCGGGAAGAAGACGGTGCCGTAGACCTTGACGCCGTTGCGGTGGGCGGCGTCGATGACGGTCGGGTTGGGGGCGAGGATCAGGCCCTCGCCGGCCGAGCCGCCCCAGAAGACCAGTTTGTCGACGTACTGCCAGTAGCCGAAGGCGTAGTAGTTGGGGTCGGCGGAACCCTGGGAGGGGTTGTTGGAGGTGGGCCCGAAGGAGACCAGTGAGGCGATCCTGCCTTCGCCGGCCCGGGCGTTCGGGCTCGCCTTGAGGGCCGGGTCGCTGGTGCGGGGCTGGAGCGGGACACGGGAGCGGTTGAAGCGGGCGTCCGGGTCGGTGGCCGGGTCCCAGTTCAGGATGGTGTTGGGGTACCAGTACGAGGCGTAGGGCTGGCTGCCGGCGGTGGTGGCGGCCGGGGTGGCGGGCGCCTTCGGCTCGGCGTGGGCGGCGGGTGCGGCGCCCAGCGCGGCGGTCGCGAGCGCGGCGCTGAGCAGCAGGGGCATCCGTCGTGACATCAGGGGTATCCGTCGTGACATGCGGTGGCTCCGATCGAGCGGAGGAGGGTGGGGACGGGCCCGTCTGCGCGGACGGGTCCGGGTGCATGTGGCGTGGCGGTGCTCATCGGGGCGACGGTTCGCCGCTACGGCCGGCGGGTCTTCGGGGTGGCAGGCCGGCAGGGGGTGCCGGGATGAGAGCGCGCCGAGCGGGGCCCCCGCTCGGCGCCGAGGCTAAACCGGTTCAGAACCGCTGTCAACGACTCGCGCAACAACCACTCCCGCGGGCGAGTCCGCCCCCGGCGGCGAGGTGGACTCGCGCACGGTCAGCCGCGGCGTGGGCATCTGCAGGTCGCGCCCTGCCCCGGTCTCGTCGAGGGCCGCCAGCAGGCTGCGGGCGACCTGCTCGCCGAGCGCGAAGGTGTCCCGGCTGAGCGCGGTCAGCGGCGGGTGGACGATCCGGGCCAGCACGGAGTCGTCGAAGGAGACGATGGACAGTTCGCCGGGCACCGCCACGCCCATCTCCCCGGCCACGCCGAGCCCCGCGACGGCCATCACGTCGCTGTCGTAGACGATCGCGGTGGGCCTGCGGGCCCGGGAGAGCAGGGCGCGGGTGGCGGCGGCGCCCTCGGCGTCGCTGAAGTCGGTGGGCACCGAGACGGCCTCCTCCAGTCCGAGCCGGCGGGCGGCGTCGCGCAGCGCGCGGATCCGTCGCTGAGTGTGCTGGAAGTGCGGCAGGCCGGCCAGGTGGGCGATCCGGTGGTGCCCGATGGCGGCCAGGTAGTCGACGATCGAGAGCATCGCCTCCCGGTCGTCGGCCCAGATCCGCAGCGGCCCGCCGCCCCGGCCGGGCCCGCCCAGGACGACGGCGGGCAGGCCGAGTTCGTCCAGTACCGGCAGCCGCGGGTCGCGGACCTGCAGGTCGACGACGATGAAGCCGTCGACCCGGTGCTCGGAGGCCCAGCGCCGGTAGACCTCGATCTCGGCGGCGGTGTCCTCGACCACCATCAGGTGCAGCGCGACGGAGCTGGCCGAGAGCACCGCCTGGAGGCCGGAGAGCAGTTGGCTGAAGAACGGCTCGACCCCGATGGTGCGGGCCGGGCGGGCGATCACCAGGCCGACGGCGTCGGCCCGGGCGCCGCCGAGGGCGCGCGCGGCGCTGTGCGGGCGCCAGTTCATCTCCTCGGCGACCCGCAGGATCCGGGCCCTGGTCGCCTCGCTCACGCCGGGGCGGCCGTTGAGCGCGAAGGACACCGCGCCCTTGGAGACACCGGCCTGGCGCGCGATGTCGGCGATCGTCGGTCTGGCCACAGAACCCGACTCCTTCTCTTGACATCCAAGTTTAGGCCGGAGCATAGTCCCTGGCATAGCTAGACCGGTTTAGTACGTCAGGTTCTGGAACTCGGCACCACCCCCGTGACCAGCACCACCCCCGAGCTCGGCACGATCCCCCACCCATCCCCAGGACCGGGAGACCCTCATGCGAAGAATCTGGGCGGCACTGACCACGACGGCCGTCACCGCGGCCGCACTCACCGGCTGCGGACTCGGCTCCGGCGACAGCAAGAACAGCGACAGTGTGGCGAGTGCGGCCGCCACCGGCGAGGTCAAGGGCACGGTCTCGATCCAGACCTGGGCGCTCAAGCCCAAGTTCACCGATTACATGCAGGGCGTGATCGACGGCTTCAAGAAGAAGTACCCCGGCGTCGAGGTCGATTGGCTCGACCAGCCCGGCGAGGGCTACTCCGACAAGGTGCTCAGCCAGGCCGCCGCCGGCGGTCTGCCCGACGTGGTCAACCTCCCGCCGGACTTCGCCTTCCCGCTGGCGAAGAAGGACCTCCTGCTGGACGTCGCCAAGGCCGACCCCAAGCTCGCCGACGAGTACGTCGCGGGCGGCGTCGAGGCCTACCGCTACACCGGCCAGAACGGCACCTTCGGCTACCCCTGGTACCTCAACACCGATGTGAACTACTGGAACTCGGAACTCCTGACCAACAACGGACTGGACCCGAAGAAGCTCCCGGCCAGCCTCGACGACCTGATCGCCCAGGCCCGGGTGATGAAGGAGAAGTCCGGCGGCCAGACCTACCTGATGAGCCGCAAGCCGGGCCTCGGCGACCTCTACAACGCCGGCGTGAAGATCATGTCCGACGACGGCAAGTCCTTCACCTTCAACACCCCCGAGGCCGCCGCGCTGCTCGACAAGTACCGCGACGCCTTCAAGGAGGGCCTGCTGCCCAAGGACGTGCTGACCAACACCTACGTCGGCAACTCCAAGCTCTTCAACGCGGGCACGGCGGCCTGGACCACCGGCGGCGGCAACTTCATCACCAGCCTCGCCACCGACAACCCGACGCTCGCCCCGAAGATGACCTCCTCCCCGACGATGGGCGTCCCGCCGCTGTACGTGCAGGGCCTGTCCATCCCGAAGACCACCAAGAACCCGGCCGCCGCGGTCGCCCTCGCCCGCTGGGTCACCAGCCCGGAGAACCAGGCCGCGTTCTCCCACCTGACCAGCGTCTTCCCGTCCACCAAGGCCTCCGCGAACGACCCGTTCTTCAGCAAGAGCGACGGCAGCAACTCCGGCGACGCCAAGGTGGTCGCCTTCGACTCGCTCGCCAAGGCCAAGCTGATCCAGCCCGTCCAGGTCGACGACGCGATGAGCACCATCATCAACCAGCAGATCGCGCTGGCCATCAGCGGCGACGCGAGCTCCAAGCAGGCGCTGGACTCCGCCGTCGAGCAGTGCAACAAGCTGCTCAAGGGCTGACCCCACCGCCACCCCGACCGTACCGGCGACGCGGCGGGAGCCCCCCGGCCCGCCGCCCCCGGGAATGACCCGCACCACCCCCAGGAAGGCAACGGCATGACCCACCGGCGTTGGTTCACCCCCTGGCTGCTCGCCGGGCCCGCACTACTCTGGCTGGCCGTCTTCAACCTCTGGCCGGCGGTCAACACGGTGATCCTGTCCTTCACCAACGCCAAGCCCCTGGGCGGCGGGCAGTTCACCGGCCTGGAGAACTACGGGCGCCTGCTCGACGACGAACAACTCGCCGACGCCCTGCTCAACAGCATCGTCTTCATGCTGGTCTGCCTGCCCCTGCTGACCGTCCTGCCGCTGCTGCTCGCCCTCCTCGTCCAGCGGAAGATCCCCGGCATCACCTTCTTCCGCACCGCCTTCTACACCCCGGTGATCGCCTCCGCCGTCGTGGTGGCACTGATCTGGGGCTGGGTCCTGGACGACCGCGGCCTGGTCAACGGCATGCTCCAGCAGAGCGGGCTGACCGACTCCCCGGTCTCCTTCCTCACCGACCGCTGGCTGCTGCTGTTCAGCGCGATCGCCCTGACCGTCTGGAAGGGGCTCGGCTACTACATGGTCATCTACCTGTCCGCGCTGGCCAACGTCCCGCGCGAACTGCACGAGGCGGCGGCCGTCGACGGCGCCAGCCCCCTCCGCCGGTTCTGGCACGTCACCCTGCCCGGGGTACGGCCGACCATGATGCTGATCTCCGTCCTCATCTCGGTCAGCGCGCTGCGCGTCTTCTCCGAGCTGTACGTGCTCTCGCACGGGCAGGGCGGCCCCGGCGGGCGGGACATGTCGGTGGTGATGCTGATCCAGATGTACAGCCGCGGCTTCAACGGGCACCTCGGCTACGCCTCCGCGCTCAGCCTGATGCTGTTCGTCATCACCCTCGGCCCGATGCTGCTCCTGATGCGCCTGAACCGGAAGGCGGCCTGAACCCCATGACCTCCAGCCGCTCGGACACCTCGCAGCCGTCCACGACCTCAACGCCTGCCCGGGGCTCCCAGGCCTCCCGGGGCTCCCAGGTCTCTCGGGCTTCCCGGGGCTCCCGGGGCTTCAACACCCCCTCCCCCGCCCAGACCGCCGCCCGCTACCTGCTCCTGCTCCTCGTCCTGCTGCTGGTGGTCGGCCCGTTCCTCTGGCAGCTCTCCACCTCCCTCAAGGGCCCCAACGAGGACGTCTACACCCGCACCCCGAGCTTCCTGCCCGAGCAGCTGACCTTCGGCAACTACGGCAAGGTCGCCGACACCATCCCGGTCTGGACCTACGCCCTCAACTCGCTGATCGTCGCCGCCGTCTGCATCACCGGCAACGTGGTCGGCTGCACCCTGGCCGGCTACGCGCTCGCCCGGCTGCGCTTCCGCGGCGCCAAGCTCGTCCTCGGCCTCTTCCTCGCCACCCTGGTCCTCCCCGGCGAGGTCACCATCGTCTCCCAGTACGTGCTGGTGCGCAGCCTCGGCCTGGCCGACAGCCTGGCCGGCGTCGCCCTGCCCGGCGCGATCGCGATGCTCAACGTGCTGCTGATGCGCACCGCCTTCGCCGCCGTCCCACTCGAACTCGACCAGGCCGCCCTGGTCGACGGCGCCACCGTCTGGCAGCGGCTCTGGCACATCGGTCTGCCCAACGTGCGCGGCATGCTCAGCGTGATCGTCATCTTCACCTTCATCGGTGCCTGGGACGACTTCCTCTGGCCGCTGATCGTGCTCAACGACCCGCAGAAGTACACCCTCACCGTCGGACTCCAGTACCTGAACGGCACCTTCTCCGCCAACCCGCGGCTGATCGCGGCCGGCACCATGATCGCCTTCCTGCCGATCGTCGTGGTGTTCGGCATCTGCCAGCGCTTCTTCTTCAAGGGCGTCGAAGAGGGTGCCGTCAAGGGTTAGGGCTTGCCCCACGATTCCCGCCGCGCGCTGACGCGACGCGCATCCTGAGACCAGCCCTGGCCCCACCGCCCGTTCGCCCCAAACCCGTTGAGGAAGCACCCGCCCATGACCACCCCCGCACCGTGGCGCCCCCGCTTCGGCGTCAACTACACGCCCACCGCCGGCTGGTTCCACCACTGGCTCGACTTCGACCTCGACGCCGTCCGCGCCGACCTCGACTCCGTCGCCGCGCTCGGCCTGGACCACGTCCGGGTCTTCCCGCTCTGGCCGCTGTTCCAGCCCAACCGCACCCTGATCCGCCCGCGCGCCGTCGACCAGTTGGCGGCCCTGGTGGACGCGGCCGGTGAGCGCGGTCTGGACGTCGCGGTGGACGGCCTGCAGGGCCACCTGTCGAGCTTCGACTTCCTGCCCTCGTGGACCCAGACCTGGCACCGGCGGAACATCTTCACCGACCCCGAGGTCATCGACGGCCAGGCCGCCTACCTGCGCACCCTCGCCGAGACCCTGCGCGAACGGCCCAACTTCCTCGGCATGACGCTCGGCAACGAGATCAACCAGTTCTCCGGCGACCCGCACCCCGACCCCGACCGGATCACCCCGGCGCAGGCCGACGCCTGGCTGCGCCGGATGCTCGACGCCTGCGAGCAGGGCGCGCCCGACCGGCTGCACCTGCACGCCTCCTACGACGCCGCCTGGTACCTGGACGAGCACCCGTTCACCCCCTGGCACTCGGCCCGGATCGGCGCCGCCACCGCCGTGCACTCCTGGGTGTTCAACGGCACCGCCCAGCGCTACGGCGCGCACTCCACCGCCACCGCGCAGCACGCCGCCTACCTGGTCGAGCTCTCCAAGGCCTGGGCGGACGACCCGGCCCGCCCGGTCTGGCTCCAGGAGGTCGGCGCCCCCGCCCCGCACATCACCGCCGAGGACGCGGCCCGGTTCACCGGCGCCACCGTCGAGGCCGTGCTGGACTGCCCGGACCTGTGGGGCGTCACCTGGTGGTGCTCGCACGACGTGGACCGCTCGCTGGCCGACTTCCCCGAGCTGGAGTACAGCCTCGGCCTGCTCACCACCGACCGCAGGGTCAAGCCGGCCGGCGCCCGGCTGGCCGAGGCCGCCGCCGAGGCCCGCCGCTCCTGGCAGCCGCCCGCGCCGCGCACCACCGCCGTGGTGGTGGCCACCGGGGACGAGGTGACCTCGCCCAAGCGCTCGGTCTGCGGGCCCGGCGGCGCCGTCTACGAGGCGTTCATGCGCCTCGCCGAGGCGGGCGCCCGCCCGACCACCGTCCTCGCCGAGCGCGCCGAGGACCGGGCGCACCTGTCGGCGCGCGGAATCACCGAGGTGGTCCACCCGGACGACGTACGGTCCTTCTGACAACCCCTTGCCCCTGCCGTTCCCCCTCAGTCACGCAACGGAGCCTGCCGACATGCACGATGACCGCACCCTGGTCGAGTCCCGCCTCAAGCGCGTCCTGGACGAGCGCATCCGCCCGGCCGTCTACCCCGAGTCCGTCCCGCTGGAGATCGGCGTCTGGACGGCGCCCGGCGAGCCCGTGCCGGTCGCCGAGGGACTGGCCGCGCCGCGCACCCCGATCGCGGTCGGCGACGCCTGGGGCGCGCCCTGGGGCACCAGTTGGCTGACCGTGACCGGTACCGTGCCCGAGGCCTGGGCCGGGCGGACGGTCGAGGCGCTGATCGACCTCGGCTTCGACGCCAACATGCCCGGCTTCCAGTGCGAGGGCCTGGTCTACCGCCCGGACGGCACCCCGGTGAAGGGTCTCAACCCGCAGAACCAGTGGGTGCGCATCGCCGCCCCCGCGGCCGGCGGCGAGCAGGTGCTGCTGCACGTCGAGGCGGCCTCCAACCCGGTGATCCTGGACTACCACCCTTTCCTGCCCACCGAGTTGGGCGACAAGGACACCGCCGGCGACCAGCCGCAGTACAAGCTGACCCGGATGGACCTCGCCGTCTTCGACGAGACGGTCTGGCAGCTGGTGCTGGACCTGGAGGTGCTCGGCGAGCTGATGGCCGAGCTGCCGGTCGAGGGCGCCCGCCGCTGGGAGATCCTGCGCGCCGTCGAGCGGGCGCTGGACGCGGTCGACCTCCAGGACGTCAACGGCACCGCGGCCGCCGCCCGTGCGGAGCTCGCCGGGGTGCTGGCCGCGCCCGCCGTGCCGTCCGCGCACCGGATCAGCGCGATCGGCCACGCGCACATCGACTCCGCCTGGCTCTGGCCGCTGCGCGAGACCGTCCGCAAGGTGGCCCGCACCACCGCCAACATGACCGCGCTGCTGGAGGACGAGCCGGACTTCCTCTACACCATGTCCCAGGCGCAGCAGTTCGCCTGGATCAAGGAGCACCGCCCCGAGGTGTACGCCCGGGTGCGGAAGGCGGTGGCGGAGGGGCGGTTCGTCCCGGCCGGCGGCATGTGGGTGGAGTCCGACACCAACATGCCGAGCTCCGAGGCGATGGCACGCCAGTTCGTGCACGGCAAGCGGTTCTTCCTGGACGAGTTCGGGGTGGAGAACCACGAGGCCTGGCTGCCGGACACCTTCGGCTTCACCGGCGGCCTGCCGCAGATCATCCGCAACGCCGGCTCCAAGTGGCTGCTGACGCAGAAGATCTCGTGGAGCCAGATCAACAAGTTCCCGCACCACACCTTCCTCTGGGAGGGCATCGACGGGACCAGGATCTTCACCCACTTCCCGCCCGTGGACACCTACAACTGCTCCATGAAGGGCAGCGAGATCGCCCACGCGGCGAAGAACTTCAAGGACAAGGGGATGGCCCGGCACTCGCTCGCCCCGACCGGCTGGGGCGACGGCGGCGGCGGCACCACCCGCGAGATGGTCGCCAAGGCGGCCCGGATGAAGGACCTGGAGGGCTCGGCCACCGTCCGCTGGGAGCGGCCCGCCGAGTTCTTCGCCAAGGCCGAGGCCGAGTACCGGAACCCGCCGGTCTGGGTCGGCGAGCTCTACCTGGAGCTGCACCGGGCCACCCTGACCAGCCAGGCGAAGACCAAGCAGGGCAACCGGCGCAGCGAGAACCTGCTGCGCGAGGCCGAACTCTGGTGCGCCACCGCGGCGTTGCGCACCGGCGCGGCCTACCCGTACGAGCAGCTGGACCGGATCTGGAAGACCGTCCTGCTGCACCAGTTCCACGACATCCTGCCCGGCTCCTCCATCGCCTGGGTGCACCGCGAGGCCGAGGCGACGTACGCGGCGGTGGCCGCGGAGCTGGAGTCGCTGATCGGCCAGGCCCAGCAGGCCCTCGCCGGGGACGCCTCCGGCAAGCGCGAACTGGTCTTCAACGCGGCGCCGCACCCGCGCTCGGCCGTCCCGGCGGGCGGGGCCGCCCCGGCCGCCTCCGGCGCGGGCGCCTGCGAGGTGGTCGAGCGGCCGGAGGGCGGCTACCTGCTGCGCAACGGGCTGCTGGACGTGGTCGTGGACGGTGAGGGCCTGGTGGCCTCGGTGGTCGAGGTCGCGAGCGGCCGGGAGACCGTCGCCCCCGGCACCCGGGCCAACCTGCTCCAGCTGCACCCCGACTTCCCCAACATGTGGGACGCCTGGGACGTCGACGAGTTCTACCGCAACACCGTCACGGACCTGACCGCCGTGGACGCGGTGACGGCCCTCTCCGCCCCGGACCAGGCCACCGTCCGGGTGTCCCGCTCCTTCGGCTCGTCCACCGTCGTCCAGACGCTCACCCTGCGGGCGGGCGAGCAGCGGCTCGACATCGACACCGAGGTCGACTGGCACGAGACCGAGAAGTTCCTCAAGGCCGCGTTCCCGCTGGACGTCCACACCGAGCGCTACGCCGCCGAGACCCAGTTCGGCCACCTCTACCGGCCCACCCACACCAACACCAGCTGGGACGCCGCCAAGTTCGAGGCCTGCAACCACCGCTTCGTCCACCTCGACGAGCCCGGCTGGGGCGTCGCCCTGGTCACCGCCTCCACCTACGGGCACGACGTCACCCGCGCCGTGCGCGACACCGACGGCGGCACCACCACCACGGTCCGCTTCTCCCTGCTGCGCGCACCCCGCTTCCCCGACCCGAAGACCGACCAGGGCCTGCACCACTTCCGGCACGCCCTCGTCCCGGGCGCGGCGATCGGCGACGCCGTCCGCGAGGGGTACCGGATCGGCCTGCCCGAGCGGCGCGTCACCGGCAGCGCCGAGCAGGTCGCGCCGCTGGTGGAGCTGGACAACGACGCCCTGGTGGTCAGCGCGGTCAAGCTCGCCGACGACCGCAGCGGCGACCTGATCGTCCGCGTCTACGAGGCCGGCGGCGGGCGCGCCCGGGGCCGGCTCACCACCTCCTACCCGCTGGCCGGCGCCGTCCCCTGCGACCTGCTGGAGCGGCCGTGGGACGGCACCCGCGGCGAGGTCGCCCTGGAGGACGGCGGGGTGCGGCTGGCGCTGCGGCCGTTCGAGCTGGTCACGCTGCGCCTGAGCGCGGCCGGCTGACCGGGGCGGCCGACCGGGCGGGTGGGGCCGCGGGTACGCCACCCGCGGCCCCACCCGCCCTAGGGCCGTGCGCCTCGGACGCCCCACTACGCTGATCGGCGCCCCGGCCCCACCGGGCCGGGCGCCACCCCCTGCCCGCACTCGCCTGGAGCCCGCCGCGATGACCCTCACCCCGCAGCCCGCCACCACCCCGCTGTTCGCCGCCGTGGACATCGGCGGCACGAAGATCGCCGGGGCGCTGGTCGACGGCCACGGGCGGCTGCGGCACCGGCTCCAGCTGCCCACCCCGGCCCAGGAGCCGGGCGCGGCCGTGCTCGCCGTCGTGCACGAGGTGCTGGACCGGCTCGCCGGCGCCGCCGACTGGGCCGCGGTGACCGCCGTCGGGATCGGCAGCGCCGGCCCGGTCGACCTCGCCGCCGGCGCCGTCAGCCCGGTCAACATCCCCGGCTGGCGCGGCTTCCCGCTGGTCGCCGAGGTCGCCGCGCACCCGGCGGTGGCCGCCCGGGGCCTGCCCGTCCGGCTGGCCGGGGACGGCGTCGCGATGGCCGCCGCCGAACACTGGCAGGGCGCCGCCCGGGGCGCGGACAACGCGCTGTGCCTGGTGGTGTCGACGGGCGTCGGTGCCGGACTGGTGCTCGACGGCGCCGTCCGGCCCGGCCCCAGCGGCAACGCCGGCCACCTCGGCCACATCACCGTCGAGCTGGACGGCGAGCCCTGCCCGTGCGGCTCGCGCGGCTGCCTGGAAGGCCTCGCCAGCGGCACCGCGATCGCCCGCCGGGCCCTCGCCGAGGGCTGGCGCCCGAGCGGGGAGGACCGCTCGGCCCGCGCCGTCGCCGACGCCGCCGGGGCGGGCGACCCGATCGCGCTCGCCTCCTTCGACCGCGCCGCCCAGGCCCTCGCCGCCGGGATCGCCGCCACCGCGGCCCTGGTCGACCTCGACCGGGTGGTGGTCGGCGGCGGCGTCGCCACCGCCGGCGACCTGCTGTTCGCTCCGCTCGCCCGCCACCTCGACCGCTATGCCACGCTGTCCTACGTCCGCGGCCTCGACGTCCGCCGCGCCGAGCTCGGCACCGACGCCGGGCTGATCGGCGCCGCCGCGCTCTGCCGCTGACCCGCACCCTTCGGAGGCCGCGCCGTGCCGCTCCCGCCCTTCGCCCTGCTCCACAACCCGGTCCGTCCGTACGCGTGGGGCTCGCCCACCGCCATCCCCGCGCTGACCGGCACCCCGCCCACCGGCGCCCCGCAGGCCGAACTGTGGATGGGCGCACACCCGTCGGCGCCGTCCACCCTGGACGGCGCCGACGGACCACGGCCGCTGGACGAGCTGATCCGCCAGGACCCGGACGGCCTGCTCGGGCCCGGCACCGTACGGCGCTTCGGCCCGGCACTGCCGTTCCTGTTCAAGCTGCTGGCCGCCGACCGGGCGCTCTCCCTCCAGGTTCACCCGACCCGGGCACAGGCCGCAGCCGGGTACGCGGACGAGGAGGCCCGCGGCATTCCACTCGACGTGCCCCGGCGGATCTACCGGGACCGCGAGCACAAGCCCGAACTGATCTGCGCACTGGGCGAGTTCGATGCGCTGTGCGGTTTCCGTCCGGCCGCCGAAACGGCCCGGTTGCTGGACGCGCTCGCCGTCCCGCTGCTCGCCCCCTGGGCCGAGGCCCTGCGCGGGCGGCACCCCGCCGAGGTGCTGCCCGCGCTGCTGCGCCGGTTCCTGGCCGAGGACCGGCCCGGAACCGAACAACTCGCTGACGTCAAGCGGTCGTTGCAGCGGGTCGCGGCCGCCGGCGGCCCGTTCGCCGACGCCTGCGCCGGCTACGCCCGCGCCGCGGACGAGTACCCCGGCGACCCGGGCCTGATCGCGGCGCTGCTGCTCAACCACGTGCGACTTCGCGCGGGCCAGGCCCTGTACCTGGACGCCGGGCTGCCGCACGCCTATCTCCGGGGCCTGGGCGTGGAGTTGATGGCCAACTCGGACAACGTGCTGCGCTGCGGGCTCACCCCCAAGCACGTGGACGTCGACGGCCTGCTGGCGGTCACGTCCTTCCGCACGGGCGAACCCCGCATCCTCGCGGCGCTCCCGCGCGACCCCGTGGAGGACGAATTCCCCTCCCCCGCCGAGGAGTTCCGCCTCTCCCGGCTGCACCCCGGCGCGGCCGCCGCCCGCGTGGAGCTTCCCACCCCGCAGATCCTGCTCTGCGTCGCGGGCCGCGCCCGACTGCACGCACCCGGCTTCGCGGACCTCGACCTGCCCCCTGGCGCGTCCGCCTACCTGCGGCCGGGCGCCGGACCGGTCGGGCTGACCGGCCCGGGCGCGGAACTGTTCCGAGCCACCACCGGCGCCCCCGCTCAGGTGGGCGTCGGGCGGCCGAACAGCAGGTCGTAGCCGTCCGGGAGCTGCTCGACCACGCGGTCGACGACGTCCCTCGGGGCCAGGTCGACGAGGGTGCTGAGCACCGCCCCGATGTCCCACGGCGCGGTCGCCTCGGTCGCCCCGTCGATCCACCCGCCCACACCGCGCACGAAGCGCTCGGCGGTCAGCGGCTCGGCGGCGGGCCCGGCGTCGCGCAGGATCCCGGCGTACGTCTCGGGCAGTGCGTCGGCGAGGTCGGCCCGTGCGGTCCCGACCAGGTGCTCGCCGAGCAGTGCGAGCACGACCCGGATGGCGTGCTCCGCCTCCCCCTCGTTCCGGTACTCCCCGCGTTCGACGACGCGGGCGCAGAAGTCCTCCCGGGAGCTGGTCATCGCGTCCTCCTTCCGGTCGGCGGAATCCCGCGGGAACCGGTGGCGGTCCGCCCGACGGCCGGGAGCCGACCGCCGGTGCCGGAGGCTGATGGCCCGGTGGCAGACGGCAGGAGGCCTGCTGGGGCGGCGGCCGGCGACGGTCGGCCGGTGGCCTGCGACGGAAGGTCGGTGGCCGGAGGCGGCGGGTCCGGCCGGTTGCGCCGGCGCGGCCCGCGACCGCGGTGGGGCGTCCCGGTGCCCGTGCTGCTCAGCCTACTGCGGCGCGGCGGGAGGGAGGCCGGCCGGGCGGATCGACGCCGTTGTCGATCACGCCGCCGGCCCGCGCCCTGCCCCGCGCGGGAGGCTACCGAGGACGGGGCCCCGGCATCAGGCCGCCGAGGCCCGGCACCGTCTACGGGGCCGGTGCGGCAAGGAGGCGCTCGACCGGGCGACCGCGCGCTGCGGCGGGGTGGTGGGCGGCGCGGTGGGCGGTACCGCCACAGCCCGTACGGCGTCCGGCATAAACGCCGCGAGGAAACGTCGCTCGTTCGAGCTGAGCTTGCGCGAGCGGCCGGATTCGCGATCCCGCGCGACCACCACGGTTCTGGCCCTCATAAAGGTGAGCAGATCACGGCAGACATTCACCACGACATGTGCGGAACTCCGCCCGAGCCGTTCCACGGTCAGCCGCACCGACAATGGCTCGGGCCGGTGGTGCAACTGCTCCAGGAAATCGATCTCGTGCCGCGCGATAATGAATCCGGACGGGAAAAGGGATTCCCGGACGGCGGTCGTGTGGTGGCAGAACAGGTCGTAAATCCCCTCCTGGACGTAGCCGACCAGCCGGGCGTTGTTGATGTGCCCGTTCTCGTCGACGTCGCTCCACCGGGTGGGGCAGGACAGCACATGCACGCCCGGACGCAGCGCGCTCACTGCTGCGTCAGCCCGGCGCCGGTCTCGGCGGGGAGCAGAGCCCGCTGCAACCTGGCGTAGTAGCCGGACTGTTCGGCCGCCATCCGGGCCGCCGTCCAGCCTTCCTCGGCGGCTTCCGCCGCGGCCTGGACGACCAGGCTGTCGAGCACCGCGTCAACGGACCGGCAGAGTTCGGCGACCGCCGCGAGCCGCTCGGTGACGTCGGAAACACCGGCCACACCCCGGGCCGGGAAAGCGGCCAGCGATTCCGCCGCGAGCTGCAGGTCGTCGACGGTGTCCGGCATTTTCTCCGACATGTTGTCCGGCATGAAATTCGACATGTTTTTCTCCAGGACTCATTCCGGCCATTACGGCCCAGTAGCTAGCGTTCGAATACACCGAATCGGTGTCGGCCCCCCGACACCTTCGACGCTATCCCAGCCGACGCGGTCGACGGATGGTTTGCGGACGGCGACGGGAAACTCACTTCTATTGGAGTAGTTTGCCGGGGTACACAATATGCCCCGTCATCCGAATGCCGTCGGCAGTTCGGGTGACATCGCCGACCCGAACCCTGAAACCGGCACCCTTGCGTCGCAAATGTGCTACCAGGTTCCCCACCACCTCGCCTTGTAGAGGTGCGTCCCGCGCAGCGTCCGCGTCCCGTCCGGCCGGTGCAGCGTGATCACCGAGGTGCACCAGTCGCAGGGGCCGGTGTGGTCCGGGGCCACGGTGAGCAGCCGACCGGTGCCGGGCTCGTCGCCGATGCTCTTGACGTCCCGGACAGCTGCGGGGTCGCCCAGCCGCACGGCGGTGAAGCGGTCGTCCGCCGGGTCGTAGCGCCAGAGGTGGGTCAGGGTACTCACCCAGAACCGCCCGGGCGCGGCCAGCACCGGCGCGAGGTCGTGCCCGCCGTGGTCCGGCAGCGGCGTCGTACGGACGGCGGTCAGGGTGGGCACCGCCGGGGTGCCGCCCACCCGCAGCGCGATGAGCACGTCGTCGCCGAGCGCCCAGAGCAGGCCCGTCCGCCCGTCCCAGTGCACGCCGTGCGCGCCCGGGAGCCGGTAGGCGGCGTGTGCGGTGGCGCGCGGGCCCTGCGAGGCCGCGTACACCCGGACCCACCCACCGCCGCTCGCCGTGACCGCGACGTTGCCGTCCGGCAACAGCTCGATGCTGTGCGGATTGGCCCCCTCGCCCACGTCCGCCGCCCAGCGGGTCACGCCGGTGGCGGTCTCGACCACGGCGGCCAGCCCGCCGGAGGCGGTGGCCAGCAGGTAGCGCCGGCCCTGCCGGACCCGGCTCCTCGCCTCGTCCGGGTTCGTCCAGCTCCGCGCGGGTGCCAGGTCCGCGAGGTCGGCCGCCCGGTCGGCGCTCCAGCCCCAGACGACGGGCAGCCGCCCCGGGCCCTGGTAGGCCATCAGCTCCTCGGCGCTCTGCAGCACCAGGACACGACGGGACGCCTGGTCCACCACCACGACCGCCCACCCGGGCGACCTGGCCTGCGCACCGGTCGCCGGCACGCAGAACAGCAAGGCACACAGGCCTACCAGCGTTCTCCTCAGCACGCCCCCACCGTGCTTGCTCCCGGGCCGCTTTGCACGGCGGGGCGTCCGAACGGCCTCGCTCGGTAACGCCCGGAGACGACGTCACCGCCCCGAGGCGAGGTCACCGCCCGGAGACGACGTCCGCGACCCGGGCGATCGGCGAGGTGGTGCTCCGACCGGCCGCCTCCTGACGGTCGGCCGCGTGGTACGCCGCGTACATCGCGTGCACCCCGATCCAGCGCAGCGGCTCCGGCTCCCAGCGGCGCACGGTGTGGCCCACCCAGGGCAGCCGGGTCAGCTCGGTGTCCCGCCCGAGGACGAGGTCGCGCAGCGTCCGGCCGGCCAGGTTCGTCGTGGTGACCCCGCTGCCGACGTACCCGCCCGCCCAGCCGAGACCGCTCGCCCGGTCCAGCTCGACCGTGGCGCACCAGTCCCGGGGGACGCCCAGCACGCCCGCCCAGGCGTGGTCGATCCGGGCCTGCGCGGCGGCCGGGAAGAAACGGTTCAGGATCCCGCGCAGCTGGCGCACCGTCTCCACCTGGGTGCCGCCGTCGGAGTCCGTCCGCGAACCGAACCGGTACGGCACCCCCCGGCCGCCCAGCGCGATCCGGTCGTCGGCGGTGCGCTGCGCGTACATGTAGGCGTGCGCGAAGTCGCCCAGCACCTCGCGGCCCTGCCAGCCCGCGTCCGCCCAGAAGGCGGCGGGCAGCGGCTCGGTGGCGATCATCGCGGAGTTCATCGGCAGCCAGGTCCGCCGCTCGCCGCGCAGCCCGGCCGTGAATCCCTCGGTGGCGCGCAGCACATGATCGGCCGTCACCGTGCCGTGCGGCGTCACCGCCCGGGCGCGGCCGTACGCGGTGCCCGGCAGGATCGCGGTGACGGCCGTCCCCTCATACACCGCTACCCCGAGATCCCGGACCACCCGCGCCAACCCGCTCACCAGCCTGGCCGGTTGGATCCGCGCACCGTACGGTGTCCAGGTGCCGCCGAGGACGCCCGCGACGGCGATCCGGTCGGCGGCCTCCTTGGCGCTCAACAGCTCGACACGGCCGGGGCCGTACGCCTGCTCGGCCTCGGCGAAAGCCCGCAGCCTTTCCAACTGGGCTTTGTTCCTGGCGACTTCCAGCACCCCGCCGCGCACGATGTCGGCGTCGATCCCCTCGGCGGCGGCGGCGTCCACCACCTCGCCGACGGCCTCGTCCATCGCCCGCTGCATCGCCGCCGCCGGGTGCCACCCGTACCGCTTGGCGAACGCGCCCCGCCCCGCGAAGCCGTTGTACAGCCAGCCGCCGTTGCGCCCGGAGGCGCCGTAGCCGCAGAACCGCCGCTCCAGCAGCGCGATCCGCAGCGACGGCTCCGCCTTCTTCAGGTAGTACGCCGTCCAGAGCCCGGTGTACCCGCCGCCGACGATGCACACGTCCACGTCCGCGCTGCCTGGCAGCGGCGGTCCCGGCACCGGCACCCCACCCGCCGCGTACCAGAACGACACCTCGCCGTTGACCGCCACCGCAACCTCCCGCGCCCTCGCCGACCTGCCCGGACGCTACTCCCCGCCCCTCCGCGCGGAACACCCTCACACTGCCAAGATCCCCGCCCCCGGCCAGCCACCCTGTCAGTCCTCCAGCAGCCCCAACACCCGCGTCCAGCTGTACGCCCCCGGCACGAACTCCGCGATCCGCACCCCCATGCCCCGCAGCCTCGCCAGGCTCTCCCCGTACGCCGGATGCACCGCCTGCGCCGCGCTCAGGCACGGCTGCACCGCCACCGGGACGCCCCACCCGTACGACTCGCAGAGGATGCCGAGCGCCAACGTGTCCGAGATCCCCGCCGCCCACTTGTTGATCGTGTTGAACGTCGCCGGCGCCACGACGATCGCGTCCGGATCCGGCAACGGCCGCGGATCCCCCGGCCGCCGCCAGGCCGAGCGGACGGGATACCCCGTCCGCGCCACGATCCCCGCCTCATCGATGAACCCCATCGCCTGCGGAGTCGCCACCACCCCCACCTCCCACCCCTTCTCCTGCGCGGCGGCGATCAACTCCCCCACCCCGCCCGCCACTCCCGCCGCACACACCACGACGTACAGCACCGGCTTCCCGTCCCCACGCACTTCTGCACTCCCCTCTCGCCACCAACGCCCCACACGCCAACCGGACCACCCGTCCCGCCCCACCACGAGATCCGAGGATGAGGCCATGGGGACGCTACTACCGTTGCGAACACCCGGCATTCTGTGACGGGAGGGGCTACTTGAGGCCCTGCGCGACGCGGATGAGCTCCTGGTCCGGGAGCGGGGTCGGCCCACTGCTCGTGACGCTGAAGGTGTAGGTGCCGTCGGACCAGGTCAGCGAACGGGGGCCGTGGGACGGATTCGGGTCCGTGAAGGTCGCGGGGCGGCCGTTGACGGTGGTGGCCCGGTCTGCCGGCGGAGTGCTTGCGCCCAGGGCCTGGCGGATGACCAGGGAGGACCCGGCGCCGGGTTCGGTGCCGACCTGGTAGCCGGTGGTCCAGTCCGGTGTGCCGGCCGGAACCGGCGCCGCACTGGGGAGTTGGACCATCCTGTACGCCGGGGTCGGGTAGTAGTTGTCCGGCAGGTAGGTCGGCCGCACGAGGTTGCGGCCGTCGAAGTGGACGACGGGCCTGCCCGTGGTGGCGTCCGTCAGGGATCTGCCGCCCAGCGGCGCCTTCAGCTGCGCCGTGATCCGTCCGTAGCCGCCGAGGTCGCAGAAGCCGGGTGCAACCGTGTGCCGGATGGACACCTTCACCGTGTCGGCGGTCTCTCGGACCACGAGGTCGGGTTGCCTCTCGCAGCTCCAGCCGATGCTGAGCGTCAAGGTGCGGCCGTCGGCGCTGACGAGCAACTGGCCGGCCGTGGCGCCCTCGTGGACCTTCATGCCGGGAGGCTGGAACACCCACGCCGCGACCGCGACGCCACCCATCACGACGCCTGCGGTCACCGTGGCGGCCGGATTCCTGCGCCGTCGAAGCCTCACCATGCGACGAACAGTACCGAACACGGGCGCGGCCGGCGCCGGGTGCCGCGCCCCCACGGCTTCGCGGGAGCGCGACACCCGGCGTCGCGGGGCCGCAGGATCAGCCGGTGGTGGAGCCGGCGATGGGCGCGGAGAGTTCGACGGTCTTGCCGTTGAGGCCGGTCTTCACGAACTGCCACGTGAGGCCGTTGATGACGCCCTGGCCGAGCGGGGCGAACTGGGCGAAGGCGGGCTGGCTGAGGTCGATGTGGGTGGATTCGCAGGAGAAGCACTTGTCCCGGACCGGGACGGTGACGGTCTTGCCCTGGTAGGTGACCTTGACCGAGATGCCCTGACACAGGGGGTCGTTGTTGGGGTTGGCGGCGGTCCACCAGGCGGGGGAGACGGCGACGAGCATCTGGCTGGACGCGTTGATCTGGGTGCCGCAGGCGCCGTAGCCGGCGTCGGTGTAGTAGGTGGCCTTGCCGGTCATGGGCTGGTTGATCGGTATCGCGGCGCTGGCGGTACCGGCGGTGAGGGCGATGAGGGCGGCGGCCGCGAGCGGGGCGCCCGCGAGGATCCTGAGGTTCTTGCTGATGGCGCGCATGGTTGCCTCCGTTCGATAGCCATGGGCATGACAGACGAAAGTCGCCGAAGCCGCAAGGGAGTTCGGCGGAGCCATGCCCATCCGAGTAACGGGAACGTATGCGCTCGACATTGGTGTGGTCCAGACCTCCGCCATGTTGGCATGAACACAAGGCATGAATCTTTACCAATGCGGCCGAAGGGGCGAAGATACGTGACCGCTCCGCAACGCAGGGTGTTGACAGGCCATCACGCCCGCCTACGGAGGCTCCGTCACATGCGCACCACACTCGCCGCCCTACTCCTCGGCGCCGTCCTGATCCCGGCCACCGCCACCCCTGCCACCGCCACCCCGGCCACGGCCGCACCCACCGCCGCCGCACCCCGCGAGGTGAACCAGGGCTACAGCATCCCCGTCGGCGCCGTCACCGATCTCGGCGCCCTGCCCGTACTCGGCAGCCTCGGGCTGGACTTCGCCCGGCTCCTGGGGCAGTAGCCGGGGCCGTGGGGGATCAGAGCCGAACGCTGAACAGCCCCCCGGAGAGCGGGTGCTGGTCCGACCGGGCGGAGGTGATGTAGAGCGTCCGCCCGTCCGCCCCGCCGAAGGCGCAACTGGTCACGCGCGGCACCGGCAGCTCCACCGAGGCCAGCACCACGCCCCCCGGCGAGAGGCAGTGCACCGCCCAGCCGTCCCAGAACGCCACCCACAGGTTGCCGTCGGCGTCGAGCGTCATGCCGTCCGGTGAGCCCGGCAGGTGGGAGACGTCGAGCGAGCGGATCCGCTCGACGACCGGGCCGTGCTCGGGGTACGCGTAGAGGGCGATGCGGCGTGTCGTCGTGTCGATGTGCCAGAGCCGGTCGGGCTCCGGCCAGGCCAGGCCGTTGGGGATGTCGAGCCCGCCGAGGATCGCCCGGACGCCGCCGTCGGGCTCCAGGCGGTACAGCGATCCGGGCTCGCGCGGTTCGCCGCGCCCCATCGTGCCGGCGACCGGGCGGCCGTACGGGTCGGTCTTGCCGTCGTTCATCCGGCGGTCCGGGCGGTCGGCCTCGACGGCGGCGACCAGCGTGGTGCGGCCGGTCGCCGGGTCGAACAGCTCGAAGCCCCGCTCGGTGGCGAGCATCAGCTCTCCGTCGCCGTACGGCATCAACGTGCCGGGGGTCACGTCGAGTTCGACGGACCGGATCTCGCCCGAGGACGGCTCCAGGGTGAGCACCCGCCGGTCGGGGATGCCGATCCAGCGCAGCAGTTGTGGGCCGGGTTCCCACAGCGGGCCCTCGCCCAGGTCCACGTAGGGCGTATCGGCGACGGGTTCGGCACGCACGGCAGGGCTCTCCTCAACAGGCGTCAGCGCAGCAGGACTTCGGGCGGCAGCGCGGTCATCCCACGGTCCACGGCGGGGCGGGCGCCGCCGGCGAACGACGGTTCCTCGCTCGCCGGGAAGCCGACCGCCCGGGCGGACCTCGGCTACCCGGGCGACCTCGGCCACGCTGCCGAGCCGCCCCGGTGGGGACGACCGTAGCACCGCCGCGCTCGGCTGCGGATCCGTCCGCACCTGCCCGCTCCGCCCGACCGGAACGACGTCGGGCGCACGCGTTGGCGGCCTGCACCAGGAGGCCGACCAGGGCGCCTCCGTCTCGCACGGTGCCCGGCACTCCGTCACCTACCCCCCGGCGCACCGGCCCCGTCCCCTGACGCGGTCGCCCAGGCGCTGCGCGAGGCGGGGCAGCGGCGGCCTTCGAGGAGCGGCGCCGGTGGTTCCAGTGATCCCGGTGGTCCCGATGGCGCTTCCCCCGAAGGCCACCGGGACCACCCCCACCCGGGTTAGGCTCGGTCCGCGCGGCGTCCGTCCGCGCCACCGACCGAGGGGGAGCGTGTGATCGGGGACCTGCTGCCGGACGCCGTCGTCACCGAGGTGGCCTACGACGACCCGCCGGAGGCCCGGCTGGAGCCCGCCGAGGCGGAGGCCGTCGCCCAGGCCGTCGCCAAGCGCCGCCGCGAGTTCACCACCGTCCGCCACTGCGCCCGCACCGCCCTCACCCGCCTCGGCGTCCCCTACCGCCCGCTGGTCCCCGGCCAGCGCGGCGCCCCGAGCTGGCCCGACGGCGTCGTCGGCAGCCTCACCCACTGCGACGGCTTCCGCGCCGCCGCCGTCGCCAGGGCGGACGACCTCGCCTCGGTCGGCATCGACGCCGAGCCCGCCCTCCCGCTCCCGGACGGCGTCCTGGACGTCATCGGGCTGCCCGACGAGCGCAAGCGGATCGCCGAGCTGCTCGCCGAACACCCGGACACCCCGTGGGACCGCATCCTGTTCAGCGCCAAGGAGTCCGTCTACAAGGCGTGGTTCCCGCTGACCGGGCTGTTCCTGGACTTCAGTGAGGCCGACCTGGTCCTCTCCCCCGACGGCTCCTTCACCGCCCGCCTGCTGGTCCCCGGCCCGACGGTCGGCGACCGCCGCGTCGAGGGCTTCGACGGCCGCTGGACCGTCCGGGACGGCCTGCTCGCCACTGCCATCGCGGTGGCCCGGTAGTGCGGCCCGCCGACGACCGCACTCGGCATATCCTCGACCCCGTGACCGTGACCTATGTGATAGCCGGCGCCCGGATCCACACGCTGGAGGACTTCTGGGACGTCGTCGGGGAGACCATCGGCAGCGACGGCTACTTCGGCCGGAACCTCGACGCCTTCGCCGACTGCCTGCGCGGCGGCTACGGCACCCCCGAGGACGGCGACTACCTGATCGAGTGGCGCGACCACGAGGTCTCCCGGCGTAACCTCGGCTACCCGGAGACGGTCCGCCAGCTGGAGCTGCGGCTGGGCCACTGCCACCCCGCCAACCGCGAGCACGTCCGCGCCGACCTCGCCGCCGCCCGGGCCGGAAAGGGGCCGACGGTCTTCGACTGGCTCGTCCGGATCATCGAGGAGGAGCACCCCGGAGGCCTCCGACTGGCCTAACGCGCCGCTGGATCCTGCCAGGCCCAGCACGACAGCCCGTGCGTCAAGCCCGGCACGTCAGCCCAGCACGTCCGACAGCCGGACGAAGCGCCGCCCCGCCGCCAGCAGCCCCGGCACCGCCGCCGCCACACCGGGGGCGGTGCCGCCGCCCGGGTGGTTCATGTGGCCGATCACGATCGACCCCGGCGGGGCCGCCGCGACCTCCTGCCGCACCTCCGAGGCGCTGAGCGTCGCCCCGCCGTCGCCGTTCACGGTGAAGCCCGCGACGCGCTCCCCCAGGTCGGCGACCATGCGGGTGGCGACGTCGTCGTAGTGCGCGGTGCCGGAGCGGAAGAACCGCACCGGGTGGCCGAGCAGCCCGGCGAGCTGGTGCGCGTTGCCCACCACCTCGTCGTACACCTCGCCGACGTCGCGGGTGCCGGCGATGCCGTAGGCGGAGCGGCCGCTGACCGAGAGCGGGCGGTGGACGGTGCCGTGGTTGCCGATCTCGAAGAGCGGGTCGGCGGCGAGCCGCTCGAACACGTCCGGGTTGGCGGCGATCCAGCGGGCGTTCAGGAAGAGCGTGGCCGGGACGGAGCGCGCCCGCAGGAAGTCGATCAGTTCGGCGTCGTAGCCGTTCCCACCGGGGCCGCCGCAGGCGTCGAAGGTGAGCGCCGTCGCCCGTTCGCCGTCCGGCAGCGCGGTGATCACCCCGGCGACCTCCAGCCCCCACTCCTTCGGCGCCGTGCCGCCGTACCGGTCGACCAGCTCCGCCCGGGTCGGCTCCCGGCGCGCGGCCGGGGTGGCCGTCGCAGCCGGGGTGGCCGTCGCAGTCAGGGCAGCCGTCGCGGCCGGAGTAGCCGTCGCGGAGAGCGCCGGGGACGGATCCCCCACCCCGCCTCGTGCCGATGGCCGGCACCCCGCCAGCGCGCTCCCGGCCACCGCCGCCAACAGCACCCGCCGGCTCAGTGCCACACCCGTCTCCTCCGCGACGATCCGGTCCTCATCATCCTCAGGAGAATGAACCGACCGATCGTCGCCACGTGCAACTCGCCGCCCCGGCGCCCGTGCCCCCTTCACCGACCCGCCCCACGCCCGTGGGCCCCGGCTCGCCCCTGATGCACCGCCACCGGTGGGGAGCAGACGGACCCGCCCGCCCCGGCCCGGAGGACCCGATGCCCGCCGACCACGGCACCCAGGACAAGGCCGCCGTGACCGGCGCGGCCCGGGCGCGATCGGTCAGAGCGACGGGGTCCGCAGCGCCAGTCGTTCGCGCAGAACCTGCTCCCAGCCGGCCAGCGCCCGGTCCCGCTCGGTCCAGTGTTCCTGACGCAGCACCGGCTCGGCCGGGTGCAGCCCGCGGACGGCCAGCCAGCGCTCGGCGATCTCGCCGAGCCCGGGGTGGCAGTCCGTCTCCCGCACGTACGCGATCAGGCGGTCGCCCGCCGCCAGGGCGCCCTGCCGGGTGCCGTCCACCAGCTCGTGGAACAGCAGCGCCAGCAGCACCATCCAGCGGTCCGCGCCGCCGTGCGTCTCGGCCAGTCGCCGCTCGCCCTCCGCGAGGTGCGTGCGGACCTCGGCTGCCGTGCCGTAACCGGTCCGGGCGACCCCGCGGAAGAGGTACGTCTGCGCCACCCCGACCGCCGCCTGCATCTCCTGGTTGACCTCAAGTGCCCGGTCCAGTACGGCGATCGCCTCCAGCGGGCGGATCCAGGAGAGCACCATGCCGAGGTGCCGCCAGCCGCCGTCCCGTCCGATGCCGGCCGCCGCCAGCTCGGGATCGTCCACCTCCGCACGCAGATGGCGCTCGGCGTCCGCGAACTCCCCCTGCAGATAGCTGAACTGGCCCAACAGGTCGAGCGCCTGGGCACGGTGGAAGCCGATGGCCGAGTCGAGGTGCGCCCGCGACCAGTCCACCAGCCGTCGGCCGTCGCCGCGCAGCCACTGCACCCAGGCCAGGTCCTTCTCCGCCGTGCTGCGCAGTGGGCTCTCGACCTCCGCCGCCTGCGCGATCAGCCGTTCCGCCTCCGCGTAGCGGCCGGCCTCCTCAAGTGCCTTGCCCAGCCGGTGCCGGACGAACAGGCTGGGGTAGCCGCCGCCGGCCAGCGCCGGGTGGGCGTCGGCCCGTTCCAGCAGCTCCAGCGCGGTGGCGCGACTGCCCAGGTTGCGCTGGGCGATGCCCTGGCAGGCGAGGGCGAAGGCGGCCGTGGGGCCGTCCGCCGGGACCGGCCAGTCGGCGGTGTCGGCGAGCACCTGGGTGCCGAACCGCAGCCGCAGGCCGTAGGCGAGGTCGTAGAGCCAGTCGGGGACCTCGCCGGTCTCGGCGGTGAGCAGCCCGGCGGTGGTGAAGCCCTCGGCCAGCCGGGCGCGGTCGGCCGTGGTCGGGTCGGCGGCGGTCTCGGCCAGCTGCCCGCCGAGGTGGCCGACCATGCGCTCGGCCGCCCGGCGCCACTCGGCCGTGGACCAGGCGTCGTCGGTGTCCTGGTCGTGCGCGCGGACCGCCTCCCGGACGTATTCGTCGACCGAGTGCCGCAGCCAGCCGGTGCTCCGCTGCTGCACGATCGGGCGGGCCAGGAAGCGGCGCAGCGCACTGTCCCGGGCGTCCGGGACGGCGGCGTTCAGCAGGTCGGCGTCGAAGCCGTGCACCAGCGAGGCGGCGCGCAGCAGCGCCCGCTCCTCGCGGTCCAGGTCGCGCATGATCCGAATGAACATCTCGGCGAAGGTCCCTCCGAAATCGGCCGGTTGGGGCGTTCGTCCGTCGGCGCTGAGCTGGTCGAAGTACTCGGCCGACAGCTCCAGATACAGCGGAGCTCCGCCGGAGGCCACGATGACGGCCTCGCGGATGTCCGCAGGGATCGCGGGCTCGCCACGCCGGGTCAGCCGCAGCCTCAGGTAGGTGTCGGCGTCGGTCGGCGAGAGGCCGGTCAGCTGGTGCTGGGCGCCGTGGTAGCCGGCCACCTGGAGGTCTCCTTGCCGCTGCTGCGGGAGGGTGACGGCCAGCGTGGGCCAGTAGTTGGGGCCCGAGTAGTGGATCGCCGGGTGGTGCCGGTCGCCCCAGTCGAGCCGGTTGCGCCCGGTGGCAACGAACAGCACGTTGGGCAGCAGGTAGACCAGTCTGGCCAGCCGGTCCTCGAATCCGCCGCCCATCCGCGGGCGGCGCTCGGTCCTCTCCAGCGTGTCGAGGAAGAACACCACGTCGAGGGGGTGTCGGTGGCTGTGCTCGGCGAGGTCCCAGGAGAGCAGGGCCGGCAGGAACGGCAGCTGCTCGGCCGGGTCCTCGATTTCGGTGATCGCCTCCAGCCCCGGGCAGGTGGCGAGCAACCGGTCCCGGCGGATCCGGTCCCGTATCCTGCTGATCAGCGCGGTGACCGCCCGGCGGGCCAGGCCCGCGATCGGGATCGGCCCGAGCAGCGCGTTGAGGGTCTCGTCGATCTGCTGGGGCAGGTCGGCCACGCCGTTGAGGCGGCGCAGCGCCGAGTCACGGGAGATCACCTGGTCCAGCGGCTCGCCGGGATGGGCCCGCTGCCAGTAGACGGCGAAGGCCAGGTCGAAGGCGGGCCAGTTGCGTTCGCGTTGGCCGACGGCCGCGCGCAGCGCGATGACCAGGTTCTCCAGCTCGGCGAAGGCCGGGTCCTCGAAGTCGATCCGGCAGCCGATCCTGCGCTCGGCGGGCTGGTCGTACTCGCCGTTCCGCAACCGCTGTTCGAGGTGTTTGGACAGCCGGGTCTTGCCGATGCCGCCGAGCCCGTGGAAGACCAGCAGGTTGCGCCGCTGGGCCGGGGCGGTGGCGGTGGGTGCCGCGTGCTGCCGCAGGTCGGCGACGGCCTGGTCGAAGGCCCTGATGAGCGGCCTGCGGTCGACGAAGACGTCCGCGACCTCGATCGCCGAGCGCCGTCGGCCGTCGAACAGCCGGTCCAGCTCCATGCGGGATACCCCCTTGTCGGGGGCTGTCCTTCCCGGCCTTCGTACCGTCAAACTCCCCTCAGAGCACGTGGAATTCCTGTGCTGCGCGGCTGCGGGCGCCGGGTGCTCCGGCGGACCTGCTCCGACCCCGTCCCCGGTGGGACGGTCCGCTTCCTCACCGACGAGGGCCAGCTGCACCAGGAATCCCTGCCCACCGACGGCTCCGGCACGGTGGTGTGGCGGACGACGGCCTCGCTCGCCGCCTACGCCCGGGCCGAGGTCCGCCACCCGAAGGCGGACGGGACGCCCGGCCGGGGCAACACGATGGGCCCGGACCTCCCCTGGGGCCCGATGACGGCCCCCACCAACCCGATCGTGCTCCGCGCCGAGGACCACCAGCAGGTGGTCCGGACCAGGAGGGGGACGACTCGGGGCACCGGCGTGGACTAGGTTGATCCCCGAATGCATCAGTCGTAGGAACGAGGCGGTCGGCTGTCCGCATCCGGGTCCGACCGGCCCTTCCGCACTCCGCCCGCCTCGCCCCGGCTACCCGTCCGTCCCCGGCCCGCGAAGGGATCAGCAGCTGTGAACCGTACGACCGTAGGTGGGCCGGAGCTCGGGGGCGGCCGGGGTGCCGGCGGCGTCCTCGTCCTCGTCGACCCGTCCGGGGCCGACCAGAGCCCGGTCGCGGCCCTGCTCGCGGAGGAACTGCACCCGAGCGTCCACCTGCGCACGCACGACTTCCTGCGGGTCATCCGGCGCGGCCAGCTGCCGCCCCACCTCCCCGAGGCCGAGCGGCAGAACACCACCGCCCTCGCCGCCGCCGCACAGGCCGCCTTCGCCTACGCCACCCGCGGCTACCAGGTCATCGTCGAGTGCCCGGCCGCCCCGTCCACCCTGGACACCTTCCGCCGCGAGAGCCGCACCACCGGCACCGCCCTGCATTACGTCGTCCTCCACCCGGCCCCGGACACCGCCACCGGCCCCCACACCCTGGACACCAGCGCGCTCACCCCCGAGACCACCGCCAAGTCCATCCTCACCGCCCTCACCCACCGCACCCACCTCCTCGGCTGGTAGCCCCGCCCGCCCCCGAGGCGGGCTGCGCCTGGGCCACGCCTGGGCTACGCCCCCACCGTGCCGTCGATGGCCTCGCGGAGGAAGTCGGCGTGGCCGTTGTGGCGGGCGTACTCGTGGATCAGGTGGAGCATCACCAGGCGGAGCGAGACCTCCGCCTGCCAGCGCGGCTGGTAGCCGGTGACGTCGAGGGAGGCGGCGGCGCGCTCGATGCGGCGGGAGTGCTCGACCTCGGCCTGCCAGGCGCCGAAGGCCTCGGCACGGGTGGCGCCGGTGGCGTCGTAGGCCACCTGGTAGTCGCCGTCCTCGGACCAGACCAGCGGGACGTCCTCGCCGTCGATGACGCGCCGGAACCAGGTGCGCTCCACCTCCGCCAGGTGCCGGACCAGGCCGAGCAGGGTCAGCGTGGACGGCGGGCTGGAGCGCTGCCGCAGCTGCTCGTCGGTGAGGCCCTCGCACTTCATCGCGAGCGTCGCCCGGTGGAAGTCCAGGAAGGCGCGCAGCATCTCGCGCTCGCCACCGGTCAGCGGCGGGGCGGGGCGTTCGTCGGTGTTCACGGAATCGTTTCTCCTCTGGCTGTGGAATCCTCGCGGACTGTAGCGAACCGATCGCCCTGCCTGACAACGCATTTCACTCCCGGCGGCGAGGCGGCGCGGACCCCCTCCGCCACCCAGTAGCATCCACCCCGAGACCGTCACTCGCCGTGTTCGGACGCATACCGGTTTGGGTACGTACCTCGGCGCGCCCGAGGGCCGGGCGACCACAGACCAGGAGACCCAGCGACCCATGGACCAGAACCGCATCCCCCCGACCGTCCGCCGGACCTACGGCGCCGGCGATCTGTCCCAAGCTGCCAGCTTCGCAGGCGGGTTCATCAACTTCGGCTACTGGCAGGGCATGGACCTCACCGCCCCCACCGCAGAGGACCGGGTGCACAGTCAGGAGCAGCTCTACCGCCGGGTCCTGCGCGCGTTCCCGGAGCCACACCAACACCTGCGCCTGGCCGAGGTCGGCTGCGGACGCGGACTCGGCGCCGCCCTCGCGCTGCGCGAGTTCCGGTTCGCCGCCGTCACCGGGGTCGACATCCACCCCGACCAGATCGAACGCGCCCGCGCCGTCAACGCCAAGGCCCTGGCCACCTACCCCGATCGGCTCGCCTACACCCTCGGTTCCGCTGACGAACTGCCCTTCGCCGACGCCTCCTTGGACGGCGTCTACTCCGTCGAGGCCGCCCAGCACTTCCGCGAACTCACCGGCTTCGCCCGCGAGGCCGCCCGCGTGCTACGCCCAGGCGGCCGACTCGTCGTCACCACCTTCTTCGCCACCGACGGCCCCGACATCGCCGAACGCCTCAGCATCCTCCTCGCCAGCTTCGCCGACGGCCTCGACGTCCCCCACCCGCTCACCACCTTCACCAGCGACCTCACCGCCGCCGGCTTCACCGCCGTCACCACCGAGACCATCGGCCCCGACGTCTGGCCCGGCCTCGACCGCTATCTCACCGAGACCGTCCCACCCGGCCACTGGACCCGCAACTTCCTCCCCGCCTGGCACAACGGCCTCCTCGACTACCACGTCATCACCGCCCACCGCCCCTGACCCGCCACTCCCATCAGCGTGCCGACCTGCCCGCCGCCACGGCAGGACGGCACGCGCCGGGCGGCCGGCACGCCCATGCTGGTAGCCTGGTAAGGACGTTGATCTTTTCTTGAGGAGACCGGACATGGTGGTGGACGACGACATCTCCGGGTGACACCCGGACCCGACAGGCCACCGGCCGGTGCGTGGAAGCACCGCTGCCGTGGCCTCGCTGTCGTCCCCTCTTCCCCCTTGTCCACCGCCGGGGCAGAAGTGTCATGCCTGCCCCCTCCCCGCGAGGTCACCTCCATGTCCGGCGTTTCCGGCGTTTCCGTCGTCTGCTCGAACCTGTCCTTCGCCTGGCCCGACGACACCCCCGTCTTCCAGGACCTGTCCTTCACCGTCGGCTCCGGCCGCACCGGCCTCGTCGCGCCCAACGGCGCGGGCAAGAGCACGCTGCTCAAGCTCATCGCCGGCGCCCTGCGGCCCGGCACCGGATCGGTCTCCGTCACCGGCACCCTCGGTTACCTCCCGCAAAGCCTCCCCCTGACCGGCAGTCTGACCGACAACCCCACCGACAACCCCACCGTCGCCGAACTACTGGGCGTCGCCGCGACCATCCGGGCCATCGACGCCGTGGAGTCCGGGGACGTCGACGAGAAGCACTTCACGACCATCGGCGACGACTGGGACATCGAGGAACGCACCCGCGCCCAGTTGGACCGCCTCGGCCTGGCCGGCCTCACCCTGGACCGCACGCTGAGCACCCTCAGCGGCGGCCAGGTCATCTCCCTCGGCCTCGCCGCCCAGTTGCTGAAGCGGCCGGACGTGCTGCTGCTCGACGAGCCCACCAACAACCTCGACCTCGACGCCCGGCACCGGCTCTACGACGCGCTGGAGGACTTCCACGGCTGCCTGCTCCTGGTCAGCCACGACCGCGCCCTGCTCGACCGCATGGAGCGCATCGCCGAACTCGACCGCGGCGAACTCCACTTCTACGGCGGCAACTTCACCGCGTACGAGGAGGCCGTGCGGGCCGGGCAGGAGGTCGCCGAGAAGAACGTCCGCACCGCCGAGCAGGAGCTGAAGCGGGAGAAGCGGGAGATGCAGCTGGCCCGCGAGCGGGCCGAACGCCGGCAGAGCAACGCCGCCCGCAACCTGAAGAACGCCGGTCTGCCCCGCATCTTCGCCGGCACCATGAAGCGGGGCGCGCAGGAGTCCGCCGGGCGGGCCGGCCAGCTGCACGCCGGCCGGGTCGGCGAGGCGAAAGCCCGGCTGGACGAGGCCGGGCGCGCGCTGCGCGAGGAGCAGCGCCTCACGCTGGACCTGCCCGACACCACCGTGCCCGCCGGACGCACCCTGTTCCTCGGCGAGCAGCTCCGCGTCCGGCTCGGCGACCAGGACGTGTTCACCGGTCGCGGTGTCGACCTGACCATCCGCGGCCCGGAACGCATCGCGCTGACCGGCCCCAACGGCGCCGGGAAGAGCACGCTGCTGCGCCTGCTGAACGGCGACCTGGCCCCGGAGGGCGGGGAGATCAAGCGGGCCGACGGACGCATCGCCTACCTCTCGCAGCGCCTCGACCTGCTGGACCTGGACGGTACGGTCGCCGAGAACTTGGCCGAGTACGCGCCGGAGCGGCCCGAGGCCGAGCGGATGAACCTGCTCGCCCGCTTCCTCTTCCGGGGTGCCCGCGCCCACCTGCCCGTCGGGGTGCTCTCCGGCGGCGAGCGGCTGCGCGCCACCCTGGCCTGCGTCCTGTGCGCGGAGCCGGCCCCGCAC
Organism: Kitasatospora sp. NPDC087314; assembly: GCF_044744365.1. NCBI lineage: Bacteria > Bacillati > Actinomycetota > Actinomycetes > Kitasatosporales > Streptomycetaceae > Kitasatospora > Kitasatospora sp. NPDC087314. The sequence goes on from NZ_JBIUYE010000013.1 coordinate 69,982, forward strand.
CTGCTGCTCCTGGACGAGCCGACGAACAACCTCGACCTCGTCAGCGCGGGCCAGTTGGAGAGCGCCCTGAACTCCTACCGGGGGGCCTTCGTGGTGGTCAGCCACGACGAGCGGTTCCTCCGCGAGATCGGTGTGAACCGGTGGGTGCGGCTGGCCGGCGGCGAGCTGAAGGAGACGGGGGCGCCCGAGGTGTGAGCCGACGCCGGGTCGGCCTGGCCGACGGCACACGGCCCCGGGGCCGTCGGCGGTTTCTATGGGTCGTTGCAACACGTGGTCGGTTTGATCAGGCCGCGATGAGTTTGTGCAGGCGCTCGGCTGGGGTTTCCCAGCCGAGCGTTTTGCGTGGGCGGCCGTTGAGTTCGGCGGCGACGGCGGCGAGGTGTTCCGGACCGCGGGAGGACAGGTCGGTGCCCTTGGGGAAGTACTGGCGCAGCAGCCCATTGACGCTTCCATGTCAAGCAGCGAGCTGATGTTGGGTGATGTGGTGCTGCCGGGTGGCTCGGTCTCTGGTCATTGCGCGGTGAATGACGTCGATCAGGTGTCGCTTGAGGATGCGCCGGGCGCCGCGGGCGCCCTTGGTGGGCTCATGGCGTGCCAGCAGTTCTCGGGCTCCGGGTGGAACCGCTGTTGGACGATGGATGCGGTGTAGAGCACGCTGTTGAGCCGGCGGTTGCCGCCGCGGTGCAGGCGGTGGCGCTCCTTGTCCGAGGAGTAGACCGGGATCGGGGCGCATCCGGTGTAGCGGGCGAGCTTGGCCGCGTTGGCGAAGCGGGTGATGTCACCGATCCCGCCCGGCCACGGCCACGGGCCCCGGTCAACCCTCGACGCCCGGCGGGCGGTGCGCCACACTCTCCCCAGCAGCATCCGCGCTCCCAACGCACCGGCACGACGTCACGATCCACCGCCACATCGGAGAGCCACACGGTGACCACTCGTCAACTGCTGGAGATCGTCTTCTCGTCCGGCCGGTCCGGCGCCGGACCCGCCACCTGGGGCCAACAGGCCGTCCGGGACGCCGTGAGCCGACTGGCCCCGGCCGACGTGCCGCGGTACAACATCGCCACCGCGGCTCCGCTCGACCCCGGGCTGCCACTGCCCGCCCTGCTCGACGGCCTGGAGCGGCTGCTGCACCTGCACGACTCCCTGCACACCCGGCTGGTGCCGAGCGAGGACGGTCGGCTGCTCCAAGTGCTGGACGGGGAGGGCCGGTTGGACGTCGAGGTCCGACCCTGCGCGGAGGGGTGCGACCCGGCACAGGCGGGCGGCCGACTGCACGACGAACTCGCGGCGCAGCCGTTCGACACCGCCGTGCAGTGGCCGATCCGGGTCGGTGTGGTGGAGGCGGGCGGGTTGGCCCGGTACGTGAGCCTGGTACTCTCGCACACCGCGGTCGACGGCACGGGGATGAACCGCCTGGTGGCGGACCTGACCGCGCTCTGCCTGGGCACCTCGCCGGACGAGCTGGCCAAGCGGCGCGAGCCTGGCCAACAGCCCCTGGAGGAAGCGGAGTTCCAGGTGTCGGAGCGTGGGCAGCGGCGGGACGCGGGCGCCCGCAAGCAGTTCCTGCGCAAGCTCCGGTCGGGCCCGGCCCGACTGTTTCCGCAGCCGTCCGGGCCTGCCGACGCGTTCCCGAACGCCGTGCTGCGCTCGCCGGCGTTGCCCGGCGCGGTGGAACGCGTGGCGGCCGCCCACCGGGTGAGCTCCTCCTCGGTGCTGCTGGCGGCGACGGCCGCGATGACGGCCCGACTGTCGGGTTCGGCGGAGGCGGTGCTGAACGTCGTGGTCAGCAACCGCTTCCTGCCCGGGCTGACCAACGCGGTGAGCGTGGTCGCGGGCGACGGCCTGTTCCATCTCCCGGACGCCACCGCCGAGTTCGGCGACGTCGTCCGGCGCACGCACGCTGCCGCGATCGGCACCTACCGCCACGCCTACTACGACAGGCTCCGGTTGGACGCCGAGATCGGGCGGCTCGCCGCCGAGGGCGCCCCGCTCGCCGACCGGTCCTGCGTCTTCAACGACACCCGCGAGCTGGTTCCGGCCGCTCCCGGCACCGACACCGGCGGCGACCGGACCACCCTGACCTGGCCGGTGGAGTTCGAACCGCGCCCCGGCCTGACCTACGCCCTGGACGCGCTGCAGTCCCCGGACGCGCTCAGCCTGACCATGACGGCCGACCCGGCCGTGCTCCCGCGCCCGGCGATGGAGCGCTTCCTGTACGGGATCGAGGAGTTGATCGTCACCGAGGCCCGCGCCGCCGAAGCGGGCTGACCCCGGTACCCGACACCTGCCGGACCGCGTCGCCGTGGCCCCGACGACGCGGATCCGGGCCGCCGCGGAGACGGCACGCCGCCGACTCCTCCGCACGGCGGGCGAGCGCCGGCCCCCGTATGCCGGCCGACCCCCCGCCGCTACGCTGGCCCCATGCGGATCCTCGTCCTCGGCGGCACCTCCTTCGTCGGCCGCGCGATCACCGACCACGCCCTGCGCGACGGTGCCGAGGTCACCCTGTTCAACCGCGGCCGGGCCAACCCCGGTCTCTTCCCCACCGCCACCCACCTCATCGGCGACCGCGACACCGGCGACCACACCGCCCTGCGCGACGGCCGCTGGGACGCGGTGGTGGACGTCAGCGGCTACCGCCCCCGCCAGGTCGACCAGGCGATGGCCGCACTCGGCGACCGGGTCGGCCGCTACCTGTTCATCTCCAGCCACGCGGTGTACGAGCGGACCGGCCTCGCCCCCGGCTCGGACGAGTCCGCCCCGCGCCGCGCACCGCTGCGCGACGCCGAGCAGCTGACCGAGGAGACGTACGGCCGGCTCAAGGTCGCCTGCGAGGACGCCGTCACCGCCCGCTACGGCGACCGGGCGACGATCGTGCGGCCCGGAAAGGTCGCCGGCCCCCACGACGACCAGCGCGGGCTCACCTACTGGGCCCGCCGGGCCGCCCGGGGCGGGCGGGTCGCGCTGCCGGGGCGGCCGGAGCAGCCCGTCCAGGTGGTCGACGTCCGTGACCTGGCCCGGCTGGTGGTCCGGCTGCTCCAGGACGACCGGGCGGGCGCCTTCCACGCCGTCGGCCCGGCCGAGCCGACCACGCTGGGCCGGCTGATCGCCACCTGCGCCGAGGTGGCGGGCACCGAGGTGGAGGTCGTCCCGGTGCCGCCGCAGAGCGCGCCGCCGCCGTTCTTCCCGCTGGTCCGCGCCGAGCCGCTCTGGCCCGGCCAACAGCGCAGCGCCGCCCGGGCGCGCGCGGCCGGGCTGCCGGCGACCCCGCTCGCGGTCACCGCCGCCGACGTGCTCGCCTGGGACCGGGCGCGCGGCGAACCTCCGCTCGGCCACGGCTTCACGCCCGAGCAGGAGGCCCGGGTGCTGGCCGAGTCGGCGGGCCCACGGTGACCGCCGACCCGCGCGTCACCCCGATGCGCCCCGAGCACGCCGAGGCCGTGCTGGCCGTCTTCCAGGCGGGCATCGACAGCGGAAACGCCACCTTCGAGACCAGTGCGGCCGACTGGACGGCCTTCGACGCGGCCCGCCTCCCGCTCCACCGCCTGGTCGCCCTCGACCACTCCCCCCTCGACCGCCCCCTCCTCGACGACGGTCCCCTCGACCACTCCCCGGCGCCCCGCGGCCGCGTCCTCGGCTGGGCCGCCGTGTCCCGGGTCTCCGCCCGCGCCGCCTACGCGGGCGTGGTCGAGCACTCCGTGTACGTGGATCCCGCCGCGCAGGGCCGGGGCGTCGGGCGGGCGCTGCTCGACGCGCTGCTCGCGTCCACCGACGCCGCCGGGATCTGGACCGTGCAGTCCGGCATCTTCCCGGAGAACACCGCCGGCCTCGCCCTCCACCGGCGCGCGGGCTTCCGCGTGGTCGGCACCCGCGAGCGGATCGGCCGGCTGCACGGCCGCTGGCGCGACGTCGTCCTGGTCGAACGCCGAAGCCCGGCCGTCGGCTGAGCCCGACCACCCCGTCCTGACCAGTTGTCAGTGGCACACGCTATGGTCGGCCCCGAACGATCCCACCAGCACCTGCACCAGCGCCACCAGGGGGCACCATGACCTCGCACCGCACCACCGCGCAGAGCACCGGCCCACGCACCACCCCGCCCGGAGCGCCGCTGAGCACCGCCGATCTCGCCGAGGGCTGGCGACGGGTCGGCGTCCGCGAGGGCATGGCGGTGATCGTGCACTCCTCGCTCTCCAGCCTCGGCCGGGTCGACGGCGGCGCCGCGGCCGTGGTGGCCAGCCTGCGCGAGGCGGTCGGGCCCGGCGGCACGGTCGCGGTGCCCACCTTCACCGGCGATGTCGTCAACGACCCGGCGCCGGAGCACACCGGCCTTCCGAGCCCCGAGATCGCCGAACGGCGGGCCGCCGTCCCGCTGTTCCACGCCGGGCTCCCCTCCCGGATGGGCGCCGTCCCGGAGGCGCTGCGCGCGCTGCCGGAGAGCCTGCGCAGCACACATCCGCAGGCCTCGGTCGCCGCGGTCGGGGCGCACGCCCGGGAGGTCACCGCCCGCCGCTCACTGGGCTTCGCGGTCGGTCGCGAGTCGCCCTTCGGCGCGCTGCACGATCTCGGCGGGTACGTGCTGCTGATCGGCGTCGGGCACAACCGCAACACCTTCCTGCACTACGCGGAGACCTTCGCGCCCAACCGCCGGCTCAAGCTCCGCCGCTTCCCGATGGCGATCCAGGGCGAGCGGGTCTGGATCGAGGCGCCCGACGTGGGCAACGACAACAACACCCACTTCCCCGTCGTGGGGCGGGAGTTCGAGGAGCAGGCGGGCATCCGCGAGGTGCTGGTCGGCAGCGCGCCCTGCCGGCTGATCCCGGTCCGGGAGCTCATACCCTTCGCCGTCCGCCGCCTCACCGAGCTGCTGGCGGCCGACGACCCCGGAGCGGTGTAGCCCGATCGACCGCCCGCTTCCTCAAGCGGCCGACCGGACCACACCCGTCACCAGGTCACCTGCTCACCTGCTCACCTGCTCACCTCAGACGCGCCGGACCTCAATGCTCCGCGTCGTGCAGCGAGTTGGTCTCCTGGATCTTCTTCCAGGACTTCGGCTCCACCGGCAGCTGCCCGTCGGCCCGACCCGCGTCCGCCCCCGGCGCCAGCGAGGCCGCCGCGGCCGCCCCGGCGGGCGCCGGCCCGGTGGCCGGCTTGGCCGCCGTGAACAGCCAGGTGGTGAAGAGGTCCCCGAGCTTCTTCCCGGAGATCTTCTCCGCGTACGCCTGGAAGTCCTGGACGGTGGCGTTGCCGTAGCGGTGCTCGGCCGGCCAGCCCTTCAGGATCCGGAAGAACGCGTCGTCCCCGACGGCGTTGCGCAGTGCCTGGATGGCCACCGCGCCCCGGTCGTAGACGGCGTTCGAGAACTGGTCGGCCGCGCCCGGGTCGCCCGGCTTGACGCTCCAGAACGCGTCGTCGGCCGGGTGCGAGGCGTAGACGTAGTCGGCGAGCTCCTGCGCCGTGCCCTCGTTCTCGTGCTCGGACCAGAGGAACTGCGCGTACCGGGCGAAGCCCTCGTTCAGCCAGATGTCGCTCCAGCGCGAGACCGAGACGCTGTCGCCGTACCACTGGTGGGCCAGCTCGTGCACGACGACGGAGGTGTTGGTGCCTCGCGCGAACTGCCGGGGGCTGTAGAAGACCCGGGTCTGGGTCTCCAGGGCGAAGCCGGTCTTGACGTTGGGCACGTAGCCGCCGACCGAGCTGAACGGGTAGTCGCCGAAGTAGCCGCTCAGCCAGTCGACCAGCTCACCGGTGCGCTCGACGCTGGCCTTGGCCGCGTCGGAGTTCTCGCCGAGGTCCTTGCTGTACGCGTTGTAGACGGGCAGCCCGCTCGGCGTGGTGTCGGTCGTGACGTCGAACTTGCCGACCGCGAGGGTGGCCAGGTAGGTCGCCTGCGGCTTGTTCTCGCGCCAGCTGTAGCGGGTCCAGCCGGCCTGGGAGGTGGCGCCGGTCAGGACGCCGTTGCTGATCACCTGGTTGCCGTCCGGCACCTGGACCGAGACGTCGAAGGTGGCCTTGTCGCTCGGGTGGTCGTTGCTCGGGAACCACCACCACGCCGACTCGGGCTCGCCGGCCGCCACCGCGCCGTCCGGCGTGCGCAGCCAGGCGGTGAAGCCGTACTTCTTCACGGTGGACGGGACGCCCTTGTAGCGGACCACCACGGTGGCCTGGCTGCCCTTGGCGAGCGGCCGGGCGAGCGTGATCTCCAGTTCCTGCTCACCGCTGGTGGCGAAGGTCGCCGGGCGCCCGTTGACCCGGACCTCCTGGACGTTCAGCGCGAAGTCCAGGTTGAACCGGGAGAGGTTCTCGGTCGCCGTGGCGAGGATGGTGGTGGTGCCCTCAAGTTCGTCGGTGGCGGGCTGGTATTTCAGCCGGATGTCGTAGTGCGAGACGCGGTACCCGCCGTTTCCGTAGGTCGGGTAGTACGAGTCGCCGACCCCGGCCGCGCCGGGTTGGAAGTCGGTCGCCGAGGCGGGGACGGCCAGGAACAGGCTCAGGGCGCTGGCGGCAGAGACGATCAGCCTCTTGCGCACGTGGTCCTCCAGGGTCACTGGGACGATGGGTCGGATCGATCCTTGTCCCGGTGACCCCGGATCCACTCCCTGACAGTGAGATGTTCATGAAAAGAAACAGGCCGAAATGGCACCGCCGCGACGCCGTCACACGCCACACCGGCCCCGCACGCCCCGGCAGCCCCTCACCCCCCTGCCGTCGACCCTGCCGCCGGCCCCCCGCCGCCACCCCCTGCCGCCGTCACCCTCCGAGCGCCACCGGCGCCCGCACCAGCGAGCCGTACTCCGTCCACGAGCCGTCGTAGTTCTTGACGTGCGGGTACCCCAGCAGCTCGGTGAGCGTGAACCAGGTGTGCGCGGAGCGCTCGCCGATCCGGCAGTACGCGATCACCTCGCGCTCCGGCTCCACGCCCTTCCCCCCGTACAGCGCCCGCAGCTCCTCCGCCGAGCGGAACGACCCGTCGTCGTTGGCCGCCTGCGACCAGGGGACGTTGACCGCGCCGGGGATGTGCCCGGGCACCTGCGCCTGCTCCTGCGGCAGGTGCGGCGGCGCGATCAGCTCGCCCCGGTACTCGGCGGGCGAGCGGACGTCGACCAGCACCGCGTCCGAGCCGGGCTTGGCGAACACCTCGGCCTTGCGGAGCACTTCGTCCCGCAGCGCCCGCAGCTCCGGGCGCTCGGGCCCGGTCAGCCGGTAGGTGGTGTGCTGGTAGTCCATCACCTCTTCGGTGAGCCCGCGCCCCTCCAGCTCCCACTTCTTCCGCCCGCCGTCCAGCAGCCGCACCGGCCCGAAGCCGCGCAGCCGCAGCAGCCAGTAGGCGTACGCGGCGAACCAGTTGTTGTTGCCGCCGTAGAGCACCACGGTGGTGTCGTCCTCCACCCCGGCCGCTCGCAACAGGTGCTGGACGCCCTCCCGGTCGGCGTAGTCGCGGCCGACCCGGCTGTGCAGGTCGGTCGTCCAGTTCCAGCCGACCGCGCCGGGGATGTGGTCCCGGTCGTAGGCGGTGGTGTCCTCGTCCACCTCGACGACCCGGATCGTCCCGTCGTCCAGGTGGTGGGCCAGCCACTCGGTGCGGACCAGCGCCTCGGGGTGTGCGTAGCCGTTGCCGGTCATCGCAGGCCCTCCTTCACTCTGCCCAGGCTGCGGCACCCGACCACGGGCACGAGGAGGCGCCGGCGACCGGGCCGGACAGTTCGAAATTACGCCGACCGTCCGACCCGGGCCACTCCGCGGTCCCGGCGGCTCAGGAGAAGACGACCGAGCGCAGCTTCAGCCGGTCGCCGAGCTTCTTGCCGGGGTTCATGACGTAGAAGACATCGCCCGAGCAGTGCTCGTCGAGGAACACCGTGGCCGTCGACTTGGTGAGGTTCTCGGGTGCGAAGCCCGGGTGGTCCTCAGTGGTCCCGAACAGATCGATGCACACCCGGCTCTCCGGGTCGGCCAGCCCGGCCAACACACCGGGCCCGACCTTGTACAGGAATTCACCGGTGGCGGCATTGGCCGACATCGGCACGGCGAGGACGAGGGCGACGGCGCTGGCGACGGCGAGCGCGGCATTGCGGAGACGCATGCGTGAGGGCCTTTCAGGTGGTACTCGGTGGTACCTGGTGAGTTGGTGCGAGATCACCCTAGAGGCCCAAAATTCGCAGAAACGGTTCTTCCAATCCACCCTTTCGAGTGGTTTGAAAGGCAAAGCCGCCACCCCGCCATCTCTTCGCATCCACTTGATGTCGGCGGAGCAACCCGCTCAGTTCGGCGGGGCCGTGAACAAGTACCCCGAGTCGAGCAGCACCGGCAGGTACGCCTTCAGCGCCGCCACCGTCTGCGAGCGGTCCCCACCGCCGTCGTGGTTGAGCACGATGGACCCGGGCCGGACGTTCTTGAGGACCCGCTCGGTGATCGCCGAGGTCCCGGGCCTGGCCCAGTCCCGCGGGTCCACCGACCAGCACATCGGCCGCATCCCGAGCTCGGCGCTCACCTTGAGCGTGACCGCCGGCCAGTCCCCGCCGGGCGACCGGAACCAGGTCGGCTGGCGACCGGTGGTCCGGTGCAGCAGGTCGGAGGTGCGTTCCAGTTCGTCCCGCACCTGGCCCTCGGACATGTGCCGCAGGTCGGGATGGGTCCAGGTGTGGTTGGCGATGTGGTGGCCGTGGTCGGCGATCTCCCGCACCAGGGCCGGGTGCTCGACGGCGTTCTCGCCGATCAGGAAGAAGGTCGCCCGGATCCCGTGCTGCTGGAGCAGCGCCAGCACGGTCGGCGTGTACCGGGGGTCCGGCCCGTCGTCGATGGTGAGCGCCACCGCCCGCCGGCCCGGGTCGAGTTCGTACAACGGCTTGGCTTCCGCCGCCGTGAGCACCCGGTGGACGGGCTCCGTGTTCGGCGCGGGGGCGGAGGGCGGCGGACTGCTGGGGAGCGGCGAGGGCGTCTTGGAGGGGGTGGCCGGAGCGGCGCCCGGCTTCCCCTCCCCGCCCGCCGAACCCGCCGTGGTCGCCGTGGCGCCCGCGGCGGCGTCCGGGGTGGCGCCGTCCCCGCTGCTCCAGGGGCTCCGGCAGCCGGCCGCCCCGAGCAGGGACATCCCGGCCGCGACCAGCAACAATCGACGGGAAGGCATTCGAGATGAAATCTGATGATCTGACAGCATTCTGAATGCTTCCCCCGCGCACCACCGTCGCTCTCCGGGCTCAACTCCGACGGACCCGATCACCACTCAGACGGCGCAAGCGCACCCCACCCCCGCAGGACTCCCCCGCTACACCCCCACCGGATGCCCCACCTCCCCTCCGGACCGCTACGCTGAGCCCTCCCCAGTGTGATGATCTGCCATCAGAGGACGTGGCCATGACGACAAGTCAGGACATCCCGGGCCAGGACCGGCCCGACAACGACCCCGCCGAGCTGAGCCAGTGGGAACGTTTCGGCGTCGACACCACCGCCCCGCACTCCGCACGGGTGTACGACTACTGGCTGGGCGGCAAGACCAACTTCCCGCCGGACCGCGCCATGGGGCAGGCCATCGAGGAGGCCGTGCCGAGCGTCAAGGAGATGGCCAAGGCGAACCGCGCCTTCCAGGGCCGGGCCGTCCGCCACCTCGCCCGGGAGCACGGCATCCGCCAGTTCCTCGACCTCGGCACCGGCATCCCCACCTCGCCGAACACCCACGAGATCGCCGAGGCGGTCAGCCCCGGCACCCGGGTGGTCTACGTCGACAACGACCCGATCGTGCTCGCCCACGCCCGCGCCCTGATGGTGTCCAGCCCGGCCAGCCGGACCACCTACATCCACGCCGACCTGCGCAAGCCCGAGGAACTGTTCGCCGATCCGGCGCTCACCGCCACCCTCGACCTCACCCAGCCGGTCGGCCTGCTGATGATCGCCGTCCTGATGCTGATCGCCGACGAGGACGACCCCTGGGGCCGGGTCGCCGCGCTGCGCGACGCCCTGCCGGCCGGCAGCTGCATCGCCCTCACCACCCCCACCCAGGACTTCGACCCGGAGGCCGTCGGCAAGGTCACCGAGGCGGCCCGGGCCGGCGGGATGACCCTCGTCCCGCGCACCCGCGACGACGTCCTGCGCTTCTTCGACGGCTGGGACCTGGTCGAGCCGGGCCTGTCCCCGGTCCTCGCCTGGCGCCCGGACGGCGAGCCGCCGGCCGACCCGAAGGCCGCGTACTACTGGGGCGGCGTCGCCATCAAGCGCTGACCCACCAGGCGCTGCCCCATCGAACGCCGACCCATCGAGCGCCGACCGGGGCCGGCCCCACCCGAGGGCCCGGCCCCGGCCCGGGTGGGGCGGACGGACGCCCGAGCGAACGGGCCCCACCGCCGCCCCACCCGCAGGCCTCACTTCAGCAGCCGCGACAGCCGACGGTCCGCCAGCGGCTTGCCCCCGGTCTGGCAGGTCGGGCAGTACTGCAGCGAGGAGTCCGCGAACGACACCTCGCGCACGGTGTCCCCGCAGACCGGGCACGGCAGGCCCGTCCGGCCGTGCACCCGCAGCCCCAGTTTCTTCTCCGCCTTCAGCTCCCCGGCCGCCAGCCCGCGCGAGCGCTCCACCGCGTCCCGCAACGTGGCGCCGAGCGCCTGGTAGAGCTGTGCCGTCTCCTCCCCGGTCAGGCTGGACGCCAGCTTGTACGGGGACATCCGGGCCGCGTGCAGCACCTCGTCCGAATAGGCGTTGCCCACCCCGGCCAGCACGCTCTGGTCCCGCAGGACGCCCTTGAGCCGGCGCCGCTCACCGCTCAGCAGAGCCGCGAAGTCCGCCAGGGTGAAGTCCGGGTCCAGCGGGTCCGGGCCCAGCCGGGCCACCCCGGGCACCTCGGCCGGGTCCTTCACCACGTAGACCGCGAGGCCCTTCTTCGTCCCCGCCTCGGTCAGGTCGAAGCCGTCGCCGGCCTCCCCGGCCAGGCGCAGCCGCAGCGCCAGCGGGCTCCTCGGACTCGGGCGCGGCGGCTCGGCGGGCAGGCCGTCCTTCCAGCGCAGCCAGCCGGCCCGGGCCAGGTGGACCACCAGGTGCAGCCCGCCGGCCTCGATGTCCAGGAACTTGCCGTGCCGGGTGACCGAGCCCACGGTCCGCCCCTCCAGCGCGGTGATCGGCGGGTCGTACGTCTTCAGCGCGCTGATCGCCACCGGCTGCGCGCGGGCGATGACGCGCCCGGTCAACCGCTCGGACAGGAAGGCGCTCAGCGCCTCGACCTCGGGCAGCTCCGGCATGCGCCCAGTCTCCCGCAGCCCCGCGCCCACCGCCCGCCCGAACCCCGCCTCCTGCCCGCGGCCCGCCTCCCACCCGAGCCGCACGCGTTGCCCGGCCCCACCCGTTGCCCGACCCCCGCCCGGGGAGCAGGCTTGTACTAACCCCCCTCCACGGAGCACCGTGATGAGCACCCTTGAGGAACAGATCGACATCGACGCCCCCGTCCTCGCCGCCTGGGAGCAGCTGCACCGGGTGCACGAGTACCCGCAGTTCGTCGACGGCGTCCGCAGCGCCCATCCGCACGGGCGGAACCTGGCGCACCTCGGGGTGCGGTTCGGCAGCGCCGATCGGGAGGTCGACACCGAGATCACCGACCGCGGCCGGGGCCGGGTGATGTCCTGGCGGACGCTCGACGGGATCCCGCTGCGCGGCACGTTCGCGCTGCTGCCGCTGGACGCCCGGCACACCCGGCTGCAGATCCGGGTGGAGTACGACCCGGAGGCGGTGCACGAGGCGTTCGGCGGACCGCGCGGCTTCGCCCAGGCCGGGGCGATCGAGCGGACCGTCCGTGGCGACCTGAAGCACTTCCGGGAGCTGGTGGAGGCGCGGGTGAGCTCGGCGGGCACTCACCCGTAAGGACCGGATAAGCCCAGCTCAGTGCCGGTGGTGAGGCTCTTCACAGCGGACCTTCGGCCCGACCGTTTCGCTTTCAACCTGTGGCAGACTCGGATGCCATGAGCATCGGCCCGGTCACCAGGACGCTCCGCGCGGCGGTCTTCGCCGCGCTGCTCGTGCTGCTCGCCGGACTCGGCCAGGTGCTCGTCACCGGCCGCTCGCTGCCGGTCGGCACGATGGCCCTGGCCTCCGTCGCCGTGTTCGCGGTGGCGTACGCGCTGGCCGGCCGCGAACGCGGGTACCCGGCGGTCGCGGCGGTGTTCCTGCCGCTGGAGCTGGGCGTCAGCGCACTGTTCGACCTCGCCCAGACCGCCTGCCCGTCCCTGCCGCCCGGTGCCGCGCACGGCTTCCAGCCGCTGCTGTGCGGCGGCGGCTCGCTGGGCGGGTTCCTGCTCGGCCACGGCGTCTCCCAGCAGGTCGGTGTCCTGCTGCTCCTGCTGTTGCACGCCGCGATCGCGCTGTCCGGCGCGTTCTGGCTGCGCCGCGCGGACGCCGCGCTGGCCGGCCTCGCCCGCACCGTCCGGATGCTGGGCGACTTCCTGCACCGGTACCTGCCGGCCGCCGCGCGCTGGCTGCGGCTGCTCGTCGCGCCCGTCCCGGCCCGTCCGGTGGCGCGGGTGCCGTTCCCCCCGGCCAGCCGGACCCTGATCCCGGCCGAGGACGTCGTCGTCCGCCCGGCCGTCCGGCGCGGTCCGCCGGCGCTCGCCCTGGCCTGCTGAGCAACGCGCGCCTCCGAGCGCCGTTCCCGGCCGGTCCTCTCGCCGCGCGCCCCGCGCGCCCGCACCCCCGCACGCCCGAGAGCACAGGACGACACTCCATGAGCAACACCCGCAAGACCACCGGCAGGACCTCCGCCACCGACCGCATGCGCGCCGCCCGCGCCCAGGCCGAGCGCTCCGACCGGATCCGCCGCCGGGTCGTGGTCGGCGGCGCCTCCGCCGCCGTGCTCGCCCTGGTGGCGGGCGTGGCCTTCGCCGTCAGCGGCTCCTCCGGCTCCACGGACGCGGCCACGAACGGCCCGCTGGTCGTCCCCGCCAACGCGAGCGGCACCGACGGCACCGTGATCACCTACGGAAAGGCCGACGCCCCGCACACCCTGGAGGTCTACGAGGACTTCCGCTGCCCGTTCTGCGAGCAGTTGGAGACCACCACCGGCAAGGCCATCCAGCAGCTCGCCGACGCCGGCACCTTCAAGGTCGAGTACCACCTGGCGACGTTCCTGGACAAGAACCTCGGCGGCAAGGGCTCGCGCACCGCGCTGGCCGCCGCCGGCGCCGCGCTCAACGAGGGCGTGGACAAGTTCAAGCAGTTCCACGACGTGCTCTACGCCAACCAGCCCGACGAGCGCACCGACGGCTTCGGCGACGTCAACCACATTCTCGACCTGGCCGGCCAGGTGCCCGGCCTGAAGACCGACGGCTTCGTCAAGGCCGTCCAGGACGGCACCTACGCGCCGTGGGCGGCCCGGGTGAACGAGGAGTTCAACAAGAGCGACGTCACCGGCACCCCGACCGTGAAGCTGGACGGCAAGAAGCTGGACGTCCTCACCGGTGGCAAGGCGGTCTCCCCCGAGCAGTTCACCGCGATGGTCAAGCAGGTGACCGGATGACGACCGCCGCCCCCGCCGTGCGGACCTACGGCTCCGGCCGCCCGTTCGCCTGGCTGCTGCTGATCGGCGGCGCGGTCGGCCTGTTCGCCTCCTCGGTCCTCACCCTGGACAAGATCCGGTTGCTGGAGGACCCGTCCTACGTCCCCAACTGCAACATCAACCCGATCATCAGCTGCGGGTCGATCATGCGCAGCGACCAGGCCGAGGCCTTCGGCTTCCCCAACTCGCTGCTCGGCCTGATCGGCTTCGCGGTCGTGATCGCGATCGGCGCCGGACTGCTCGCGGGCGCCGCCTACCGGCGCTGGTTCTGGCTCGGCCTCCAGGCCGGGACGGTCTTCGGCATCGGCTTCGTGACCTGGCTGATGTACCAGGCGCTCTACCGGATCGGCGCGCTCTGCCCGTACTGCATGGTGGTCTGGGCCACGATGATCCCGCTGTTCTGGTACACCACCCTGCACAACCTGCGCTCCGGGATCATCCCCACCGGCCGCGCCCTGCGCCCGGTCGTCCGCGAGGCGGCCCGCTACCACTGGGTCGTCCCGGCCCTCTGGTACGCGGTGATCGCCCTGCTGATCCTCAACCGGTTCTGGTACTACTGGAGCACCCTGATCTGATCGCCGTCCGCCGCCCCCACCCCCGGGGGGCGGCGGACCATCCTCCGCCCGAGGCCGCCCATGCGACGCAGGATCGTCCTCTTCATGTCCGTCTCTCTCGACGGCTACTTCGAGGGCCCGGACCACGACCTGGGCTGGCAGCTCGTCGACGACGACCTGCACACCCACTTCAACCAGGAACTCGCCCGGATGGGCGGCTTCCTCTCCGGCCGGGTCACCCACGAGCTGATGGCCTCGTTCTGGCCCACCGCCGACCGGGACCCGGCCAACGCCGGCCCGATGGCCGAGTTCGCCGCCATCTGGCGCGAGATGCCGAAGACCGTCTTCTCCCGCACCCTCCGGCACGCCGACTGGAACACCGCCATCGCCCGCGAGGTCACCCCCGAGGCGATCGCGGCCCTCACCACCGCCCCCGGCGGCGACCTCGCCCTCGGCGGCGCCGACCTGGCCGCGTCCTTCCTGGCCCACGACCTGGTCGACGAGTTCCGCCTCTACGTCCACCCCGTCGTCCTCGGCCGCGGCACCCTCCTGTTCCGCCCCACTCCCCACCCCGTCCCGCTCGCCCTGACCGGCACCCGCCGCTTCGCGAGCGGCGTCACCCTGCTGCACTACACCCGGGCCGGGACGGCTCCTTCGGCAGTCCCGTGAGCCCGCTGACGGCGGCGGTGCCCGAGCAGCCGGCGAGGAAGCCCGCCCGGGACCGGGGTTCGGTCGGTCTTAGACCGCGTCGAACACGAACTCCTCGACCTCGGCGAGGAGTCGGGCCCTGCGCTCGTCGTCGATGAAGGAGGCCCGGAAGGAGTTGGCGGCGAGGCGGCGGAGGGTCTCCTGGTCGAGGGCGAGGGCCTGCCGGACGGCCTGGAAGTTGTCGTCGACGTAGCCGCCGAAGTAGGCCGGGTCGTCGGAGTTGACGGTGACCAGCAGGCCGGCCTCCAGCATCTCGCGCAGCGGGTGGTCGACGAGGGTGTCGATGCAGCGCAGGCGGACGTTGGAGAGCGGGCAGAGGGTGAGCGGGATCTGCTCGCGGACCAGGCGGGCGACCAGGTCGCCGTCCTCCAGGCAGCGCAGGCCGTGGTCGATGCGCTCGACGCCGAGGACGTCCAGCGCCTCGGTGATGTAGGAGGCCGGGCCCTCCTCGCCCGCGTGGGCGACGCGGTGCAGCCCGGCCTCGGCGGCCCGCCGGTAGACCTCGCGGAACTTGGCCGGCGGGTGGCCGACCTCGGCGGAGTCGAGGCCGATGCCCGCGATCCGGTCGAAGTAGGGGCGGGCGGCCTCGAAGGTCTCCAGCGCGGACTCGGCGGATTCGTCCCGCAGGAAGCACATGATCAGCCGGGTGCTGATCCCGTACCGCTCCTCGCTGCGCGCCAGCGCCCGGGCGAGCCCGTCGACCACCACGCCGAGCGGCACGCCGCGCGCGGTGTGCGCCTGCGGGTCGAAGAAGATCTCCGCGTGCCGGACGCCCTGCTCGGCCGCGCGGGCGAGGTAGGCGTCGGCGAGGTCGGCGAAGTCCTCCTCGGTGCGCAGCACGGCCATCAGCGCGTAGTACAGGTCCAGGAAGGACTGCAGGTCGCTGAAGGAGTACGCCGCACGCAGCTCCTCGGTGCCGGCGTAGGGCAACGTGACGGCGTTGCGGGCGGCGAGGGCGAAGGCGAGTTCGGGCTCCAGGGTGCCTTCGATGTGCAGGTGGAGTTCGGCCTTGGGGAGCGGCATGGGGGATCTGTCCGAGCTGTAGGGGGTGGGGGCGAAGCGTCCGGAGATTCATCCTACGAGCTGTTCGATCACGACCGGCCCGGACGAGCGGGTCGCGGAGGGCGGGCACGTCGCTCGCGGAGGCCGGGCCGGTCGTGAAGGGTGCACGGCTGGGGTGTACCGGCCGGGGGCAGCGGGCAACCAGTGGGAGGGGGCTTCCGTCGAGGAGGTACCGAGATGCGGTACATCGACCCGCACGTCCGGCCCGAGGGCGTCTCCCCGCACGCCCTGGGCAACGACACGCTGCTGCACGAGCTGGAGCAACTCCACCGCACCCGCCACGAGACGTTCCTGTACGGCTCGGACGAGGCGCTGAAGCGACACACCCTGCGCACGGGGCAGCTGGAGGCCGAGTATCTGCACCGTTTCCCGGACCGCCTGGTGACGGCCGGGCGGACCAGGGCCGGTGCCCGGGCCCGGGAGGCGGCGGCCCGGGTGGAGTCGCTGCCCGAGTAGCTGCCCGGGTAGTCGCCCGGGTGGAACCGGCTCCCGGCGGGACACGCCGGGCTGTGGTGGCGTGCCCGCGGGCGGGCTGTCGGAGAGGGTGAGAGGCGCAGACGCACCGGACCCCGACCCCCTGGGAGCCCCGCATGCCCATCGCCAGCGTCAATCCCGCGACCGGCGAGATCCTGGAGACCTTCGAACCCCTCGACGCGGCCGGCGTCGAACAGCGGCTGGCCCGCGCCGCGGCCGCGTTCCACGGCTATCGCACCACCCCCTTCGCCGCCCGCGCCGACCTGCTGCGCCGGGCCGCCGACCTCCTCGACCAGGACCTGGAGGCGATCGCCCGCACGATGACCGAGGAGATGGGCAAGCCGCTCGCCGCCTCCCGGGCCGAGGCCGCCAAGTGCGCGAAGGCGATGCGCTGGTACGCCGACCACGCCGAGGCGCTGCTCGCCGACGAGCACCCGGCTCCCGCCGACGTCGCCGACTCCGGCGCCGCCCGCGCCTACGTCCGCTACCGCCCGCTCGGGGCGGTGCTGGCCGTGATGCCGTGGAACTTCCCGTTCTGGCAGGTGATCCGGTTCGCCGCGCCGGCCCTGATGGCGGGCAACGTCGGCCTGCTCAAGCACGCCTCCAACGTGCCCCGGACGGCGCTGGCGCTGGAGGAGCTGTTCCGGCGGGCCGGCTTCCCGGAGGGCTGCTTCCAGACCCTGCTGATCGGCTCGGGCGCGGTCGAGGGCGTGATCCGGGACCGCCGGGTGGCCGCGGTGACGCTCACCGGCAGCGAGCCGGCCGGGCGGGCGGTCGCCGCTACCGCCGCCGACGAGGTGAAGAAGGCCGTCCTGGAGCTGGGCGGCAGCGACCCGTTCGTGGTGCTGCCCAGCGCCGACCTGGACGCGGCGGTGCGCACCGCCGTCCGGGCCCGGGCGCAGAACAACGGCCAGTCCTGCATCGCCGCCAAGCGCTTCATCGTGCACACCGACGTCTACGAGCGCTTCACCACCGCGTTCACCGAGGCGATGCGGGAGCTACGCGTCGGCGACCCGATGGACGAGGCGACCGACGTCGGCCCGCTGGCCAGCCGCCAGGGCCGGGACGACCTGGAGGAACTGGTCGAGGACGCCCGCACCCACGGCGCCCGGGTCGAGTGCGGCGGCGGGCGCCCGGAGGGCTGGGACACCGGGTACTTCTACGAGCCGACGGTGCTGACCGGCATCACCCCGGCCATGCGGATCCACCAGGAGGAGACCTTCGGCCCGGTCGCCACCGTCTACCGGGTCGCCGACCTGGACGAGGCGGTGGCGCTCGCCAACGACACGCCGTTCGGGCTCAGTTCCAACGTCTGGACCCGGGACGAGGGCGAGCAGGAGCGCTTCGTGCGCGACATCCAGGCCGGCGGGGTGTTCTTCAACGGGATGACCGCCTCCCACCCGGCGCTGCCGTTCGGCGGCGTCAAGCGCTCCGGGTTCGGCCGGGAGCTGTCCGGGCACGGGATCCGGGAGTTCTGCAACGTCACCACGGTGTGGATCGGCTGAGCGCCCCCGGATCCGCCGGACGCGAGCGGCGCAACCGGCACGGCCGGGTCAGGACGCCATCCGGTGCCTGCCCCGGCCGGGAGTCATCCAGCGGGCGACCACGCCGACCAGGGCGAGGAGGGTCGCGCCCCAGACGATGGCCATCAGCACCAGCATCGGCAGCCAGCTCACCTGGGCGCCGACCATGGCCAGGCCGAGCGAGAGCGCGACCATGAACACCACGGCGGTCGGATTGAGGCTGAGCAGCCAGTGCCAGGCCCGCTGGGCCGGGCCGAGGTGCTGCGGGGTGTCGGGGTCGGTGTCGAGTTCCTTGTAGGTCAGCAGATCCATCGGGATCGCCTCCGGGTTCTCGGGGGGCTGCCGGATCCGCGGGGCTCAGGAGGCCTTGCGCGGAGCCGTGGACTTTCCGGTCGTGGACTTTCCGGTCGTGGTCTTCCTCGCCCCGGCGGCCCTCTTGGCGGCGGGGGCGGCGGCTTCTGGGGCAGGCCCGGAGGCGGCCTCCGCCGACGCGGTGCGCTTCTTCGCCGGGGCGCGCCTGCGGGGCGCGGGCCCGTCCTCCTCCGGCCCGGATCCGGCGGCGGTGGCCCGCCCGCCCTTGGCCTGCTTGAGGCTGCTGCGCAGCGCCTCCATCAGGTCGATCACGTTGTCCGGCGCCTCGCCCGCCTCCTCCTCGTGCGGGAGCTCGACGCCCTCCAGCCGGGCCGTGATCACCTGCTGCAGGGCCTGCTGGTAGTCGTCGTGCAGCTGGGCGAGGTCGAAGTCCTCGGAGAGGGTGTCCATCAGCGACCGCGCCATCTTGAGCTCCTGCGGCCGTACGGTGACGTCCTCCTCGGGCGCGATGCCGGCCGCCGGGCGGACCTCGTCGGGCCAGATGCAGGTCTGCAGCACCAGCGTGCCGTCGTGCACCCGTAGCACCGCGGGCGATTCGCGGGTGCGCAGCGCGATCTTGGTGACGGCGATCTGCCCGGACTCGGTGAGCGCGTCGCGCAGCAGGGCGTACGGCTTGGCGGCGGCCTTGTCGGCGACGCCCACGTAGTAGGCCTTGGAGAACATCAGCGGGTCGATCTCGCCGGCGTCCACGAAGGCCAGCACGTCGATGATCTTCTTGCTGGGCAGCGGCAGGTCGGCGAGGTCCTCGTCGGTGAGCGTGACCGTCCGGCCGTCGGGCGACTCGTAGCCCCTGGCGATCTCCCCGTACGGGACCTCCTTCTCCTCCTGCTCGCAGTACCGCTTCATCCGCACCCGTCCGCCGTCCTTGGCGTGCACCTGGTGCAGCGGGACGTCGTGTTCCTGGGTGGCCGAGTAGAGGTGGACGGGGATGCTGACCAGCCCGAAGCTGATCGTCCCCTTCCAGGTGGTCTGCATGGGGTCGCTCCTTCCCGGAGGTTCCCGCCCGACGGGGCGTCCCCGCACCGGGGACGTGCCGAGAATCCCACTGTGCCCGGGTTTGCCCCGATCGGCCACACCGGGCCGACAATGAGCCGAGGAGGTCGATGCGGATGACCGTCCGAAGCCGTGGGCAGGACGCGCCACCGCCTCCGGAGCGGACCGTGTACCGGGTGGTCTACGCGGTACGGGGCGAGGCCGGCGTGCGGCGGGCGGAGGTCGCGGTGCTGCCCGGGTACTCGCAGGAGGGCGACCTCCCCCGGATCCTGGCGGCGCGCCTCACCGGCCGGCCGACGGACGCGGCGCGGATCACCCTCCTCGACGTACGCGAGTGCTGAGCGTGAACGCACGGGCGACGCGAGCCGCCGCCGGGCCCGAAGTGCCGCCAACCCACTGTCGCTGCGTCAGATTTGAGCTTTTCGCACTGCTTGTCCACCCCCCTGACCTGGCCTTTCGTGTCCGGTGAGCGAACAGTTACCGAAGTGCTGTTCCGATAAGCGGCCAAAGAAGTTAGGTTGCACCGCAATGCGCGGGTCCGTCCCCCACCCTCCGGCGCGACGAGCCGAGGGAAACGCCGCGCGGGAAAGGCACAGGGCACCTTTGATGAGTGCGGACACCACCAAGCCGCAGGTGGCCCCCCAGGGCGGCCACCACGCGGGACCGCCCGGGCACGGCGGCGAAGGCCATCTGAAGGCCGGGCTCAAGAACCGCCACCTGTCGATGATCGCCATCGGCGGGGTGATCGGCGCCGGGCTGTTCGTCGGCTCCGGCGCGGGCATCGCCTCCACCGGGCCGGGCATCCTGCTCTCCTACACGCTGGCCGGGGTGCTGGTCGTGCTGGTGATGCGGATGCTCGGCGAGATGGCGGCGGCCGACCCGCAGAGCGGCTCGTTCTCGGCGTACGCGGACCGCGCGCTCGGCCGCTGGGCCGGGTTCACCATCGGCTGGCTGTACTGGTTCTTCTGGGTCGTGGTGCTCGCGGTGGAGGCCACCGCCGGTGCGAAGATCCTGAACGCCTGGATGCCCGGCGTGCCGCAGTGGGCGTTCGCGCTGATCGTGATGGCGGTGCTGACCGCCACCAACCTGTTCTCGGTGGCCTCCTACGGCGAGTTCGAGTTCTGGTTCGCCGGGATCAAGGTGGTGGCGATCGCCGCGTTCCTGGTGATCGCCACGCTCGCCGTCTTCGGCCTGCTGCCCGGCACCCACGCGGTCGGCACCAGCAATCTGACCGGCCACGGCGGCTTCCTGCCGCACGGCGTGGGCGCGGTGTTCACCGGCATGCTCACGGTGGTCTTCGCCTTCATGGGCAGCGAGATCGTCACCCTCGCCGCGGGCGAGTCGGAGGACCCGGAGCGCGCGGTCAGCAAGGCCACCAACAGCGTGATCTGGCGCATCGGCATCTTCTACCTGGGCTCGATCCTGCTCGTGGTCACCCTGCTGCCGTGGGACTCGGCCGCCGTCAAGGGCAGCCCGTACGTGGCGGTGCTGGAGCACGTGGGCATTCCGGGCGCCGGCCAGGTGATGAACGTGATCGTGCTGACGGCCGTACTGTCCTGCCTCAACTCCGGGATGTACACGGCCTCCCGGATGGCCTTCTCGCTCGGCCAGCGCGGGGACGCGCCCAAGGCCTTCGCGACCGTGACCAACCGGGGCGTGCCGCGGGTGGCCATCCTCTCCTCGGTGGTCTTCGGCTTCGTCGCCGTGTTCTTCAACTACACCTCGCCGGACACGGTGTTCGCGTTCCTGCTCAACTCCTCCGGCGCGGTTGCGCTCTTCGTCTGGCTGGTGATCTGCTTCTCCCAGCTGCGGATGCGCCGGATCATCGAGCGGGAGACTCCCGAGCGACTGACCGTCCGCATGTGGCTGTACCCCTACCTGACCTGGACGGCCATCGGCATGATCGGGTTCGTGGTGGCGTACATGTTCACCGACTCCGACGGGCGCAAGCAGATGTACCTGTCGCTGGCCGCCGCGGCGATCGTGCTCGCGGCCTCGGCCGTGGTGGGCCGCCGGCGGCGGGCCGCGGTGGCGGCGGAGTCCTGACCCGTCCGCGCCGCGGCGGTGCCGGGCCCGGGAGCCGTTGCGGAGGCTCCCGGGCCCGGTGCCGTTCCCGGGCCCGGCACCGGGCCCGGACCTCGATCCACAACGAGATGGCCACGGGAACGACAGTTTGACGATGGCACGTCAAGGGGGATACCTGGGCATGGCGCTCCCCCACGAGCGCTCCCCCACCCTTCCCGGGAGACCTCTTGCCGCTCCTCCCTGCCCCTGCGTCCGCGCGCCTACGCTTCGGCCACCGGCTGCGCCACTGGCGCGAGGCCCGCGGGCTCAGCCAGACCGAACTCGGCCGCCTGCTCGGCTACCACAACTCACTGATCAGCCGAGTGGAGAACGCGCGCCGCTGGCCGCCCCCGGGGCTGCCCGCCCGGGCCGACGAACTCCTGCTCACCGGAGGCGAGTTGGCCGCCCTCTGGCAGCCCGTCCGACGGGAGCGCGAGCGCCTCGGCGAGCTCGCCGCCCCCGCCCGGCCGCCCTTCGACGGGGCCGGACCAGGGCTCTCGGCGGACCGGCCGGACGCCGTCACCTTCGAGGTGCTCGGCCACCTGCTCGACGTCTACCGCGCGGCCGCCACCCACATCGGCGGCGAGCAGCTGACCGCCGTCCTCGAACACCACACCCGCACGCTGGCCGGCTGGCAGCACACCACCCCGCGCGGGACCGCCCCCGCCGTCCGCTCGCTCGCCGCCCGCTATGCCGAGCTCGCCGGCTGGGCCCACTTCGAGGGCGACCGCCGCACCCGCGCGCTCGGCTGGTACGCGGCCGGGCTGGAATGGGCCCGCGCGGCCGACGACCAGCCGACCACGGCCGCCCTGCTGGCCCGGCAGAGCACCCTGCACTGGTGGAGCGGCGACCCGGCCGCCGCGCTCGCCCTGGCCGAGGCCGCCCACGCCGTCGCCCGCTCGCTGCCCGGCCTGCGGGCCTGGGCCGCCCTCGCCCAGGCACACGCCCACGCCCTGGCCGGCGCGGCGCCCGCGGCGTGGCGGGCGCTGGCCGAGGCCGAGCGGCTGACCGAGACCGCCCGGCGGGCCGGCGAACCGACGCCCAGGCCGGCCCGGGCCGATCTGGTGCTGGGCGTCGCACACGGCACCTGCCACCGGGACCTCGCCGTCCGCACCGGCCGCTCCGACCACGCCCACGCGGCGGTGGCCCACCTGGGCTCCGCCCTGGGGCGCCTGGACCCGGCCGTCCACCCGCACGACCACGCGCTGATCGCCGGCCGCCTCGCCGGGGCGTACGCCCGGGCCGGGCGGCGCGAGGCCGCGGCCGCCGTGCTCTCCCGGCTGCCGCCGGACGCCACCGGCCGGATCGCCTACGAGCGGCGCCGGGCCCGGGCCTGGCTGGGCGGTTCAGTGGCGGACCGGACGGCGGCGGACGGCCCCTCGGCGGAGAGGCCCTCGGCGGACGGACCCTCGGCGGACGGTCCTGCGACGGACCGGCTCCGGCCGGACCGGCCTTCGGCGAACTCCTGAGCGCCCGGGGGTGGTGGCCCCCCGGGCGCTCCTCCGAACGCTCTCACAGCCGCTCCGCGGGCGCCCCTCCGAGCGCCCGCTCAGACCCGCGCCGGCGTCAGAGCCCGGCCGCCGCCGAGGCGATGTCGGCCGCGTAGGTGCTCACCTTGGTGTAGACGCCCGGGTAGCCCGGCCGGGCGCAGCCGTTGCCCCAGCTGACGATGCCGACCTGGACCCAGCGGCCGGCCGAGTCCCGGCGCACCATCGGCCCGCCGGAGTCGCCCTGGCAGGTGTCGACGCCGCCCTGGTCGACGTAGCCCGCGCAGAGCGAGGCCGCGGTGTTCAGGCCCGGGTAGGCGTTGGCGCAGGTCGAGTCGTCGACGAAGGGCACGGTGGCCTTGAGCAGGTAGCGCTGTTGGGCGCCACCCTCGGTCGCGGCGCCCCAGCCCATGATGGTGAAGGTGCCGCTGTCGTTGGCGGTGGAGTCGGTGGTCGGCAGCGTGGTCACCAGACTGCTGCCGACCGGCGAGGACAGCTTGATCAGCGCCCAGTCGTCGCCGTTCTCCGCCCCGGTGAAGCCGGGCGCCTGGTAGACGTACGACGAGCGGGCCTTGACCGCGCTGCCGCTGCGCAGGTCGACCACGCCGAGGGTGACCGTGATGCCCGTGTCGGCGCCGGTGCCGTTGACGCAGTGGGCGGCGGTGAGCACGATCTGCGGGCTGTAGAGCGCGCCGCCGCAGCCCATCGAGAGCCGCACCACGAACGGGAACTCGCCCTGCGCCGCCCGCGTGCCGCCGACCACGGTCGGCGAGGGCGCGGGCGAGGCGGCGGCGGGCAGCACCAGCGCGCCGGCGCCGAGCACCAGGGACGCCAACAGGACGATCAATCTACTGAATTGACGCTTCATCAGGCTCCTCCATGACAGGTCGGGGAGCACCGAGGGTGGCCCGGCGGGAGGCGCGACGGGAGGAGTCGGGCTTTGCCGGTCGAAACTGGCAGGAACACGGAAATGCAGGGTTCCGGGCGGGGAAGCCCTTAGACCGACCGGCACATGGTGGGTGGCGTCACGACGCCGCCCACCATGTGCCGGTCGGTCTAAGGTGATCGCCATGCGAGATCTTGCGGCGGGGATGAAGTACCTGATCGAGGGCCAGAAGTGGGTGGCCCGGCACGGCCGCTGGTGGGGCTTCGGCATGCTGCCCGCACTGCTCACCCTGGCCGGGTACGCCGTCGCGCTCGTCTTCCTCGGCGGCTGGTCGAAGGACCTCGCCGGCTGGGCCACCCCGTTCGCCGACCACTGGGGCTCGCCCTGGCAGAGCCTGCTGCGCGACGCGCTCGCGGCGATCGTCTTCGGCGGCGGCCTGCTGCTCTCGCTGCTCACCTTCACCGCCGTCACACTGCTGGTCGGGCAGCCCTTCTACGAGGCGCTCTGCGCCAAGGTCGACGAGACCGAGGGCGGCGCGCCCACGCCACTGGAGTCGCCGCTCTGGCGCGAGCTGGTGATCGCGGTGCGGGACAGCGTGTACGTGCTGGTGCGGGTGGCCGCGTTCGGCGTGCTGCTGTTCGCCTGCGGGTTCATCCCGGTGATCGGGCAGACGGTGGTGCCGGCGCTCGGCTTCCTGGTGTCCGGCTTCTTCCTGACCGTCGAGCTGGCGGCCGTCGCCCTCCAGCGGCGCGGGGTGCCGCAGTCCGAACGGATCCGGCTGCTGCGCGCCCGGCTCGGGCTGGCGCTGGGCTTCGGCACACCGCTGATCCTGGCGTTCCTGATCCCGCTGGTGACGGTCCTCGCCATGCCGGGGGCCGTCGCGGGCGCCACCCTGCTGGCGCGCGACCTGGTCCCGGCGGAGGAGGAGCCGTCCCCCGACTCCGACACCGCCGCCGCCGGCACCGACATCACCCCCGTCGGCGCGCAGCCCGTCCCCGGGAACCCGTACGCGGCCTCCTGAGGCGGTGACCGGCCGGTCACCCTGCGCCGAAGTCGGACCACCGAACATGTGAGGCCGCCCACACGGGGTTCGCCGTCTACGGCCCCCGATAGTGGAAGACCTTGCCCGGGGCGCCGCCCGACCACCCGACCCCGGGCCGCCGCCGCACCCCCGAGGCCGGACCCACCCCGAACAGCGCAGGCCACCACCCCTCCCGCCCTCGCGTTCCGCCCGCGCCGCCGACTTCCGACCCCCAAACGAACAAGTCGGACAAATTACCCCAAAATCACCGACGTGCCCCGTCGCGACCGCCCCGCGGCTACTACTCGCCGTAGTGGCGGACGCCTTTGCGGCCTGTCCCCGACCCTGCCAAGAATGGCCCGTCGCCAGGCAGCGCGGCCGACCCCGACGCCGCGCAGCCCGCCCGCCCCGCCAGTTCCGCCGGGGCGCCACGGCCGTCCCGGACGGCCGCGCGGGCCCCCGCTCACCCGGGAGCCCGTGCGATGCCCCGCACCCAGTGCCACCGGCACGGCCCCCGACGGAAAAGGATCGCCCGCTTCATGCAGCTCAGCCATGCCCGCCGCAACTCCCTGATCACCGGTATCGCCACCCTCGTCGTCGCGAGCGCCGCCACCGCCGCCCTCGCCGTCCCGCAGGCCGGGAACACCGCCGAGGCCGCCGCTCCCGCGGCCGCCGTCACGGTGGACGGCAGGCCGGTCAACGACCAGGCCCAGGCTGACACCGCTGCCGCTGCCGCCGCCCAGGCCGCCCAGGCCCAGGCCGAGGCTGAGGCCGCCGCCCAGGCGAAGGCCCAGGCCGACGCGCAGGCCCAGGCCGAGGCCGAGGCGAAGGCCCAGGCGGACGCCAAGGCCCAGGCCGACGCCCAGGCCGCCGCCTCCCGCTCCCAGCAGCGCCAGAACCTCACCAGCGCCCCGGCCCCGGCCGGCAGCCCGCAGCAGATCGCCGCCCAGCTCGTCCCGGCCGGCCAGCTCCAGTGCTTCAGCAACATCGTGTCCCGCGAGAGCAGCTGGAACCCGCTCGCCGTCAACGCCTCCTCCGGCGCCTACGGCCTGGTCCAGGCGCTGCCCGGCACCAAGATGGCCTCGGCCGGCTCCGACTGGCGCACCAACCCGGCCACCCAGATCAAGTGGGGCCTGGACTACATGAACTCCCGCTACGGCAGCCCCTGCGCCGCCTGGTCGTTCTGGCAGAACCACCACTGGTACTGAGCCGACCCTTCGGCACGTTCCGGGCCCGCGACGCGCAACGCGTCGCGGGCCTCGCGCCGTCCGGCCGACTGTCGTGGACGCGTCCGGCAGGCGGCGTGAAGATATGGCGTACGGTCGTACGATTTGCCGCAGATTGCTCGGAATTACGCACCGTCAGGGCTTTGCCACGGTCAGCGCGCCCTCTTACGCTCCGGCGTCATGCCCTCACCCCTCATCAGCGTCGTGCTCCCCGCCTACGACCAGCAGAAACAGCTCGCGGACTGCCTGGACTCCCTGCTCGCCCAGTCCTTCCGCGACGTCGAGGTGATCCTGGTCGCCGACCGCTCCCCCGACGCCGCGGGCGGGCTCGCCGACGCGTACGCGGCCCGGCACCCGCGGCTGTCGGTCCTGCACCTCAACGCGGCGGTCGGAGTCGGGGTGAGCCGGAACGCGGGGGCGGCGCGGGCGACCGGTGAGTACCTGCTGTTCCTCGACGCCGACCACCTGCTGCCCCGGGACGCGCTGCAGACCCTCGTCGACCGGCTGCAGCAGACCGGCCCGGTGGACCTGCTGCTGTTCGGCCACTCCCGCCGGCACAACGACCGGGACTGGCCGGGCGGAGCGGAGGCGCTGCTGGCCGAGGCCGGCCCCGAGGTGTTCGAGCCCTTCGACCGCCCCGCGCTGTTCGGCGCGCCGCCACTGATCTGGGACCGCCTGATCCGCCGCGGCCACTGGGAGGAGCAGCGGCTGGCCTTCCCCGCCGGCCGGTACGAGGAGATCCCGGTGGTGCACGCGGCGCTGCTCGCCGCGCGGCGGATCGCCGTGCTGCCGCGCGAGTGCGTGCAGCTGCGCCGCCGCGAGACCGTCCACCCGACCGGATCGCCGGGCAGCAGCGTGTTCGACCTCTTCGACCAGTACGAGCGCAGCTTCGCGCTGCTGGAGGACCAGCCGCACCTGTACGCGGTGCGGGACGCGCTCTTCGTCCGGATGATCCGGCACTACCTGTTCGTCTTCGACCTCGCCGGGTGCGTCACCCGCGCCGAGCGGCCGCCGTTCTTCCACCGGGCCGCCGAGCACCACCGGCGCTTCCAGCCGCCCGGCCACCGCCGACCGGCCGGGCGCGAGGGGATCAAGTTCTCGCTGCTGGCCGGCGGCGCCTACCCGGCGTTCGAGATGGCCAAGCTCTCCCACATCGCCCGCGGCACGCTCACCGGGCGCAAGTGACCAGGCGACAGGCGTGCGCGGCGCCGCCGTCCGCCGGCCACCGGCCGGGGCGGCGGCCCGGGGGTCGGTGATCACGCGCCCCCGGAGTGCCGCAGGACACCCCGTCGGCGGTACCCCCGTCGCGCCCGGTACCCCTGCGGGCCCGCGGCTGCCATGATCGGCCGAAGCCGTCGCCGTCGCCGCCCGGAGGTCCCTGGTGAGCCGTCCGTCCGCCGTCCCCGGGGCCGAGCTGGCCCGCGAGCTGGCCGCCGTCCTACGCGGGGAGGTCCGTTTCGGCACCGCCGAGCGGACCGTCTACAGCCACGACGCGTCCAACTACCGCCAGCTGCCGCTCGGCGTGGTCAAACCCGCCGACCTGGACGACGTCCGCACCGCGCTCGCGCTCTGCCGCCAGTACGGCGTGCCGGTGGTGCCGCGCGGGGCGGGCACCAGCATCGGCGGACAGGCGATCGGCCCGGGCGCGGTGGTGCTCGACTTCCGACGCCACCTCGGCGCGGTCCTGGACGTCGACCCGCAGGCCCGCACCGCCCGGGTCCAGCCGGGCACCGTCCTGGACGACCTCCAGCGCGCCGTCCGGCCCCACGGGCTGCGCTTCGGCCCCGACCCGTCCACCCACAGCCGCTGCACCCTCGGCGGCATGATCGGCAACGACTCCTGCGGCTCGCACTCGCTCGCCTGGGGGCGCACCGCGGACAACGTCGAGCAGTTGGAGCTGCTGCTGGCGGACGGCACCGAACTGACCGTGGGCGGGCGGCTCACCCCCGAGGAACGCGCCGCGCTCCGCGCCCTGCCCGGACGGGCCGGAGAACTCCACCGCGGGCTCCAGGAGTTCACCGACCGCAACCTCGCCATCATCCGCCAGGGCCTGCCCGAACTGCCGCGCCGCACCTCCGGCTACCCGCTGGACGCCCTGCTGCCCGAACGCGGCCACGACCTGGCCCGCGCACTCACCGGCACCGAGGGCACCTGCGCACTCCTGCTCGGCGCCACCGTCCGACTGGTCGAGGAACCGCCCGCGCGCGCCCTGGTGGTGGCCGGCTACCCCGACGAGGGCGCCGCCGCCGACGCGATCCCCGCGCTGCTGCCGCTGCGGCCGCTCACCGCCGAGGGCATGGCCGCCGACCTGATCGCCGCGCTGCTCGCCGCCGGCCCCCGCCCGCCCGCGCTGGACCGGCTGCCCGCGGGCGAGTGCTGGCTCTTCCTGGAGACCGGCGGCGCCACCCCCGTCGAGGCCTACCAGGCCGCCCGCCGGCTCGCCGACGAGGTGCGCCGCGAGCGTTCCGCCGCCGTCGCCCTCGTCACCGACCCCGCCGAGCAGCGCCAGCTCTGGGCCGTCCGGGAGGCGGGCGCCGGGATCGTCACCCGGCTGCCCGGAGGCGGCGAGGCCTGGCCCGGCTGGGAGGACTCCGCCGTCCCGCCCGAGCGCCTCGGCGACTACCTGCGGGACCTGCGCGGCCTGCTGCGCCGGCACAGCCTGCGCGGCGTCCCGTACGGGCACTTCGGCGACGGCTGCGTGCACCTGCGGATCGACTTCCCGCTGGACGAGCCCCAAGGGGTTCTGGTCTTCCGGGAGTTCCTGGAGCAGGCGGCCGACCTGGTGGTCTCGTACGGCGGTTCGCTCTCCGGCGAGCACGGCGACGGGCAGGCCCGGGCCGAACTGCTGCCCCGGATGTACCCGCCCGAAGTCATCGCCCTGTTCGGCGAGTTCAAGCGGATCTGGGATCCGGAGAACCTGCTCAACCCGGGCGCCCTGGTGGACCCGCGCCCGCTCGACGCCGACCTGCGCTTCGTCACCGCGCCGCGCCGCCCGCTGCCGCTCGCCCTCCCGTACGAGCAGGACGGCGGCAGCCTGGCCAAGGCGGTTCACCGCTGCGTCGGCGTCGCCAAGTGCGTGGACCCGAACACCGGGGTGATGTGCCCCAGCTACATGGCCACCGGCGAGGAGCGGCACTCCACCCGGGGCCGGGCCCGGCTGCTCGCCGAGATGCTGCGCGGCGCGGGGGAGCCCTCCGGCCACCGGACGGAGGGGGCGATCCCCGACGGCTGGCGCTCGGCCGAGGTCCGGGAGGCGCTGGGCCTCTGCCTGAGCTGCAAGGGCTGCGCGAGCGACTGCCCGGTCCACGTCGACATGGCGACCTACAAGACCGAGTTCCTGTACCAGCACTACCGGCACCGGCTCCGCCCGCTCGCCCACTACTCGATGGGCTGGCTGCCGCTGTGGCTGCGGGCCGCCGCCCTCGCCCCGGGCGCCGCCAACACCATCGCCCGCTCCCCGGCCGCCGGGCTGCTCAAGCGGCTCGGCGGGATCGACCGACGGCGCGTCCTGCCGGTCCTCCCGCCGGAGACCTTCACCCGCTGGTACCGGCGCCACCGCGCCGCGCACCCGGCCCCGGCGGGCGCGCGGCCGGTGCTGCTGTGGCCGGACACCTTCTCCGACCACCTCCAGCCGAACGTCCTGCGCTCGGCCGTCGAGGTACTGGAGCACCTGGGCTTCGACGTCCGACTGCCCGCCGGCCCGGTCTGCTGCGGCCTGACCTGGTACTCCACCGGCCAACTCGGCACCGCCCGCCGGGTGTTGCGCCGCAGCCTGCGGGTGCTGGCCGGCGACGCGCTGCCCGCCGACACCCCGGTGGTCGGGATGGACCCGAGCTGCACCGCCACCCTGCGCGAGGACCTGCCCCGGCTGCTCGGCCCGGACGGCCGCCCGCTCGCCGAACGCACCCGCACCTTCGCCGAGTTCCTCGACGAGTACGCACCGCACGCCCCGCTCCCCCGGATCCCGCTCGACGCCGTCACCCAGACCCACTGCCACCAGCACGCCGTCCTCGGCAGCGCCGCCGACCGCCGGGTCGAGCAACGGCTGGGCCTGCGCAACCGGGTGCTGGACTCCGGCTGCTGCGGCCTGGCCGGCAACTTCGGCTTCGAGCAGGGCCACTTCGAGGTCTCCGAGGCGATCGCGGAGCGCGTCCTGCTCCCCGAGGTCCGGGCCGCCGCCCCCGACACGGTGGTGCTGGCCGACGGCTTCAGCTGCCGCACCCAGATCGCCCAACTCGCCGAGGGAAGGCAGGCCCTGCACCTGTCGGAGCTGATCGCCCGGGCGCTGCGCTAGGGCCCCCTCAGTCCGCCGCGTGCTCCTTGAGGAAGGCGCCGGCGTGGGCGGCAGCCTCCTCCTTCGCCGGGTAGCCGCGGTCGGCCGCGCCGAGCGCCCCGTCGGCGCCGACGCCCGTCCAGTGCCAGCCGCCGGACTCCGCGTCCTGAACCAACTCCGCGGTGCCGCCGAACAGTTCCAGCCTGCCGGGCTGCGCCGCCGGGCGGGCGTCGGGCCACTTCTTCCGGGCGCCCTGGCGGGTGATGCCCCAGGCCGCGCCCAGTTGCTCGTAGCTCGCGCCGTAGGAGCCGGCGGTCCCGGCCGCGATCGCGGTCAGCCGCTTGACCTCCGCGTCCACCACCTTCCAGGCGGCGAGGACGGAGAGGGCGACCTCGGCCGGCTCCCCGTGCCACATCCGGTCCTCGGGCAGCCCGGTCTCGCGGGAGCGCACGGCGGCGGCGAGGGGGTTCAGGGCGTCAGCGAGGGCCTTGACCAGCGCGGACTGTTCCTCGGGGGTGATCTCGATCGACGTCATGCGACAACGATAGTTAACAAGTGCGGGTTTCGGTAACAAAAGTTACCAACCGAGCCGGATTCTCGGCGTACGACCTCCGCCATCAGACCTCCGCCATCAGACCTCCGCCTCGGGCGCCTTCGCCGTCAGGGCCTCCACCTTGGGCGGCTCGTCCGCGCAGACCGCCGCCACGAACTCCGCGACCCGCGCCTGCGGCATCCCGCGCGCGATGTCCGCCTCGCTGATCATCCCGACCAGCTTGTGCTCCGGGTGGTTGATCACCGGCAACCGGCGCACCCGGTACTGCTCCATCACCCGTAGCACCTGCTCGGTGTCCTCATCCGCCTCCACCGTCATCGGCCGGCCCATCGCCAGTTCGCCCGCCGTCACCCGGGCCGGATCCCGGCCCTCCGCGACGCAGCGCAGCACGATGTCACGGTCGGTCACGATGCCCAGCAGCTTGTCGTCCTCCCCGCAGATGGGCAGCGCGCCGACGTGCCGTTCCCGCATGATCCGGGCGGCGGCCGCGAGCGTCTCGTGCTCGCGAATGCACTCCGCGCCCGGGTGCATGATGTCGCTGGCTCTGGTCATGATCCGCCTCCTGACCTGGCTTCCGCCCCCTTGTCCATCGTGGTCCGGGCCCGCGGCGGACGCCACTGGGCACCGGTCAGGCCGCCGAGTCCGACTCCTCACGCCCGTCCGCCGCGTCCGTCCTCGACAGCGGCGACTGATCCAACAATTCCTCCAGCGGAGGCAGTTCGGGCTTCGGCTCCTGCTCGACCTCCGCCTGCGCGGCCTCCTCCCGATCCACGGCGGCCCGTTCGGCGGCCGTCGCCGCGGCAGCCGCAGCCGCCACCGCGGCCCGCTGCTGGTTCTCCGTCGCGCTGTCCAGGAACCGCAGCAGCTCCACCGGGAAGGGCAGCACCAGCGTCGAGTTCTTCTCCGCCGCCACCTCCACCACCGTCTGCAGCAAGCGCAGTTGGAGCGCCGCCGGGGTCGCGCTCATCACCGCTGCCGCCTCCGACAACCGGGCCGAGGCCTGGTACTCGCCGTCCGCCGTGATGATCCGCGCCCGCCGCTCCCGCTCGGCCTCCGCCTGCCGGGCGATCGAGCGCTTCATCGACTCCGGCAGCGCGACGTCCTTGATCTCCACCCGGTCGATCTGGACGCCCCAGCCCAGCGCCGGGCTGTCGATCATCAACTCCAGCCCCTGGTTGATCGGTTCGCGGTTGGCCAGCAGGTCGTCCAGCTCGCTCTTGCCGATGATCGAGCGCAGCGAGGTCTGCGCCACCTGGGAGATCGCGAAGTTGTAGTCCTGCACGTTGACGGTGGCCTTCACCGGGTCCTCGACGCGGAAGTACACCACCGCGTCCACCCGGACGGTCACGTTGTCCCGGGTGATGCCCTCCTGCGCCGGGATCGGCATCGTCACGATCTGCACGTTCACCTTGCGCAGCTTGTCCGCGATCGGCAGCAGCGCCACCAGCCCGGGCTGGCGCACCTCCTCGCGCACCCGGCCGAAGCGGAACACCACCCCCTTCTGGAACTGCTGGACGACCCGGACACTCAGGCCCACCCAGATCGCCCCCAGCCCGGCCAGCCCCCCGATGGCACCCAGCACCACATCAACGATCATCGCGGCCTCCTTGCGGCCTGCTCGCGCACCGGCGAGTCCCGGCCGTCGCCGACCCGGCCCAGCCGGGGGCCACCGGAGCAGCTGATTCCACGCTACGCCTGCCCGGGCACAGCCGGAACGAAGCCGGCGGTCGGGCCGGGGCGCTCGCGTACGCGGCCCGACCACGTCATCGCGGACCAGGGCCACAGCTCCCGCAGGATCCGCGCCTACCTGCGCAGACGCGGCATCCGGCACCATCGCCGCAATCCTCCTCCGGATCCGACCTTTGAAGACGATCTCTAGGCGAGCAGGCGGGCCGGGAGGTACGGGGACTCGACGCGGACGGCCCAGCCCCGGCGCCGGGCGTGGCAGGCGAGGGCGAGGATGTCGAGGCTGATCGCGGCGTCGGAGTCGGTGGCGCGGTCGGCGACCGAGTGGTGGTCGCGGTGGGCTTCGAGGGCGTCGATCAGCGCCAGGTTGAAGCTGGTCTCGTCCCCCTCCACGAGCTGGGAGAAGAGGACGACCGGCGGCGGGAGGAAACCCCGGTCCTTCGCCTTCTCGACCTCGCGCAGGGCCTGTTCGGTGGCCGGGAGCGGGTCGACGCCCCGGAAGTAGTCGTGCAGGGCGACGCGGTAGGAGGCGTACGCGGAGCGGTCGGCGGTGGAGTGGGTGGGGCCGGCGAGGACGACCGGGGCGAGGTCCTCGCGGACGCCGGTGATCAGGGCGAGGTCGAGGGCGAGCTGCCAGTGGCCGGGGCCGGAGTCCTCGCCCCGGGTGGCGGGGTAGCGGACCGTCCGGCCGTCGATGGACACCTCGGCCTCGGTGCCGGGCTCGGCGAGGGCGATGCGGAAGAGCGCGGCGCCCAGCTGGGAGGCCAGGCGCAGGCCGGCGAGCTGGGTGTCGGTGACGTCGGCGGACTGCGAGGCGCGGGCCCGGAGGAGGAGCGCCTGCTTGCCCAGGGCGCGGGCGAGCCGGGAGACGGTGTGGCGGTCGTCGGGCCCGGGGTTGATCGCCTCCCGGGTGCGCTGCTCGTACAGCGCCTCGCTGTCGGCGTGGAGGGGGAGGGCCGGGCTCGGTCGGTCGACGCGGACGGGCCCGGCGGCGAGCTGGGCGACGGCGTCGGGGCGCCGGTCGCGGCCGAGGCCTCCGACGCGGGCGCCGGGGCCCGCGAAGCCGGTGACCAGGGCGTGCGGGAGGTAGTCGGTGTCGACGGCGGGGAGCCAGCCGTGGGCCCGGTGGGCGAGCGCGGCGAGGGCGAGCGGGAGCAGCGGGAGGAGGCTGCGGGGGCGGGTGCCGTCGGCGCGGTCGAGGAGGGCGAGCATCCCGGAGTCGAAGGCCTCGCGGTCCTCCGCCGCGAGGGCGCGCAGAGTGTGGAGGGCCTGGGTGGCGTCGCTGTCCCGGTCCTCGATCCGGGCCAGCGCGGCGTCGATGGCGGCGAGCCGCTGCTCGGCGGTCTCGGCGTCGGGCGCGTTCTCGTCGCGGGTGCAGCCCAGGAGGTGGGCCATGAAGCCGTTGACCAGCTGGGCGGCGGAGTAACCGCCGCCGGCGGGCATGGTCTGCCAGGTGAAGGCGAAGGCCTCGCCGTGCCGGGCGACCTTGTCGGAGAGGATCGCGAGGCAGAGCGCGTCGAGCCAGTACTGCGGGAGGACGAGGCTGCGGCGCACGCTCCCGTCCGCGTCCTCGGGGTCGTAGCTCATCCCGAAGTTCGGGTAGTCGAGGAACACGTGGAAGGTGTCGTGCGAGTAGTACGCGGCGAACGCGATGGCGCCGGCGGCGGCCTCGGTGGCGTCCTTGAGGACGGCCCTGGCCTCGGGGGTGTCGAGGGCGGGGCAGTCGGCGGAGAGTGCGCCGAGGTAGTCGAGGAACTCGTCGGCGATCAGCCGCCATTCGGTGGCGGTCATCAGGTCGGCGCGCGAGAAGGAGTGGACCATCCCTCCGATCCGGTCGGCGAAGCCCTCGCGGGCCGCCGAAACCGCCGACTCGTCCACCTGGTGACGCTCGATCCGCACAGCTCTGCTCCTTGATCCCTTGCCCGGCCGCCAGCCTAGGCGTGGGGTCCGACAGCGTGCCGTGCGGGGGGCGGTGGAGGCCACAGGGTTTCAAACGCTGTTTGAAAAAGGTCGTGATCGCGCTAGTGTCGTGATCGGCAGCATCGGACCGCGCCGGGGGCGCGGCCTGGGATCCGGGTGCCACGGGGGAGTTGACGGTCGGTTCTGCCGGATCGCACGCGTGCCGAGTCCACCGCTGCCGCATCGAACCGTCGTGACCACGAGGGAGAGCACATGTCGGAAAATCTGAGCCGCGAAGTGTCCAGGGTCGTCGACCAGGAGGTGGCCAGGCTCCTGGAGCAGACGGAGCGGGACGTCACCCGCACCGTCAACCGGGCGCTGGGCGTGCCCGAGGAGACGCCGGCCTTCGACACCGCCCGCTGGCAGGCCCGGCTCGACGAACTCCTCGCCGCCCACCGCATCCACGGCGCCACCCTGGCCGTGCTCGCCGACGGTGAGATCCACGAACTGGCCTCCGGCATCCTGCACTCGGAGACCGGCGTCGCCGCGACCACGGACTCCGTGTTCCAGATCGGCTCCGTCAGCAAGGGCTACACGGCGGCGATGGTGGTGCTGCTCGCGGAAGCCGGAAAGCTCGACCTCGACGCGCCGGTCGTGGACGTCCTGCCCGAGTTCGCGGTCGCCGACGCCGAGGCCGGCCGCACCATCACGCCGCGTCAACTCCTCAACCACACCAGCGGCATCGAGGGCGACCACGTCAGTGACACCGGCCGCGGGGACGACTGCCTGGCCCGCTACATCGAGGGCGCCCGGACGGTCGGACTGACCAACCCGCCCGGTGCGACGGTGTCGTACTCCAGCACCGCGTACAACGTCCTCGGCCGGATCGTCGAGGTCGTGACCGGCGGCACGTGGGACGAGGCGCTCAAGGAACTGCTGACCGGCCCGCTCGGGCTGGAGCACACCATGACCCTCCCGGAGGAGGTGCTGCGCTTCCGCGCCGCGATGGGGCACATGGGCGACCCGGGCGAGGAGCCGGTGCCCACGCCGCTGTGGAACATGATGCCGCGCTCGGCCGGCCCGTACGGCGGGATCTGCGCGACGGCGGCCGATGTCGCCCGGTTCGCGCGGTTGTTCGTGGACGGCGGCGCCGCGCCGGACGGGACGCGGGTGCTTCCGGAGGCCGTGGTCGAGGCGATGCTGAACCGCGAGGTCGAGATGCCCGACCAGTGGTTCCTCGGCGCGCACTGGGGGCTCGGCTGGGGGCTGTTCGAGTGGGACGGCGTCCGGGGATTCGGGCACGACGGGAGCACGTTCGGGCAGCTGGCCTACCTGCGGGCGATGCCGGAGAAGGGCGTCGCGGTGGTGCTGCTGACGAACGGCGGAGGGGCCGCGCCCAAGGTGTTCGAGGCGCTGTGCAGGGAGCTGTCGGCGGAGTTCGCGGGCGTGACGATGCCCGGGTTCGAGCCGCCGGCCGAGCCGCCGGTGGTCGAGGTCGGTGAGTTCCTCGGGACGTACAAGCGCGAGGGCTTCCTGATGACCATCGCCGAGGGGAGCGGCGAGAGCGCGCTGACCCTGACGTACGAGGGGGCGGACGGGCTCGCGGGGACGTTCGACCCGCTGGTGTGGCAGCTGACGGCGGTGTCGCATACGCCGACGAAGACCGTGTTCGCGGGGCGGCGGAACGAGAAGGACGCGTGGATACCGGTGGTGTTCTACGCGCTGGCCGACGGGAGCCGGTACGTGCACTTCGGCGTACGGGCTACGGCAAAGGCTGCGTAGGGATGGAGGGGAGGGTCGTTCGACGAACGGCCCGCCCCTCGCTGGTCTGGATCAGACGTCGAACTCGCCGGCCCGACCCGCGCGTCCTACCGGACCGCCGTCACCATCGCCGCGGTCCTGCTCCGGATCCGACCCTTTGAAGACAGGACCTAGGATCTGGCCATGCCGCAGTCCCCCGCCGACGACCCCGGCGACCCCCGCCACCCCGCCGAGGCCGCCGCCCGCGCCGACTCGCTGACCGTGCTGGACCGCGTCGTCACCGGCTGCCGGGCCTGTCCGCGCCTGGTCGAGTGGCGCGAGGAGACCGCCCGCACCAAGCGCCGCGCCTACCAGGACTGGGACTACTGGGCCCGCCCGATCCCCGGCTTCGGACCGCCCGACGCCCCGCTCGTCCTGGTCGGCCTCGCCCCCGCCGCCCACGGCGCCAACCGCACCGGCCGGATCTTCACCGGCGACCCCTCCGGCGACCTGCTCTACGCGGCACTCCACGACCTCGGGCTCGCCAACCGCCCGGAGTCCGTCCGCTACGGCGACGGCCTGCAGCTGTACGGCGTGCGCATCACCGACCCGGTCCGCTGCGCTCCGCCCGACAACAAGCCCAGCACCGCCGAACGCGACACCTGCCGCCCCTGGATCACCCGCGAGCTCCAGCTGCTGCGCCCGACCGTTCGGACGGTCGTCGCCCTCGGCGGTTTCGCCTGGCAGGCCCTCCTGCCGGCCCTCGCGGACGCCGGCTGGCAGGTCCCCCGGCCCCGCCCCGTCTTCGGCCACGGCGCCCAGGTCACCCTCCCCGCCGTCGACGGCGGCCCCGCCCTCCAGCTGTTCGGCTGCTACCACGTGAGCCCGCGCAACACCAACACCGGCCGCCTCACCACCCCCATGCTCCGCGCCCTGCTGCGCACCGCCGCACGGTCGGCGGGGCTCAGCCCCGCGCCGGAGTAGCCGCGGACGGTGTGGCGGCCCTGCGGGCGCCGCCGGACAGGCCCTATTCGAACCGGAGCAGCTTGTGCCCCGCCGCCCGGGCCCACACCTGCGGCAGGCCGGCTCGGGCCGCCTCGGCGGCGGCGAGCTGGCGCGCGTACAGCGCCCCGAGGCCGAAGGGCTCGCCGCTGCCGGCGGCCTGCCCGGCGAGCGTGTCGGCGGCGACCACGGCGTCCTGGTGCTCGCCCAGGAGCTCCTGGACGGCCTTCATCCGCTCCGCGTACCTCTCGGCGGCCGCGCCGACCGCCGGGGCGGCGGTCTCGCCGGCGTAGCGGGCGCGCTTGGCGGCCTTGCGGGCGTCGTGCAGGGCGCGGTCGCGCTGCTCGGCGGGCGCGGTCCCGGCGGCGAGGGCCGCCCGGACGCGCTCGCCGGTGCGGCGTTGCTCGCGTTCGGCGATCCGGGCCAGTTCGGGGGTGGCGGCGCGGTCGGCCCGGCGGCGCAGCGGGGGGTCGGCGAGGAGGGCGGCGAGGCCGTCGGCGAGGGCGCGGCGGCGCGGGCTGTCGAGCGCGGCGACCACCTCGGGCCAGATCTGCCGGTACTCGGCCCGCCCCCACCGCTCCAGCTCCGCCGCGACCTGCTCCGGGCGACAGTCGGCGGGCAGTTCGCGGGCCTGGGCGGCCAGTCGCTCGGCGAGCACCTCGCGGTCCCGCGCGCCGCCGAGGGCGGCGGCGAGCCAGCGCAGTTCGGTGACCAGGTGGTCGGTGGCCCCGGGCGTGAACAGCCGCCGGAAGGTCCGCAGGGCGCTGCGCAGCCGCCGACAGGCGACCCGCATCCGGTGCACCGCGTCCGGTTCGTCCGCCCGGACGGCGTCGTCGAGGCTGGCCAGCACTGTCACCTGGCTCTCGATGCGGGCCAGCAGCACCTGCCCCACCGTGGCCTTGGGACGCGCCATGAGCGCTCACCCCCTCGTCGGGGTCGCCGGGAACGCCATCCAGGTTAGACCGACCGCGCCGTGCCCGGACCGCCGGCTCCCGACCAACGGCTCCGGCCTACCGGCTCCGGAGCATCACGACGACCGCGACGACAACCGCCGCGAGCAGGCCCGCGACGGCTCCGGCCACGGTGGGGCGAACGCCCCTTGAAGGGCCAACCCGACGCCCAGTGGCGCGAGCTGCGACCAGGACGGTCGATACCGGTCTGTCCCACCGGAAGCTCAGTTCGTTCGCGGCACGCACGCTACGCCCCGGCCGATCGAACGGAGAAGCGACCTCGGCCGTCGCCGCTGACAGGGCGTCAGGCAGATGAACGACCGCCCTCCGGCAGGAAGCCGCTCCCCCTCACCGGGTACGCACCCTCGTGCCGGGTGTAAGCGTCGTGGCATACTCCGGGGCGTGACGACCTCCACCCATGCGACCAGGGCCCTGCGGGCCGCGGTGTTCACCGCGCTCGCCGTGCCGCTGTCCGCGCTGGGCCAGGTGGTCATCACGGGTCGCCCGCTGCCGCTCTCCCTGGTGGCCGCCGCGACCGCCGTCGTCTTCCTGGTCGCGGCCGCACTGGCCGGCGGGGAGCGGCGGATGCTGCACATCTCCGGCGTGCTGGTGCCGGTCGAGCTGATACTCAACACCACGTTCAACCTGGGGCAGACCGGCTGTGGGCCGATCCTGTCCGAGCACGTGCCCGCGCGCGGCGTGAACCTGCTGGTGTGTGGCGGCGGTTCGGTGGACGGATCGCTGCTGTCCGGCCCGCTGGGCCACGCGGGGTCGCTGGCCCCGGCGGCGACCCAGCTGCTGCTCCTGCTGGTGCATCTGGTGATCGCGCTGGCGGCCGCGGCCTGGCTGCGGCTGGGCGATGCGGCCCTGTCGGGCCTGTCCCGGGCCCTGCGCGCGCTGCGCCAGTCGCTGGCCCGCCCGCTGCGCGCCCTGGTCCTGCTGCTGCTCCCGGCTCCGGTGCGCCCGGTGCTGCGGGTGCCGCTGCCGGTGTCGGACCACCCGCGGCCGCGCCGCGAGGACGTGGTGCTGAGCCCGGCTCCCCGGCGTGGCCCGCCGGTCTTCGCGCCTGCCTGCTGATCCCGGTCCCGCCCGTTCGTCTTCGTCGACCGACGACCGACGACCGACGACCGTCCGCAGGCAGCGCGCACAACTCCCGCGTTCAGCCATCCCGCCGCACCCCGTGCGGCTCCCCGCGCGCATCCGCGCGCCGCGTACAGGAGTTGACTTCCCATGGCTCAGACCTCCGGCAACCAGCAGTCCAAGCGCATCAGCGCCCGTGAGCGGATCCAGGAGGCGCAGCGCCTCGAACAGCTGGCGGCCAAGCGTCGTCAGCGGATCGTCGTGGCGGTGTCCGCCGTCGTGGTGCTCGCCCTCGCGGGCGGCACCGCCCTCGCGATCAACTCGGCGTCGGGCAAGAACGAGACGCCGGCCACAGCCGGCGCGCCCGCACCCGCGCCGACCGAGCTGGTCGTCCCGGCGAACGCCTCCGGTCCGGACGGCACGGTGATCACCTACGGCAAGGCCGACGCCCCGCACACCATGGCGGTGTACGAGGACTTCCGCTGCCCGATCTGCAAGCACTTCGAGGCGGCGAACGGCGAGACGGTCAAGAAGCTGACCGAGGACGGCTCGATCAAGGTCGAGTTCCACCTCGCGGCGTTCCTGGACAGCAGCCTCGGCGGCAAGGGCTCGCACACCGCGCTGGCCGCCGTGGGCGCCGCGCTGAACGAGGGCGTGGACAAGTTCAAGCAGTTCCACGACGTGCTGTACGCCAACCAGCCCGACGAGCGGGAGGACGGCTTCGGCAACGTCAACCGCATCCTCGACCTGGCCGGCCAGGTGCCCGGCCTGAAGACGGACGCCTTCGTGAAGGCCGTCACGGACCGGACGTACGCGCCGTGGGCGGCGAAGGTCGCGGACGCGTTCAACGACAGCGGGGTGACGGGCACCCCGACGGTCAAGGTGGACGGCAAGCCGATCACCCTGTTCAGCGGAAAGGCCACGGTGACGCCCGAGCAGTTCACCGCCCAGGTCAAGCAGGCCGCCGGCCTGCAGTAAGCACGGCACCACCGGCCCGGCCGAACCCCGGCCGGGCCGGCCCCTCCCAGCCACCGGAGTGTGCTGCCATGACCGCCGCGACCCCTGTGCACCTCTCCTGCCCCGTCCCCGGCGCCGCCGGCCGTGCGCCGGTCGGCGCGGGCCGGGTGTTCTCCCTGCTGCTGTTCCTCGGCGGGCTGGTCGGGCTGGCCGCCTCGGCCGTCCTGACCTTCGACAAGCTCCGCCTCCTGGAGAACCCCTCCTACATCCCCAGTTGCAACGTCAATCCGGTGATCAGCTGCGGTTCGGTGATGCGCACCGAGCAGGCGGAGGTCTTCGGCTTCCCGAACCCGCTGCTGGGGCTGGCCGCCTTCGGTGCGCTGGCGGCGATCGGGGCTGGGCTGCTGGCCGGCGCCGCGTACCGGCGCTGGTTCTGGCTGGGACTGCACGCGGGCACTCTGCTGGGGGTGGTGTTCGTGCACTGGCTGATCGACCAGGCGCTGTACGACATCGGCGCGCTGTGCCCGTACTGCATGGTGGTGTGGGCGACGGTGGTGGTGCTGTTCTGGTACACCACGCTGCACAACCTGCGCACCGGGGTGATCCCGGTGGGCCCGCGGCTGCGGACGGTCGTGCGGGAGGCGGCGCGCTACCACTGGGCGGTGCCGGTGCTGTGGGCGGCGGTGATCGCGCTGCTGATCCTCAACCGGTTCTGGTACTACTGGAGCACCCTGGTCTGACGCTGCGTCACCCGACGTAGCCCGCGGAGTGCAGCAGCGCGGTGGCGCCGGTGCGCCGGGCCTCCAGGGCCCGGTTGAGCCGGCGCGCCGCACAGGGGTGCAGCAACGCGGACGCCTGTGCGGGGGTGAAGTACCCGTAGTCGGCGATCTCCTCGACCTGCACCCGGACGGCGGCGCCGGCCCCGACCGTACCGCCGTCGAACATGAACTGCACGGCGGGGTAGGCGTGTTCGCCCTGTCCGGGGATCGGGTCGCGCCACTCGACGACGAGCAGCCGCAGCCCCTCGGCCACCAGCCCGGTCTCCTCGCACAGTTCGCGGGCCGCACAGTCGGCGGGGCCCTCGCCCGGGTCCATCGCCCCACCGGGGAACTGCCACTGGGCGCGGTAACTGGCCTTCAGCAGCAGGACGTTGCCCACCCGGTCGGTGAGCAGCACACTGCAGCCGACGTAGGCGCGCAGC
Source organism: Kitasatospora sp. NPDC087314 (assembly GCF_044744365.1). Classification (NCBI taxonomy): domain Bacteria; kingdom Bacillati; phylum Actinomycetota; class Actinomycetes; order Kitasatosporales; family Streptomycetaceae; genus Kitasatospora; species Kitasatospora sp. NPDC087314. The sequence continues at coordinate 111,212 of NZ_JBIUYE010000013.1, forward strand.
AGCCCGGCCAGCCAGTCCTGCTCCGAGAGCCAGGTGTCCGTCATCGCGCCTCCTCCGCCGGTGCCCTGTCGCGGTGGCCACTCTGCCGCAACCCCGGTGCCCGATGCGGTGGTTCGTACCCTAGTCCACCCGATCGGGTACCGGACAGGCCCTAGCCGAACACGGCCCGCCGGTAGGCGTTGCGCAGGTCGGTGAGCGGCTGGATGGCGCGGCCGTAGTGGACCTTGTTGGTGAGCAGGAGCGCCCACCGGCCGAGACGGCGGGAGATCCAGATGCCGGTGCCGGTGAAGCCGTAGTGGACGAAGGTGCCCTCGGCGGGGTCGGTGCCGGGGGCGTGCTGCCAGGACAGGCCGCGGGCGGGGGCGAGGCCGCCGGTCTGTTCGCGCAGTGACTCGGCGATCCAGTCCTCGCCCCAGGGCAGTCGGGGCGGCGGCGCGAGCAGCGCGGTGAGGAATCGGGCGAGGTCGCGGGCGGTGGAGAAGGCCCCGGCGTGGCCGGAGACGCCGCCGAGCAGCCGGGCCGAGGGGTCGTGGACGACGCCACGCAGGTGGCCACCGGCCCGCCGGTCGTACTCGGTGGGTGCGGTGCGGGCGGTGTCGGCGGGGCCGAGCGGTCCGTACCGGGTGTCGGTCATGGCGAGCGGCCGCCACGCCCAGCGGGCGGCGAGTTCGTCCAGCGGTGCGCCGCCGAGGTCCTCGACGAGGTAGCCGAGCAGGACGGCGGCGCGGTCGGTGTACTCGACGGCCGTCCCGGGGGTGCGGTGCAGCGGGGCGGAGATCACCCCGGCCCGGATCGCGCCGAGGTCGCGTCCGTAGAGCTTCTCGAAGCCGGTGTGCGGGAGCATTCCGGCGGTGTGGGTGAGGAGTTGACGGGCGGTCACCTCACCGGCCGGGTGCCCGCCGGCGGGCGGCCACCAGCGGCCGAGCGGTTCGTCGAGCGGCAGCCGACCGGCCTGCCGGAGCACCCCCGCGCAGGGCCAGAGCGCGACGATCTTGGTGAGGCTGGCGAGGTCGTACCGGGTGTCCGGCCCCGGGGCGAGCCGCGCGTACGGGCCCTGCCCGAGCACTCCGTGACAGCCTTCGCCGAGCGTCCCCCGGGCGTCGCCGACGGCCCAGACGGCGCCCGCCCCGACCGTGCGCACACCGCCCTGGACCAGCCGGTCCAGCTCCCCGCAGGGTGCGGCCAGGGCGGGGAGCCGATCAGCTCCTGGCGGTCGGTGGCTCATCCGTCCCCCCTCCGAGGCGTCGGCGAGCCTACCCGGCGGGCGGTCGGATCAGGCCGACGCCGACAGGTCCTTGCCGAGGCAGATGCTCTGCGGGTCATCGCGGTAGATGCCGAACTTCGGAATCGCGCCGTACCCCTCGGACCCGTACAACGCCACGGCCTCGGGCTGCTCGGTGCCGGTCTCGAGTATGACCCGGGTGCGCCCGGCCTCGGCGGCGCTCTGCTCCAGGCGGCGCAGCACCGCCCGGGCCAGACCGCGGCCGCGGGCGGCGGGGACCACGAACATCCGCTTCAGCTCGGCGTCACCGTCGCGCACCCCGTCGAACCCGGCCCGCTTGGCCCGCCAGCCCCCGCAGGCGACCGGCCGCTCGTCGAGGTAGGCGATCAGGAACAGGCCGGCCGGCGACTCGAAGTCGTCGGCGTGCAGCACGGTGTCGTCGGGGTCGCCGTAGCGGCGAACGTACTCCTGCTGCACTTCCGCCGACAGGGCCTGGGCATCGGGGTGGGCGTAGCCGGTGACGCGGAACTCGACGGTTCCGGCCACCGCGGTGGTGCTCTCCATGGTTGGAGAGCCTACGACCTGGATTCAGCGGGCCTCGAACCGGGCGACCAGGTCGTCCTTGCCGAACATCCGGGCGGTGTCGACGGCGTTCGGGGCGCCGGCGGCGGGGTCGGCGCCGCCGGACAGCAGGACGGCGAGTACGTCCTCGGCGCCCTTGAAGACAGCGCCGGCGAGCGGGGTCTGGCCGCGGTCGTTGGCCCGGTTCGGGTCGGCGCCGCGCGCCAGCAGGGCCTCGACGGTCGCGGCGTGGCCGTGGTAGGCGGCGAGCATGAGCAGGGTGTCGCCGCGGTCGTTGGTGAGGTCGGCGGGGGCGCCCGCGTCCACGTAGGCGGCCAGCGTGTCGGTCTCGCCGACCCGGGCGGCGTCGAAGAGCTTTCCGGCCAGGGCGATCACCTCCGCGTCGGGGGCGTCGGCGGGCTGCTGGTGGGCGGCGTCGGTCATGGCGGGCGGCCTTTCCGGTCTGCGGGTGGAGGGAGCTGCGCGTACCGCACCGTAGCGGCCGGGCGCCCGACCGGGCCAGCGCGCGTCCGGATGGCGGAAGGCGTCATTCGAGCGATCCGGCACCGGCGCGACGGGTGCGCCGACGGACAACACACGGGTGCGCGGGCTCCGGGGCCATTCGAGCGAACTTCCCCGGCCCCTCGGAAACCTCCCGCCCGTCCGACGGGAATGCCTCGCCACGCTGGAACTACGCGCTCCACGGCCCCACCCGGCCGGTTCGCATACCTCCGCCCCGACTCCAGGGCGGTATTGAACGGGAAAACCACCCATTTGCACCGTTCCATCATCTATTACTTTTTGTCACGATTAGTGCACTTTCCGTAACACCGTCCCCGTCCCCCTCCCCGAGGAGCAGAACGTGATCCTCTCGATTTCCGGCATCGTCCTGTTCGGCACCATCGCCTTTCTGTTCTTCCGCAGGGACGGGCTAAAGATCTCCCACGCCGTCGTCTGTGCCCTCCTCGGCTTCTACGTCGCCGGCTCCTCGATCGCGCCGAGCATCACCGCCGGCGGTGCCAGCCTGGCGAGCCTGCTCGGCGGCCTCAAGTTCTAGCGCTTCCACTCCCCCGCACGGGCCCGGGCGCGGATCCCACCGCCCCGGGCCCCGCCGTACCACGAGCCCCGCCCCCTTCACCCCACCCGTCCCACTCGCCCGGGGAGTCAAGGAATGCCGCTCAACCGCCATCTCAGCAAGGGCCGAGAGATCGCCCGAACCGCCGGGGACCACGCCTCCGACATGGTCGCCCCGCTCTCCGTGATCGGCCGTGGACTGCGCCACCACGCCGGCTGGGCCAGGGACCGCTGGAACGCCACCCCGAAGGACCGCCGCGGCCCGACCCTGTTCCTGACCGCCTCGATGCTGGTCGGCGTCTACCTGTTGCCGCACGGCCTGCTGTTCGCCCTGATCGCGCTGATGGCCAGTGCCGCCTGGGCCGGCCGGGCCCCCAAGGCACCGCCCGCACCGCCCGCACCGGACGTCGCCGACGTCAAGCTCGGCGCGCTCTACGCGGCGCTCACCCCGTACCTGTGCGGCCCCGAGGAGGCCAACCCGCTGTACCACTACGAGGGCAGCTACAAGAGCGCCTTCAGCTCCTGGGAGTTCGACGACGAGGGCCGGCTCTCCCGGCTGGAACTCGGCTACCCGCCGTACTTCACCGACACCGAGCCGGCCGCCCGGGCCCGGATCGAGCAGGTCGTCCAGGGCAAGGCCGGACGGGCCCGGGAGTATCGCTTCGACTGGGACGAGGAGTCCAACCGGCTGCGGATCACCGCGCTCGCCCCGCTGCCCACCGACATCGTCGCCCAGCGCTTCGTGGCCGCCCCCGGCGAGATCGTGCTCGGCTTCACCGACGAGGACGGCACCGCCCGGACCATCCCGGTCACCCAGGGCGGAGCGGTCACCCAGCAGCCGCCGGTGGTCTGGCGCACCGGCCCGCGCTCGGCCGAGCCGCACCTGCTGGCGTTCGGCGCCACCGGCTACGGCACCTCGAGTCTGATCCGCTCGATCGCGCTCCAGGCACTCCCGTACGGCGACCTGGTGGTGATCGACGGCGCGGGCACCGGGGAGCACGCCTGCCTGGTCAACCGGCCCGGCGTGCACACCGTGGAGACCAGCCTGCGCGGCGCGCTGGCCGCGCTGGAGTGGGCCGCCCAGGAGACCGACCGCCGGCTCGCCGCGCTGAACGCCGCCCGGCACGCCGGCACCGCCCCGCCCGAGGACGCGACCCGGCCGCTGTGGCTGCTGCTGGACCACCCGACCGAGCTGAGCGAGCTCGCCCACGCCGAGGGCCGCCCGGACCCGCAGGACCTGCTGGAGCTGCCCCTGCGGCACGGCCGCGCCGCCCGCGTCACCGTGGTGATCGCCGACGCCGTCGAGGCCGGGGAGCGGATCACCCCGACCGTGCGGGCCACCACCCGGGCCCGGGTCGTGCTCGGCCCCACCGGCCCCGCGGAGAGCCACGCCGCGCTCGGCGCGCCGCTGGACATCGCGCCCGCCGCGCACGCCCCCGTCGGCCGCGGCTACGCCCGGATCGGCAACGGCGCACCCGTCCGGCTGCAGGTGCCCGCCACCGTCGACCCGCTGGACGACGAGGCCCCGGCCCCACTGCGGGACGCGGTGATCGCCCTGCTGCCGCACCGCGACACCCGCACCGAGGCCGCGGCTGACCTGCCGCCCCGGCCGGAGCACCCGCCGGTCGCCCCACCGGCCGAGTCGGCCCCGCAGGCCCACCCGGTCGACCTCGCCAAGGGCGAGCCGATGATCCGTTCCCGTCCGATCTCCTGACGACAGCGGACGGGGCGCCGACGGGTTGCGAATCCCGTCCCGGTACGCTCGTCCCGGAAAGGCCGACCGATCACCGGATGTGAAATAGGTGACACCTGGGGTGATATCCGCGGCCAGATGTGACAAATCGGGCGCCGGTGGGTACAAACAGGGGCGGCACGACAGACGACGCATGTCCCGGGACGGGAATCTTCGTCGGAAGCCGAGCGTTGACCGAACGACGAAGAACAGCGACCACTAGTCCTGTGGGCCATAAGCCCGGGAGGCACGATTCATGAGCGAGCGAGCTCTCCGCGGCACGCGACTCGGGGCCACTAGCTACGAGACCGACCGTGGTATCGATCTGGCTCCCCGCCAGACCGTCGAGTATGCATGTCAGAACGGACACCGATTCGAGGTTCCTTTCTCGGTCGAGGCGGAGATCCCCGCGACCTGGGAATGCCGCTTCTGCGGCCAGGAGGCGGCACTCCTCGACGGTGACGAGCCGGAAGAGAAGAAGACCAAGCCCACGCGCACCCATTGGGACATGCTGATGGAGCGCCGGACCCGCGAGGAACTGGAGGAGGTACTGGCCGAGCGACTGGCCGTGCTCCGCTCGGGCGGAATGAACCTCGCGGTGCACCCGCGGGACACCCGCAAGAGCGCCTGACCTCGCTCCCGCTTCGGCGGGAGGACGCGAAAAGGGACCCTGGCCACCAGGGTCCCTTTCGCGTTCCCGCCGCCGGGGGGGGGGCGCCCCCGGGGGGGGCCCCCCCCGGGGGGGGGGGGCCCCCCCGGGCGGGGGGGGGGGGCCCGCGCCCCCCCCCCCCCCCCCCCCCCCCCCCCCCCCCGGGTGGGGGGTCAGCCCGCGATCGGCGGGCGGTAGCCGGTGTCCGGGCCCTGCGGACCGCGCGGGCCCGCGTCCGGCTCCACCACCTCGCCCTGGATCACCTTGCCGTCCGGGCGGTGGATGCGCAGGTGCTCCTGCAGCCGCATCGCGTCCGCGAACGGATCGGTGCCGGCGGCGACGGTGCCGCGCAGCGCCTTGTCGGCCACCCGGCGCCCGACGGCCCGCCAGAGCGCCCGGGTGGGCGGCAGCAGCAGGGTGAGCGCCACCACGTCCGACAGGAAGCCCGGGACGATCAACAGCAGGCCGGCCAGCACCGTCAGGCTGGTGCCGGTCTGGGGCTGCTCGGACTTCGGGTCCTTGCTCTGCTCGATCGCCGCGGACAGCGCCTTCAGTCCGGCCCGCTTGATCAGCGAACCGCCGATCAGCGCGCCCGCGATGAGCAGCATCACGACGACGAATCCGCCCAGCCACGAGCCCACTTGGACCAGCAGCCAGATCTCCAGCACCAGCCAGGCGGTGATCAGCAGCGGCAGCACCCGGCGGAGCTTGCCGCGCGGTGCCGGACGGGTGGGGGTAGCTTGCTGGGTCACGGTACGAATCCACTCCAAGCAGTGCTCTGCGCGCCGCACGGGAGGTCCGGGCCGGCTACGGCACCACCTGGTCCAACGATCCCTCGGCGGCCGGTGTTCCGGCGGCCTTCCGGTCGCGGCGGCCGACCAGCAGGCCCGCGGCGCAGGCCAGCAGGCCCGCGAGGGCCAGCGTCCACTCCGGGACGGCGCCGACCCGGTCGGCGAGCGTGGTGCCGTCGCGCAGCGGGACGACCGCCGACAGCTCGGCCGCGGTCAGCTCCCCGGTGCGCTGCACCACCGTGCCGTCCGGGGCGATCACCGCGCTGATGCCGCTGGTCGCGGCGATCAGCACGGCCCGGCCGTGCTCGACCGCGCGCAGCCGGCTCATCGCGAGCTGCTGCTCGGGCTGCCCGGTCTTGGCGTAGGTCGCGTTGTTGGTCTGGACCACCAGGACGCGGGCGCCGCTGTCCACGGTGTCGCGGACGATCTCGTCGTAGGCGACCTCGAAGCAGATCACGTCGCCGATCCGGGCCGGACCGAGCTGCATGACGCCGTTGTGGTCGCCGGGGTAGAAGTCCCGGGCGACCCGCTGGAGGCGGGTGATCACCTTCATCAGCTGGGCGCGGAACGGCACGTACTCGCCGAAGGGGACGGGGTGTTGCTTAGTGTAGGAGGCGCCGGGGCCGGTCTTCGGGTCCCAGACGATGCCCTCGTTCTGGACGTGCTGCGCGTCCGGGCCGTCCACCAGGGTGCCGACCAGGGTGGGCACGCCGATCGTCTTCACGGCCTGGTCGATGCGCTGGTAGGCGAGCGGGTCGCTGAACGGGTCCAGGTCGGAGGAGTTCTCCGGCCAGATCACGATGTCGGGGCGCTCGACCTTGCCGGCCGCGATGTCGGCGGAGAGGCGCTCGGTCGCCACCGCGTGGTTGTTGAGGACCATCATCGGGCGGCCCAGGAAGTCCATGCCCGGGTTGGGCACGTTGCCCTGGACGATGGCGACCTTCACGGTGTCGGCCGGCGCCGTCGGCACCGGGACGAGGTAGCCGGCCAGCAGCGCGGCCACCGCGCCCAGCGCCGCCAGCGCGGCGGCCTTCGGGGCCTTGAGCGGCCCGCGCAGGCGCAGCGCGGCCCAGGCCAGCAGCGCGCCCGAGAGGGCGACCGCGAAGGTCACCAGCGGTGCGCCGCCGAGCGCTGCCAGCGGGGTGAAGGGGGTCGCGGTGTTGGCGAAGGCGAGGCGGCCCCACGGGAAGCCGCCCAGCGGCAGCCGGTCGCGCGCCCACTCCTGGGTGATCCACAGACAGGCGGCCCAGAGCGGCCAGGCCGGCAGCCGGGAGGTGAGGGCCAGGCCGCTGCCGAGCACGGCGAGGAACAGTGCCTCGACGACCGACAGGCCGACCGTCGCGTCCCAGCCGACCACCCGCAGCCAGCTGAGCAGCATCAGGAAGAACGGCAGGCCGAAGGCGAAGCCCGTCCAGGCCGCCTGGCGGACGGTGCGGCCCCGGGTGAGCAGCGAGAGCGCGGCGACACCGAGCAGCGACAGCGGCCACAGGTCGAAGGGCGGGAAGGCGAGGGCGAGCAGCAGGCCCGCCAGAGCCGCGAGGCCGGTCCGGGGAAGACCGGCCCGGACCTTGGCCACGGCGCGGGCGGCCCGGCCGGGCCTGGGCGCCGACTCCGCCGGCTCGGGGGCGGCCCCGGACCGCTCCTGGGTGACGGGCATGGCCACCGGCGCACCATCTTCCTGGGTCTTGCTGTTCGGACGCTGTCCGAAGAAGGTACCCCGGAACGTCAGTGAAGCGTGAGGTCAGGGTGGTGGCGACGGCAGGCCCTCGGCGGGGTCGGTCCGGTGGCGGGGTCAGCGGCTCGCGTACCGGACCTCGTCCAGCGGCCACCGCTCGGAGAGCCAGGCGCGGACGGCCCGGTACAGCGGGGCGTCGAGTTCGGCGCGGTCGGCGCGGACCCAGGAACTGACGACCGCCACGGACGGGTCCTCGCGGTCGGGGTGGAGGTAGACGCAACCGATCACCTCGCCCCCGGCGGGGTCCAGGACGGTGTAGGTGAAGCCGGCGCGGTTCGCGAAGTCGGCGGCGTGCCCGCGCAGGTCGGCCAGGTTCTGCTCCGCCGTCATCCCGGCGACGGGCGGCCAGTTGCGGCCGACGAAGCCGGGGGTGGCGCGGATGTGCTCGATGCTGCTGGTCCAGGCGGCGAGGTCCGAGTCGTTGTGCTGCTCGCCCAGGGGCTCCAGGCGGAACTCCGGGGCGAGCAGCTCGCGGGGGACGGTGAAGTCGGCGGGCACCGGCGGGTGGGTCGTCATGGCGATCAACCTAGGGCCCTTCTCCGCACTCCCGCCTGGGTCTATTCGGCGGCCCGGTGCACGGTGCGGCCGCGGACGACGGTGCGCAGGCAGGCCGGCAGGGGGCGGCCGGGGGTGAGGTCGGGCAGGCCGGGGGTGCCGGAGCGCGGGTCGGTGGACCAGCCCGCCACCCGGGAGTCGGGGGCCTGGACGACCAGTTCGTCCGCGGCCCAGATCGCGTAGCTGGCGACCGCACCGGGCACCAGCACGCCGTCCTGGTCGCGGCCGATCGCGCGCCAGCCGCCGCGGGTGTGCGCGATGAAGGCGGCGCGTACGGAGATCCGGTGCTCCAGCGTCTGGTGGAAGGCGGCCGCGCGGACGGTGCCCCAGGGGTCGAGTGGGGTGACCGGGGCGTCCGAGCCGAAGGCCAGCGGGACGCCGGCGCGCAGCAGGGCGGCGAAGGGGTTGAGCGCCGCAGCCCGCTCGGCTCCGAGGCGCTGGACGTACATGCCGTCCGGGCCGCCCCAGGCGGCGTCGAAGGCAGGCTGGACCGAGGCGGTGAGGCCGAGTTCGGCGAAGGCGGCGATGGCCTTGTCGTCCAGCGCCTCGGCGTGCTCGACGCGGTGGCGCAGAGCCTTGACACGCCCGGCCCCGACCCGCTCCCCGGCGGCCCGGACGCCGTCGAGGACGGCGGTCACGGCCGCGTCGCCGATGGCGTGGAAGCCGGCCTGGAGCCCGGCCTCGGTGCAGGCGGCGACGTGGTCGGCGACCTGCTCGGCGGTCAGGTAGGCGGTGCCGGTGTGGGCGGCATCGGCGTACGGGGTGTGCAGGCAGGCGGTGTGCGAGCCCAGCGCGCCGTCCACGAAGAGGTCGCCACCGGCGCCCGCCGCGCCGAGCCGACGGGCCGTCTCGACGCCGCCCAACTCGCCCCAGTAGCCGAAGACTTCTGGCCCCTCGTGGTCGGCCGCGAGGGCCAGCAGGGCGGCCAGGTCGGCTTCGGAGGAGATCTCCGGGCCGGCGCACTCGTGCAGCGCGCCGATGCCGAGCTCGGCGGCCCGGGTGAGGGTCGCGCGCTGGGCGCGGCGGCGCTGCTCGGGGGTGAGGTGGGCGAGCGCGGTCTGCCGGACGGCGTGGTGGGCGTCCTTGGTGAGCGGGCCCTCGGCGGAGTGGCCGGGCCGCTCCGTCAGGCCGCCGGCCAGGGTGCGCAGCGCGGTGGTGGCGAGGGCGGAGTGCACGTCGGTGCGGGAGAGGTAGAGCGCGGCGCCGCGGGCGGCGGCGTCGAGTTCGGCGAGCGTGGGCGGGCGGCCCTCGGGCCAGCCGGTCTCGTCCCAGCCGTGGCCGATCAGCACCCCGCCGGGCTCGGGCTGGGCGTCGACGAAGTCCGCGACGGCGGCGAGGGCGGCGGTCAGCGAGGGGCTGCCGGTGAGGTCGAGGCCGGTGAGCGCCAGGCCGGTGGCGGTGGCGTGCACGTGGGCGTCGACGAAGGCGGGGGTGACCAGGGCGCCGTCCAGCTCGACGATCTCGTCGGCGGTGGCGGCGTACGCCTCGGCGGCACCGTCGCTGCCGACCCAGGCGATGTGCTCGCCCTCGACGAGCATCGCGGTGGCGAAGGGGTCGGCGGGGCTGTAGACGGCGCCGCCGCGCAGCAGGACGGTCCGGGAAGTGCGTTCGGTCATGCCGCTAAGTCTGCACCTGCGGGGTTCGTGCTCAGATCTTCGGGGGTCGGGCCTCGTACGGGGTGGAGAGGACGACGGTGGTGCGGGTGGAGACGCCGGCGGCGCTGCGGATGCGGGCGAGCAGGTCCTCCAGGTCGCCGGGGGCGCCGACGCGCACCTTGAGGATGTAGTTCTCGTCGCCGGCGACGCTGTGGCAGGCCTCGATCTCGGGCAGGCCGGCCAGCCGTTCGGGGGTGTCGTCCGGGGCGCTGGGGTCGAAGGGTTTGACCGAGATGAACGCGGTCAGCGCCAGATCGACGGCGTCGGGGTCGATGATCACGGTGTAGCCGCGGATCACCCCGCGCTGTTCGAGGCGGCGCACCCGCTGGTGCACCGCCGAGGTGGACAGGCCGGTGGCCTTGCCCAGGTCCGTGTAGCTCATCCGGCCGTCCTCTAGGAGCAGCTGGACGATGCGTTGGTCGAGATCCTCCACAGTGCGCAAACCTACCCGGTCGGGGGCACGGGGGGCGCACGCGGTGTCACAACGGGCGGCCACAGGTGTCATCCGGGCAAATGCCGGGCGAATGTGGCGGTGGATGTGGCCAAGGACACACCCGGTGCATCACGGTGCACCGGACCGCAGGGTTATGAGCCCGAATCGCAGGGAAGTGCTGGTCTTGGCCCCGGGCGACCACGCCGGGCCCGATCCGAGGGGGATCCTCATGCCGACTGACCAGCGTGCCCTGGGCGCCGACGAGACCGACGATACGACCGGCCGCGACGACCTCGCGGTCGATCACGGCCACGGCCCGGGCGTCGATCCGGGCGAGGCCGAGACCTGGGACATCTTCCGGGTCCACTGCCCCGAGTGCCGCCGCCCGATCGCCCTGGTGGCCGACGAGGAGCGGCTGCCGCAGCACGCGCTGCTGCCGACCGCCTGGAACCCCTTCGCCCCCGCGCTCTGCCCGGGCTCGGGCACGCCGACCGACGACCTCGACGAGGTGGAGAGCCCCGCGGACGCCCGACCCGCCGGGCTCGACGCGCTGTTCCGGCTCCCCACCGAACTCGACTGGCGCACCCAGCCGTTCTCGCACGCGGTGGCGCACCGGCCGGTGCGCACCGCCGCCGTCACCCCGACCATCCCGGAGCAGCGCCGCCACCTCGTCCGGCGCTGATCCGGCCGCCCGCACGGGCGGGTCGACGCAGCGCCGAAGACGCCTCCGGCCGTCACTCCGCACCCTGGAGTGACGGCCGGAGGCCGTTCGTGGAGGGCCTCGGCCCTCGGTTCGGTTCCTGCTTCAGCCCGCAGCGCGGCCCTCGGTTCAGACCGTGGTGCGGCCCCCGGCTCAGCCCTTGGTGAGGTGGCGGCCGATCACCAGGCGCTGGATCTGGTTGGTGCCCTCGACGATCTGCAGCACCTTCGCCTCGCGCATGTAGCGCTCGGCCGGGAAGTCCTGGGTGTAGCCGTAGCCGCCGAGCACCTGGACGGCGTCGGTGGTCACCCGCATCACGGCATCGGTGCAGAACAGCTTGGCCATCGCCGCCTCCTTGGAGAACGGCCGGCCCGCGTCCCGCAGCCGGGCGGCGGACAGGTAGAGCGCCCGTCCGGCCTCGATCTGGGTGGCCATGTCGGCCAGCATGAAGGACAGCCCCTGGAAGTCGGCGATCGGGCGGCCGAACTGGCGGCGGGTGCGCGCGTAGTCGACCGCGAGGTCGAGCGCGGCCTGCGCGACGCCGACCGCGCAGGCCGCGATGCCGAGCCGGCCGGAGTCCAGGGCGGCGAGCGCGATCTGGAAGCCCTGGCCCTCCTCGCCGATCAGCCGGCCGCGGGGGATCCGGGCGCCGTCGAAGTGCAGCTGCGCGGTCGGCGAGGAGCGCATGCCCATCTTGTGCTCCGGCGGGGCGGCCGACAGGCCCTGGGCGTCGCCCGGGACGAGCAGGCAGCTGATGCCCTTGGCGCCCTCGCCGCCGGTGCGCACCAGGGCGCTGTAGAAGTCCGCCCAGCCGCCGTGGGTGATCCACGCCTTGGTGCCGTTCACCACGTACGCGTCGCCGTCGAGGTCGGCCCGGGTGCGCAGCGCGGCCGCGTCCGAGCCGGACTGCGGCTCGGAGAGGCAGTAGGCGCCGAGCTGCTCGCCGGAGAGCATCCCGGGCAGCCACTGGGCCCGCTGCTCCTCGGTGCCGAAGGTGGCCAGCGCGTGGCAGGAGAGGGTGTGCACGCTGACGCCGAGGCCGATGGCCAGCCAGCCGGCCGCCAGCTCCTCCAGCACCTGCAGGTACACCTCGTAGGGCTGGTCGCCGCCGCCGTACTTCTCGTCGTAGGGCAGGGAGAGCAGGCCGGCCTCGCCGAGGGTGCGGAAGACCTCCCGCGGGAAGCGGCCGGCGGCCTCGTCCTCGGCCGCGCGGGGCTGCAGCTCGCGCTGGACCAGATCCCGGGTGAGGCTCAGCAGCTCGTGGGCCTCCTCGCTGGGCAGCTGGCGCTCCACGGCTTTCACAGGGGACGGGGTCATGGCGGCGGTCGCCTCCTCGTTCGGGCGCCGAACCGTGGTGTGGCTGGTCCGGCGCGGGTGTGGCAGGTCGGCCCGACCGGCACCGGATTACGGTGAACGGCCGTTCACAGGCATGGCGATGCGAGTATGCCGGAAACCCGCGTCGCCGTCACGATCACCCTGGAGGAACTGGCCGGAGTGGTGGGCTACGGCACCGTAGGGTTGACGTTGTGGCTGCATCCGGAACCCTCTCCCCCGTCCTTCCGCCCGCTACCGGCGACGCGTTGGCCTCGCTCGCGGCGGAACTGTGCGCGCTGCCGCCGTCCTGCGGACCGGTGCGGCTGGTCGCGGTGGACGGGCACGCGGGCTCGGGCAAGACGACCTTCGCCGGGCGGCTGGCGGCGGCGCTCGGCGGGGCGCCGGTGGTCCACCTCGACGATCTGGCCACCCACACCGAGCCCTTCGCCTGGGCCGGGCGGCTGCGTGCGCAGGTGCTGGAGCCGCTGGCGGCCGGCCGGGACGGCGCGCACGAGGTGTACGACTGGACGCTGCGCCGCTTCGCGGGCACGGCCGCGGTGCCGGCCGCCCCGGTGGTGCTGGTGGAGGGTGTCGGCGCCGGGCGGCGGGCGGTGCGGCCCTGGCTGGCCCGGGTGATCTGGATGGAGTTGGACGCCGCCGCGGCCCGGCGGCGCGGCGAGGAGCGCGACGGGCCGGAACTGGCCGAGTTCTGGGCCGGCTGGGCCCGGGCCGAATCGGCGCATTTCGCCGCCGATCCGAGCCGCCCGTTCGCCGGGACGAGGGTCGACGGGGTGACCGGGCGAATCACGCCGGACACCGTGGGTGAACCTTCAACAAGCCCTTGACCTGCGGCATCGCCAGGTTCTAGGTTCTCATCAGCCGCCGGAACGGGATGTTCCGGCCGCCTCGGACCCGGCGTCCCCGACTTGTTCCCCCGTGAGCCGGGGGCGCCGTCCGGTCCCTTTCCGAATGACGCTCCCCCACCGCCGATCCGGGCCGCCACCCGCTCAACGACCGCTCGCACGATCGTATTTGACTCCGTGCGGCACCCTTCCGGATCAGCGCCACGCCGGTACGATTCCTCGCAGGCGCATATGCGCCCGGGGGCTTCCGACCACCGGCCCGGCTGCACGCAGGCAACCCGCCACCGAGCCCCGGGCCAAGCCGCGGGGGGCGTGAGTGACGACGGTGGACAGTTCCGACAGCAACGCGGGCGGCCCGGACCGGCTCGCCGACCGCGCGTGGCAACGTGCCATGGACGCCTACACGGCGGGCGCGTACGCCCGCGCCGAGGAGGAGTTCCGCGCGGCCGTCCGCCTGGACCCGGGCATGGCCGACGCCTGGCTCGGCCTGCACGCGCTGCGCAGCGACACCTCGGCGGCGCTGCTGGCCATGTACCGCAACCAGAAACGGTTCGGTGAGCAACGGCACCGGCACCGACGGCCGCTCAGCTCCTGGTACTGGCTGGGCTGGTGGGTGCAGCCCGTCCTGGAGGACGCCCGCGACCTCGCGCTGGCGCACGCCTCGCACTGGCTGGACGGCCGCCACCTGGCCGAGTTGGACCGGGCGCTGGAACAGTGCCCGGCGCCCAGCGAGGACCCGTCCGCCCAGTTCCTGTACGCCTGCCGGTCCTATCTGCTCAAGGACTGGGAGCAGTTGGTCCGGGACACCGACCGGCTACTGGACGACCCGCTGCTGGGCATCGAGGCCGGGCTGTTCGCCGGCATGGCACGCGTCCGGCTGGACATGTGCGCCCAGGCGCAGGCGCCGCTGGCCGCCTCGCTGGCCCGCTGCCGCTCCGAGCAGCCGCAGCGCAAGGAACTGCGGTACTGGCTGGCCCGGGCGTACGAGGGAGCCGGGCGCAGTGCGGCCGCGCTGCCGCTCTACCGGGCGGTGCACCGGGCCGATCCGGTGTTCATGGACACCGCGGCGCGGCTGGCCGCGATCACGGCGGAGGACGCCCTGGCGGACGACCTGCCCGACGGCCTGTCGGACGCCTTGCCGGGCGGCCTGTCGAGCGGTCTGTCGAGCGGCGGTTCGTCGGTGGGCGGGCGGTCGGCCGGGATCGAGGACGTCGAGCCGGACGAGGCCGACCTTCAGGACGAGGCCGGGTACCCCGCGACGGGCGGGTTCGGCGACGGGGCGTCCGGGTTCACCGGCGGGCCCGGGTACACCGAGGAGGCCGGGTTCACCGAGGGACCGGGATTCTCGGACGGGCCCGGGTACGCGGACGGGCCCCGGTTCGCCTCGGGGCCGGGCCAGGGCGTCCCCCCGGCTCCGGACCTCGCACCGCAGGCGGCCGGCGAGCGATCGGGTGCACCGGGCGGCTCCGCCGCACCGGCGCCGCTGCCCGTCCGTGCCGAGGCCCAGCCCCGTACCGTCCCCGTGCCGGCCGCCCAACCGGTCGACGACGAGCGCGAGTTGGACGCCGCGCTGGCGGAACTCTCGCTGATGGTGGGCCTGGAGCCGGTCAAGCGCCAGGTGCGGGCGCTGTCGGCGCAGCTGCGGATGTCCAGGCTCCGGGCCGCGCAGGGCTTGCCCGTCCAGCCCCCCAAGCGCCACTTCGTCTTCTCCGGCCCCTCCGGCACCGGGAAGACCACCGTGGCACGGATCCTCGGCCGCGTCTTCCACGCCCTCGGACTACTCTCCGGAGACCACCTGGTCGAGGCCCAACGAGCCGACCTGGTGGGCGAGTTCCTCGGCCAGACCGCGGTCAAGGCGAACGAGTTGATCGACTCCGCGCTGGACGGCGTGCTGTTCATCGACGAGGCCTACAGCCTCTCCAACTCCGGCTACACCAAGGGCGACGCCTACGGCGACGAGGCGCTCCAGGTGCTGCTGAAGCGCGCCGAGGACAACCGCGACCGCCTGGTGGTGATCCTGGCCGGCTACCCCGAGGGCATGAACCGGCTGCTCGCCACCAACCCCGGCCTCAACTCCCGCTTCACCACCCGGGTCGACTTCCCCAGCTACCGCCCGAACGAGCTGACCGCGATCGGCGCCGCGCTGGCCGGCCGGGACGGCGACGGCTGGGACGAGGACGCGGCCGAGGAGCTGGCCAGCATCTGCACCCACGTGGTCCGCGAGGGCTGGATCGACGAGCTGGGGAACGGCCGGTTCATCCGCACCCTGTACGAGAAGTCCTGCGCCTACCGGGACCTGCGGCTCTCCCTGCTGCGCGAGCCGCCGGGCCGGGAGGACCTGGCGACCCTGCGCCTGCCCGACCTCGTCCAGGCCTACGGGGAACTGATCGACGGCCGCGGCTGAGACCGGCTCCCCCGGGCGTGTCCGGCCGTTTCCGCCCGGCGCGCGACGCCGGGGCACGCTGATCCGACGCGGATCGTCGGACACGCCCTCGCGCGCTCACCCCCGGAGCAGCTTCGCCTCGCGCTCGGGGTCGAGCCCGACGTTCGGCCGGTCGGCGCGCTGCGGGGCGCCGCCGCCGATCGACCGCAGCCAGGCCCAGGTGTCCCCGACCGTCTCGGCCACCGGCCGGCAGCGCAGCCCGGCGCCGACCGCCCGGGCCACGGACGCGCCGTGCAGGAAGTCGTACAGCTCGCCGGGCGCCAGCCAGATCGGCAGCTCCGTCCACGGCTCGACGCCGGCCGCCAGGATGCGCTCGGGGTCGGTCCAGCGCAGCTCGGCGTCCGAGCCGGTGACCCGCACACAGTCCTCCAGCAGCTCGCCCATCGTGGTGTGGCCCGCCGGGCTGACCACGTTGTACGGGCCGCCGAGCCGCGCCGCCACCGCGTCCAGGGTCCAGATCGCCAGGTCGCGGGCGTCGATGTACTGCAGCGGCAGGTCACGCGGGCCGGGGGCGAGCACCGGGCCGCCGCGGGCGATCCGGTTCAGCCACCAGGGCAGCCGGCCGATGTTCTCGTACGGGCCGAGGATCAGCCCGGCCCGTACGAGCAGGGCGCGCCCGCCGAACTCCGCCTCCAGCGCCAGCTCGGCACCGCGCTTGGCCTCCGCGTAGGGCACCTCGCCCTCGGCGTCCGGGGACGACGCGACCACCGGCGCCGACTCGTCCGCCCCGCCGACCGGCGGGTAGTCGTACACCGACCGGCTGGAGACGTACGCGTAGTGGCCGACCCGGCCGTTGAGCAGCCGGGCGCTGTCGCGCACCGACGCCGGGGCCCAGGACCAGGTGTCCACCACCGCGTCCCACTCCCCCGTCGCCAGCGCCGCGAGCCCGCCCTCGGCGGTGCGGTCGCCCGACAGCACGGTCACGCCCTCGGGCGCGGGCTGCGTGCCTCGGTTGAGGGCCGTCACCTCCCATCCCCTGGCCAGCGCCTCCTCGGCGACGGTCCGTCCGACGAAATTCGTTCCACCCAGCAGGAGAAGCCTCATGCCGACCACCCTGCGCCCGGGGTGGCCGGCATGGGAACAGCTGAACGCTCAGGGCGGAATCGCCCGCAGCGGACACGCCGTCAGCGAAACGGGGAACCTCAGCCGGCGGACCGGTGGTCGGGGTCGTGCATCTCGCCGACCAGCTCCTCCAGCACGTCCTCCAGCATGACCACGCCGAGCGTGCGCCCGTCCTGGTCCAGCACGGCGGCCAGGTGGCAGGTCGCGCGACGCATCGCGCCGAGCGCGTCGTCCAGCGGGAGGCTGCCGCGCAGCACCGTGATCGGGCGCCACAGCCGGGCCGGGACGGGCGCGGACGGGTCCTCCACGTCGAGGATGTCCTTGAGGTGCAGGTACCCCAGGTAGCCGTGGCCGGCCGGGTCGCCGTCGGTGACCGGGAAGCGCGAGAAGCCGGTGCGCAGGGCGAGCTCCTCGACCTCCGCGGCGGTCACCTTGGTGTCCACGGTGACCAGTTGCTCGGGCTTGAGCAGCACCTCGGTGACCGGTCGGTGGCCCAGCTCCAGGGCGTCCTCCAGGCGTTCCTGGCGGCCCTCGTCGAGCAGGCCGGCGTCCCGGGAGTCGACCAGCAGGTACATCAGCTGCTCGGTGGTGAACACCGACTCGACCTCGTCCTTGGGCTCGACCCGGAAGAGCTTCAGCACACCGTTGGCGAACGCGTTCAGCACCCGGATCACCGGGGCCAGCCAGCGGGCCAGCCGGTCCAGCGGCGGGCCGAGCCAGAGCGCGGCCTTCTCCGGGCCGGCCATGGCCATGTTCTTCGGCACCATCTCGCCCATCACCATGTGCAGGAAGACCACGACGGCCAGCGAGATCCCGTACGAGAGCGGGTGCATCAGACCGGACGGGACGCCGATCGCGTGGAACGGGCCCTCCAGCAGGCTCGCGATGGTCGGCTCGGCGAGGGCGCCGAGGCCCAGCGAGCAGACGGTGATGCCGAGCTGGGCGGCGGCCAGCATCGCGGAGACGTTCGACAGCGCGTGCAGCACGGTGCGGGCGCGCTTGTGGCCGGCCTCGGCGAGCGGTTCGATCTGGCTGCGGCGCACCGAGACGACGGCGAACTCGGCGCCGACGAAGAAGGCGTTCCCGAGCAGCAGCAGGACGGCGACGGCCAGTTGGAGCGCGGTCATCGGGCGTCCTCCTGGCTCTCACCGAAGGAGGCCGGTGCGCTGGTGCGCTCGACCCGGACCTGGCTGGTGCGGTGCCGGTCGACACCCGTGACGGTGAGGCGCCAACCGGGCAGCTCGGCCTGTTCGCCGACCTCGGGCAGCTTGCCGAGCAGGTCGGAGACCAGGCCGGCCAGCGTCTCGTACGGGCCGTCCGGGGCGTTCAGGCCGATGGCCTCCAGCTGGTCGATCCGGGCGCGGCCGTCGGCCTCCCAGGCCGGCAGGCCGTTCAGCGGGGGCAGCGACAGCAGCTCGGGGCGGTCGGCGGGGTCGTGCTCGTCCTGCACCTCGCCGACGATCTCCTCGACGATGTCCTCGACCGTGACGACGCCGGCGGTGCCGCCGTACTCGTCGACCACGATGGCCATCGGCTGGAGACGCCGCAGCTGGTCGAGCAGCCGCTCGGCGGGCAGGGTCTCGGGCACCAGCAGCGGCGGCGACGAGAGCCCGCCCACCCGGACCAGGCCGCGGCGGGCGGCCGGGACGGCGAGGGCGTCCTTGAGGGTCACGATGCCGGTGACCTCGTCCAGGCTGTCGGTGTAGACCGGGAAGCGGGACAGGCCGGTGGCCCGGGTCAGGTTGACCACGTCGGAGGCGGTGGCGTCGCGCTGGAGGGCGGCCACGTCGATCCGCGGGGTCATCACGGACTCGGCGGTCAGCTCGCCCAGGCCCAGGGTGCGGACGAACAGGGTCGCCGACTCCTCGTCTATCGCGCCGGCCTTGGCCGAGTGGCGGGCCAGCGCGACCAGCTCGGCCGGGGTGCGGGCGTGTCCCAGCTCCTCCTGCGGCTCGACGCCGAAGGCGCGGACCGTCCGGTCGGCAGCCCCGTTCAGGAAGCTGATCAGCGGGCGGCAGACGAAGGAGAAGGCCATGTGCGGGGCGGCGACCGCGCGGGCCACCTGGAGCGGGCGGGAGATCGCCCAGTTCTTCGGGACCAGCTCGCCGATCACCATCTGCACCACGGTGGCGAGCACCATGCCGACCACCACGGCGACGCCGCGGGCGGCCGGGGCGGGCACGCCGATACCGGTCATGACGGGGCTGAGCAGGGTGGACAGGGCCGGCTGGGCGAGCATGCCGACCACCAGCGAGGTGACGGTGATGCCGAGCTGGGCGCCGGACAGTTCGAACGAGAGGTGCCGCAGGGCGCGGGCGACGCGGCCGGACTTGGCGTCGCCGGTCGCGGCGGAACGTTCCACCGCCCCGCGGTCCGCGGTCACGAAGGCGAACTCGGCGGCCACGAACAGGCCGTTGGCGAGGATCAGCAGGAGGGCTGCGAGCAACAGCAGCCAGGCGGTGATCACAGTGCCGCCTGCCTTCCGCTGACAGGAAGGTGGGCGGCGCAGGTACTACCGGACGGATCGTCCATCGAGGGGGAGTGTCACTCCTCAGGTCGCTTTCGGGCAGGGCGGAAGCTTTGCCCTGCTTTTACCAGCGTAGACCATACCGGGACGATGGTAGGAGGAGTGTTCGGACCCGCCGGACCGAGGATTCCCAGGTCCGGGCGGGTCCGGGCGGCCCTGGATGGGCGTGGGCGGGCCCGGATGGGCCCGGATGGCGTTGTGGCGGTCCCGGGGTTCAGACCTGGGCGTGGTGCTCGACCAGATCGCGCAGGGCGCGGGCGTCCGCGATCGCCTGGGCCTTGCCGACGCCGGACTGGATGCCGACCGCGGCGAGCGAGGTGCCGTCGGCCAGGTCGAGGGTGGCCCACGGGTCGCCCTGGCGGAAGTTGACCCGGACGATCTCGGCCCAGGAGAGCCGGCGGCTGCGGACGAAGTTGACCACCGTCACGCCCTGCGCGTCGGCGCTCACCCGGGGCCGGGCCAGCATCAGGCCCACGCACGCGAACAGCACACCGCTGGCCGCCATCATGATCCGGTCGTTGAGCTGCCAGTTCTCCGGGAGCAGCACGGCCATCACGGCGAACAGCGCCACCAGCAGCACGCAGACCGGCAGCAGCACGGCGCGGGTGCGGCGCGGCGCCCAGGTGACGGGGAACTCGACGGGCGGCGTGGACACGTGGGATCTCCGGTGGGGTGGTTCAGGGGAACGGTCGTTCCCGGGAAGGCTCGTTCCGGGAACGGCGGTCGTCGCGGACGGCGGTTCGGGGCGGGGAGCGGATCCGAGCGGGCGGATCCAGGCAAAGGGCGGGGACGCCGACCGGCGTCCCCGCCCCATTCAACCGTTCCTTACCCGCATCGCGGCGGGCGCGGTCGCCGCCGCGCCGCTCAGAGGCGGCAGGCGTGGATGTTGGTGACCAGGATGGCCCGGGCGCCGATGCTCCACAGGTCGTCCATGATCCGCTGGGCCTCCTTGCGGAGCACCATCGAACGCACCGCCACCCAGCCCTCGGTGTGCAGCGGGGAGACGGTCGGCGACTCCAGGCCGGGGGTGAGCGCCACGGCGGCGCCGACCTTCTCGGCCCGGATGTCGTAGTCCATCAGCACGTAGCGGCGGGCCACCAGCACGCCCTGGAGGCGGCGCAGGAACTGCTCCACGCGGCTGTCCTCGCCCGCGCCCTTGGGGCGGATCACCACGGCGTCCGAGATCAGGATCGGCTCGCCGAACACCTCCAGGCCGGCGTTGCGCAGGCTGGTGCCGGTCTCCACCACGTCGGCGATCACGTCGGCGACGCCCAGCTGCACCGCGGTCTCCACCGCGCCGTCCAGCTTGGTGACGGTCGCCTTCACGCCGTGGTCGGCGAGGTGCTGCTCGACCAGCCCGGTGTAGGAGGTGGCGATCCGCAGGCCCTCCAGGCCCTTGACGTCCTCGACGGCCACGCCTTCGGGGCGGGCGAAGCGGAAGGTCGACCCGGCGAAGCCGAGGGCGAGCACCTCCTCGGCGTTGGAGTGCGAGTCCAGCAGCAGGTCGCGACCGGTGATGCCGACGTCCAGGCGGCCGGAACCGACGTAGACGGCGATGTCGCGCGGGCGCAGGAAGAAGAACTCGACCTCGTTGTTCGGGTCGACGAGAACGAGCTCCTTGGGGTCCTTCCGTTGGCGGTAGCCGGCCTCATGGAGCATCTCCGCCGCGGGACCCGAGAGCGAACCCTTGTTGGGAACGGCGATGCGCAGCATGGGAGGTTGGTTCCTTACCTGTTGGGAGGGGTGTGCAGTTCGAACCGGGTGTCGGAGGTGCTTTTTCGGACCGGGTCTCTCCGGACCGGGTCTAGAGGTACTTGTAGACGTCGTCGAGTGTCAGCCCACGGGCGATCATCATCACCTGAACGTGGTACAGGAGCTGCGAGACCTCCTCGGCCGTCTGCTCGTCCGACTGGAACTCGGCGGCCATCCAGACCTCGGCGGCCTCCTCGACGACCTTCTTGCCGATCGCATGGACGCCCTGCTGGACGAGCTGCGCGGTACGGGAGGACGAGGGGTCGCCGGTGGCGGCCTTCTGCTGGAGCTCGGCGAAGAGCTCCTCGAATGTCTTCGAAGCCATGATGGACTCACCTTACGGCGTGCTGGGTCACGGGCGGTAAACGGTCCCGGACCGTGGACGGTCCGATGGACGTCCACGGTCCGGGTCCGGACGGTCCGCTCAGAGCGCGGCGCGCAGCACCGCGGCGGTCGCGACGGCGGCGGTGACGGCCTCGTGGCCCTTGTCCTCGGCGGAGCCGGGCAGGCCGGCCCGGTCGATCGCCTGCTCCTCGTTGTCGCAGGTCAGCACACCGAAGCCGACCGGGACGCCGGTGTCGACGGTGACCTGGGTGAGGCCGGCGGTGGCCGCCTGGCAGACGTAGTCGAAGTGCGGGGTGCCGCCGCGGATCACCACGCCGAGGGCGACCACCGCGTCGTAGCCGCGGTCGGCGAGTCGCTTGGCGGCGACCGGCAGCTCGAAGGTGCCGGGGACGCGCAGCACGGTCGGCTCCGCGACGCCCAGTTCCTTGAGCGCGCGGAGGGCGCCGTCCAGCAGGCCGTTCATCACCTTGTCGTGCCACTGGGCGGCGACGACGGCGACCTTGAGGTCGGCGGCGCCGTCGATGGTCAGCTCAGGGGCTCCGTGTCCGCTCATGTTCGTACTTCCTGTCCGTCGTGATGGGGGCGGGCGTGTTCAGGGGCCCGTGGAGGAGGGCGGTGTGGTCAGGAGCCGAGGCCGGGCAGGTCGTGGCCCATCCGGTCGCGCTTGGTGCGCAGGTAGCGCAGGTTGTGCTCACCGGGCGCGATCTCGACCGCTTCGCGCCCCTTGACCTTGAGGCCGTGCTCGGTGAGCGCGGAGAGCTTCTCCGGGTTGTTGGTGAGCAGGGTGAGCGAGCGGACGCCGAGGTCCACCAGCATCTGCGCCGCGATGCTGTAGTCCCGGGCGTCGGCCGGCAGGCCGAGGTCGAGGTTGGCGTCGACGGTGTCGCGCCCCTGCTCCTGGAGTTCGTAGGCGCGCAGCTTGTGCGCCAGGCCGATCCCCCGGCCCTCGTGGCCGCGCAGGTAGAGCACCACGCCGCGGCCGGACTCGGCGACCCGGTGCAGCGAAGCCTCCAGCTGCGGGCCGCAGTCGCAGCGCAGCGAGCCGAAGACGTCGCCGGTCAGGCACTCGGAGTGGACCCGGACCAGGACGTCCTCGCCCTCGGGCAGCCGGCCGTCGGCGCCGAGACCGCCGGCCACCAGCGCGATGTGCTCGACACCGTCGATGGTGCCCTTGTAGCCGACGGCGGTGAACTCGCCGTGGACGGTGGGCAGGGCGGTGACGGCGGCCCGGTCGACGTGCAGCTCGGTGCGGCGACGGTAGGCGATCAGGTCCTCGATGGAGATGATCGCGAGGCCGTGTTCGCGGGCGAAGGCGACCAGTTCGGGCAGCCGGGCCATGGTGCCGTCGTCGTTGACCACCTCGGCGATCGCGCCGGCCGGCGGCAGTCCGGCCAGCCGGGCCAGGTCGACGGCCGCCTCGGTGTGGCCGGGGCGGACCAGCACCCCGCCCTCGACCGCGCGCAGCGGGAAGACGTGCCCGGGGCGGGTGAGGTCGCCGGGCTCGGTGCCGGGCGAGGACAGCAGCCGGACGGTGCGGGCGCGGTCGGCGGCGGAGATGCCGGTGTCGACCCCCTCGCGGGCGTCCACCGAGACGGTGTACGCGGTGCCCTTGCGGTCCTCGTTGACCTGGGTCATCGGCGGGAGCTTGAGGCGGTCCAGCTCCTCGCCGGTCATCGGGGCGCAGATCACGCCGGAGCTGTAGCGGATGGTGAAGGCCATCAGCTCGGCGGTGGCGGCGGAGGCCGCGAAGACGATGTCGCCCTCGTTCTCGCGGTCCTCGTCGTCGACCACGACCACGGCACGGCCGAGGGCGATGTCCGCGATCGCCCGCTCGACCGGGTCGAGGACGAGTTCGAGGTCGAGGGTGTGGTTCTCGGTCATACCGTGGCTCCCTGCGGGACGGTGGCGGAGTTGACGCGCGGCTCACGGGTGCTCAGCCACCACGAGCGCAGGCCGAGCAGCACCAGGACGAAGTAGAGCGAGTAGGTGAGGCCGGAGAAGGAGTAGCCGCTGTTGAAGGCGAACGGGACGCCGACCGCGTCGACGGCGATCCAGGCGAACCAGAACTCCACCCAGCCGCGGGCCTGGGCGACCATCGCCGCCAGCGTGCCGACGAAGATGTAGGCGTCCGACCAGGGGCTCCAGGACAGGCTGGGGTAGGACGTGAACAGCCAGGCCAGCGCGACGGTGCCGGCCGCGGTGCCCGCGGCCAGCGCGGCCCGCTCGGGCCAGGTGGCGAACCGGACGGCGATCGTGCCGCTGTCCCGGCGGCCCCGCCGCCACTGGCTCCAGCCCCAGGCGGCGGTGACGATCACGATCAGCTGCTTGCCGATCAGACCGGGGACGTGGCCCCCGAGGTAGGCGGCGATCAGCACGACGCCCGACAGGAGCTGGACCGGCCAGCTCCAGACCGAGCGGCGCCAGCCGAGCGCGAGGGCGGACATGCCGAGCAGGTTGCCGAACATGTCGGCCCACTTCACGTGTTCGCCGAGGACGGTGAACGCTTCTCCGCTGAGCCAGCTCACTTGGACTCTCCGGCGGTCGTCGGGGGGAGGGCACGGGAGTCGAGCAGCCGCTCGACGTACTTGGCGAGCACGTCCACCTCGAGGTTGACGCTCTCTCCGACGGCCTTGGCGCCGAGCGTGGTCAGCGCGAGGGTGGCGGGGATGAGGCTGACGGTGAAGCTGTCGCGCGCGGCCTCCACCACGGTGAGGCTGACGCCGTCGACCGTGATCGAGCCCTTCTCCACCAGGTAGCGGGAGATGGTGTCGGGCAGCGAGAAGCGCAGCACCTCCCAGCGCAGGGCGCCGGCCGCGTCGCGCTCGCCGGGCTCGCGGCTCAGCAACGTGCCGGTGGCGTCGACGTGGCCCTGGACGAGGTGTCCGCCGAGCCGGGCGCCGAGCGCCATGGCGCGCTCCAGGTTGACCCGGGAGCCGGGCTTCAACTCGCCCAGGCTGGACCGGTGCAGCGTCTCGGCCATCACGTCGGCGCTGAACTCACCGGTGCCGGAGGCCAGTTGGTCGGGGGTGTCGACGACGGTCAGGC
Source organism: Kitasatospora sp. NPDC087314 (assembly GCF_044744365.1). NCBI lineage: Bacteria > Bacillati > Actinomycetota > Actinomycetes > Kitasatosporales > Streptomycetaceae > Kitasatospora > Kitasatospora sp. NPDC087314. Next base: position 135,670 of record NZ_JBIUYE010000013.1, read on the forward strand.
AGACGCCGTTGACCGCGATGGAGTCGCCGTGCCGCGCATCCGTACAGACCACCGGGCCGCGCAGACGGATTCGCGAGGAGTCGCCGATCTCCTCGATCGACACGACCTCGCCGAGCTCTTCGATGATGCCGGTGAACACCCGGGTTCTCCTCGCGCTTGGGGCGCGGACTCCGGGGCGGCATGGGGAGATGACACGGACGGGCAACGGTGCGCAGGCCGACGGCACGACCCGTCGCCGGGATGCCGAGGCCGCCGGGAGATCGCTCGCCCGGCCCGGGAGACACTGCTCCCGCCGTTCACCTGGCCGTGGCCCACCGGGGGCCACGGATATCGCTGTTCGTCCGCCCGCGCACGCCTCCCATCCGGACTTTAACCGTCGGTCCAGGAATTTCACCTGGTCAACCGGCCGCTGGCTGCGGACGGGTCGCGGACTGTAACCGCCGGTTCGGATTTTCACCGACCCCGGAGTGCGCTGAACGTCACTGCTGTTGTGGTCATTCTGCCACGGCCCGCGCAAGCCCAGGGAGAGCCTTCCGCTGTGGGCTGTTTCACGCCGTTGCGGGGAATGCGCGGCGGGGTGGCTCGGGGCCGCGGGCAGGGCTACGGCGTTGCCGTGGTGACTCAGAGCGTGGCCGGCGCGGCGATCGGCATGAAGTGGGTGACCACGGGTGGGTGTGCGAGGTAGCACAGCTCGCCCTCCGAGCAGACCGGTCGGATCCGCCACATCGGACCCGCGTACCCGCGCAGGGCCTCCTCGTCGCGCCAGCGGCTCAGCACGAGCACCCGGTGCCCGTCCTCGGTCACCGAGCGCAACAGCTCGCCGCCCAGACAACCGTCGGTCCGCCCGAGCTGCGGGATCACCTGCGTGGTCAGCAGCACACAGAACTCCTCGATGCGACCGGCCAAGACCTGTCCGGTCCAGATCCTCACGATCACGACCACCACCTCCGAGGGGGGAGCCCTTGGCCCCATTATCAGGGTAAAACCGCTGGTGGGGAGGGGTAGGACGAAGCTTTACCGACGGCTTGGGCCGTCCTGCGGCCCGGGATCCGGAAAGGGGCTCGGTTAGATTTCCGGTATGACCACCACACCGGAATCTGTCAGCCCGTCAACCATCGCTCCGGATGCGCCGGGCAGCCTGTTCGCCGCCCTCCGCGCGGGGGCGCTGACCGACCCGGCCCAGCTGCGCGAGATCTACGAGCAGCCCGGCGACCACGCGCGCCGCAAGCAGGTCGACCACCTGCACGAGGTCGCGCGACGGCTGATCGCCTGTTCCTCGCTGGTGTTCGTGGCCAGCTCCGACGCCGCCGGGCGCTGCGACGTCTCCCCGCGCGGCGGGCCGGCCGGGCTGGTCTCCGTCCTCGACGAGTACACCCTGGCCATCCCGGACGCCACCGGCAACAAGCGGTTGGACACCCTGCACAACGTCCTGGAGAACGGCCGGGTCGGGCTGATCTTCGTCGTCCCGGGCCGGGACACCACGCTGCGGGTCAACGGGCGGGCCTGCGTCTCCACCGACCCGGAGCTGCTGCGGCAGCTGACCGCCGTCGGCAAGCCCCCGCGCAGCGCGGTCGTGGTGGCCGTCGAGGAGGTGTACGCGCACTGCCCCAAGGCCTTCCTGCGCGGTTCGGCCTGGAAGCCGGAGAACTGGCTGGCCAAGGACGCCCAGCCGACCTCCGCGGAGATCACCCTCTCGCACCTGCGGGACGACTCGCTGACCATCGAGATGATCGAGCAGAACGAGCGGGAGGCGCTGCTCCACCGCTACGAGTGACGCGGTGCTCCCGTGATGCGGTGCTGCTCCCCGCTATCGCCGCACTCCCCGGCGACGCGGTGCCGCGCGGCGGCCGGCCCGGGTGGACCGGCCGGCGCGCGTCCGGCGCGCGTCCGGCGCGCTCAGGCGGCCTTGGGCAGGTCCACCACCGGTGCGCCGTCGGCCGCGCGCTGGACGGCCTCGACGCCCTTGTGGGCGGCCTCCTTGCTGGAGTACCCCTGGCCGGTGGCGACGATCTCGCCGTTGCCCGCCTTGAGCCGGAACCGGTACTTGCCGCCGGCGTCCTCGTAGATCTCGAACCTGCCCGCCATCCGGGCCACCTCCTCGTGGGACGCGCGGGGCGCCCCTGTGGTCAGCCCCCTCCAGCACGGTGCGCCCGCCGACCGAGCGGCCGCACCCGGTCGGGGGCCGGACGGGTGATGCCGGTCCATCACGGGTTTTCGGGGTGCCGGGGCGGGTGCCGGTGGCTTGAATGGACGGATGGACTGCGTCTTCTGCGCGGTGGTGGCCGGGACGGAGCCCGCGCACCGGGTGCTGGACGACGAGGCGGCGGTGGCGTTCCTGGACCGGCGGCCGCTGTTCCCCGGCCACGTGCTGGTGGTACCCCGCGCCCACCACCGCACGCTGGCGGACCTGCCGGCCGCCGAGGTGGGGCCGTTCTTCCTCCGGGTGCAGCGGGTGGCGGCCGCGGTGGAGCGCGGGATGGGCGCGGCGGGGAGCTTCGTGGCGGCGAACAACCGGATCAGCCAGTCGGTGCCGCATCTGCACGTCCACGTGGTGCCGCGCAATCCGAAGGACGGGCTGCGCGGGTTCTTCTGGCCGCGGGGGAAGTACCCGGACGAGGCGGGAGCCGCGGGCGTCGCGGCGAGGCTGCGGGCGGCGCTCGGGGACTGAGGGGCTGGTGGGGTTTCCGGTGGTTCGGGGGCGCCCAGGGGAGTCGGGGACCGAGGGGACCGAGGGGGCTGAGGGGGCCGGGGGCGTTTCGTGTGCGGCCCGCCGACGGCCACTTTCCCGCGTTTGTAAGCCAGTTTCACCAACCCTCTTGACAGGTATAGACCATTCCGCTTGAGTCGATGTCGGCCCCGCACCGGCCCGCACCCCGGTCGGCCGTCCCCCCGCGACGCGCCCCCGCGCGGGCCCGGTTCCCCGGCCCCGCCCAGGTCCCTGTCTCGACGACGTGCGGCCCTCACCGCACAAGGGGTGATGACGTGTCATTGAAACGCCTGCTCGCGCTGCTCTCCGCCCTGATCACGGCGTTGGCGGTCGCGGTGCTCCTCCCCGCCTCCGCCAGTGCCGCCGCCTGCGGCACGCCGTGGAACGCGGCCACCGCCTACACCGGCGGCGCGGCCGTCTCGTACAACGGGCACAACTGGACCGCCAAGTGGTGGACCCAGAACGAGGCCCCGAGCACCGGCGGCACCGGTGTCTGGGCCGACCAGGGCTCCTGCGACGGGTCCACCGGCCCCACGCCCGGCACCTGCGACTACCCCGCCTGGGTCGCCGGCCGCACCTACACCGCCGGCGACATCGTCCGGTACACCAACGGCGGCTACTACCGCGCCACCCACGACAACCCGGGCTACGACCCGGTCATCAGCACCTGGTACTGGGAGCCGTACAGCTGCGGCTCGACGCCCACGCAGCCGCCCGGCACGGGCGGATTCCCGGTCAGCCAGGCCCAGTTCGACCAGATGTTCCCGGGCCGGAACTCCTTCTACACCTACCAGGGCCTGATCGACGCGCTCGGCGCCTACCCGGGCTTCGCGACCACCGGCAGCGACACCGTCCGCCGCCAGGAGGCGGCCGCGTTCCTCGCCAACGTCAGCCACGAGACCGGCGGGCTGGTGTACGTGGTCGAGCAGAACACCGCCAACTACCCGCACTACTGCGACACCTCGCAGCCGTACGGGTGCCCGGCCGGGCAGGCCGCGTACTACGGGCGCGGGCCGATCCAGCTGAGCTGGAACTTCAACTACAAGGCCGCCGGCGACGCGCTCGGCATCGACCTGCTGAACAACCCGAACCTGGTGCAGACCGACCCGGCGGTGGCCTGGAAGACCGGCCTCTGGTACTGGAACACCCAGAACGGGCCCGGCACCATGACCGCGCACAACGCCATGGTCAACGGGTACGGCTTCGGTGAGACGATCCGCAGCATCAACGGCTCGCTGGAGTGCAACGGCAACAACACCGCGCAGATGCAGCACCGGATCAGCCTGTACCAGAGCTTCGTCCAGATCCTCGGCACCGTCCCCGGGGGCAACCTGAGCTGCTGACGGCTCTTCGCGCGATGACGTCCCTCCGGGTCTGACCTCCGGACCGTCAGACGCCCCGCCACGCTCGGCCGGTCGACACACGTCGGTGTCGGTACGTTGCCGAGCGTAGCGGGGCGTACTCCTGTGGGAGCAGCGGGGAGCGGGTGAAATCGTCGTTCCGGCGGACGATTTCGCAGGTCACGACGACCTAGGCTCACAGCCATGAACGAACTCGCCCGCCTTGTACAACAGACCGCCGACCGGCTCGCCGGCCAACACGTCGGCGCGGTGGTCGCCGGGCTGGCCGGCGGCGACGTGGAGATCCGCGGCGCCGGGCGAACCGGCCCGGGCGGCGCCGTGCCCGGGGCGCACACCCTGTTCGAAATCGGTTCCGTCACCAAGGTGTTCACCTCGCTCGTCCTCGCACGGCTGGTGCTCGCCGGCTCCGCCGGATCATCTGTCGGATCAGCCACCGGGTTCGACGCCGGACCGGGCGTCGGACTCGACGAACCGCTCGCCGAAGTACTCGCGGGCATCCGGCCCGGCGGTGTCACCGTCCCGGCCAGGGGCGGGCGGCCGATCACCCTGCGGCACCTCGCCACCCACACCTCGGGGCTCCCCCGCCTGCCCCGGGGGCTGCTGGCGACGGCGCTGCTCAAGCCCAACAAGCCCGATCCGTACGCCCATTGCGATACCGCGTACGTACTCGCCGGGCTCGCCCGGACGAGGCTGCGGGCCGCACCCGGGCGCAGCTTCCGCTACTCCAACCTCGGCGCCGGGCTGCTCGGCCTGGCTCTCGCCCACCGGGCCGGAACCGGCTACGAGGAGTTGGTGGCGCGCGAGGTCTGCCAACCGTTGGGGCTGGTGGACACCTGTGTGCGCGGGGGCCGGGAGCAGGCCGATCGGCTGGCGCAGGGGCACACGGCCGGCGGGCGGCCGGTCCCGCACTGGGAGCTCGCGGACATACCCGGCATGGGCGGGCTCCGGTCGACCGCCGCCGACCTGGCGATATTCCTGCGGGCCCAGCTGGCCGCCGACCGCGAGCCGGACGCGCCGCTGGCGCCCGCGATCACGCTCACCCGGGAGACCCGGCACCGGGTCAACCCGTTCGCCTGGATGCATCTGGGGTGGCTCGCCCACCGCCTGCACACCCAGCAGGGCGGTCACCTACAGATCTGGCACAACGGCGGCACGGGCGGGTTCCGCTCCTTCGTGGCCTTCGATCCGGAGAAGCAGGTGGGGGTGGTGGTCCTGGTCAACACCCGCCGCTCCGCCGATCCGGCCGGCACGGCCCTGCTGCGCACGCTGCAGAACGAGTTCGCGACGACGAGGTGACGAGGTGCGGTGGAGGATCTTCCGACGGGGAGGGTGGGCTGACGAGGAGCACGCGAGGTCGGACAGAGGGCGGGGTGAGGCCGTGAGCAGGGTGAGGTGGAGGATGGGGTAAGTCCATTTCGGGGCCAAGAGGTACCAATTGGCCCTGTTCGGGGGTCCGGCGGTCGGTCGATGCTCAGGGTCCGACAGCTGCGGTTCCGGTTGTGGTGTTCGCTCAGCGGGAGGTGACCGAGGTGGGGGTGGTGTGGCCCTTGGCCCGGGCGCGGTCGATCGCGGGTGGCGGCGGGCGGCTCGGGCGGGTGGTGCGGGTGCACCGTCGGTTCCGGCCGATGCCCTGGCGCGCCCGGGCGTGGGTGGACGCCGCCGCGGCCGCCGTCGCCGCAGCGGCCTGGCCGGCGACCGGGGAGTGGTGGCCCGTGCCCGTGGTGGCGGCCGTCGCGCTCACGGCCACGAGCGGCTACGGGTGGCTGCGGCCCGCGCCGGGCCTGCGGGCCGTCCGCGTGCACGACGGCGGGCTGGTGCTGGTCGGGGCGGACGGCAGCGAGCGGCCGCTGCCGTGGGACGCGGTGGAGGCCACCGAGTACTCCCCCGGCGGGCGGCGCGGGGTGGGCGAGCAGGGCCGGATTTGGCTGGTCGGCGTGGACGAGCCGCTGCCGGTGGCGCAGCTACGGCGGCTGGACGGGCTCTTCCGGGAGCTCGACGAGCGGCTCTCCCCCGGGCTCCGGGGTGCACTGCACGAGGCGCTGCGCACGGAGGGGGCCGTCCGGTTCGCCCGGGGGCGGCTGTCCGTGACGGCCGGCGGGCTGGTGCACCGGCCGCCGCACCCGCTCGCCGCGACGGAGGCGTTCCGGTGGGCGGAGGTGCGGTCTGCGCAGGCCTCCGACCTCGGAGAACTGGAGATCCGTACGTACTCGGCCGGCCTGCCGCTCACCTTCCCGGTCCCGAACGCCGGCGCGGCGGCGGCGTTCATCGAGGAGGTCCGGGACCGGAGCCTCTGACCGGCCGGCGACCAAAGGGTTGGATTACCGAACTCACCGCTCTACAGTGGGTTCGGTAATCCAACCGATCCCGCACGCCCTCACAGGAAAGGCGGCCGCCATGCGCGACGCCGTGATCGTCGAAGCCGTCCGTACCCCCGTCGGGAAGGGCAAGCCGGGAGGGGCTCTCTCGGGCGTCCACCCGGTGGAGTTGCTCGCCCACACCCTCCAGGCGCTCATCGGGCGCAGCGGCGTCGACCCGGCCCTGGTGGACGACGTCATCGGCGGCTGCGTCGACCAGGTCTCCGAGCAGGCCATGAACACCACCCGCCACGCCTGGCTCGCCGCCGGGTTCCCGGAGTCCGTCCCGGCGACCACCGTCGACCGGCAGTGCGGCTCCTCCCAGCAGGCCGTCCACTTCGCCGCGCAGGGCGTCATCGCGGGGGCCTACGACCTGGTGGTGGCCTGCGGGATCGAGTCGATGAGCCGGGTGCCGATGTGGTCCAACGTGCCACCGGGAGCGGACCCGTTCGGCGCCGCGGTCGCCGCCCGCTACCCGGGCGGGCTGATCCCGCAGGGCGTCAGCGCCGAGTTGATCGCCGCCAAGTGGTCGATCTCGCGCGAGGCGATGGACGAGTTCGCCACCGCCTCGCACACCAAGGCGGCGCGGGCCCACGCGGACGGCCGGTTCGAGGCCGAGCTGGCCCCGGTGCCGACGGGTGACGGCCGGCTGGTGGCGGCGGACGAGTCGGTGCGCCCGAGCACCACGTCCGAGGTGCTGGCCGGCCTGCGGCCGTCCTTCGCCGATCCGGCCTTCGCCGAGCGCTTCCCGCAGATCACCTGGTCGGTGACGGCGGGCAACAGCAGCCCGATCAACGACGGCGCCTCCGCCGTGCTGATCGCCAGCAGTGAGACCGCCGCCCGGCTCGGCCTGCGCCCGCTCGCCCGCTTGCACTCCTTCGCGGTCACCGGCTCCGATCCGCTGCTGATGCTCACCGGCGTGCTGCCCGCCACCGAGCAGGTTCTGCGGCGCTCCGGGCTCTCGCTCGCCGACATCGACCTGTTCGAGGTGAACGAGGCCTTCGCCAGCGTCGTCCTGGCCTGGCTCCAGGAGACCGGCGCCGATCCGACGAAGGTCAACGTCAACGGCGGCGCGATCGCCCTCGGCCACCCGCTCGGCGCCAGCGGCACCCGGCTGATGACCACCCTGGTGCACGAGATGCGCCGACGCGGCGCCCGGTACGGGCTGCAGACCATGTGCGAGGCGGGCGGTCTGGCCAACGCGACGATCCTGGAGGCGCTCGACTGAGCCCGCCCGGCCGAGGCGTCCCTCGGCCGGCCCGCGCGGCCCCTAAGGGTCCTCACGGGTTCGCCCCGGAGCGGGAGCCGACGTCCCCTCAGGAGGAACCCCTACTCCGCTGAGTGGACGTCAACTCCCGTGCCTGCGGCCTACCGTCCATGGCATGAGCCGACTTCGACGCACCGCCGCCGCGGCAGCCCTGCTGCTCGCCCTGCCGCTCTCCGTCGCCGCCGCAGCGCCCGCCCTGGCCGCGCCCTCGCCGGACACGTCCGCCACGGCGCCCACCGTCCCGGCCGACCTCCGGACCGAGCTCCCGCGCCCGACCGGCCCGTACGCGGTCGGGCGGGAGATCCTGCACCTGGTGGACCAGGACCGGCCGGACCCGTGGGTCCCGTCCGCGGGTCCGCGCCAGCTGATGGTGTCGATGTACTACCCCGCGCACGCCGGGACGGGCGGTCCGACCCCGTACATGACGCCCGAGGCCGCCCGGATGATGCTGGACGGCAAGCTCCCGGGCAACACCATCCCCACCGAGGCGGTCACCGGCGCACGGACCTGGGCGGAGTCCGACGCACGCCCGCAGCACGGGCGGTTCCCGCTGATCGTGCTGTCGCCCGGTTTCACCATGCCGCGCTCCGAGCTCACCGCCCTCGCCGAGGACCTGGCCAGCCGCGGGTACGTCGTCGCGTCGGTCGACCACACCTACGAGAACACCGGGACCACGTTCCCCGACGGAACGACGCTCCCCTGCACCCTCTGCGACGGCCACGTCCCCGACGACGACTGGGCGGCGGTGTCCGAGAGCCGGGCGAAGGACGTCTCCTTCGTCATCGACCAGCTCACCGCGCACCCCCACCCGGCCTGGCGCTACGCCCGCATGATCGACGGCGACCGGATCGGCATGGCCGGGCACTCGCTCGGCGGCGCGGCGGCCGTCCCCTCCATGCTCACCGACGACCGGATCCGGGCCGGGGTCGATCTGGACGGCACCATGGACTACCGAGTGCCCGCGAGCGGGCTGGGCGGCAAGCCGTTCCTGATGATCGGCCACCCGCTGGGCGGCGACAACGAGGACGCGACCTGGACGGAGAGCTGGGCCCACCTCGACGGCTGGAAGCGCTGGCTCACCTTCGGCGGCTCCAACCACGGCACCTTCACCGACAATCCGCTGTTCTTCGAGAAGCTCGGTCTCCCCCAGCCCCCCGGTACCACCATGTCCGCCCACCGGGGCGTGGACCTCACCCGCGCGTACGTGGCGGCCTTCTTCGACCTGCAGCTGAAGGGTGTGCCGCAGCCGCTCCTCGACGGGCCGACCGCCGCCAACCCGGAGGTGCTCTTCCACCCCTGAGCACCCCCCGAGCGCCCCCTAAGCGCCCCCTGAGCGCCCCCTGGGCGTGCTTCCCCGAAGACGGTCCGCTCCCTGAACGCGGCCGCCGGCAGCCCGCCGGCGGCCGCGTCGGCGTGCGTCGCCCGTCGCTACGCGGGCACCGCCGCCGAGGCGATCGGTTCGAGCAGCCGGTGCGGGCGGAGCAGGGCCCGGGAGACCGGATCGTCCCGGCGGCCGCCGGTGCGGGCGGGGTTGGGGCGCATCACGACCTCGGCCGGCGGCACGGGCCCGCCGCCGCAGCGCGGGCAGGAGCCGACGACGTCCAGGTCGGCGCCGCAGACGGCGTGCGCGAACAGGTGGTGCGCGCCGCCCGCAGTCGCGTGCCGACCACCCCAGCGGCTCAGCTGGTAGAGCGGCCCCCACAGTTCGAGGCCGACCTCGGTGAGCAGGTAGCCGTGGCGCAGCGGTGCCTGCTGGTACGGCTCCTTGCGCAGCACACCGGCCGCGACCAGGGCGTTGAGGCGGGCAGTGAGGACGGCGCGGGGGATGCCGAGATGGGCGAGGAAGTCGTTGAAGCGCTGCACACCGTAGAAGGCGTCGCGGACGATCAGCAGGCTCCAGCGTTCGCCGACCACCTCCAGGGCGCGGGCCAGTGCGCAGTCCTGCTGTTCGTAGTCGGTTCCCAGCGCCATGCGGGCCAGCCTAGTCCACTCGCCCAATAGGTTCAATGAACAGACCAATGATGATAGCGTACCGATCGAGACAAAGGTTCATTCACCAGACCTATAGGTCCGCGCCCCGGAGGGGACACCCATGCCTCCCGCACCGCCCGGCTCCTCCCCCGCCACCGCCGCCGCGCCCGCCCGGCCCGGTGCCACCCTGGCCGCGACCGCGACCGCGCTGGTCACCGTCGCCTACACCGCCCCCACCGCCTCGCTCGCCGCCACCGCCCAGGCCGCCCATGTGGGAACCGCCGGGCGGACCTGGATCCTCACCGGCACCCTGATCGGCATCTCCGCGCTGCTGCTCACTGCGGGGAGCGCCGCCGACGACCACGGCCGCAAACGGGTCTTCACCTTCGGCGTGCTGCTGTTCGCCGCCGCCGAGGCGCTGGCCGCGCTGGCCCCCGGCGGCGCCGTCTACCTGGCCGCCCGGGTGCTCCTCGGCGTCGCCTCGGCCGCCGTCCTGGCGCCCGCGCTCGGCCTGATCAGCCACGCCCACCCGCCCGGACCGGGCCGGATCCGGGCGCTCGGGGTCTGGGGCGCCGCCGTCGGCCTCGGCATCGCGGTCGGCCCGGTGTACGGCGCGCTGGTCGAGCAGCACGCCGGTTGGCGCACGGTGAGCGGCGGGATCGCGGTCGTCTCGGCGGCCGTGGCGGCCTACTCGGCCGCCGTCCTCACCGAGTCGCGGGCCGATCGACCGCGCGCCCTCGACCCGTACGGGGTGCTGACACTGGCCGCCGGGACGTCCTGCCTGATCGCCGGGCTGGCCGAGGGGCGTGGCGGCTGGGGGCGGCCGATGGTCGTCACCCTGCTGGTGCTCGGGGTGCTGCTGCTGGCGCTGTTCGGACTGGTCGAGGCGAAGGTCCGGGAGCCGATGCTGGACCTCGCGCTGTTCCGCAGCCCCGGCTTCGTCGCCGCCACCGGCGGGGCTCTGTTCACCGGGCTCTCGCTGGTCGGCTTCATGAGCTACCTGCCGACCCTCCTCCAGGGCGTGCTGGGCCTGTCCGGCCTGGCGGCGGGCGGGGTGCTGGCGCTCTGGTCGGGACTGTCGGTGCTGTCCGCGCTGCAGGCCCGGCGACTGGCGGCGCACCTGTCGGCCACCGCACAGGTCGCCGTCGGTCTCGCGGTCTGCGGCCTGGGCCAGGCGGGCCTGTACGGGCTGACGCCGGGCTCCACCTGGCTGCGGCTCGCCCCGGGGCTCGCGGTGGCGGGTATCGGCAGTGGGGTGCTCAACGCGGCGCTCGCCCGGCTGGCGGTCGGCAGCGTCCCGGCGCACCGGGCGGCCATGGGATCGGGTGCCAACAACACCTCCCGGTACATGGGTTCGGCGCTCGGTGTGGCGGTCACGGTGGCCGTCGTCGGCTCGGCCCCGCCTGGAGGCCCCGGCCGCGAGGCCGCGGCGCGCGCCCTGGCGGCGGGCGCGGACCGGGCCGTACTGGTCGCCGCCGGCCTCTGCCTGGTCGGCGCACTGCTCGCCCTGGCCGCCCGCGCCGCCGAGGCCCGGGACGCCGGCCGGGCCCGCGACGGCGGCGCCCCCGGGGCGACCCCGACCCGGGAACGGGTCGCGGCACCGTGAGACGCCGCACCCGCGGGACAGGACCGGCCGACCTCCTGTCTGCGCGGGCCCGTTGCCGGCTGTCCGCACCCCCCACGTCCCGGTCCGAGAGTGAGCGGATCGTCACGAGCGGCGACTACCTCACCGTCGACGTCCCGCCCGGCCGCTACCGCGTGCGCTCCTCGCGCGGCGAGCCCGACCGGTCGGCGGACTACTACCTGGAGCACCCGCTGCCGCTACGGTGAGCGGTCCGCCGGGGCCGCGTGCGAAGATGGCAGGGCTGGTTGAAACGATCTCCGGACGGTTCTCTGGCCATGGTGAACGACAACGAGCAGCACCGGGGCGAGCCGCAGCAGGACGCCCTGCTGATGATGCCGATCGCGACGGCGCTGGTCGAGGCCGACGGGCGGATCCTGCACTGGAGCAGCGACGCGGAGGCGCTGCTCGGCTACTCCCCGGAGCAGGCCGTCGGCGCGAAGGCCGCCAAGCTGGTGGTCGCCGACGAGCACCGGCCCGCGGTGCTGGAGCTGTTCCAGAAGATCCTGAACGGCCGGGCCTGGTCCGGCGTGTTTCCGGTCCGGCACCGGGACGGGCACTTGGTGAACCTGGAGTTCCGCACCTACCCGATCACCGGGCCCGACGGCCGTCTGCTGGTGCTGGCCGTCGCCTCCGAGGTGACCACGCTGCGCCGGATCCAGGCGGATCTGGCCGTGCTCGACGGCTTCTTCAGCCAGTCCCCGGTCGGCATGGGCGTGTTCGACACCCAGCTGCGCTTCGTCCGGCTGAACGAGGCGTTGGCCCGGGCCAACGGCCTGCCCGCCGGGGAGCACCTGGGCCACCGGCTCACCGAGGTGCTCCCCGGAATCAACGGCGTCGAGGCCGAGGCGGTGATGCGGCGGGTGCTGGAGAACGGCAGGCCGGTCGTGGACACCCGCTCGCACGGCCGTACCCCGGGCGACCCACAGCACGACCACGCGTGGTCCGCCTCGTACTTCCGGCTGGAAGAGCCCGGTGGGCGGGTGCTCGGCGTCAGTACCACCGTCATCGACATCACCGAGCGGTTCCGCGCCGACGCCCGGGCGGCGCGGGCCCAGGAGCGGCTGGCCCTGCTGGTCGACGCGACCGCCTCCATCGGCACCACGCTCGACCTGCGGCAGACCGCCCGGGAGCTGGCCGAGGCGATGGTGCCCAGGGTGGCCGACATCAGCGGGGTGTTCGCCCTGGAGGCGCTGGTCGCCGGGCGGCACGTCGACCCGCCCGACCCCGCCACGCCGCAGCTGGTCCGCCGCCTGGCCCTGTCCAGCACCGACCCGCTGTACCCGGCCGAGATGCTGCCCGTGGACTCGCTGTACGAGCTGCCGCCGGGCTCCCCGTACACCCGGGCGCTGGCCACCGGGCGGACGGTGGTGGTGCCGTCCTGGGAGCTGCCGCTACTCAGCGACAGCATCACCGAGCGCCGCCTCCAGGCCTACCGCGGCGACCGGCCGCGCTCGGTGCGGATCACCCCGCTGCGGGCGCGCGGCACCACGCTCGGCATGGTGGTGTACTCGCGGCGCGGCGATCGGGAGTCCTTCGCGGAGGCCGACATCACCCTCGGCGACGAGCTGGCCTCGCGGGCCGCCGTCGCGATCGACAACGCCCGGCTGTACCTGCGCCAGCACCAGACCGTGCTGGCCCGGCAGCAGGCGCTGCGCGAGGCGAAGGCCGCCCAGGAGCGGCTGGCGCTGGTCAACGCGGCGTCCGCCCGGATCGGCACCACTCTCGATCTCGCCCAGACCGCGAAGGAGTTGGCCGAGGTGGCGACGCCCCGGTTGGCCGACGCCGTGGTGGTGGAGGTGCTGGAGGACCTCGTCCGCGGCGAGCGCGAGGCCCGCGCCCCGGAGGACGGCTCGGCGCTGCTGCGACGGATGGCCTTCCACGCGGCGCCGGGCTCCACCCTGCGGCCGATCGCCCGGACCGGCGGCGTGCACCGCTTCCTGCCCGGCTCGCCGTACGCGTGGTGCCTGGCGCACCGCAAGCCGGTGCTGGTACCGCGGATGGACGCGGAGGGGATGGCCTGGTTCGCCAACGACCCGGTGCGCGCCGCGGCGATACGGGACCAGAACGTGCACTCCATCCTGGTCGTGCCGCTGATCGCGCGCGGTTCCGCGGTCGGCGTCGCCGGCTTCTACCGCACCGTGGTGGACCGCCCCTACGAGGACGACGACGTGTCGCTGGCCGGGGAGTTGGCGGTGCGGGCCGCCGTGTCGATCGACAACGCGCTGCTGTTCACCCGCGAGCGCGACGCGGCCGCCGCCCGGAAGCGGGCGCTGGACGAGGCCAGGGCCGCGCAGCAGCGGCTGTCACTGCTCAACGAGGCCAGCACCCGGATCGGCACCACCCTCGATCTGCACCGCACCGCCCGGGAGTTGGTGGAGATGGTGATCCCGCGCTTCGCCGACTTCGTCACCGTCGACCTGCGCGACGCGGTGCTCGGCGGCGAGGAGCCCGACGCCGTCCCGGAGAACGGTACGGTGCTGATGCGGGCGGTGGCCGCCGGGGAGTACGCCCCGGACGGCACCATGACCGAGGCCTCCGACCAGGTCGGCGAGACCTCGCAGTCCGCCCAGCTGTACGCGCAGAGCCTGCGCAGCCGGCGCTCGATCCTGGTCTCCGAGGTGACCGAGGAGGATCTGCGCCGGATCGTCGCCTCGCCCGACCGGGTCGAACCGGGGCTGACCGCCGGCCTCCACTCGTACCTGATGGTGCCGCTGGTGGCACGCGGACTCGTGCTCGGCGGCGCCGAGTTCGTCCGCACCCACAACCCCGAGCCGTTCGACCAGGCGGACCGTTCGCTGGCCGAGGAGCTCGCCGCGCGCACCGCCCTCGCGATCGACAACGGCCGGCTCTACCGACGCGAGCGGGACACCGCGCTCACCCTCCAACGCAGCCTGCTGCCACAGGAGATCCACCGCACCCTCGGCCTGGAGATCGCCTACCGCTACCTGCCCAGCAGCGTGGTCAGCGAGGTCGGCGGCGACTGGTTCGACGTCGTCCCGCTGTCCTCCGGCCGGGTCGCCCTGATCGTCGGCGACGTGATGGGCCACGGCATCCGGGCCGCCGCCACCATGGGCCAACTCCGCACCGTCGCCCGTACGTTGATCACCCTCGACCTGGACCCGAACCGCGTCCTGCACCGGCTGGACGAGGCCACCGCCGCACTCGGCGAGGGCCAGTTCGCCACCTGCGTCTGCGTGGTGTACGACCCGGTGGACCGCCACTGCATCGCCGCCTGCGCAGGCCACCTGCCGCCCGTCGTCGCCGACCGGCAGGGGCAGGCACACCTGGTCGAACTCCCGCCCGGCGTGCCGCTCGGAGTCGGCGGAGTCCCGTTCGAGAGCGTGGAGTTCACCCTCCCCGAGGAGGCCATCCTGGCCCTCTACACCGACGGGCTGGTCGAGCGCCGGGGCCGCGACATCGACGCGGGCCTGGAGCTGCTCTGCCGGACGATCGCCGACCGCCGCCGCTCACTGGAGCAGACCTGCGACGCCGTACTGACCGAACTCACCGGACGCACCAGCGAGGACGACATCGCCATCATCATGGCGCAGGTCCGGCCGGCCGACGCGGACCGGATCGCCAGCCTGCCGCTCACCGGCGACCGCTCGATGGTCGCCCACTCGCGCCGCTTCACCCGCGAGACGCTGGCCGCCTGGGGCCTCGAACCGCTCACCGACTGGGCCGAGCTGCTCACCAGCGAGCTGATCACCAACGCCCTGGTGCACGCCGGATCCCCCACCCAGCTGCGGCTGTTCTGCAACCGGACGCTCACCGTCGAGGTCGCCGACCAGGAGAGCGAGGCACCCCGGATCCGCCGCGCCCGCGCCGACGACGAGGGCGGGCGCGGCATCCACCTCGTCAACGAGCTCGCGCACCGCTGGGGCACCCGCCGCACCAAGGACGGCAAGGTGGTCTGGTTCGAGCTGGAACTGCCCCCGGGCAGCTCGGCCGATTAGCGCGGCCTGCGACCTGCGACCTGCGACCTGCGACCAAGGATCCCGGCCTGCGATCACAACGGCTGGTTGTCGCTCGCGCGGTGCGGTTGTTGGCCGGCCCGGGCACCGAACGGATTTCCTGGTGCCACGGCGGGACAGTCCCGACCGGTCGCACCGGAGGAGTCATCATGCAGCAGAGCGACGCCCGCACCGTCGTCACCGACTACGTCACCTTCCTCGCCGCGGGCGAGCGCGAGGCCGCCATCGCCCTGTTCGCCGAGGACGCCACCTGGGCCTACCCGGGCGGCCTCGAGCTGTCCCGCACCTGGCGGGGCAAGCAGGAGATCTTCGGCGACTTCCTCGGCCGGGTCGGCACCCTCTTCGCCCCCGACGGCCTGCCCGAGATCACCCTCACCCAGGTGCTCGCCGACGGCCCGCAGGCCGTCGCCGAGTGGACCACCAAGGGCACCGCCGCCAACGGCGCCGCGTACGAGAACCACTGCCTGGGCGTCTTCACCGTGGAGGACGGCCGGATCACCGCCGTCCGCGAGTACCTGGACACCGACCACGTCGCGCGGACCCTGCTGGCCTGAACGATGCCCGCGCGGTCAGTCCGGCAGCAGCAGGTTCACGTCGCCGAACTCGTGCCAGAGGTAGCGGTGTCGGACGGCCGCCCGGTAGCAGGCGGTCAGCAGCGGGCGCCCGGCCACGGCGGCCAGCATCAGCAGGTGCGAGGCCCGGGGCTCGTGCCAGCCGGTGAGCAGGCCGTCGACCGCGCGCACCCCGCGCTCCGGCGTGATCACCAACTCCGTCCAGCCGCCGGCCTCCTGGACGGTGCCGTCCGGCGCGGCGGCCGACTCCAGGGCGCGCACCACCGTGGTGCCGACGGCGATCACCCGGCCGCCGCCCGCCCGGACGTGCCCGACCAGCCGGGCGGTGGCCGCCGGGACCTGGAACCACTCGGCGTACGGCGCCTCGTGCGCCTCCGGCGAGGCCACCCCGGTGTGCAGGGTGACCGGCGCGACCAGCACCCCGCGGCCCGCCAGCCGGGCCACCACCTCGGCGCTGAACGGCCGCCCCGCACTGGGCATTTCACTGCTGCCGGGGACGGTGGCGAAGACCGTCTGGTAGGCCTCGATCGGCCAGTCCCGGTCCACGTAGCCGTACCTGATCACCTTGCCGTGCAGCTCCAGATAGGGCAACAGCGGTGCGGGTAGGGTGAGTTGGGCGTACCAGAGACGGGCGGTGAACGGCGCCACCAGCTCGGCCGCACCGCCGGCGGGCAGCGCGACCCGCAGGCCCGGGCCGGCCGGGGACTCGGCCGGCGGGTAGTACGCGGCCGCCTGCCCCGGCACCACCCGCCGCACCTCGACCAGATGGGCGCCGCGCTGGTCGGGCTGAGCGGACGACAGGTGCAGCGCGACCGGCGTGCCGTCGGGCAACCGGCCGGGCAGCGCGGCCGGGAGGGTGGCCGAGTTGTTGACCACGAGCAGGTCGCCCGCGCGCAGCACCTCGGGCAGGTCGGCGAAGCGGTGGTGCTCCGCGCTCCCCCGATCGCGCCGTCCGACCATCATCCGGACGCCGTCCCGCGCCCCGCCGCGCGCCTCCGCCGGTGCCCGGGCGGAGAGTTCGGGCGGGACGGTGACGTCGAGACCGAGCTCCGTGAGCGTGGTCATCGCCCACCCCGCGCCGCGGCCGCCAGCTCCTCCGCGCGGTAGCGACCGGAGGGGGCGCGGTCGTGGAGCAGACCGAGCAACACCGGCGCCACCTCCTCGGGCAGCGGCTCGCCGGAGATGTCCTCGCCGGGGCCGGCCTCCTGCAGCATCCGGGTGCGCATGCTGCCCGGATCCACCGCCCACACGCTCAACTCCGGCTCCTCTCGGGCGAGTACGGCGGTGGCGAGGTCCAGCGCCGCCTTGCTGGCGCCGTACCCGCCCCAGCCGAGGTAGGGCACCACGGCGGCATCCGAACTGATGTTGAGCACGGCGCCGGCGCGGGCGCGCAGCTGCGGCAGGACGAGCTGGGTGAGCGCGATCGGCGCCAGCGCGTTGACCTCGAAGGTCTCCAGCAGGTCCGGCAGCGGGAAGTCCGCCAGCCGGGGCAGCGGTTCGGCCCCGGGGGCGGCGGCGCCGTTGAGCGTACCGGCGTTGTTCACCAGCAGGCTCGCGCCGCCGAGCCCGTCGGCGGCCTCGGCCAGATGGGCGCGGTGGTCGTCGTCGACGATCGACCCGGACAGGGCGACGACCTCGGTCACGGTGGCCAGATCCGCCTCGGCGGCCGCGAGTTCGGCCGCGCCACGAGCGGTGATCACCAGCCGCCAACCGTCGCCGGCCAACGCCCGGGCGAGCGCCAGACCAAGCCCCCGGGAGGCCCCGGTCACCACGGCGACGGGAGCGACGGGAGCGACGGACGCGGATGCAGTGTGCTGTGCTGCGTTCATGCCCCCACCCTCACCCCGCAGAGCCCACCCACGGATCGGCCCCCGGACCCGGGACCGGGTCGTCCGTTGGGCCTAGATCGTCGGGCGCCGAGCCCTACTCCCCGGCTGCCCAGGCGGTGGGGTCGGTCCAGGCGGTGAGGGTGCGGCGGGTGGTGAAGTGGTGGGGGTGGCCGGTGAGGGGGTCGGTGAAGTCGATGGAGGAGGCGAGGAGTTGGAGGGGGCGGCGGAAGTCGTCCGGGGCGGTTTCGGGGAGGACCAGGGGGTAGACCGGGTCGCCGAGGATCGGGATGCCGAGGCCGCTCATGTGCAGGCGCAGTTGGTGGGTGCGGCCGGTGAGGGGGCGGAGGCGGTAGTGGGCGAGGCCGTCGCGGTGGTCCAGGAGGTCGATCCGGCTCTCGCTGTTCGGCGGCGCGTCGATCTCCCGGGCCGCGATCACCCCGCGCTCCTTGATGATGTGGCTGCGCACGGTGCGCGGCAGGTCCAGTGCCGGGTCGTGCGGGGCGACCGCCCGGTACTCCTTGCGCACCAGGTGGTCGCGGAAGAGGGTTTGGTAGGCGCCGCGGTCCTGGGGGCGCACCACGAACATGGCCAGGCCGGCGGTGAGCCGGTCGAGCCGGTGCGCGGGGCTGAGCGCGGGCAGGTCGAGGGTGTGCCGCAGCCGGGAGAGCGCCGTCTCGATGACGTGTCTGCCGCGCGGGGTGGTGGCCAGGAAGTGCGGCTTGTCGACGACGACCAGGTGCTCGTCGCGGTGCAGCACCTCCAGCTCGAAGGGGACCCGGACCTCCTCGGGGAGGTCCCGGTAGAACCACAGGTGCGCGCCGGGCCGGAACGGCTCGTCCGGGGCGACCGGGCCGTGCTCGCCGACGATCTCCCGGCCGCTCAGTGCCGCGTCGATCCGCCCGGCCGCCACGGTCGGCAGGCGCTCGACCAGGTAGGCGTGGACGGTCGGCCAGGGGCCCTCGGGCGGCAGCCGCAGGTGCACCGGGTCCACGCCGTGGCGCTGCGGGAGGGGGGAGGTCGGGCGGCGGCTCTTGCGTCTCATCTCCCGGCCCAGCCTAGTGCGCCTGCCCACGGCGGCTTCGCCCCAGGTGCCACCCGAGGTGCCGCCCGAGGCGAGCGCGGAGGACAGTGGACGGTAGGTCGCCTATCCGCCGGAGCGGCCGGGAGGACATGTGAGCGCAGACGGCCCGGACGGTGTGCCGCCGCTGCACCTGCCGCGGCGTACCCGACTGCTGCTGGTCTGCGCCTTCGTACTGCTGGTCGCCGCCGTGGTGGCCGACCTGGTGACCGGGCCCGGGACGACCCTGTCCCCCGTGCTGGCGGTGGCGCCGGTGCTGGCCGGGGCGACCACCCGTTCCGCCCGGGTGCCGCTGGCCGCCGGCGGCATCGCCGTGCTGGCGGTCGGGCTGCTGGAGTCGACCAACAGCGATCTGCCGAACGAGGTGCACGTCACCGCGCTGATCACGGTGCTCGCGGCGACCCTGGCCAGCGCGGCCAACGTCGTCCTGGTCGCGGCCCGGGAGCGGGAGCTCTTCCAGGTCCGGACGGTGGCCGAGGCGGCTCAGCGGGCCCTGCTGCGGCCGCCGCCGGAGCGGATCGGCGGGCTGCGCACCGCCGTGCGCTATGTCGCGGCGGCCGCCGAGGCGCGCATCGGCGGGGACCTGTACGCCGTGGTGGAGACCGGCTACGGCGTGCGGGTCCTGCTCGGCGACGTGCAGGGACACGGGCTGCCCGCCGTGGAGAGCGCGGCCGACGTCCTGGGGGTGTTCCGCGAGGCGGCCCGGACCGAGCCCGACCTCGGACGGCTGGCCGAGCGGTTGGACGAGGCGCTCGCCGCCCGCCCGGGCGAGGGGCGCTTCGCCACCGCGCTGCTGCTGACCGTGCCGCCGGGGAACGGGCCGGTCCGCTTCGTCAACTGCGGCCACCCGGAGCCGCTGCTGCGCCGCGGCGGCCGGGTGCGCGAGCTGGCGCCGCCGCACGCCGCGCCGCCGCTCGGGTTGCTGGGGTTGACCGGCGGCGGGTATCCGACGGGTCGCTTCGAGCCGCTGCCGGGGGACCTGCTCCTCCTCTACACCGACGGGGTCACCGAGGCCCGGGACGCGCAGGGGCGGTTCTACCCGCTGGAGGAGCGGCTGCCGGGGCTGCCCGCGGCGAGTCCGGCGGACCTGCTGGACGGGCTGCTCGCGGACGTCGACGGCTGGATCGGCAACGCCGGGCTGACGGACGACGCGGCGCTGCTGGCGATCCGCTGGGAGCACTGAGCCCCCGGCGGGGCGGCGACGCCCGGGTGACTGTCGGTGTCGTATGCAAGGCTCGGTGCCACGGTCGGCGGGGTACCGGCCGGCCGCGGATGGATCGTGGAACGGATCGTCGAGGGGACAGCGCCATGGGGACCAGGGCCAGCGGGGCGTTCGAGGTGACCACGTTCGAGCCGGTGGAGACGGAGCAGCGGGAGGGCGCCGGCTTCGGCCGGATCCGGCTCGCCAAGACCTTCACGGGCGGGCTGTCGGGCACCAGCGAGGTGCGCATGCTCTCCGTCGCGGGGCCCTCCGGAAGCCCGGCCTCGTACGTCGCGGTGGAGCACGTGACCGGCGAGCTGGACGGACGGGAGGGCTCGTTCGTGCTCCAGCACGCGGCGTGGGACACCAGCGGCACGACCATACGCGTGGTGCCGGGCACCGGGGCGGGCGAGCTGGCCGGGCTCACCGGCGAGTTCCACCTGACCGTCGACGAGGGCGGCGCGCACACCTACGTCCTGGAGTACGAGCTGGGCTGATCACCCGGTCTCCCCCGCACGCCGCGTGCCGCACGCACCGGGCGGTCGTCCGCGCTGTCACGATGATGCGATCAGTGCACGATCGACATCGGAGGGTGGCGCATGCCCGGTACGGCGATGGCGTCGGACGGCAGGCCGGTCACGGTGACGGCAACGGTGACAGCCTCGGCAACGGCCTCCGTCACGGAGGTGGTCGACCGGCTGCGGGAGATCGGGGCGGCGCTGCCCGCGACGGACGGGGTGGCGGTCTTCAACCGGCTCTACCTCACCGTCACCGAGGCCGTCCGTGACCGGCTCGGCGGCTCGTACTTCGCCGATCCGGCGGCGATGGCCGAGCTGGACGCGGTGTTCGCCGGGCGCTACCTGCTGGCCGTGGCCGCCGACGCGGCCGGGCAGGAGCCCCCCGCCTGCTGGCGGCCGCTGTTCGCGCTGCGCGCCCACCCGGGTGTGCACCCGCTGCAGTTCGCCCTGGCCGGCATGAACGCCCACATCCAGCACGACCTGCCGCTCGCCGTCGTGGACACCTGCCTCCGCCGGGGCTGCGAGCCGGACGGGCTGGCGGAGGACTACCACCGGATCAACGGACTGCTGGCGGAGGTGGAGACGGCCGTCCGGGAGCAGCTGATGCCCGGCCCGGACCTGCTGGAGCGCGCCGAGCCGCTCACCCACCTGCTCGGTGCCTGGTCCGTGGAGGCCGCCCGCGAGGGGGCGTGGGCCGCCGTCCAGGCGCTCTGGGAGCTGCGTGCGGTGCCGGGCGCCGCGCGGGCCTTCGCCGCCGCGCTGGACGGCTCGGTCGGGCTGCTCGGCCACGCCCTGCTGCTCCCGCTCGGGCTGCATCCGGCGACGGACACACTGGGCGAGGACACCCCGGGCAGGGACGCACCGGCCACGGCGGACGCACCGGGCCGGGACACACCGGGCACGACGGACGCCCCGGGCAAGGCGGCCACGCCGAACACGCCGGCCGGCCGGCTCCCCGAGGCGAGGAACCGGCCGGCCGGTGAACGATCGACTGGCGAAGGAGCGGGCGCTCAGGCCCGGCCCGATCAGGCCCAGCTGGAGTGCAGCGGCTTGCCCTCGGCGTAGCCGGCCGCGCTCTGGACGCCCACGATCGCCTTCTCGTGGAACTCCTCCAGGGTGTTGGCGCCCGCGTAGGTGCAGGAGCTGCGCACGCCGGCCACGATCGAGTCGATCAGGTCCTCGACGCCCGGACGCGCCGCGTCGAGGAACATCCGGGAGTGCGAGATGCCCTCCTCGAACAGCGCCTTGCGGGCCCGGTCGTACGAGGAGTCCTGGGCGGTGCGGTTGCTGACGGCACGGGCCGAGGCCATGCCGAAGCTCTCCTTGTACTGGCGGCCGTCGGCGGCGGTCTGCAGGTCGCCCGGGGACTCGTAGGTGCCGGCGAACCAGGAGCCGATCATCACGTTGGAGGCGCCGGCGGCCAGCGCCATCGCGACGTCGCGCGGGTGGCGGACGCCGCCGTCGGCCCACACGTGCTTGCCGAGCCGGCGCGCCTCGGCGGCGCACTCCAGCACGGCGGAGAACTGCGGGCGGCCGACGCCGGTCATCATCCGGGTGGTGCACATGGCGCCCGGGCCGACACCGACCTTGAGGATGTCGGCGCCCGCCTCGACCAGGTCGCGGACACCGGCGGCGGAGACCACGTTGCCGGCCACGATCGGGATCTGCGGGTCCAGGCCGCGCACCGCGCGCAGCGCGCTGATCATCGACTCCTGGTGGCCGTGCGCGGTGTCCACCACCAGCACGTCGGCGCCGGCCTCGATCAGGGCCGCGGCCTTGCCGGCGACGTCGCCGTTGATGCCGACGGTGGCGGCGATCCGCAGCTTGCCGTCGCCGTCCACGGCCGGGGTGTACAGGGTGGCGCGCAGCGCACCCTTGCGGGTGAGGATGCCGACCAGTCGGCCCTCGCCGTCGACCACCGGGGCGAGCTTGCGGTGCGCCTCGGTGAGCTTGTCGAAGGCGGTGCGCGGGTCGATGCCCTCGTCCAGCAGCAGCAGGTCGCGGGACATCACGTCGGCGAGGCTGGTGAAGCGGTCCACGCCCTGGCAGTCGGAGTCGGTGACCACGCCGACCGGCTTGCCGTCCTCGACGACCACGAGGGCGCCGTGCGCGCGCTTGGGCAGCAGCGACAGCGCCTCGGCGACGGTGGCGCCCGGGGCGAGGGTGATCGGGGTGTCGTGCACCAGGTGGCGCTGCTTGACCCAGGAGACGACCTCGGCGATGACCTCGGTCGGGATGTCCTGCGGGATGGCGACCAGGCCGCCGCGGCGGGCGACGGTCTCGGCCATCCGGCGGCCCGCGATGGCGGTCATGTTGGCGACGACCAGCGGGATGGTGGTGCCGGTGCCGTCGTGGGAGGAGAGGTCTACGGCCTGCCGGGAGCCCACGGCGGAACGGCTGGGGACCATGAAGACGTCGTCGTACGTGAGGTCGTACGAGGGCTTGAGGTCGTTCAGGAAGCGCATGAAGGGGGCTCTCTGGCTGGGAGAAATTACACCTCGGGTGCGGTTGCGGCTCTGCCGCCGGGCGCACTCGGGCGCCCGGCACCCAGCATTCGATTCTCCGGGACGGTGGGACCAAAAGCCAGTTCGAGGCCCATTGCTGGCACTGTACACAAACCATGATCAATGCTCCGCGCGTAGACTTGGATGATCATCCAAAAGGCTCGGCTTTCGCGGTGGCCGGCGCCGCTCCCGTAGCATTCACGCGGTAACGGCGAGGCGAGCGGGAAGCGGCGACAGGCATGACGGCGGGCGTGGACATCAAGCAGGACCAGGGCGGCACGGACACCGAGGAGGAGATCGACTACGGTCCCGGCCTCGACCCCGAGCGGCTGAAGCTCTGCCTGGACGTGCTCGCCGAGCTCGACCAGCTGCACGTCGACCACCCGGACGCGATCACCGTCCGCCAGGCCGTCGGCGGCATATTCCGCACCCTCAAGCAGCGCCGCCGCCAGGAGACCCGCGCCCGCAAGACCGCGAACGACCGCGAGGTCACCGCCCGCACCGCCACCGGCGCACCCACCCGGATCGACGACGAGACCGCCGGCGCCTTCGGCCTCACCACCATCACCACCACCGAGATCGCCGGCATCCTGGAGCGGCCCCGCTCCTGCTACACCTGCAAGCAGCGGTACGTCGAGGTCGACGCCTTCTACCACAACCTGTGCCAGGCCTGCGCGGCCAAGAACCGGGCCCGCCGCGACGCCCGGGCCGACCTCACCGGCAAGCGCGCGCTGCTCACCGGCGGCCGGGCCAAGATCGGCATGTACATCGCGCTGATGCTGCTGCGCGACGGCGCCCACACCACCATCACCACGCGCTTCCCCAACGACGCGATCCGCCGCTTCACGGCGATGCCGGACAGCGCCGACTGGATCCACCGCCTCAAGGTCATCGGCATCGACCTGCGCGACCCGGCCCAGGTCATGGCGCTCGCCGACGAGGTCGCCGCCGACGGCCCGCTGGACATCCTGATCAACAACGCCGCGCAGACCGTGCGCCGCCCGCCGGAGTCCTACCGCGAGCTGATCGCCGCCGAGTCCGCGCCGCTGCCGGCCGGCGCGCTGCCGCAGGCCACCACCATCGGCCGCTTCGGCAGCGGCAGCGTCGACCTGCCCGCCCTCCCCCACCAGGCGGGCGGCGACACCCAGCGGATGGCCGCCGAGGACGTCACCTCCCTCGCGCTCGTCACCGGCTCCGCGACGCCCGCCCGGATCGAGGCCGGCACCGCGATCGACGCCGGCGGCCTGGTGCCCGACCTCGCGCCCACCAACAGCTGGGTGCAGACCGTCAACGAGGTCGGCCCGGTCGAGCTGCTGGAGGTCCAACTCTGCAACTCCACCGCGCCGTTCATCCTGATCAGCCGGCTGCGCCCGGCGATGGCCGCCTCCGCGTCCCGCCGCAAGTACGTGGTCAACGTCTCCGCGATGGAGGGCGTTTTCCAACGCGGCTACAAGGGCGCCGGCCACCCGCACACCAACATGGCCAAGGCCGCGCTCAACATGCTCACCCGCACCAGCGCGCACGAGATGTTCGAGTCCGACGGCATCCTGATGACCGCCGTCGACACCGGCTGGATCACCGACGAGCGGCCGCACCCGGACAAGATGCGGCTGGCCGACGAGGGCTTCCACGCCCCGCTCGACCTGGTCGACGGCGCGGCCCGGGTGTACGACCCGATCGTCCGCGGCGAGCTCGGCGAGGACCTGTACGGCTGCTTCCTGAAGGACTACGAGCGCTCCAACTGGTAGTCCCCTGATCCCCGCGAAGGAGATGGCGAATTGACGACCGCACCGCTGCTCGGCGCCGGAATCATCGTGCCCACCGGGGACGGCCGGGTGCTGATCGGCCGGCGGACCACCGCCGGTGAGCCGCCCACCTGGAGCCTGCCCGGTGGGAAGGTCGACCCCGGCGAGTCCTTCGAGCGGACCGCGGCCCGCGAACTCGCCGAGGAGACCGGCATCGTGCTGCCCGCCGAGCGGATGCGGGTGCTCGCCCTCCTGCTCGACCACGAGCTCGGCCGTCCCCGGCTCACCGCCGCCGTGCTGGCGCCGCCGAGCCTGGCCGAGGCCGTCGTCACCGAGCCGCACGCCTGTGGAGGTTGGGAGCGCTTCGCGCTGGACGCGTTGCCCGAGCCGATGTTCTACCCGTCCGCGCTGGTGCTCGGCAGCTGGCTTCCCCAGCTGTCCCCGGTCCTGTCCCCGGCTCTGCCCCCGGTCGTTCGGGCCGGGACGAACGTGTACCCCGTCGCCCACTGAGGACGACGGGGTACGCGGGGCATACGGGGCAGCCTGCGGCGGATCAGCCGTTGCGGGCGGCCTCCGGCCCGGTGATCCGCTTCAGCAGCGGCAGCGTCGAGGCGATGATGCCCAGCGAGGCGACCAGCCCGAAGGCCGTCAGCCCGTAGTACGGCGCACCCGGCGACACCAGGTCGTACTGCATCTGCGCCTTGAGGAACATCGCCGCCGCCGCGAAGCCGGTCCCGATCGCGATCGCCGACACCACCAGCAGTGGCAGCGCGCTCTCCAGCCCGATCACCCGTTGCAGCAGCCGCAGCGGCGCCCCGGTGAGCCGCAGCATCGCGAACGGGCGGCGGCGGTCGGAGAGTCCGGCCACCACGCTCACCGCGAGGCTGCACCCGGCGATCGGCAGGGTGGTCAGCAGGACCACGTTCGCGAGCTGGCGCCAGCCCTGGAGCTTCTTCTGCCCCTCGGAGCTCCAGTCCTCGGCCATCCGGGCCTCGTAGCGGGGGAGTTCGCTGTTGAAGAGCGTCCGCAACTGCTCCGTGGCCGACGCGGAGCCGTCGGTGGTCGCATAGATCATCCGCACCGGGAGGGTGGCGACCTCCTCGGCAGAGACCGCTGCCGTCGGCCACTCCCTACCGGCGTTCGCTTGCAGGTCGAGGAACTGGTTGCGGTCGACGGCCGCGACGGCGGCCCCCGGCGCGCAGTGGCCGACCACGGGAATCTGCGCGAGCTCCGAGCAGCGCACCAGGGGAGGCACGATCCGTTCCCGGCCGTACTGGTACGCGCCGATCCCGGCCGGGTTGTCGTGCACCAGCGCCATCCCCGCGAAGCCGGGGACGGCCCGGGCCCGCGCCACCATGCCATCGGGCACCGCCTGGAGCACCATCGGGCTCTCCGAACCGCCCATCGGGGTGGTCACGACGGCCTTGCGGACCTCCGGAGCGCCGTTGAGCGTGCCCTGGTTCGCGTTGATGGTGCCCATGATGCTCAGGGTCGCGGTCGTCACGAACAGGGCCAGCACCAGGCCGGCCACCGAACGGAAGCCCGCCCTCGGGTCGTCCCCCAGTCGACGCATGGCGATCAGCGAGGCCGGACGGCTGGTCCGCCGGGCCACTCCCCGGGAGACCGCCATGGTGAGCCACGGCCCGGAGATCACCAGACCGAGCATCACCAGGACGAAGCCGGTGAGGTAGGCCGCCGACTGCCCGTTGGTGGTCGCCGGGCGGTTGCCGACGAAGTAGCCGAGCTCGCCGAGACCGGCCAGCAGCGGGGCCAGCCGCCAGGCGCTCGGCGGCTTCGGGGTGGCCCGCCGGGAGACCCCGAGCGGCGAGATGGTGACCCGGCGCAGCGCGAACCGGGCGGCGAGCGCGGCCACCACCGGCACGCCCAGCACCACCCCGGCCGCGTGCACCGGACTCAGGCTCAGGTCCCCGACGAAGAAACGGTCGCCGGTGAAGGGCGCGCCGGCCATCACCGGCCGCAGCGCGAAGTACACGCCGAAGCCGAGGACGGTACCGGCCACGGCGGCGACCGTGGACTCCACCGCCGAGATCACCGACACCTGGCCCGGCGTCGCGCCCACCAGGCGCATCGCGGCGTAGCGCTGCTCACGGGTGGCTGCGGACAACCGGGTCGCGGTGCCGATGAAGATCAGCACCGGGAAGATCAGCGCCCCGGCCACCACGGTGAGCACCAGGACCATCGCGTCGCCGTGCACGCCCGCGCCGTAGCAGTCGTTGTCGCACTCGGCGGGCAGCGCGGCGGCGATGGTCGTGACGGTGGTGGCCCTCGGCAGGGCCTTGACCTCGTCCACGGTGCGGCCCACGACCACCGCCAGGGTGTCCGGGGAGGGCAGCGCGTCGTCGCCGAGGGTGCCGGCCGGCCGGCCCGGGAAGCGGTCGCCCAGCTCGACGGCCGGGACCTCGCTCAGCAGCTTCTCCAGGGCGGGCGAGGCGTAGTACTCGCCGGCGGCCGGCAGCCTGCTCAGGCCGGGCGGCACCGGCGAGGTGGGCCCGGTGGGGGCGACCTGGGCCAGGAAGACCCTCTTCCCCTGGAAGTAGTCCATCCGGGCGCCCCACCAGAGCGGGTCCGCCGGGGCGGTGGCGGTCCCGCCCTTGACCCCGGTGTTCATCCAGAACTGCCGCTCGTTGGCCCGGTCGATCGCGTTGACACCGGCGAGGGTCGACAGCAGCAGCCCGACCCCGATCGCGACCGCCGCCGCGATCATCAGCAGCCGGGCCACGGCCTCCCGGCCGCCGCTGACGGCCAGACGGAGCGAGAAGCGGATCACGAGGCCACCGATCCGGTGGAGAGCGCACGGGCCTGGCCGTCGCGGACGATCGCCTCGCGGTCGGCGTAGGCGGCGACCCGCGGCTCGTGGGTGACCAGGATGACGGTGGTGCCCTGTTCGCGGGCCGAGTCGACCATCAGCTCCATGACCTGCTCGCCGGTCAGCGAGTCCAGCGCGCCGGTCGGCTCGTCGGCGAACAGCACCTGCGGACGGGCCACCAGGCCGCGGGCCAGCGCGACCCGCTGTGCCTGACCGCCGGACAGCTCGCCGGAGCGGCGGTTCTCCATGCCGTCCAGGCCGAGCCGGGCGAACCACGGCCGGGCCTCGGCCAGCGCGGCGGTCCGGCGCACGCCGTTCAGCAGCAGCGGCAGGGCGACGTTCTCCTCGGCCGTCAACTCCGGGACCAGCTGGCCGAACTGGAAGACGAAGCCGAACTTGTCCCGGCGCAGGGCGCTGCGCTGCGCCTCCGGCATCGCGTCCAGGCGCTGCCCGTTGAACAGCACCTCGCCCGCGTCGGGCACCAGGATGCCGGCCAGGCAGTGGAGTAAGGTCGACTTCCCCGAGCCGCTCGGGCCCATGATGGCGAGCACCTCGCCGGCCTCGACGGACAGGTTCGCCCCACGCAGGGCGGGGGTCTCGCCGAAGGCGAGGGCGACGTCGCGGGCCTCGATCACCGTGGTCATGAGCGCACCGCCTCGGCCAGCGCGTCCAGGCGTGCGGCGGTGAGGTCGATCCAGCGCAGGTCGGCGTCCAGGTGGAACAGCCCGTGGTCGGCGAGCAGGGCGTCCACCAGCGCGCCGGTGCGGCGCAGTTCGGTGAGCTCGCGCATCCGGCGCAGGTGGGCGGCGCGCTGGGTGTCCAGGTACTCCTGGGCGTCCCGGCCCAGCATCAGGGCCAGCACGACCTTGGTGAACAGCACGCTCTGCAGGTTGGGTTCGGGCGCGACCGGGTCCTTGAGCCAGGTCTCGAACTCCGTCACCCCCGCCTCGGTGATCACGTACCGCTTGCGCTCGGGGCCGTCACCGGGCTCGGCCTCGCCCGCGACCACCTTGCCGTCGCGGGCCAGCCGGCCGAGCGTCGCGTACACCTGGCCGTACGGGAGGGGCTTGCCGCGGCCGAAGAGGGAGTCGTAGTCGCGCTTGAGGTCGTAGCCATGACTCGGCTCCCGCTCCAGCAGCCCCAACAGGGTCAAAGGAACACTCATGGGAGAGACCATACCCCACGAGTATACTTCGAGTGTATAGCTGGCGAGAATACGGCCCCTGCCTGCGAAAACACCGTCAGAAAGGTGCGGGCGGGCAGGAGGTAGCCCCACGCTCACCCCCTGCACCGCACCACGGCCCGGCACCCCCACGGTCAACCGGGCCCGGCCACGACCCGGCACGAGGGGGGCGGCCGGACCCAAGCCTGCCCCGGACGGGCCACGGCTGCCGAGGGCCGAACGTCCCGGGTCCGGTTGACCGTGGGGGTGCCACCCGGTTGCCGCACGGCTGCCGAAGGGGTCTACGACGGCACGCGGGCAGCGCGCGGCGGCGCGGCCCGGTGGTCCCGGTGGTACGAGTCCGCACGACTCTTGTGCGCGGGCGGCCGCCGGGTGGAAATTGGGTGACGCAGCTCTGTCGACCCCACCGCCACGCCGCCCCAACGCCCCTGAGGAGCCCTCAACGTGTCCAGCACACCCCGGCCCGCGTCGCGACCGCCGCGAACCGGCCGCCGGCTGCGGCGGGCCTTCGGTGCCCGGCACGAACCGCTGGTCCGGCCGGTCGACCGGGCCCGCGCCCGCGCCTGGCTGCTGGCCACCGTCGGGGCGCTGCTCGCCCTCGCACTCGGCACCGCCGCCGCCCTGCTCAGCTACCACGCCACCGCACCCCAGGCCGACAGCGACCGGCTGCGCCTCCACCGGGTCGACGCCGTGGTGCTCACCCTCCCCGACCACGACTCCGCCACCGGCGGCCGCTTCGGCGGCGGCTACGGCAACCGCGTCGACGTCGAGGCCTCCTGGACCTACCCCGACGGCCACCCGCACACCGGCACCGTCCAGGCTCCCCGCTCGTCCGTCGCCGGAAGCGTCGTCCCCGTCTGGGTCGATCCCGCGGGCGCCGTCTCCGATCCCCCGACCAACCGCGCGACCCTCGCCGTCTCCGCCGCCTGCACCGGTGCCGGCGGCCTCCTCGCCCTGCTCGCCCTCCTCACCCTCGCCCTACGGCTGCGCCTGCACACCCTCGACCGCCGCTCCGACGAGGACTGGAGCCGCGACTGGGCCCGCCTGGAACCCCTCTGGAGCGGCCGCGCCGGGCACCGCCAGGACGACTGACGCCCGCCGACGGACGGCCCGGACGGCCGGATCGCGCAGGACCGAACAGGCCCGAACCGGAAGCCCGCCTCAGACCGGCTGGGTCCAGCCGGGGATGTCGGGGCGGGGCCTGGCCGCGCGATGGGTGAGCGCCGCGACCGCGACGAGCAGCGCGAGGGCCAGGGCCAGGGCGGTGGGGACGTTGACGTGGAGGACCAGGAGGGCCCCGACGAGGGCGCCGGTGAACATCCAGACGGCGGAGGCGAGGCGGCGCGGACCGGCGCGGTCGGCGGCGAGGGCGGTGATGGTCATGGTGAGCACGGTGGTGGTCAGGTCGGGCACCTTGAGGGAGCGGACCACCGCGTTCTGGCCGCCCATGGCGAAGCCGAGCAGCCCGATCAGGGTGTAGCGGGCCGGGTCCGAGGTGTGGCCGACCACGGCCGCCAGGACGGTGCTCGCGGCGACGAGCACCGCCTGGACGGCGACCGCGGCGGTCAGCAGGTGCCCCCGGTGGCCGGGGAGCCGCTCGGTCAGGTGGCCGCCTGCCATCGCGCCGAGCACGAACGCGCCGAGGGCGGTCAGCGAGGCGGTGGCGGAGAGTCCGGCCGCGCCGGCCAGCGCGAAGCCGAGGAAGACCACGTTGCCGGTCATGTTGGCGACGAAGACGTGGCCGAGTTCGAGGTAGCTGACCGCGTCCACCAGGCCGGTGACGACGGTGAGCACCAGCAGCATCGGCACGAGCGGCCCGTGCCGGGGATCGGGTGTGAGCATCGGGGCCTCCCGGTCGGTCGTGTGACGGTGCTTCCGTTCTACTCCCTCAGGCGAGCGCGGGTCGGCCGGGATCGTCGGAGTCGTCGTCGAGGTGCCAGTGCAGGTCCCGGACGCCGGGTTCGAGGGAGAGCCGGCTGACGACCTGTTCGAGGGCGGGGGCGACCTGCCCGGCGATGGCCACGGTGGCGCGCAGGCTGGTGGCGTCGCCCTGGTCGGTGCGGCGGGCGCGCAGGCCGGTGGGGGCGAGGCCGGAGGCGGACAGCGCCTGGAGCAGCAGGGCCCGGATGTGGGTCTCGGCCTTGCGCTCGCACTCCAGGTGGACGGTGGCGCGGACGGTGGAGTCCGGGTCGCTGCCGGACTGCGGGGTCCGGTCGAGCAGCCGTCCGGCCGGGCGCAGGACCAGGTGGACGGCGAGGACCGCGAGCGTGCCGAGGGCCGCCAGTTCGAGCTTGCCGGAGGCGGCGAGCACCCCGACCGCAGCCGAACACCACAGCGTGGCGGCGGTGTTGAGGCCGCGCACGCCGGCGCCGTCGCGCAGGATGACGCCACCGCCGAGGAAGCCGATGCCGGAGACGACGTACGAGGCGACCCGGGTGGGGCTGCCGGTGTCGCCGACGGCCTCGCTGTACAGCACGAACAGGGTGGCGCCGGCGGCGACCAGGGCGTTGGTGCGCAGGCCGGCCATCCGGGCCCGCCACTGGCGCTCGACGCCGATCAGCGCGCCGCAGGCGACGCCGGTGGCCAGGCGGACCAGGAAGTCGATGGTGGTCAGGGTGTGCACGACGGCACCTCCTTCTGGGGGAAGACGGACGGATGGGCGGCGGGCCGCTGCCCACCACCCGTCCGTTCGGGCTGCGGTCGGCGGCTCAGTGGCTCAACGCGGTCTGGACGATCTTGATGATGACCATCACCATCGCGAGCAGCAGGTAGGCGCGCAGGGCGCCCATGCCGACCTTGCGGGCGGTGGACATGACCGGCCTGCTCAGGGTCTCCAGCGGGGGCATCCGCCACTGCTCGCGGCCGGTGCGGTCGATCGGGTCCTCCTTGGTGGCCGTGCGGCCGAAGGTGAAGGAGTACCCGGCGACCAGGACGCCCGCCACGCCGCAGCCGGCCATGATCCACAGGATCGCCGCGGAGCTGATGTCCGGCCAGACCACGGCGGCGGTCAGGATCAGCGACAGCGTGACCAGGACGCCGACCACGGCCGAGGTGAAGGCGTTGGTCTTCGGCCCGTTGACCCAGGGGCCGAGGACGTCCTTGTCGTTGCAGAGCAGCAGCAGGAACACCGTCGCCGAGGGCAGCAGCACACCGGCGAGCACCTGGACGAACTGCGTCATCAGACCCTGGGTGTACTCGGTGGACAGCAGGGTGATCGCGGCGGCCACCACGACCAGTCCGGCGTAGATCCCGTAGAAGCCCTTGGCACCCTTGACACCCCGGTGCAGCGAGTGCTTGATCCCGAACACGTCGCCGATCGCGTAGGCGGTGGAGAGGGACACCGCGAAGGCGCCGATGATCGAGGCGTCCAGCAGGGCGATCGCGAACAGCACGCCCGCCAGGTGGCCGGCCTTGTCCTCGATGCCCCGGGCGAGGGCGGCCGCGTCGGAGAACTGCCCGAAACCGTCGGTGCCGGCGAAGGCCGCTGAGGTGAAGCCGATCATCGCGGCGGCGCCGACGATGACCACGACGATCCCGATCCACAGGTCGACCTTCTCGTACTTCATGAAACGCGGAGTGATCCGCTTGTCGATGACGTACGACTGCTGGAAGAACAGCTGCCAGGGCGCGACGGTGGTGCCGACGATGGAGATGATCACCAGCATCACGGCCGCCAGCTGGCCCGAGCCCCCCGGCATGCTGGGCACCACGAAGTCGTGCGCCATCTGCGAGGTCTTCGGGTGGACCATGAAGTAGATCGGCACCAGCAGCAGCGAGCCCGCGCAGAGGGTGACGGCGACGCGCTCGAAGCGCTGGAAGGAGCCGGTGAAGGCCGAGGCGATGATGATGCCGGCGGCCAGCACCACCGAGGCGGCCTTGGGCAGGCCGAGGTAGCCGGCCGCCAGGGTGACGCCGATGAACTCGGTGACCAGCGTGAGGGCGTTGAGCAGGAACAGGTCGATGACGCTGAACGCGCCCCAGAACTTGCCGAAGCGCTCCAGGATCAGCCGCGCGTGGCCGACGCCGGTGACGGCGCCCAGGCGCAGCACCATCTCCTGGTTGACGTAGAGGACGGGGACGAGCATCAGGAGCGTCCACAGCAGCTGGGTGCCGTAGTTCTGCCCCGCCTGGCCGTAGGTGGAGAAGGCGCCCGCGTCATTGTCCCCGACCATCACGATCAGGCCGGGGCCGATGATCGCGAGCAGCGTCTTGAGACGGGCGGAGATTCCGTGGCGCGGGGTGGTGTCGTCGAGCTTGATGGTGCCGAGGGCGCCCTTGATGTCGCCGAGGTGGGCGTCGTCGAGGACGGCGGTGCGGGCGGTGGGGACCTTGGGGTCCAGCATCACGTTGGTCATGGCAGGGGCCTCCCTGCCCCCTTCCCAGGGGGCGACAGGGGGCACGCAGCAGCGATCCTCCCTGCGGATGCGGGCGCACGCCGGCGGACCGCACGGCGGCGCTGAGCGGCGGCGGCCGTGAGGGCATGACGATGCGTCAGACGTCTTGCGTCAAGGCGCGGTTGAGCGCATGACGAAACGTCGGGTGAACGCGCAGGGAAGGTTGTTACCGCGTGCCGGAGGTGATCGAGAGCATGCGGGGGCAGGGGCAACTGTGGCCCGGACTACTGCAGTCCATATCTCTCGCCTCCTCCCGGTCGGGGGCGCACCGACTGTGCGCCGCTTCACGACACGGCAAGGAGCGGACCGACCCGACGGGACCGGTACACCCCAACTCGTCAGAGCTTTGGCACTCCACGGCGTGTCCAGCCTGGTCGGCCGGAAGCCACTTGGGGTCAACCCTTAACTCGGGAAGACCTGTCCTGAACCTGGGCGTCTCTCGACGTCGTCGGGTCAGTGGCCTGTGTCCGTGAAGACGCCTCACCGAACGAGGTGCCTTTCAAATCTCTCCGAGCATAGACCCTCGACGACCGCCCGACTGCCGCTTTGCGACCAATCATCGACAGCTTTGTAGAAGTTTGACCAAGCCACCCCTCCACAAGCACCCTCGTCCGGCATATATAGTTCACCGACATATGCAGTTCGAAAGCCCACTAGGGGGAAGTGTGTCCCACAGCGATCCGACCCGTTCCGCACCCGTCCTGCACCTGGCCAACGTCACCCGGGTGCACGGGCGGGGCGCAGCCGAGGTGCACGCCCTGCGCGGCGTCGATCTCGCCGTCCATCCGGGCGAGTTCGTCGCCGTCATGGGGCCCTCCGGCTCCGGGAAGTCCACCCTGCTGACCCTGGCCGGCGGACTCGACGCACCCAGCGAGGGCGAGGTCCGGGTCGAGGGCGTCACCCTCGGCGGCCTCGGTCGAGGCCGACTCGCCGACCTGCGGCGGCGTTCCATCGGCTACGTCTTCCAGGACTACAACCTGATCCCCGCCCTCACCGCCGCGGAGAACATCTCGCTGCCGCGCGAACTCGACGGCGTCTCCGGACGAACCGCCCGCCGGGAGGCGCTGGCCGCGCTGGAGGAGCTCGGCATCCTCGAACTCGCCGACCGCTTCCCCGACGACATGTCCGGCGGACAGCAACAACGCGTCGCCATCGCCCGCGCGCTCATCGGCGAGCGCCGGCTCGTCCTCGCCGACGAACCGACCGGCGCCCTCGACTCCGCCACCGGCGAGGCCGTCCTCGCCGTGCTGCGCGCCCGCTGCGACGCCGGCGCGGCCGCGATGATGGTCACCCACGAGGCGGCGCACGCCAGTTGGGCGGACCGGGTGGTCCACCTGAAGGACGGCAGGGTCGCCTCCGAGAGCCACGGGCGCCGCACCGGCAAGCGCCGACTGGGCGGCGACCCGCTCGGCGCCCCCGCAGGGGGCCTCGGCCACGCGAACGACGGGGCCGGGCACGCGGCCGGCGGCTTCGGCGAGGTGGCCCGATGAGACTCGGCGCATGGAAGGTCGCCCTGCGCATCGCCCGCCGCGACGCGCTGCGCGCCAAGGGCCGCAGCGCCCTGATCGTCGCCATGGTCGCGCTGCCCGTCCTCGGCGTCACCGGCGCCGACGTCGTCCACCGCAGCGGGCAGCTCACGCCGGCCGAACGGGTCGAACGGGTCGTGGGCGGCGCGGACGCGCTGGTCACCGCGCTCGCCCCCGGCCGGAGCGTCGAGCAGGCCCCGGTCGCCGAGGACGGCGCCTTCGCGGTCGAACCCCGCCCCGGGCAGGCGCCCACGCCCGAGCAGCAGAAGGCCGCCGGCACCGACCCGGTCGCCCTGGTCACCGGCCTGCTGCCGCCCGGCAGCGTGCTGACCGCCGCCCGGCCGGGTCCGGAGACCGGCGCGACCTCACCCGAAGGCCTGGTCCGCACCCTCACCGCCGAAGCCGACGTCGCCGACCCGCTCTGGCACGGCCGGCTCAACCTGGTCGACGGCCACGCCCCGGGAGGCCCCCGCGAACTGGCCGCCACCCGGGCCTTCCTCGACCACGCCGGGCTCGCCGTCGGCGGCACCACCACCCTCCCGGGCCTGGAACGGACGACCTTCACCATCACCGGCGTCGTCGAGCACCCGGACGACCTCCGCCGGGTCGAACTCGTCGCCCAGCCGGGCGCGTTGCTGGACCAGATCGCCGCCGCCACGCCACCCGACAGCCCCGCCGGGGAGCGCTCCGGGCCCGAACACGGCGCCTGGCTGGTCCGGCTCCCCGCCGGGGCCGCCCTCGACTGGGCCAAGGTCCAGGAGTTCAACGCCCACGGCTACACCCTCACCGCCCGCTCGGTCGCCCTCGCCCCGCCGCCGCGCGCCGCCGTCCCCTACTACCGGGACGCCTACCGCTCCACCGGCCCCTCCGCCGACAACAACACCAAGGTCGTGGTGGCCACCGTCACCGGCATGGGCCTGCTGGAGGTCGCCCTGCTCGCCGGGCCCGCCTTCGCGGTCGGCGCCCGCCGCTCCCGCCGCCAACTCGCGCTGCTCGGCGCCGCCGGCGGCCGGCGGTCCCACGTCGGCGCGGTGGTGCTCGGCGGCGGCCTCGTCCTCGGCGTGGCCGGGGCAGTGGTCGGGGTGGCCCTCGGCACCGGCGCCGTCGCCGGGCTCCGTCCGTGGATCGAACGGGCCGGCGGCGCCCGCTTCGGGCACTTCGCCCTCCCACCGCTGGACCTGCTCGCGATCGCCGGCATCGGCCTGCTCACCGCGCTCCTCGCGGCCGCGCTGCCCGCACTGCAGGCCGCCCGCCGCAGCGTCACCGCCGGGCTCACCGGCCGGGACACCGTCCGCGGCCCGAACCGGTGGGTCACCCTGCTCGGCCTGGTGCTGCTCGCCGCCGGCGCCATCCTGGCCCTGTACGGCGCGGGCGCGGTGCAACGCGGCCTGCCCGTCGTCAGCACGTACGACGCCCGCACGCTGACCGTGCTCGGCGGCTCCATCACCGCCGAACTCGGCCTGCTCGCCTGCACCCCGTTCCTCGTCGCCCTGGTCGGCCGGGCCGCCGGACGGCTGCCGCTCGGGCCCCGGCTCGCCCTGCGCGACTCCGCCCGGCACCGCTCGCGCACCGCGCCGGCCGTCGCCGCCGTCATGGCCGCCGTGGCCGGAGCCGTCGCCATCGGCGTCTACAGCACCAGCACCGACGCCGAGAACCGCCGCGACTACCGGCCGCAGGCCCCGTACGGCGCCGTCCAGCTCATCGCCACCACCGACGGACCCCAACTCGACATCATGCGCGCTGAGTTGGGCAAGCAGCTGACCGATCTCGGCCCGCGCGCCGACCTCGCCGACGCGGTGTACCGGTTCTGCGCCGGCTGCTCCAGCACCGTCCAGCTCAAGGGCACCGCGAACTGGCGCACCGCGTCCGGCCCCCCGCACCTGGCCGCCGGGGACGCCGCCGTGCTCCGCACCCAGTTCGGCGTCCACGACCCGGCCGCCGAACAGGCCCTGGCGGCCGGGAAGATCCTGGTCTTCGACCGCGCGTTCCTCGCCGGCGACGGCCGGACCGTGCTCCAACTGCGCGGAGGAAGCGGCGCGCCGCTGCAGCCGGGCGAAATCCCCAAGCCCGACCTGCAGGAGCTCCCGGTCGACGCCGTCCTGGTCGAGAACCCGACCGCCGCCCGCTTCGCCCAGGGCCTGATCCTGCCCTCGGCGCTGCCGAAGCTCGGACTCGCCGCACAGCCCACCGGCTCGATCTGGGTGCCCACCACTCCGCCCGACCGCAAGGCCCAGCAGCGCGCCGAGGCATCCGTCGTCCGCCTCAACCGGGCCGCCCAGCTGGAGGTCGAGCGCGGCTACCAGCCCCGCGGCGACGCCCTCACCCTGGCGCTCAGCGGGTTCGCCGCACTGGTCGTCCTCGGCGCGGCCAGCATCGCCACCGGGCTGGCCGCCGCCGACTCCCGCCAGGACCAGGCCACCCTGGCCGCCGTCGGCGCGCCACCGCGGATCCGCCGCACGATGGCGGGCCTGCAGTGCGCACTGATCGCCCTGCTCGGGGCGCTGCTGGGAGCGGTCAACGGCTTCGTCCCCGCGGTGGGGCTGCTCAAGTCCCGGGCGAGCGGGTTCGGCAGCCATCCGGCCCTGATCACCGCGCCCTGGGGACAGCTGCTGCTGGTCGTCCTGGTGCTCCCGGTGGTGGCGGGCCTGCTCGCCGCCCTGTTCACCCGCACCCGGATCCCGCTCGGGCGGCGGCTGTCCTGAGGCTCCGGGTGCCCTGAGGTCCGTAGCGCCCGCCTCCCCGACTCGGGGCAGGCGGGCGCTCGGCGTGCGGTGTGCGGGCGGGGCGCGTGCCGTGGGCGGGGGTGGCCCTGGATGTCCTGCGCGCCCGACGGCGCCCACGTACGACGGCGGGGCGCAGCGGGCCCTGGATGTCCTGCGCGCCCGACGGCGCCCACGTACGATGGCGGGTTGCAGCGGGCGGTGGGCGCCGGCGGTCGGCGAGGGAGACAGGGCAGTGCTGCGCGGGTTCGGCGAGCTGGAAGCCGAGATCATGGACCGGCTCTGGGCCTGGGGCCGGCCGGCCCCGGTACGCGAGGTCGTCGACGACCTCCAGCTGCAGCGGCCGGTCGCCTACACCACCGTCACCACGGTGGCCGACATCCTGCACACCAAGGGCTGGCTGCGCCGCGACAAGGTCGGCCGCGCCTGGGTGTACGAGCCGACCTGCACCCGCGAGGAGTACACCGCCAGGCTGATGCACCAGGCCCTGGAGACCACCCCCGACCGGGCGGGCGCACTGCTCCACTTCGTCGACCGGATAAGCGGCGACGAGATCTCCGCCCTGCTCGCCGCCCTCGAACAGGTGAAGGCCCGGGACACCGAGTGACCCTTGCGCTGCTCGGCCTCTACCTGGCCGTGACCGGGGTGCTGCTGCCCCGCCGGATGGCCGGATCGGCCCGCCTGCAGGCGCGTCCGGCGGCGGGCGCGGCGCTCTGGCTCGCGCTGATGGCCTCGTTCCTGGTCGCGCTGCTCCTGGCGGCGCACCACGCGGTGGAGCCGTTCGCCCACGAGCCCGCCGGGCTGGTCGGGCTGGTCCCGCACGTGGAGCCGACCGGGCCGGTCGCCGCGCACACCCACGACTGGTGGCTGCTGGCCGCCGCCGGGACCGCGCTCGCCGCGGTGGTGGCGGCCGTCGGGGTGCGGGCCGGGCGGGCCCGGCGGCGGCACCGGGCGTTGCTGGACGTGGTCGCCGTACGGGACCGGCGCTGGGGCGCCCTGGTCCTGGAGCACGCCCACCCGACCGTCTACTGCCTGCCGGGCCGCCGCTCCCGGGTGGTCCTGTCGCGCGGGGCGCTGCAGCTGCTCGACGAGCGGCAGCTCGCCGCGGCGGTCGCCCACGAGCACGGGCACATCCGTGGCCGCCACCACCTCTTCCGGCTGCCGGCGGACACCTTCGCGCTGCTCCTGCGCCCGCTGCCGCTGGCCCGGATCGGGCGCTCGGAGGTGGCGCTGCTGCTGGAGATGGCCGCCGACGACGCGGCGCTGGCGCAGGTGTCGCGCACCGACCTGGCCTCCGCGCTCTGCTCCCTGGCGACCGGCGGCGCCACGCCGGGCTCCGCGCCAGGCTCCGCGCCGGGCGGGGCCCTGGGGGTGGCCGCCACCGGGGTGCCGGCCCGGGTCCGCCGTCTGGCCCGACCGGGCGGCGGCCGGCGGCGGCGCCAACTCGCCTTCCGGCTCGGCGTGGTGGCGCTCCCCCTGCTGCCGTACCTGCTGGTCTGCGCGCCGCATCCGTAGCCCGGCGGCGGGCCGCGCGCCCCGGACGGGCCCTCACGGTACCGGCGCAAGGCCTTCACCGACGCCATGCCGACCCTCGGCGGCGGGGACGACGAAAGCCCGTGTAGGTTCCAGCATCACTTGTCATTCTGAGTGAACTCGACCTGGGGCTTTGTGTGAGTGTCCGGTCGACTTGTCATCGGTTCTGTCCAGACGACTTGTCGTCCACTTGAGATTCTCGCGGTGAAGGACGAACTCGCCGGGCGGCGCCAGAGCCTGGATGTCAGCCCGTGCCAGTGCCGCGAGGAGCTCGGCGCCTCGCTGGGTCGGGCTCATGGGTGTCCCGTTCTTGGTCTTGGCACTGCGGTGGAACAGCGGGGCGCCGATGTCGGCTTCCAGCCGGGCGAGCTGGGTGACGAGGGCGGAGGGGACGATGCCGAGGGCCTCGCCGGCCAGCTTGAGGTTCGGGAACTCAATGGCGGCCTGGAAGCGGGCAAGGCGGAGCCACCCGTAGCGGGTTCCCTGGACGGCCTTCTTGATGTCAGCCGGTGCGTCGTCCGGAAGTTGGGCCAGCATGACCTCGCTGCTGTGGACCCCGGACGGCCGGATGGGAATGTCGAGCTGACGCAGCCTGCGCAGGATGGTCATGTCCTCGGTGCCGATCTCTTCGGCGAGCGAGAGCGTCGATCGCTTGTGGTTGACGTACTGGTCTCGAAGCCAGGCCGGGTCGATGTCGACGGGGCGGGGCGAATGGTGGCGTGTGAACCCGGCGTCGTGGGCGAACTCGACCACGATGTCGCGGGGAAGGCCGTGTTCCTTGGCGATCGCCCCGGCGTTCTTGCGGGCCATGACGTACTCGCGTTGGAAGAAGTCGGCCGTCAGCAGGGTCCGGGCGCGTTCGCGGTGCTTCCAGGTCGAGCCTCGCGTTGTCGGCTCGCCGCGGCGGGGGCGCTTGGGCTCGATCAGGTCCAGCGCGAAGCGGACGTGGGTGTGGTTGGTGCGGAGCGCGGCGGCCGCCTGGACGACCGGCACGCTCTCGCGGTGGACGAGGCGGTGCAGGGCTTTGAGGTCGATATCGTCGAGGCGTGGGCCAGGCAGGCGGATGTCGTGGCAGATGTGGTCGGGGGGGCTCCATGTGAGGGGTTCGTCGATCCCGAGCGTGCGGAGGGCCTCGCATCCGTGCTCGCGCAGGGCATGGCGCTGTGCGGGTGGGAACGACTCGATGGACTGGAAGTATCGGGCGCGCTCACCCCGTTTTGTCCAGGTCAGCGGGTGGATGGGTGCGGAGAGGTCGTCGCCGGTCATCAGCTGGACCAGGTAGCGCTGGGCCTGGCGGAAGCGTGGAGTGGGTGCGGCCTTCGGGCCGTGCTCGCCAGGGTTGGTTCCGGTGCGGTAGCAGAGTTGCATCCAATCGTCTTCGGCGAGGATGTCCGCGGTGACCAGTTCCCGGCGGCGGTGGTAGTCGATCGGGCTGCCCTCGCTATCCAGGAAGTCCGCGATCCGGCAGAACACCTCCAGGAGCGGGGAGTTCCCGGCCTGAATCATGTCCTGGAGAGTGGTGGCGAGCAGATAGCGGCCGATGTGGGGGTGTAGGTGCTGGACCGTGCTCCGGATGGTGTGTTCGGGTTGTCCGACGTGAAGGACGAGCGCCGATGCGACGGCGCGGAACAACTCCGGGCGCATCGTTTCGGGCAGGATCCGCAATGTCCAGTCGGGCCAGAGGAGTTGCGGGACCAAGCGGGCGCGGCTGGCCGGCTCGTCGGTTCGCGGAAGACGTGCGGTGGAGGTGCAGGACCGCAAGCGGATCCGGCTGGTCGGTTCCAGGCCCGCGTCGGCGGCCCGGATGAACCTGCTCTGCAGGGCCGGTGAGAGCATCGCGAAGTGGCGGGGGTCCATGGTGTGAGGACGCGTGGAGAGACCGTTCGGGCGCCGGTGGTTGAGGATGCGCAGGCGGTCGATTGCGTGCTGGTCGTCGGCGCAGATCAGAGTCTGTCCCTCGCGGGCGACGACGGCGGCGACCGGGGCGGTCAGTTGTGCCTTCCAGGTGCTCGAAGCGGCGTCGGAGGCGGCGGTCGGCCGGCGCTTCCATCCTTCGGCGGCGATGGGGTCGAGGTCGGCGGTGTCACGTTCGTCCAGGGTGCGTTGCAGCCAGTTCGCCAGATACTCCAGGTCGTTGAAGACCTCGGCCGCGGTGCGGTCGGCGCCTCCCGCGGTGACGGCGTCGATCCAGTGCTGGGTGTCCAGCAACGGGCTGCTGGGGGACAGTTCGGTCACAGGAACTGTGGTCAGGTTGGTGATGCAGTGGCTCTGTCGCTTTTGCGGGGCGGCGCAGATTCCGGGCGGGGAGGGAAGCGGCATGCGCTGGTGGGGCAGAGTGTGGCAGGTGGGGCAGCGGTCGGCCAGCAGGAGGCGGTGCTGCGTGCAGGCGAAGGTCCAGGGTGACCACCAGCTGAGGCGGAACCTGCCGCCCCGATCGGCTAGGCAGGGAGGGCAGTAGCGCGGGGTGCGGGTGCGCGGCCGCCCGGGAAACCATGTGGCGGACGGGACGGTGCTGTCCAGCCGCCCGGTGGGCAGCGCCGCGAGCATCTCCAGTCTGCGGAGGTCCTCGGGTGGCCCTTCCGTGAGGAGTTCCTGCGGCTTGACGGGGCTGGGCAGGCCCAGGACGCTCAGCAGTCGGCGCACGGTGATCCCGTAGCGGCGGGCCAACGCGTGCAGCCAGCTGTCGATGCTCTCGCCGTCCAGCGGGGCGACTCGCAGCGGCAGGACGCGGGCTGCCGGGCTCACGATGCCGCCTGGCGGGCGGGCCTGCGCCTGGGGGCGGGCAGGCAGCGGCGGGCCTGCTCGGATGCCTCGTCAAGGAGGATCTCGTCGAGCAGGTCACGGGTGAGGGCCTCCGTGCCGGTGCGGATCGCGCGGTAGCAGCCTCGGACCAGCAGCGTGAAGTACGAACCGATGTGCCCGGTGGTCCGCTCGAACAGGTAGTCCTCCAGCTCGACCAGCATCCCGGGGCGGTGGTCGGCAAGCACCAGCTGCCGCTCGGTGGATTTGATCAGGCTTCGCCAGTGTCGGCGCCCGGTTCCGTCCTCCTGGTGGAACGGCTCGACCCCAAGACGTGTCCACCGGCGCGCGGTCTGGGCAAGGACGGTGTTCTTGCCCGTGAGACCGTCGGCGAAGAACCGGCGCTCGGCCAGGCCGACGCCGACGTAGATGAAGGTGACGGGCAGCTCGTTGGCCAGCCACTTCAGGTGGTTGCTGACCGCCAGACCGTCGCGGCGGGCGAGATCGATAAAGTGGATGTCGTCGATGATCCCGACGCGACTCTCGCAGCTGAGCACGCAGTCCAGCGCGTGGCTGGCCAGCGCGGCGGCGCTCGCCCGGTCGGTGGCGGGGTGGCCGTAGAACTCGCAGATCATCCGGTTCAGGGTCCGCAGGGTGGTATTCGAGGTCAGTCCGACGCGGAACACCGGGACGCGCTCGTTCCCGAGTTCGGTGACTGGGCCGTGCCGGCGGATCTGGGCGCGGTCGAAGTCGCGGCCGAACAGGTTCGCGATGGTGGTCTTGCCCAGGCCCGGCAGGGCATCGATCACCGCGGCGGAGCGAATTCGGTCGGCGTCCTGCCGGTTGCTGTGGACGATCTGTTCCAACTCCCCGTGAATGGATGCCAGTTGCGGGGTCTGGATGATGCCGAAATTGGCGTGCCAGTCGTGGCGCCGGTCGTTGTAGTCATCCACGGCGTCCTCGCCCAGGGCGGTCAGCTGGGCGAGGGTGAGCGTCTCGGGCCGGACCCGGGGCGGGGTGTCGACGAAGCGCCGCCAGCCCTCCTTGCGGGAGAGGCTGAACAGCGGCGGGGGCGTCACTGCAATACCTCGAAAGCGTCGTCGTAGAAGTCGTCGTCGGGGCCATCGAAGATCTCGTCGTCCTCGTCGGTATCACCCGCCGTCACCGCGGCCGGGACCAGGTGCAGGCCCGTCCTGGCGGCGGACTCGGACGCAGGCGAGGGCTGAGGGAAGGCTGGCCGGTCGGCCGAGATCCGAAGCGCCATCCTGCGCTCGCGGCGGCCGGTGACCGACCCCTTCTCCCAGCGCCCCAGCAACTCGGTCAGAGCCTGCTCGGGTTCGACATGCCGTCCTTCCCCGGTGGCCAGGCGCCGGGTGTAGGCGGCGGCCTCCGCGCTGAACGGCGAGGCGAGGCCTGGGGCGTGTTCCCATTCCAGCCGGTGCCAACGGCCGTCGGCCGGATCGTGGAAATAGACGAAGCGGACATCGTCCGGGTTGACCCGGATCGGCCACCGGCCCGCCAGGCGCCCGCCGTAGGGGCTGGTCTGGTTGCGGTAGCCGTCCAGCACCGCCCCGTTGTAGCGGAGTCCGCCGACCTCGACCCCGTAGTGCTGGATCGTGCGCGGTACCACCTCCAGGAAGTCGTAGGCCAGGTCCGGGTTCGGCGCCATCCGCAGCCGTCCGGCCTTCGCAATGCCAATTCGCAGCATTTCCAGCGGTGACAGCGCGACGCCCGGCCACTGCGGGATGACCAGCCCATCGTGCTTAGAGCGGTGGTGAACCTCCCGAAGCCACTCACGGATCACGTCTTCGAGCTCGTGGACGAAGAAGAACGCCTGGTCCTCGACCGCCAGCCCGCGGCTGTGGACGTCTGGGCCCTTGTAGGCGGGAAGGTGCTGGATCAGGCCCTCGCGCAGGGTCTTGAAGAACCGCTCGACGGTCGGCTTGTCCGTGGGCTTCTTCGGCTGTGCGGGCTGGATGGAGATCCCCAGCCGGGTGCAGACGCTGATCACCTGCGTGGACAGGAACGCGCGACCGTGGTCAACCACCAGGGTCTCGGGTGGGCAGAGGCCGCGGCCAGGCGAGTCCTCCTCGGTCCAGACCAGTTGGTCCGGCAGCCCGTGGAACGGGGCCAGTGTCCTCGGCTCGTCCTCCTCGGCCGGTGGCGCGATCGCCTCGAACAGCACGGCGGCGACGTCGACCGCCCGCGTGGACACCGC
Source organism: Kitasatospora sp. NPDC087314 (assembly GCF_044744365.1). Taxonomy (NCBI): domain Bacteria; kingdom Bacillati; phylum Actinomycetota; class Actinomycetes; order Kitasatosporales; family Streptomycetaceae; genus Kitasatospora; species Kitasatospora sp. NPDC087314. The sequence continues at coordinate 179,515 of NZ_JBIUYE010000013.1, forward strand.
CGTGACGCGCAGGCCGACGATGCAGCGCGTGAACAGATCTTGTGCGACGGTGAGTTGGGTCCTCACCCAACGGCAGGTGACTTCCTCCATCGCGTAGACGTCCAGGTCCTGCGTGTCCAGCACCACGTACTCGCCCGGCCTCGTCGCCCGCAGCCGGCCATAGACGCCCTTCGGGCGCTCGGCGATCGACCGGCGGGCTTTCGCGCTGCCCGTCAGCGCGTTCGTGCCCCGTCCCAACGCCTCCAGCCGCGCGTAGGCCGTTGACCGGGCCGGCAGCGGAACCGTCCCAGGCCCGTGTCGTTCCTCCAGCAGAGCCTCGACCTTGCGGATCACGGCCGACCGCGTCGGCGTGGAGGCGTCGACCAGCGATGCGAACACCTCGCGCACCGCGTCGTCCCAGCGTGGGTCCACCCTGCTGTCGCGCCCCTTGAGCTGCCGCAGGTCCACCAGTCCGGAGACCCCGGCCTGCTCGTAGGCGGCGATCCAGCGTTGGAGAGTGCGCGCGGACACCTCCAGCTCGAAGGCCTTCGCCTCGATGCGCTCGGAGACCGCGAGCTCCGGAGAGAACTGCGGGCGAGGCTCACCGGCCGCCGCCATCTCGGCGAAGCCGCTGCGAAATCCGCTGAGGACCTCACGGATGTGCCCGGCCCGCTCCTCGACCTCCTCGCGCTGCCGATCCGACAGACCTGCCAGGGCCACTCCGCCGGTCGTCTCCTCCAACTCGGCGGCCGACTCCATCCGAGCCCCCGCCGCGAGCCGGGCGAAGGACACCGCGCTGAACGCTCCGGTACGGATGTTGCGCAACGTGATGTGCGCGCCGTCGAACTCCACCACCTCCACCAAGTCGCCGTCGAACATCAGCCGCGACCCGGCGAAGACCGCCATCGCACCGCCGGTCATGTGTCCTCCCCAGTCAGCCGGACCTCGCTCCATGCCCCGAGCAGACGGTTCAGGTCGCAGGTCAGCGCCCCGGACCAGAGCAAATACAGGACGGCGGGCCGCACCAGCTCCGGGGGAAACCGGCTCGCCAGGGCCTGCTCGATCGCGGAGATGCTGCGGTGCGTCCTCGCGGCCTGGGCCGCATGGCGCGCTGCATCTTGATCGATGACTTCCGGCCGCCGGTAGCCGGCCAGGAACCGGACGTTCTCCACCAGGACCGGATCCGCTCCGTACCACGTCTCGAACGCCCAGCCCCGCGTCGCGCAGACCTGCTCGGTCCAGGCGAACTGCGCGACCACCTCGGGTGCCTTCGCCCGCCAGGCCGCCTTCACATCGACCACCGTCACCGAGCCGTCCTCACGCGCCAACAAGAGATCGGGGACGTGCCTTCGCACCGAGGATCCGTCCGCGCCGACCGGTTGGAAGGGCTGGGCCGCGATCGCTACCACCGACGGATCGAAGTCGGCCAGCAGAATCCGTGCCAACTCCAGGCGGCTTTCGTAGGCCACCAGCCCCTGGGTGGTGGCCGCCCAGTACCAACCCGAGTAGTGCCGCCGCCCTCGGTACGAACGAAACTCGCGCACCGGCATCCCCGCCGTGACCTCGGAGACCACCAGCCGGTCCAACGAGGTCTCCACGACCTCTCCGTCGATCTGGCGATACCGGACACGGACCCTCCCGCTCCTCACCGCACCCACGCTTGCTGACCCTAGGAGCAGGAACAGGAGCGGCCAAGATCTCGATCGGGTGATTGTCCGGCGTCGTTGCAGCAGGCGACGGACAGGTCCCTGGGCTGTGGGAGTTTCGTGTGGCTACGCGATCGATCTGGAACGGAATCGAGCCGCTATCTGTCCAGGACCTCTCGCCAGACGTTGCCACCGTCGGCCCAGGTCCAAAGCCACTTCCGCAACGACTCGGCCGCGTAGGAGAGCCCGTCGTGAGGATCCTCTCCCCATTCGGGCACCCACCTATCGCAGTCGTATAGCAACACCGGGTTGTCGACGGCGAGCAATGAGACGTGCCAGTACATCGAGCAGCCGCCTGCCGTCAGCTCGAACCACGACTCCGGTACCCCCGCCGCTCGGTTGCGTTCGCGAGCACGTGCTGCGGACGGCCAGTCGCTCAGGTGGCCCGGTGCCCGGTTCCCGTCACACAGCGAGACGAGCCCACAGTCGGGCCCGAAGCCCCCGTCTGCGACCTCGGTGTAGACACGGCGGAGCAACTCGGGCAATCGAAGCCCCAGCCTGCGCTCGACGTCCTCAACCTGCGCCAAAGTGACCGGAGCAAATAGCGGACCACGCGGAGCGTCCGCGTAGTAGGCGGCCACCACCTCGGTCAACGACTTGAACGCAATCGTCCCGTCGCTGCAGGACCCGCGTCGACCGTCCTGGGACTGCCCCAACCAGTCCGTGCCGTAGCGCTCTGCTATCCACGCGCCCGGCACATGAGCCTCATCGAAGCGCCGACCGGGGTCCCAGGCACGTGCACGCAGCTTCTCGATCAACGCGTCGTCGTTCGCCGCCTCGCGAGCAGGTCCAGGCCGCCGTCCGAGGTGTGGCGGCGTGGGGACATCATGCGAAGCAGCGGTCATGCACGGGGAGCATAGCCGTGGGGCGACGGTGGTGTCCGGTCTCGGTGAGCTTGTCTTTGGATCTTGTCCTCAGCTGTGGAGTTGCCAAGTCGGCTGAGAACACTCGGCGCAGGATTCTCAGTGAATCTGGCTTCCGCGGAATATGCCGTGGGCTGAGAGCCAATCCCGGAGATCCGTCTTGATGCGCCCGGCCCCGATCTGCTGTCCGGCCTCCGCGTGCAGAGGGCTGCCCAGCACGGTCATCACTGATCCGGCCAGACGCCCCGCTCGGACAGGTGGAGAACGAGGGCGGCGATGTTCCAGGCGTCGTCCTCGCCGCGGTGGTGACGGCCTTCGAGCCGCCGCCCGGCGATCTCCAGGGCCTGCGCCATTCCAGGGCGTTTGCGCAGGCCGTATGCCTCGGTGAAGGCCGCTTTGGCGTTGGTGTGGTGCCGGCCGAAGGGATAGGGCGTCCGGGTGTTCTGGCACTGCCGGGTGAACTGGTTGCGGTCGTAGTCGCCCCAACTGGCCCACGGACGGGACCCGGTGTGGTGTTCGACCGCCAGCAGCCGACACGCCTCGGCGAAGCTGACCCCTCCGTCCACCTCGTGTTGTGTGAGGCCGGTCAACTCCGTGCAGAACTCGCTGACCGTGGACCGGGCGGGACGCACCAGAATCCGATGCCGGGCGAGGCGCTCCGCGGTGGCCAGGTCGACGACGGTCAGCCCGATCTCGATGATCTCGCTGACCGCGCCCGGCGGTCGGCCGCGGGCCCAGCAGGTGGCTTCGACATCCACGACGTTAAGGAGCCGCTCGGCCCCGGTGCTGTCCATGGCGGGAAGCGTAGGGACGAGTGGCGGCCGGGGCACCTGGATTTTCCTGCTGCGGTGCGGATGCGGCGGTGCCGCCCCCGGGCAGGCGACGGATGCGGGGCGGCGTCGCGATCGGGCGGGCCCGGTCCCGAACCAGGCGATGTTCGCCACTCTGCGGGCGAAGCGGTGAGAATCCGACAGCTCGGATGAGACCGAGCGGGAATCCGACAGCTTCCATGCGGCAGGACACCTGTGTCCTGTCGCGTTGAGCTTGTCTGTGGATCTTGCGCCGAGCTGCGGTGTTGCCAGGTCGAGTGAGAACACTCGGCTCGGGATTCTCAGTGCATCTGGCTTCTGCGGAATCCGGGGGCTGCGAGCCGCAGTCTTGGCAGGGCAGTCGGGGGGAATCTGGACTGGGCCTGGGGCGACGTAGGCTCACGGGCTGTGAGCCAACAGGGTGAGGTCGGGAAGACGCGCTATCTGGTCCTTCATGACTATGGGATGGGGGGTCTGTGGTGGTGGGTGTGGGCGGGCTCGGCGGAGGAGATCGTCAGTGCCTGCGCCGAGGTTGAGGTGATCGCGGACCCGGACGTGGTGAGACGTGCCGAGACGTGGGGTTTGGAGGAGGTCCGTCTTGACGATCCGGACCCGAATCCGCTGTCCAGCCTCCGCGCTCAGCGGGATGCCCAGCGTGGCCAGCCGGGATTCGGTGTCCTGGCGGGACGGGACCGTGTGTGCCTGCGCTGGCCGGAGGGCGAGGAAGGAGAGGTCTTCTTGATGGAACTCGGGCCGGACGGACGGCGGTTGCGGCAGGTTGAGATCGGCCCGGACGGTGGTTCGGTCAAGACGGGCATTGAGGATTGGCCGTTCAACCCGCCGTTCGACCTTTGTGATCCGCAGTATGCGTCCATGGAGATCGGACCCGATGACTTCGAGGAAGCGTGGCAGCGGGCCCGTCATGAGTCCGAAGGCTGATCAGGCGGCTTCCCGGGCTGTGTGAGGTCGGCAGAAGCGCTGGTAGAGCGGGTCCTGGCGGCCGCGGGTGGTGTAGATCCGCGCGAATCTTCGGCTCAGCTCGGCCGTTGTGGCCAGGTAGAGCTCCTTGGGATCGACGGCCTCCGTCGGTGGGTTGAGGATCAGGTCCGTCAGCACCGCGGTCTCGGGGAAGGACGCCAGGCGATGGCGGTCCTCGAAGGGGATCTTCGTGCGGACCGGGTGGAGCTCGATGCGGTCGAGGCGGCGGGTCCATTCCCGCCCGAGGTCGAGTGGCATGCCGCCGGCGGACCACTCGTCGATGATCTTCCAGGCCAGGTCGAGGGCATGCTGGATTCGGTGGTCGTGACGGCGGGCGAGCCGGTCGAGGTGGTGCTGGGCTTGGAGGATCTCGGGCAGGTGGGTGAGCGGGATGTCGTGGGTGGACCTGGTCCAGCGCCGGTGACGAGGGCAGAGGTGCTGGTGGGCAGGCGCGAGGATGATCACCATGGAGGCTGAGGGGCTGCGGCGGGCCGTGCAGCAGTGACAGGGACGGCCGATCACTTGCTCCGGCCGGGTCTTCGAGTGTTGAGGGTCGAGGAAGTCCGCGAGTGCGGGCAGGGCTCTGGCGAGTCGGGCTGTTGGGCGTCCGGCAAGGACGGCCAGTCGGGTTGGGGACTGGGTGGTCCAGCCGGCGGTGGTGTTGCTGAGCGGGGAGAACTCCGGAGGAAGTGGCCCCAGGAGCTGGGCGAGGCCGTTGACCGGGCGGTTGTTGGCGACGGCCAGGCGGTGCAGGTAGGAGCCGATGGTCTCGCCGTGGACGGGGCCGGGCGAGAGGGGCAGCGGGCGGAGCGGGTCACGCCGCGTCGGCATCGGGCCTCCGGCGGCGGGGTCTGCGGGCCCGGCGCCGTTCGACGCGTGCGCTCTCGGCGGTCTGGTCGACTTCGATGGTGTCGAGGGTCTTGCGGGTGATGGATTCGCTGCCGCTGATGATGGCCTCGATGGAGGCGCCGCGGACCAGTTGGGAGAGGCTGCCGATCGCGCCGTCGGTGCGTTCGTGGAGGTAGCCGTCGAGTTTCACCAGGCTGCCGGGCTTGTGGCGGTGGAGCCGCAGGGCTTCTTCGAGGGAAGCGACCAGGTTGCGCCAGTTCTGGCGCTGTGCGCTGGTGCCGTAGGCGAACGGCTCGGTGTCGGTGACGGTGTAGCGGCCGGCGATCTGCTGCCCGCGGACCCCGTTGAACAGACCGCTGGCGGCGACGTCGATCCCGGCCAGCACGAAGGTGGCCGGGATCCGCTCGGACAGGTATTTGAGCTGGTCGGAGGCTTCGGCTCCTGCCTGGGTCGCAAGGTTGAGGTTGTGGATCTCGTCGACCAGCGCGAGTTCGACGCGCATCTTGATCAGCAGGTCGCAGACCGCGTTGGTGATGGAGGTCTGGGTCTCTTGCCGGAAGACCGGGATGCCCAGGAACCGGGCGAACTCGATGGCGAGCATCTTGGGGGTGGCCCGGGGCGGGACGGTGACGTAGACGACCGGCAGGCGCCCGGCAGCGGCTGGACCGAGGCGCTTGCGGACCAGGAGTTCGTGGTTGCGGCCCAGTTGGGCGATGGCGGTGGTCTTCCCGGTTCCGGCCTGGCCGGTGACGATCAGTCCGCGGCGGCCGGAGATCTGGTGCCGGTTGAGCAGGACCAGCCGTCGCCCGGTGGTGAACACGTCGCGGACTGTGGGGGTGGCCACGACCACGAGCCTGGAGTGGTAGTCCAGCCTGGGCTCGTTGTAGGCGATCAGGTCCTCCTCGCTCAGGGCCTTGAAGGCCGCGAGCGGGAGCATCTGCGGGCAGGCAGGGGTGTCGTCGACGAACCGCTTCCAGCCGTCCTTGGTGGTCAGCGGGTTGTGTTCGTCGTCGGGGACGGCAGGCGGGGTCACCATAGTGGCCTTCCTTCCTCTTCCAGGGGGTTGAAGACGCCGAACGGGGTGACCGGCATCTCCTCATCGGCGGCTTCGGTGTCGTCGATATCGGCCTGCGGCGCGGGTGGGAGTTCGGGGCGCGAGGTGGTCTCGAGGGCGGCCCGGGTCCGGGCCATGACCTGCTCGGAGCCGGCCGGCGCTTTCCCCGACCGGTGGAGAAGGTTCGCGAGGACGCGGGCGATCGCGGTCTCGCTGGTGTCGTCCTGGCCCTGGTCGGCCAGGAGCTGGCGCGCGTGGCGCCAGGTGAAGTCGGCGAACGGGGCCCGGACCATGGGCAGATGCGTCCAGGTGGCTTCGATCCACCGCCGGGTGTCGCTTCGCCGTATCCAGACGCGGGAGACGTCGTAGGGGTCGTAGTGGACTTCCCACAGGTCCTGCTTGGCCGTCACGCCGGAAGGCTGACGCCGCAACCGGTTGAGTTCCGGACTGTCGTAGGTGCGGTAGTCGACCTTGACGCCGTAGTCGTTGACCGCCCGCCAGACCACGGGCAGCAGCTCGATGTAGTCCTCCGCCGACAGCGCGACGGGCAGGTAGCCGGCGCGGGCGACGGCGATCGCGTACGACTCGTTCGGTGACAGCGTCCGCCCTGGCATGTAGGGGTTGCGAAGACCCTCGTGCGGGCGGTGCTGCCAGCAGATGATCCACTCGTCCAGCAGGTCCTGGAGCTGGGCGAGAGTCCAGACCGCCTCGGCGGCTGGGTCGCTGCCGCGACGGGTGACGTCGGAACCGGTGTAGCCCGCGACGTACTGGCAGAACAGCGAGTTGATCGAGGTGAACGTCCGCTCCACGATCGCCTTGTCCGTCGGCGTTCGGGGAGGCGCGAGCTGGAGCGAGATCCCCAGCAGCGAGCACGCCGAGGAGAAGGTCTTGGAGACGAAGACCTTGCCGTGGTCGATGACGATGGTGTCCGGGACGATGACCGGCTTGGCGGCGGCGTGCTCCAGTCGCTTGTCCACGGCCACCAGCCGCTCGTGCGGCAGGATCGAGTCCGCCATCGCCAGCGTCTGGCTCCAGCCCGGTCGCATCGGCTCTGGCACCAGCATCCTCGCCAGCAGCACCGCGGCGTCGACGCCCTTCGTGCCCGCAGGCCTCAGCAGGGCCGCGCAGATCGTGCGCGTCGTGACATCAACCGCGATCGTCAGCTCCGGCCGGGCCACGACCCCGTCATCCAGCACCGCCATCACATCCAGCCGGGTGGAGTCGACCTGCACGATCTCCCCTGGTCGGGCGGCCATGGACGGGGTGAACGGCCCGGCCGGGCGAAGAGCCCGTTGACGGCGAACCGTTGCCGATCCGAACGGGTCGTTGCCCTTGGCGAGGGTGTTCACGAGCCGGTAGAAGGTCGCCCGCTTCGGCAGTTTCACCTCTTGCTCGCCGTGCCGGTCGGCCAGGATCTGCTGCGTCCGCATGATCACCCGCTTGCGGTCGCCGGTGGACAGGTCCGTCTGTCCGGCCAGGGCCTCGGTGACGGCTGCCACCACCCGTTCGTCCACCCGGCCGGTGCCGGGGACCGGTGCGGGAGGCTTGCGGGAGCGGCCGTCCACCAGACCCCACAGTCCCTCGGCCTCGTAGCGCTGGCGCATCCGCAGGAAGGTCCGCCGGCTGATCTGTTGACCGGCGGCTGCCAGCTCGGCGACCTTGGCGGCTTCCCGCTCCACCAGCGTCCGCCAGGCCGGGTCGTACTCCGGACGCGCAGGCGTGCCCTCCTCCGCGTCCGGGGGCAGACCGGTGACGACTTCCACGACATGCCTTTCCCAAAACCGGGCCTGCTCGACCACGGCCTCGGGCAGGGCGTCCATCAGCGCGAACGGAGGCAGCGTCACCGCGGGAACCGCCTCCGGCCCCCGGTCGAGGAGTTCGAAGTCGTCGGCGGCCATCACATGCCCGGCCGCAAGCACGCTGACGTCCCCCTCCTCTCCGACCAGCCTCAGAGCCGTCCCCTCCAGCCCGACGATCTGCTTGGTCCGACCGTCGAAGCGAATCCGGTCCCCGACCCGAAGCACCCCTCTGGGAGCCAGCTCACCCACGGCCCGCCTCCGCGCGGCCGATCACGGAACCGTCGCTCAGCGGAACCGTCAGCTCCGTGGTCAGGTCACCGCACCACAGCAGATGGAACAGCGTGGGCAGCACCGCCAGCGGATCGCCCGCCGCTTTGGCTCCGTCCACCAGCCTCCGGGGCTCCCGGAAGGCCTCACCGAGCCGCCCCACTACGTCGTCGACCCGGTTGCGCAGGTGTCGATAGCCCGATAGCCAGCGGACGTTGGCCATATGCACCGGCTCCGGCTCGTGAACCAGGGCATACGACCAGCAGCCCATCGCCTGGCACATCGCCTCGGTCGCGGAGAACTTCACCGTGTCATCAGGGCCCACCCGGTCAGCCGGCCGGACATCGACCACCAGCCCCGACCCGTCCTCCAGCCGGACGAAGTAGTCCGGCGTGTGCGAGATCCGGCGCGTCGCCCCATGCCAGGTCACCCGGAACGGCTGCGAAGCTAGCCCCACCACGCGCTGGTCGCGGTCGAGCAGCATCAGCCGGTCCCGCTCCAGCCAGGACTCGAACCCCACCAGTGACGCCGTGGTCGCCGTCCAGTACCAGCCTGGGAAGTGCCGCTGTCCGCGGTACGACGCAAAGCGCCGCACCGGACTCGCGGACTCGAAGGCAACCCGGGCAACCTCCTCCAGAACGGACCGCCGCAGGCCGCCGTCAGCATCGGCCCACTCGACATCGACCAACCCCAGGTCCATCAACACCCCCGGCCCTCACGTACACGCGTCGAAGCGACCGTGACAGGTGCAGTGAGAGCCAGACCGGCGAAGCGAGATCAAACCCCCCGAACGAAGCAAAACCCGCCGCTCAGGGTGCGACGCAGTGAGAATCCGACAACACGGATGAGACCGAGTGAGAATCCGCCAGCTGCGATGCGACAGGACAGTGGATGTCCGGACGAGTTGTCATCAGCGACAAGTTGATGACAACTCATCCGGAATGTGACAGGTCTAACTGGAAACTACACCGTGCGACCGGACGGATCAGGGCCGGACGGCGCCTACGTACGGCATGGCGGAGATCGGGAGGACCTCGATGTTCTTGCCGGTGCGCGGGGCGTGGATCATCTTGCCGTCGCCGATGTAGATGCCCACGTGGTGGATGTCGGGGTAGAAGAAGACCAGGTCGCCGGGCTGGAGGTCGGCCCGATCGACGCGGGCGCCGGCGTTCCACTGGTCCTGGGATATCCGGGGGAGCTTGATGTTGGCCGCGCGGTAGGCGCCGCCGGTGAGGCCGGAGCAGTCGAAGCTGTTGGGACCGGTCATGGACCAGCCGTAGGGCTTGCCGAGCTGGGCGTAGGCGAACTGGAGGATGGCGGCGGCGCGCCCGCTGGCGGGCGGCGCCGGGGTGTTCATGTTCGGGCGCTCGGCGGAGCGGGAGGCGCGGTCGGCGGCGGCCGCCTGCTGGGCCTCGGCCTTGGCCTTCTCGGCGTTCTGCTGGGCGTTGATCTTGGCGCGGTCCTCGGCGCTCAGCTTGTTGAGCATGCCCTGGGCCTGGGCGAGCTTGGCCTGGATCTGCTTCTTCTTCTCCCCCAGCTCGGTGCCGACGGAGTCGAGCTGGGCCAGGGTGGCGGTGGCCTCGGCGCGGTCCTGGTCGAGCTTGCGCTGCTCGTTCTGGGCCTGCTTGAGCAGGGATATCTGGGAGTCGGCGAGGTGGTTCTGCACCGAGGCGCGCTCCAGATAGGCGGCCGGGTCGGAGTCGAGCATCAGCTGAAAGGACGGGTCGATGCCGTTGGTGCGGTACTGGTCGGCGGCCACCGCGCCGAGCTGGGAGCGCAGTTCGTTCATCGCCTCCTGCCCGCGGGCGACCTTCTCCTGGATCTTGCCGGCATCGCTCTGGAGCTTCTGCTGCTTCTCCTGGAAGCCGTTGTACTGCTCGACGGCCTGCTCGGCCTCCTCGTTGAGCTTGTCCACCTGTTCCTTGACGGAGGCCAGGCTGGGGGTGGGCTCGGCGTGGGCGGTGCCGGAGGCGAGGACGGCGCTCCCGGCCATGGCCGTGGTGAGGACCGCCAGGCGGGCCCGGCTCGGGGGGCTGGGCTTGCGGCGCTTTCCCATGGGCGGGGGGCTCTCCTTCGGGGGAATCGGGGGACGGCGAAGGCGGACGGAAACGCACGGGGGATGACGCCCCCGCCCACCTTCTTCGAAGTAACTTAATAGATAAGGGAGGAGGTTCCGCAATCCCCCTGTTCCGGGCCGTTCCGGGCAATCGATCGTGCTCCCTGACACCGGCGTTGACCTCGCGTGCCGCCGTTCGCGGCACTCCTCGCCGTCCGCAGTGCTGAAGACGGGCCAAATCGAGGGAAAGGTCACACGCGCCGCCCCTCCTGCGGTCTTGCGAACGAGCGCTAACCTGCGGTCATGAACGTCCTGCCCGAAGGGCTCCCCCTCGCCGCCGAGTTCCCGGCCGCGCACCGCGAGCAGTGGCAGCAGCTCGTCGAGGGCGTGCTGCGCAAGTCCGGCGCGCAGCCCGCGGACGGTGCCGCCGCCGAGCGGGCGCTCACCACCGAACTCCCGGACGGGCTGCGCGCCCGCCCGCTGTACACCGCCGAGGACGCCCCGACCGCGCCCGGCTACCCGGGCTTCCCGCCGTTCGTGCGCGGCGGCCGCCCGCAGGGCTCGACCGTGGCCGGGTGGGACGTCCGCCAGCGGCACGCCGACCCGGATCGCCGGCGCACCAACGAGGCCGTGCTGGCCGACCTGGAGCACGGCGTCGGCTCGCTCTGGCTGGAGCTGGGCGGCGCAGGCCTGCCGGTGTCCGCCCTGCCCGAGGCGCTGACCGGGGTGTACCTGGACCTGGCCGCCGTGTCACTCGACGCCGGGCCCGAATTCGGCGCCGCCGCCGCGCAGTTGTTCGCCCTGTACGAGCAGCACGAGGTCTCCCCCGGCGCCGCCGGCAACCTCGGCGCCGACCCGCTGGGCCTGCAGGCCCGCACCGGAGAGACCGGGCGGACGGCCGCGCTGCTCGCCGAGGCCACCGCGCTGGCCGCCCGCTGCGCCGCCGAGTACCCGGGCGTCCGGGCGCTCACCGTGGACGCCCTGCCCTACCACGAGGCCGGCGCCTCGCCCGCGCAGGAGCTCGGCTGCTCGCTCGCCACCGGCGTCGCCTACCTGCGGGCGCTGACCGCCGCCGGGCTCTCGGTGGACGCCGCGCTCGGACAGCTGGAGTTCCGCTACGCCGCCGACGCCGACCAGTTCCTGACCATCGCCAAGTTCCGTGCCGCACGCCGCCTCTGGGCCCGCGTGGCCGAGGTGTCGGGGGCCGGCGCCGAGGCCTCGGCGCAGCGCCAGCACGCCGTCACCTCCCGGGTGATGATGACCGCCCGCGACCCGTGGGTGAACATGCTGCGCACCACCGTGGCCTGCCTGGCCGCCGGCGTGGGCGGCGCCGACGCCGTCACCGTGCTGCCCTTCGACAGTGCGCTCGGCCTGCCGGACCCCTTCGCCCGTCGGATCGCCCGCAACACCCAGTCGGTCCTGCTGGAGGAGTCCCACCTGGCCCGGGTCGTCGACCCGGCCGGCGGCTCCTGGTACGTCGAGCAGCTGAGCGAGGAGCTGGCGCGGGCCGCCTGGGACTGGTTCCAGGAGATCGAGCGGGCCGGCGGGCAGCAGGCGGCACTCGGCTCCGGGCTGGTCGGCGAGCGGATCGCGGCGACCTGGGCGGAGCGCTCGGTCAAGCTCGCCAGGCGGCGCGAACCCGTCACCGGCGTCAGCGAGTTCCCGCACCTGGACGAGCAGCCGCTGGTCCGCGAACCGGCCCCGGCCGGGCCCGGCGGCGGACTGCCGCAGGTGCGCCGCGCCGAGGCGTACGAGGCGCTGCGGGACCGCTCGGACGCCCACCTCGCGGCCACCGGCGCCCGGCCGACGCTCTTCCTCGCCTCCATCGGCACCGCCTCCGCGCACACCGCGCGGACCACCTTCGCCGCCAACCTGTTCCAGGCCGGCGGCATCGCGACCACCGGCGCCGAGGGCACCGACGCCGTGGCCTTCGCCGAGGCCTTCACCGCCTCCGGCGCCAGCGTCGCCTGCCTCTGCTCCAGCGACGCGCTGTACGCCGAGCACGCCGGGGCCGTCGCGGCCGCCCTGAAGGCGGCGGGCGCGCGGCGGGTGCTGCTGGCCGGACGGCCCGGCGAGCAGCGGGCGGCCTACGAGGCGGCGGGCGTGGACGGCTTCGTGGCCGCGGGCGGCGACGCCGTCGCCACGCTGACCGGCCTGCTGACCGAGATCACCGGTGCGGGCACCGACACGACGAGCAGCACCGACGAGAGCAAGGTGGCGTGATGATCCCCGACTTCACCGGAATCGGGCTGGACGGCGACGCCGCCCGGGACGTCACCGACGGCCAGTGGCGGGCCGCGTGGCGCCAGTCCACCGGCAAGGACGTCGACGAGCTGGTCTGGGACACCCCCGAGGGCATCGGCGTCAAGCCGCTGTACACCGCGGCGGACCTGTCCGGCCTGGACTTCCTGGAGACCTACCCCGGCATCGCCCCGTACCTGCGCGGGCCGTACCCGACGATGTACGTCAACCAGCCGTGGACCGTCCGCCAGTACGCGGGCTTCTCCACCGCCGAGGAGTCCAACGCCTTCTACCGCCGCAACCTGGCGGCCGGCCAGAAGGGCCTCTCGGTCGCCTTCGACCTGCCGACCCACCGCGGCTACGACAGCGACCACCCGCGCGTCACCGGCGACGTCGGCATGGCGGGCGTGGCGATCGACTCGATCTACGACATGCGCCAGCTGTTCGACGGCATCCCGCTGGACAAGATGTCGGTGTCGATGACGATGAACGGCGCGGTGCTGCCCGTCCTGGCCCTGTACATCGTGGCCGCCGAGGAGCAGGGGGTGGCACCCGAGAAGCTGGCGGGGACCATCCAGAACGACATCCTCAAGGAGTTCATGGTCCGCAACACCTACATCTACCCGCCGCAGCCGTCGATGCGGATCATCTCGGACATCTTCGCGTACACCTCGCAGAAGATGCCCCGGTACAACTCGATCTCCATCTCCGGCTACCACATCCAGGAGGCCGGGGCCACCGCCGACCTGGAGCTGGCCTACACCCTGGCCGACGGGGTGGAGTACCTGCGCGCAGGCCTGGACGTGGGGCTGGACGTGGACGCCTTCGCGCCGCGGCTGTCGTTCTTCTGGGCGATCGGCATGAACTTCTTCATGGAGGTCGCCAAGCTGCGCGCGGCCCGGCTGCTGTGGGCCAAGCTGGTCAAGCAGTTCGACCCGAAGAACGCCAAGTCCCTTTCGCTGCGCACCCATTCGCAGACCTCCGGCTGGTCACTCACCGCCCAGGACGTGTTCAACAACGTCACCCGGACCTGCGTCGAGGCGATGGCCGCCACCCAGGGCCACACCCAGTCGCTGCACACCAACGCGCTCGACGAGGCGCTGGCGCTGCCCACCGACTTCTCCGCCCGGATCGCCCGCAACACCCAGCTGCTGCTCCAGCAGGAGTCCGGCACCTGCCGGGTGATCGACCCGTGGGGCGGCTCGGCGTACGTCGAGAAGCTGACCCACGACCTCGCAGCCCGCGCCTGGCAGCACATCCAGGAGGTCGAGGCGGCCGGCGGCATGGCCAAGGCGATCGACGCGGGCATCCCGAAGATGCGCGTCGAGGAGGCCGCCGCCCGTACCCAGGCGCGGATCGACTCCGGCCGGCAGCCGGTGATCGGCGTCAACAAGTACCGGGTGGAGAACGACGAGCAGATCGACGTGCTCAAGGTCGACAACTCCTCGGTGCGGGCCCGGCAGTTGGAGAAGCTGCACCGGCTGCGGGAGGAGCGCGACGAGGCCGCGACCCAGGACGCGCTGAACGCGCTCACCCGGGCTGCCGAGGCCGGTCCGCAGCGCGGCGGCTCACTGGACGGCAACCTGCTGCACCTGGCCGTCAACGCGGCCCGGGCCAAGGCCACCGTCGGCGAGATCTCGGACGCCCTGGAGAAGGTGTACGGCCGGCACTCCGGCCAGATCCGTACCATTTCCGGTGTGTACCGAGACGAAGCGGGCCCGTCGGCCCCCCTCCAGCGCACCCGGGACCTGGTCGAGCGGTTCGAGCGGGCCGAGGGCCGGCGGCCGCGCATCCTGGTCGCCAAGATGGGCCAGGACGGCCACGACCGCGGCCAGAAGGTGATCGCCACCGCCTTCGCCGACCTCGGCTTCACGGTGGACGTCGGCCCGCTGTTCCAGACCCCGGACGAGGTGGCCCGCCAGGCCGTCGAGGCGGACGTCCACATCGTCGGCGTCTCCTCGCTGGCCGCCGGACACCTCACCCTGGTGCCCGCGCTGCGCACCGCGCTCGCCGAGGCGGGCCGGGAGGACATCACCATCGTGGTCGGCGGGGTGATCCCCCCGCAGGACTTCGACGCGCTGTACGAGGCGGGCGCGGCGGCGGTCTTCCCGCCCGGCACGGTCATCCCGGACGCCGCCTACGACCTGCTGAGGTCACTGGCGGCCGACCTCGGCCACGAGCTGTGAGCCGTTGATCGCATGCCTCCGCGGATGATCGACCTCGACAGCTACGTGACGGGCGTCCTGGACGGCTCGCGCGCCTGGATCGCGCGGGCCGTCACCCTCGTCGAGTCCTCCCGGCCCGACCACCGCTCGCTCGCGCAGCAGCTGCTCCAACGACTGCTGCCGCACGCGGGCGGGGCGGTCCGGGTGGGCGTCACCGGCGTCCCCGGTGTCGGCAAGTCGACCTTCATCGACTCCTTCGGCAGCATGCTGACGGGGTCGGGCCACCGGGTCGCGGTGCTGGCCGTCGACCCGACGTCAAGCCTCACCGGCGGCTCCATCCTGGGCGACAAGACCCGGATGGAGCGCCTGGCCGTCGACCCGCACGCCTTCGTCCGCCCCTCTCCCACCTCGGGCACTTTGGGCGGCGTCGCCAAGGCCACCCGGGAGTCGATGGTGGTGATGGAGGCGGCCGGCTACGACGTGGTGCTGGTGGAGACGGTCGGCGTCGGCCAGTCGGAGACGGCCGTGGCCGGGATGGTCGACACCTTCCTGCTCCTCAGCCTGGCCCGCACCGGCGACCAGCTGCAGGGCATCAAGAAGGGCGTGCTGGAGCTCGCCGACGTCATCGCCGTCAACAAGGCGGACGGCCCGCACGCGACCGATGCCCGCGCTGCGGCCCGTGAACTCGCGGGCGCCCTAAGGCTGTTGCAGGCGCCTGACGCCGTGTGGACGCCTCCGGTGCTCACCTGCAGCGGGCGGGACGGCGCCGGGCTGGACGTGCTGTGGGAGCGGCTGCAGCAGCACCGCAAGGTGCTCGACGCGACGGGCGCACTGGCCGTCAAGCGGCGGGAGCAGCAGGTGCAGTGGACCTGGACGATGGTCCACGACCAGCTCTACGCGCGGTTGCACGAGCACCCGGACGTACGGCGCTTGGCCCCCGAGTTGGAGCGCCAGGTCCGGGAGGGCTCGCTTCCGGCCGGCCTGGCGGCGCAGCAGATCCTGGACGGCTTCTTCGGCGGCTCGTAGCGCGGGTGCCGTCCGCTGCCCGATGTCGGCGGCGGTGGAGGGCGGACGGCTGCAGGTGAGGGGCTCCGGCCGGCCGCCGTCGAATCCGGTTGCCGACGGGGACCGCCGCATACGATCCTCCTGCCCCCCGACACCGGCCGCGAGATCGGCTACTGGCTGCACCCCACCGCCACCGGCCGCGGGGTGGCCGCCCGGGCCGCCCGCGCCTTGGTCGAACAGGCCTTCCTCCTGCCCGGCGTCGACTACGTCGAGGTCGTCCACGACCCGGCCAACCTCGCCAGCGGCGCCGTCCCGGCCCGCCTCGGCTTCACCGAACACCTCCGCCGCCGCTCCGAGCGCCTCGCCCCGGCCGATACCGGCGAGGACCTGATCTGGCGACTCACCCGCCCTCAAGCAGTAGCCCTGGCGGCCGCAGCCCGCTGATCTCACCACGGACGCCCCGGGCGAGGACGACCTGGGGCCGCCGGCGGGTATCCGTTGTCGGTCGTCGGGAAAGGGCCTCACGTTCTGCTCACAGGCCCGGTGCCTGGGAGCCGTTCAGGTACCAGAAGGGGGCGACGTACCAGATCAGGGCGATCGCGGTGACGAGAGTACCGCCGGCCAGGGGGAGCGCCCAGCCGGGCCAGCGGCGGTGCCGGACCACGATGACCTTGGCGACGAAGGCCCCGTAGAGGAAGCAGCCGGCGAGTGCATGCAGCGCCACGCGGGTGTCGGTCAGTTGGACGCCGTAGGCGGTGATGCAGTGCCGAGCGATGGGCAGGGAGAGGAGGAAGGCGGTCAGGCCGATGAGGCGGTGCGTGGTGCGGACCCCGTGCGGTGCGGCTCGCAGTACGGGCAGGCGGCCGTACATCCACAGGGCGAGAAGGAGTTGAATCAGCGCCAGGCCCAGGAGCGCGGAGCCCAGTTGGGCCTTCAGCAGCATCGCGTCGGTTCCGCGGTTTCCGAAGAGGCTGGTCTCGTAGTTGGGGGTGTGCACCCGGCCGTACCAGTAGAGGCCGGCCATCACCGCCACGGGCAGGAGAAGCCACAGGACGTCATGGAGCCGTCGGTGTCCGACGGGGTGAGCGAGGCCCTCCGCCTGATCACCCTCCCCCGACTCCGCCGCCCTGGACCTCGACGGCACAAGCCCGAGCTCGAAGGCCTGCCAGGTCGCGACGACCAACAGGACGAGCACCTCGGCGATGATGCTGAGCAAGGCCTGCGGAGCGGGCTGCAGGCCCTGTTCGGAGAACCCGAACAATCCAACGGTGCGCGATGCGACGAACCCCGCGAGTGCCCCGACGGCGATCGCGGCAGCGGCGATCCGCAGGAGCAAGGGCGCCCCCAACAGCAGGAGCGCGGCCACCGCGAAGGCGGCGCTGGCCTGCAGCAGGAACAACGAGCCGATGATGTGGATGAAGCGGTATCCGTCGATGTAGAGCTGGGCGTGAATGTATCCGCTCACCGCGAGCACGGCGGCGAGCACCAGGCGCAGCGCGAGGGCGGGCAGGCTCCGGAGGGTCATGCGAGCTTCTCGTCCTTGACGGCGGCCGGCGGGGTGAGCGAGGCCCTCCGCCTGATCACCCGCTCCCGACTCCGCCGCCCTGGACCTCGACGGCACAAGCCCGAGCTCGAAGGCCTGCCAGGTCGCGACGACCAACAGGGCGAGCACCTCGGCGATGATGCTGAGCAAGGCCTGCGGAGCGGGCTGCAGGCCCTGTTCGGAGAACCCGAACAATCCAACGGTGCGCGATGCGACGAACCCCGCGAGTGCGCCGACGGCGATCGCGGCAGCGGCGATCCGCAGGAGCAAGGGCGCCCCCAACAGCAGGAGCGCGGCCACCGCGAAGGCGGCGCTGGCCTGCAGCAGGAACAACGAGCCGATGATGTGAACGGAGCGGTATCCGTCGATGTAGAGCTGGGCGTGAATGTATCCGCTCACCGCGAGCACGGCGGCGAGCACCAGGCGCAGCGCGAGGGCGGGCAGGCTCCGGAGGGTCATGCGAGCTTCTCGTCCTTGACGGCCAGCGCGTGGTTGCCCTGCCAGTAGTTGACGGTGCGGATGCCGAGTGCGTCCTTGAGGCGTCCGGCGGGCAGCACCTGTGGAAGTGGGGCAGGGCCCTGGCCGGGTTTGGGGAACGGGTAGCAGGTGGGAGCGGCCGAGTGGAAGGTGATGTTGCCCTCGGTCTTGCTGAACAGTTGGTGGACGTGCCCGTTGAGGCACGTGACCGAGGAGAAGCGGCGGAACATCGACAGCATCTGCACCGCGTCGTCGGTGCCCCAGCCCCAGGTCGGATACATCGCGAACAGCGGGATGTGACTGAAGATGACGATGGGGGTGTCCGACGACAGGCCGGCGATGTCCTTGCGCACGAAGTCGATCTGCTCGTTGCCCAAGTGGCCGAGTTGCTCCAGGTGCAGTGTGTTGACCAGCGCGATGAAGTGCACACCGTGGGTGTCGAAGCTGTACCAGCCGTCGCCGAGGGTGTCCTTGCCGAAAGCCTGTCGGTAGGCGCGTGGTCCGTCGTCGCCGATCGAGTCGTGCTCGCCCGGCACGGTGAAGACCCGGTCCGTGTCCAGCTGCGACAGCATCTGCTTGACCTGGTCGAACTGGGCGGGGGTGGAAAGGTGCGTCAGGTCGCCGCTGTGCATGACGAAGTCGGGACGGAACCCCAGGGAGTTGACCTGGTTGATCGCCGTGCCGAACGTCCCGACGACGTCCATGTTGGCCGGGCCCTGGAAGCCGATGTGGCTGTCGGAGACCTGCACGAAACGCAGGTCTGCGCTGCTGGCCGGAGCCGCGTGCGCCGAACCGGGGATATGACTGATCACCTCTCCGGCGGTGACCGTCAGGACCACGGCACCACCGAACCAGGCGGAGTGCCGCATGAGCTGCCGGCGGGTCATGCCGTGCTCGCCGCCGCCGTCGGAGTCGGGTGTGTGCTCGGTCATGGGGTCACCTCCACGGTGGCGGTCATGAACGGGTGGATGGTGCAGTAGTAGGGGTAGGTGCCGGGTTGGGCGAACGTGTAGCTGTAGGTGTCGTTGGTGGCCAGGGCTGCCGACTGCAGCGGCCCGCCCGATCCCTGCTTGCTGGTGACGGTGTGAGCGTCGGAGTCGGCATTGGTCCAGGTCACCGTCGTGCCCGCCTTGACCGTCAGTGTGGCCGGGGCGAACGCGAAGTTCTTGATCGTCACCGCGTTGGCGGCCGCTGGAGCGGACGGCTGGCCGCTGGCAGCCGAGGTCGGAGCCGTGGTCGGTAGCGGGCTGACCGCGACCGTACCGCTCGTTCCGGAGGCACCGGGAAATCCCGGCAGGGTCTGGCCGGGGCCGGGACTCAGCGCGCCGGTGGGTCCGGGATGTGACGATCCGCCGCACGCGCTGAGCAGTCCCAGTGCGCCGGCGACGGCAACGGCGACCAGGCACGCCGTACGAGACCGCCGCACCGGCGCAGAGGAGTTCACATTCATGGCCATCGTTCCTTCTACACATCCCCAGCCGCACGGGACGGTGTGGTCCAAGACCGATCCGGGATCGGTCTTCTCAGGCAGATAGACGACCGCGTTACACCCTCCGGGGGATGCCGGCAGGGGATGCGACCCGGTGGGCCACGTTATGTGGGTGGGTAACACATTCCTCGCAGCGAAACGAATTCCACAGCGGAGTCCCGTTGTTTCACCCCGGCGGCGGGCAGCTGCGGCAACCGGATCGACCGGTGACCGCCCGGCCGTGATCGCCGAGGCGGCCCCGCCGTCGTCGCCGCGGAGGACGGCTCAGCGGCGGCCGATGGTCTGGCGGGTGCGGCGGGCGAGGCGGTGGGCGCGCTGGACGGCGACGAAGCTGTGCATGGAGTCGGCCTGGGTGAGGCGGTACTTGAGGCGGAGCTGGCGGCTGAGGCCGGTCCGCGCCTCCGGGCCGATGGCCTGGAGCAGGCGGCTGACGTGCTGCTGGTAGGCGGCGCGGTAGGCGCGGTCGCCGTCCGGGACGGTCCAGAAGAACATCGGGATCTCCTCGACCAGGCAGTTGCGGTCGTAGGCGCGCAGGTGCTCGGCGAAGGCGGGCTCGGGGCGGGCAAGCAGCCACTCGCGGACGAGTTCCATCGAGCGGACCCGGTCGACCAGGCCGCGCGGGTCGGTCTTCCTCTGGGTGATGGAGAGGTCGCCGTCCTCGCGCACCCGCCAGTGGTAGATCGGGTCGGCGAGCACGTCGACCCGTTCGGCGAGGAAGTGGTGGGGCACGCTGACCGGAGCGTCCTCGTAGAGGATGCCCTCGGGGTACGACAGGCCGGCGCCGTCGAAGAAGGAGCGCCGGTAGACCTTGTTCCAGGCGGTGCGGTCGGTGACCAGGGCGGGCAACTCGCTGACGTGGGTGCGCAGTCGGGTCTCGCGGAACGGGCGGCGGTGGCCGTGGGAGGGGCTGAGGCCGGTGGTGCGCAGCCGCAGGGCGTTGCCGGCGGCGAAGTCGGAGCCGGTCTCGTCCAGGGTGCCGGTCATCAGCTGGTAGGCGTGCGGCGGCAGGGTGTCGTCGCTGTCCACGAAGGCCAGGTACTCGGTGCCGGGGGTGAGGTGCCGCCGGCCGGTGTTGCGGGCGGCGCCCAGGCCCCGGTTGTCCTGGCGGACCAGTCGGAAGCGCGGGTCCTGTTCGGCGTACTCCTCGGCGATGGCCGGGCCGCCGTCGGTCGAGCCGTCGTCGACCATGACGCACTCGAAGTCCCCGAAGGTCTGCGCCGCGATCGAGTCCAGGCACTCCTGGAGGTAGCGCTCGACGTTGTAGATCGGGACGACGAGGGAGAGACGCGGGGCCATCGCACGGCCTTTCGCACAGGAGCGGACGGGCCGGGCGGCCGTCGACCGCCGGTCACCGACAGGTGGCCCGAGCATACGGACCGTACGCGGCCCGTGGGCGAACGCCGGGTTGAATCGAGCCAGTGGATCGGCGCCTCGGCCGCGCCCGGCGCCAACCCGCCTTCGCGGGACGCCCCTTGTGGCACAAGGGAAAGGCCCCGGACCGCCCGACCGGTCCGAGGCCTTCCGTCACCCGATGCCGATCAGGCGGTCTTGGCTGCCGCGAAGCGTGACGAGACGTCCTGCCAGTTGACGACGTCCCAGAGCTTCTCGACGTAGTCCGGGCGGACGTTGCGGTACTGCAGGTAGTAGGCGTGCTCCCAGGCGTCGAAGGCCAGCAGCGGGGTGGTGCCCTGGCCGACGTTGCCGTGGTGGTCGTAGACCTGCTCGACGATCAGGCGCTTGGCCAGCGGCTCCCAGGACAGGATGCCCCAGCCGGAGCCCTGCACGCCGGTGGTGGCGGTGGTGAGCTGCTTGCGGAAGGCCTCGAAGCTGCCGAAGTGCTCGGTGATGGCGTCGGCCAGCTCGCCCTCGGGGCGGTCGCCGCCCTCCGGGGAGAGGTTCTGCCAGAACAGGGAGTGCAGCACGTGGCCGGACAGGTGGAAGGCGAAGGTCTTCTGCAGGCCGACCAGGCCGCCGAACTGCTCCTTGTCGCGCGCCTCGGCGAGCTGGTCCAGGGTGTCGTTCGCGCCCTTGACGTAAGCAGCGTGGTGCTTGGAGTGGTGCAGCTCCAGGATCTCGGGGGACATCGCCCGCTCGAGCGCGGAGTAGTCGTACGGCAGGTCGGGAAGCGAGTAGGTGCCCATCAGGACACGGCCCCTTTCAGCGGGTTGAACGGTGGTGATCGTGCCGGGACAACACTATTGCGTATGACTTGCAGGAACGAAGCATGGGCTCCTGCTTATTCCGCACGTCTCGTCGGGCACAATGGTCACCGGAAGATGTAATGAGTGACAAGGGTGAGTGACTGTGACCGGATCGCCGGTGGTGCTGGGGATCGAGTCCTCCTGCGACGAGACCGGCGCGGGCCTGGTCCGGGACGGCGTGCTGCTCGGACAGGCGGTGGCGTCGTCGATGGACGAGCACGCCCGCTACGGCGGAGTGGTGCCGGAGATCGCCTCCCGAGCGCACGTGCACGCGATGGCGCCGGTGGTCCAGGAAGCACTGGAGCGGGCCGGACTGACGCTCGAGGACGTCGGCGCGGTCGCGGTGACGACCGGTCCGGGGCTGGCGGGCGCCCTCCAGGTCGGGGTGGCCGCCGCGAAGGGCTACGCGTTCTCGCTCGGCGTCCCGCTGTACGGGGTGCACCACCTCGCCGGGCACGTCGCCGCCGCGACGCTGGACGGCGGGCCGCTGCCGAACCCGTGCGTGGTGCTCATCGTCTCGGGCGGGCACACCTCACTGTTGCTGGTGCGCGACCTCGCCCGCGACCCGATCGTCCACCTCGGCGACACCCTGGACGACGCGGCCGGCGAGTGCTTCGACAAGGTGGCCCGGATCCTGGGGCTCCCCTACCCCGGCGGGCCGGCCATCGACCGCGCGGCACGCGAGGGAAACGCGGCCGCCGTCCGGCTCCCCCGGCCGCTGACCGGGCCGCGGGACGACCCGTACGCGTTCTCCTTCTCCGGACTGAAGACTGCCGCCGCCCGCTGGGTGGAGGCACAGCGGACGGCCGGCGCCGAACCCCACGTCCCGGACGCGGCGGCCGCGCTGCAGGAGGCGATCGCCGACGTACTGACCCGCAAGGCGGTGCGGGCCTGCACCGACCACGGGATCGGCACCCTGGTGGTGGTCGGCGGGGTCGCGGCCAACTCCCGGGTGCGGGCGCTGGCCGAGCGGCGCTGCGCGTCGGCCGGGATCACGCTGCGGGTGCCGCCACTGCGGCTCTGCACGGACAACGGGGCGATGGTCGCGGCGATCGGCGACCTGCTGGTCCGCGCCGGGGCCGAACCGGCTCCGGCGGACCTGTCGGTGGATCCGTCGGCGCCGCTGGAGTTCGCGGCTCTGACGCCGCGGGTGCGGGCCGCTGCCGCCTGACGGCACGTCCGATCAGGCGGCGGCCCGGCAGCGGCCCGGTCCGGCAGTGGTGAGGGACGGCGGCAGTGAGGGGCGGCAACGGCTAGGTCCGGCAATGATTCGGTCCGGCAACGGTTAGGTCTCGCCGGTCGAAAATCCGTTCCCGGATCTTCCCTCCACGTTACTCCGTGTGCCATTTTACATGTCACACATCAGGTGTTCGTGTGCTCGTGTGCCCCAACCACACGACGACCCCCAACAGCCCCGGAGGCCCCCACAGATGCGTCCCTTCCGGATATCCACGGCCCAGGCGCGCAGGTTGCCCGCGCTCGGTGCCGCCTTCTTCCTCGCGCTCGGGCTGTTCGCGCCGCAGGCCCACGCGGTCGACGCCCCGTCAGCCGCCCCGGCCCCCATCCCCAAGGCGGCCGCGCCGCGCTCCGTCCCCGTGCCCAAGTCCCCCGACACGCCCAAGGACGCGCGCCCGCTCGCCTCGGACGCCCAGGCCAAGGCCACCGCTCCGGCGGCGGGCAGCGCCACCGGCGCCCAGGCCGCCGCCAAGGCCGCCAAGCAGCTCTCGGCCGCCGCCTGCGACGTCTCCGCCTTCACCGGCAACTCCGGTGCCGCGCTGGTCCAGCAGGTCAAGACCGCCGGACTGGACTGCGTCAACACGCTGTACAACCTGACCGGCAACGACGCCAAGGCCGCCTTCAACGAGGCCCAGATGGCCACCGTCGCCAACGCCCTGCGCGACGTCTCCGCCGCCTACCCCGGCGACGACTCCACCTCGGCCGGCCAGCTGGTCGTCTACCTCCGCGCCGGCTACTACGTCCAGTGGAACAACCCGGACGTCGTCGGCCCGTACAGCACCACCCTGCAGACCGCCATCCGCGGCGCGCTGGACGGCTTCTTCGCCGCCCCGCACAGCAAGGACGTCACCGAGGCCAACGGCGCCACCCTCGCCGAGGCCGTCACCCTGATCGACAGCGCCCAGGAGAACGCCCGCTACACCGGCGTCGTCAAGCGCCTGCTGACCGACTACACCGGCGCCTGGACCGGCTCGATGGCCACCGCCGTCGCCAACACCAAGACCGTCATCGAGCGCGGCTTCGACCTCCCGGCCTTCACCGCCGCCCTCCAGGCCGACCCCTCCTTCGCCACCACCATGGCGTCCTTCGTCACCCGCAACAGCGCCCAGCTCACCGGCTCGGACCTGGTCACCTCGATCGGCATCCAGATCGGCAACCTGGTCGCCGTCGACGCGCTCAAGGCGCAGGGCCGGCCGATCGTCAAGGACCTGGTCAACCGCTACCCGCTGGTCGGCGCCACCGCCCCGCTCACCATGAACCTGGTCTGGTTCGCGGAGAAGAAGGACACCGGCAACTGCGCCTACTACGGCACCTGTGACCTGCCCACCCGGCTCGTCCCGCTCGTGCTCACCGTCGACCACACCTGCAACGCCAACCTGCGCATCCGCGCCCAGGACATGACCGCGCAGCAGCTCGCCGACACCTGCACCAGCCTGATCAACGAGGACGCGTTCTTCCACAAGGTGGTCAAGGACAACGGCCCCGTCGCCAACGACAACAACACCAGCCTTGAGGTCGTCGTCTTCGACGACTACTACAACTACAGCCTCTACGCCTGGGAGATGTACCACATCGCCGTCGACAACGGCGGCATGTACGAGGAGGGCGACCCGGCCAAGGCGGGCAACCAGGCCCGCTTCATCGCGCACGAGGCCGACTGGCTGCGCCCCAGCTTCCAGATCTGGAACCTCAACCACGAGTACACCCACTACCTCGACGGCCGCTACGACTTCTACGGCGACTTCGACGCCGGCATGACCACCCCGACCGTCTGGTGGGTCGAGGGCCTCGCCGAGTACGTCTCGTACAGCTACCGGGGCGTCCACTACGACGACGCGGTCGCGCAGGCCGCCAAGGGCACCTACGCGCTGAGCACCCTCTTCGACAACACCTACGACAACTCCGACTCCACCAAGGTCTACAACTGGGGCTACCTGGCCGTCCGTTACATGCTCCAGTCGCACCCGCAGGACGTCGACGCGCTGCTCGCCAAGTACCGCGTCGGCGACTGGAACGGCGCCCGCACCCTGCTCAAGACCACCATCGGCACCAGGTACGACGCCGACTTCGCCACCTGGCTCAAGGCCTGCGGCGCCGACAACTGCGGCAGCCTGCCCACCGGCCAGGCCCCGCTCTGCACCGCGGGCGACACCCGGCAGTTCGACAAGAACTGCCGCCGCGACGGCGTCACCGCCACCACCGGCAACTACAGCTACAGCTTCCTCAACCTGCCCGCCGGCGTGAAGCAGCTGACCATCACCACCAGCGGCGGCACCGGCAACGCCGACCTCTACTACAACGGGGGCGCCTGGGCCACCACCGGGTCGTACCTGGCCAAGTCCGCCAACGCGGGCAACGGCGAGACCCTCACCATCACCAACCCGCCGTCCGGCTGGGTGTACTTCAGCCTCTACGCCCAGCAGGGCTTCGGTGGCGCGACCGTCACCACGACCTACAACTGAGCACCGACGCACGGCTGACCGCCATGACGTACAACTGAACACCGACGCACCAGGAGGGCCCCGCGGCGACGCGGGGCCCTCCTCTTTTCTCCGGCTACCCCGCCGACCAGGTGACCACCGGTGGGCGGACGGCCGCGCACAGCGGGTGCCCCTTGGCGTCCGTCAGCCCGAGCCGGGCCACCAGCAGCCCGGTGCCCACGGCCTCCTCGACAGTCGCACGGTCGACCGCCGCCAGCAGCAGCTTCGCCCGGCGGAACAGCGTCCAGGCCTCGCCGTCGCGCGTCACCCAGTTCAGGTAGACGAACCGTCCGGCCGGCCCGCCCTGGACGTACCGGCCGGTGATGTCCACCCCGCCGTCCGGAAGCCGCTTCGCCTCGCACTCCAGCGACCAGCCCGCCCCGGCCGCGTCCCCGGGGGTCGGGTCGAGCAGCTCGGCCGGGCGGCCCCGGCGCTGGACGGCCACGTGGATGTCCCGGTACCCGGGGAACCCGGGCCCGGTGCCGCACTCGCGCCCCGGCAGGTCGGTGGCCTCGATCCTCAGCTCCATACCACCCATGGTCCCCCACCCGCGTCTGCCACGGTCCCCCCGCCGCGATCCCTCCCCGCGAATCGCCGGAAAAGGTTATAACGATTTGCCCATCGAATAGGCCGTCAGTGTTGCATAGCGAGTCGGATATCTGTTGTCGAAGGGGTGTCAGAGAGCCCCCGTTTCGGTTAAGGTCCAGAGTCAGGTGAAGCCGTTCGGCCTTCCGGATCGGAATGCCGAATTTCACCGACAGCGCGGCCACACCCGTTTGCCGTGCCTGCAATCCCGAGATTGGAGAAGCCATGAAGAAGATCAAGGCGCTCGTGAAGAAGTTCAAGAAGGACGAGGACCTCGCCAACCACGCGTGGATCCTGCACGTGATCTGACGCACCACGGTCGGCGGAGGCAGCGGCCAAGCCATTGCTGCCTCCGCCGGCGCCGCAGAGTGCCCCGACCTCCCTCCGCCTTCCCCGGGACCGCATTCCATCGCCGTTCCATGGAGGCGGGATTCTCGTGGAAGAAGTGGAAGAAATGGCGCCGACAGTGGTTCGCGACCATTCCGTCGTGTACGCCCCGCGAATTCAGGACCTGCTGGCCCGGGAAGAGAAGGTATTCCGGATCGACGCGACCACGGTCGGCGTCTCCGATTGCCAGCTGATGGCCGAGATCGTCGCGGCGCGCCCCGTGCTGTCGACGGAACGCTCGGTCTACAAGCCCGCCGCAGGCGCCGACATCCACCACGACAGCGCGACCCGGACGATCCGCGCGCTGGGGCAGGACGTCATGGCGGGCATCCGGAATCCGCCGCCGCCGGCGCGCGGGCTGTCCGGCGCCTGGCCCTACGCGTCCACCTCCTACCTTCGCCGGTGGCTGTTCGCCTCCGACCCCCTGCCGGTCTCCCTGCTGTCGAAGCGTGGCATCACCCGCTCCGACACCCTCTCCCGGATCGTCGACCACGCCGTCGCCGCCTGGCCGGGATCCGGCCCTGACGGCAGTTCCACCGCGCTGGCCGAGCTGATCCGCAATGCCTCCGGCACCCTGGAGCGGAAGCAGGCCATCGCCATGTACCGGCGGGCGACGGCCACCCTGTGCGACGGCGTGGCGGCCCTGGCCGGCAACGCCCTGTGGCTCATGGGACCGGCGCGGGAGCAGGAGGAGGCCCGCGCCGACCTTCCCCCGGTCCTGTGGGAGACCCTGCGACTGCTCCCGCCCGCGTGGATGCTGTACCGCAAGGGCGGGGACGCGTACACCGAGCTGCATCCCGAGATCCGCCCCGAGGACAACGTCGCGCTCTTCCCGCTCCTGATGCATCGTCATCCCGACTACTGGGCCGACCCGATGGAGTTCCGGCCCGAGCGGTGGGCCGGGGTCGCGGACCCGGAGAAGACGCCCGGGTTCATGCCGTTCGGGTTCGACGGCGCCCGCTGCTGGGCCAAGCACCTGATCGTGCCCCTGGCCGAACGCCTGCTGACCGTCGCCTTCGACAACCGGCTCGTCATCCGCAGCCCGCGGCAGGACGCGGAAGTCCCCCTGCGCTCCCTGCTCTCCGTACGGTTCGAGGCCGAAGCCGGAGCCTGACCCGGGGGCCGACGCTTCCGGCCGCACGCACCGAACACCCTGACACCACGGGAAACACCATGGAATCGCCCACGCTGGCCGGCTGGGTCGGCGACGTCAAGGCCTTCACCGGCCGCCAGTGGCAGCGCGAGCCCGCGGTCTTCACGCCGGAGACCCTCGCCGCGCCGTTCGACCTCGACGCGTTGGACGCCGCCTTCGACGGCGGACTGCTGCGCACCCCCTACCTGGAGATGGTCCGCTCCAACAAGGTCACCGTCCCGCCCGCCGCCTACACCACGTCACGCGTGGTCAACGGCACGACGTACGACGGCTTCGCCGACCGCACGAAGGTCGTCGGACTCCTGCAGGCCGGGGCGACGCTGCTGCTGCGCTGCGTCGACCAGTGGCACCGCCCGACGGGCGATCTGGTGGCGCGGTTGTCCGAGGAACTCGACCGGCGCGTGGAGGCGTTCTTCTTCGTCACGCCCGCCGGCGGTCAGGGTCTCGCGGTGCACCGCGACGACGCCGACGTGTTCGTCCTCCAGGTGGCCGGACGCAAGACCTGGTACGTCCACGACGCCCCGACGGTCGCGGACTGGTCGCCGGGAGAGCTCCCGGACGACGAGCACTCCCCGCGGCTCCTGCACAGCGTCCTCGAACCCGGCAGCGTGCTCTACGTCCCGCGTGGCTACGCCCACCACGCGGTGGGCGCCGCCGGACTGTCCGCCCACCTGTCGCTGACGATCCGCGACATCTCCCTCCAGGACCTGCGCACGGCCCTGGAGCACTGCTTGTCCGAAGGGCTGGACCTCCCGCCGCGCCCGCTGGGCGAGGCCGCGATCGCCGACGCCTGCGCCACGTTGCTCGGCCACGTCCGGGCGAAGCTCGACACGATCGAACCGGAGGACGTACGGCTCGCCGCCCGGGCCGCGCAGGCGCGGCGACCGGTCGCGACGCCTCAGGCGCATCCCCAGACGCTCGCCGAGACGGCCCGGAACTGGGAGACCGACGGGCCCGGCGCCAGGCTCACCGGACTGGCCTCCGTCGGCCGCACCTGGCGCAGGCTACGCGGCGGCGCGGAACGCCCCGCGCGCTGACGCGGCGGCCCAGCGCGCCCAGGGTACCGGTGGTGGCGTACAGCGCCAGCGCCCCGAACACGCCCGCCAGTGCCTGGCAGACCAGCAACAGCGCGGTGGACGTCCGGTCGGCCGCCCAGGCCAGCGCCAGCGCACGGCGTACCAGGTGCGGCAGGCGGCGCAGCATCGCGCTCGCCGACATCGAGGCGCCGGCCTCGGCCCGGCGGTCGCCGGGGAACCGCAGGTGCAGCTCCTCGTCGTGCTCCTGCTCCTGTCGTGGTCGGGGCATCTCCGGTTTCGCGATCTGCTCGGACACAGTGCTCCCTGTTCCCTCGTACGGCGGCCGGTGGCCGGTAGCCGGTGGCCGCAGCGGATCCGCACGCGGGCAGCCCTCAGCGCCGGGTGGGCGTGGTGGGGCGGCAGCGGTGCCGATGGGCACGTGCGAAGGGCGGGCTGCCGGTGCGGACCCCGATCCTGGCAGCGGTCCGCGGGGCCGTCCGGCGTGTCCCGGCGGGTCTCACTCGATCCGGGCGAATCCGTGTCGGCGACGGCGAGTTGGTGGCAATCGATCACCGGAGGGGTTCGCGATGTTCGATTCGAGGGCAGGCCGCAGCGCGCTGCGGGCATGCGATCCGACGATCACAGGAACCCCCCGCCCCGGCACGGGATGTGCCGGAACGGGGGGTCGGGCGCGGGTCGGGTCAGGCGCGGGTCGGGGGGTGGAGGGCGAGGAGGGACGGGGTGGTGGCAGGGGCCGCGAGGCGGAGGAGGCCGTGGCCGATGCCGGCGAGGCCGACCATGAGGGAGGGGCTGTGGGCGCCCTGCGGGAGGCCGCAGATCCAGCCCCGGGTGTCGAGGTCGTCGAGGGTGGACTGCGCCTGGCGGAGGGCGGCCGCGCGCCATGGGCCGCCGGCCAGGAGGAGGGGTTCGAGGTTGCCGAGGTCGCCGTGGCAGAGCGAGAAGTTGTGGCCGAAGCCCTCGCCCAGCACGGTGGTGAGCGCGGTGTCGCGTTCGGCGAGGAGCAACTCATCCTCGCCGGACAGGAGTTCGGCGAGTTCGGTGCGGGCCAGGGAGATGCCGGCGGCGCCGTGGCACCAGAGGGTGGGGTAGAAGGGGGCGCCGGGGCCGCCGTCCTCGCGGACGTCGCGCCAGTTGGCGGCGGCCCGGTCGAACAGGGTGCGTTCGTACGCGACTGCGGCGAGGGCGAGTCGGGGCAGCCGCGGGTCGCCGAGGCGGTGGCCGGCCCGGGCGAGCGCCCAGGCGATGCCGGAGCCCCCGTGGGCGAAGCCGGCCAACGGACGGGCGGCGGTACCGGCGAGGGAGGCGGGCAGCCAGCCGACGCCGCCTTCGGGGTGCGGGGCGGCGGCCTGTGCGAGGCGCTCGGCGCAGACGGCGAGGGCGTCGGTGACCGCGGGCCCCGGGCGGACCGCCTCCCAGGCGAGTAGCCCGCCGATGGTGCCGGCGTTCCCGGCGATGAGGTCGTGCTGGGCGTCCTCGGCGGCGGTGCCGGCGATCCGGGAGACCACCAGGGCCCCCAGGGCGTCGAGTTCGGCGTCCTGGTGGTGGGCCGCGAGGTGGGCCAGCGCGTAGAGCACCCCGCCGGTACCGGCCAGGCCGCCGCCCAGGCGGTCGGCGCGCCGCCGGACCTGGTGCCGGAGCGTCACCTCCGCGGCGGTGGCCGCCTGCCGGTGCTCCCGCTCCCCGGTGGCCGTGGCGAGCTGGTGCAGGAAGAGGGTGACGCCGGCCGTCCCGCTGTAGAGGTCGGGGCCGAGTTCGGCGGGCGCCCAGCGACCGGGCGGGGCCCAGTTGGGGCCGACCCAGGCGAGGTCGGCGCTCCCCCGGTAGGCCTCGCGGAGCAGCTGCCCGCCGGCTTCGACGGCCTTGGCGAGGGCGCGGGCGGCGAGGTCCTCGGCCGGCTCGCCGGGCCTCGCGGCACGGACCGCCACCGGGCGGCGGCGCGGCTCGCGGGCGCCGTCCGCAGTGGTCACCGACAGGCGCAGCAGCTGCAGTTGGCGGGTCAGGTCCTCCTCCCCGAGGACGTCCGCCTTGGCGAGGGCGAGGTCGAGTGCGGGCCGGTCGGTGACGCCGGGGATGACGGCGCCGGTGGAGGAGCGGGCGTCGACGCCGTCGGGGCGGATGGTGAACACCGGGACGTCGCCGCGCCAGAGGTCGGCGCGTTCGTGGTCGACGTAGGCGAGCGCGTGCTCCTCCCAGGCGGCGAGCGCCCAGAGCCGGTCGAGGTGGCGGTCCTGGTCGAGGCCGTCGCGGAGCAGGTCGGGGTGGCAGGCGGTGCTGGAAAGGCTGCGGTACTCGAAGGTGTCGCGACGCAGCATCCTGGTCTCGTCGGCGGCGAACGCCTTGATGAGGTCGCGGAGTTGGTCCTTGTGGGCGGCAAGCAACCGATAGGCCTCGGTGAAGCCGGCTTCGAGTTCGCCGACGTGGTCGGCCAGCCGCAGCGGCTGTCCGGCCGGGACGGGCCGGCTGTCGGGCGCCACGACGGGCATCCGGCGGTACTCCAGCCGGAGCCGGTCGGTGCCCTGGTCGACCAGGACGGGCGCCGGACGGGGCGGCAGGCTGTCCGGGTCCCAGCCGAGGGCGGAGAGGTCGGTGCCGCCGTTGCCCTCGTCCCACATCCGTTCGGGCAGCAGGCCGGAGCGCAGGACGGAGTGCCGGGCCTGGTGGCGGGCGAGCCGTTCGGACTCGGAGAGCTCCTTGGCGGGTTCGGGCAGGTCGGGGTGGAGCAGTGCCTCCAGGTCGATCAGTACGGGCTGGTCGCGGACGGCGAGCAGGTTCTGGGCGTGGCAGTCGACCGCGTCCAGCACGTACAGCAGCGCGGCGAGCGTCCCGGCGCGGTGGTAGAAGGCGCTCAACTCGGCGCCGTCACGGGCCGGTTCGGCGGTGACGTAGGCGACCCAGCCGTAGCCGTCGCGGGCCAGGTGGGCGAGGTCGTGCAGCGGCAGCCGCAGTCGCGGGTTGAGCCAGCGCAGGAGGTGCTGGAAGTGGGTCTCGGCGCCGAGCGGGCGCGGCTTGTAGACGATCCGGGTGCCGTGTCCGAAGCGCAGGGCGCTGACGGTGGCGCCGCCGCGGTGCGGGTCACCGAGGCCGGTGGCGAGTTCGGTGAGCCGGCCGAGCGGGCGGCCGCCGGCGAAGGTGCGGGCGAGGGCGGGAAGGTCGGCGGCGAGGCGGCGGTAGAGGGTGAGGCAGGTGGCGGTCCACTGCTCGGCACCGACGCTGAGCCGGTACGCCAACACCGGGTACTCCGTCAGGAGTCGGAGCGCCCGCTCGGGTTCGGTGAGCCGGTCGAGGAAGTCCCGGTAGCGCTGCTCGGGGGTGTCGCCGGTCAACTCGCCGCCCAGGCGGGCGATGTGGAGTTCGGTGATGACGGTGCGGACGGCGGTCGCGTGCGCGGCGGCGGTGAGCGCGGGCAGGACGAGGGCGGTCAGCTCCTCGGGGGTGCCGAGGTCGGCCAGCGGCAGGGCGGCGAGGCCGGTGCGCAGGCGGTCGCGGGCGTCCGCGAGCAGCGGGCCGGCGAGCCGGGCGAAGGCGTGCTCCTCGGGGAGGTCGAGGGTGAGGTCGAGGGCGGGCCCGGCCTCGAAGGCGGCGGCGAGGCGTTCGGCCCACGGCGGCGTGCCGAGGCGGTCGGCGAGCGCGTCCGGGTCCTCGGCGAGCAGGGCGCGCAGCCCGTCCGGGTCGAGGCCGTCGGCGGCGAGGCGGCGCTCGAACCAGCCGTCCCGGTCGAAGGGCGGTTGGGCGCGCCAGCGGTCGAGGATCCGGCCGGCCCGTTCCGGGTCCTTCCCGGCGGCGCCGGGCCGGGGCCCCCGGTCGGCGAGCGGGAGGGCCCGGGCGGCGGCCCGGCGGAGTTCGGACGCGTCAACCACGGGCGGTGCGGCCTCTCTGTACTTGGCTGAAGGCGGGGCAGCGGGTGGGGCGCCCCGGCGGTGCTGCCGCGGCGCGGCGGTCGGGTCGTGCGTCCACGGCGCGGGCTCCGGCGGTGCGGCCGGGGCCCGCGCCGCGGACGGCGGGCTCAGAAGCTGCAGACCTGGCCGCAGCTGCTCCAGCCGCCACAGGTGCCGGACTGCACCGCGGCGGTCACGTAGACCTCGTCCGACAGGTCGCCGGCCGGGTGGACCTGGTGGCCCTGGCCGAGGGTGAGCCGGTAGTCCTCGTCCTTGAGCGCGCGGACCTGCTCAGCCGTGGGCTGCATGGTGCCTCCTTCAGACGGTCGGGTCTGGCACGGTCGTGCCGGGTCGGGATCCTGACACCGCCACACCCGTCACACCAGGGGCGTGCAGCGCAGCGGGCCAAATTTCGGCCAGGATCGAAATAGTGTCGATGTCGCCCACCGGGGTCCCGTTCCCCAGGCCGGGCCCGTGCCCCGGGCGGCCCGTCGGCCCTCCTGCCCCGGTACACCTGTCCGGAATCCTGGCGGTGGCGGGCACCCGAACCGGGGCCCACGTTTGAACGGCCGGGCCCCGGGCATTCCGCGCCGACGGTCGCTCCTGTGGCCGGCCCGGGCACCGAGGGTCACGATGGAACCCGGCACCCCGGCCCCGGCCTCGGCCCGATCGGAGCGCGATGAGCGACCAGCACAACGTCGTCCTGCTGACCTTCCCGGACGCCGCCGCGTGGCGGCCGGCCTTCGACGAGGCGCAGCACCTGCCGGGCCTGCGGCAGGTGGCGGCCCTGGAACGCAGCGCCGACGGCCTGCTGGAGGCCAAGGACGCCTTCACCCGGGGCGCGGGTGTGGCCACCGTCGGCTCCGGCGTCCTCGGCGGCCTGGTGGGACTGCTCGGCGGGCCGATCGGCGTCCTGCTCGGCTTCGCGGCGGGTGCGGCGCTCGGCAACGCCGCCGAGGAGGGCCGGGCGACGGAGGGCGGCGCCGGGCTGATCATGCTCTCGCCCCGGGTCCCGGACGGCGGCGCGCTGCTCGTCCTGGAGCTGCGGGAGTCCTCCCCCGACCCGGCCGACGAACTGGCCGCCCGGCACGGGGCCACGGTCGAACGGATCGACGCGCACACCTTCACCGAGCAGGTCCGGGCCGCCGAACACAAGGCGGAGGGAGACGGGACGGACGAGGGCCGGACGGGCGAGCAGCGGACGGGCGAGGACAAGGCCGCCGGGGACGGCTGACCCGCCCCCACCCCGCCCGCCGCTACTCCGCCCGCAGTGCGTCCACCGTCCGTGCCCGGCCCGCCCGGACCGCGGGCAGCAACGCCCCGAGCACCGCGATCAGCACCCCACCGAAGCCCAGCAGCACCAGCCCCGGAGTGCCGAACACGTCGAGCGCCGAGGCCGGGAAGCGAAGTCCCGCGCTGTGCCCCATCGCGGGCACGGTCAGCCGGTGCAGCACCAGCCCCACCGGCAGACCGATCGCGCCACCGACCGCGCCGACCAGGACCACCGAGGTGAGCACCGCACCCACGCTCTGCGCCGGGGTCATGCCGAGCGCCTTGGTGACGCCCATGGCCCGGGTCCGCTCCCGGATCTCCAGCACCACGGTGTTGAAGACGCCGAGTCCGGCGACCAGGACCAGGAGCGCGGTCAGCGTGGCGGTGAGCGAGTTCAGGGCCGCGATGGAGTCGCTGGAGCCGTGCGACCCGCCCGCCTCGGCGGTCATCCGTACCGGGGCGAGGGCGGCACCGAGGGCCGTGGCGTAGACGGCGCGGTCGGTGCCGGGCTTCAGCCCGACGAACCAGAAGTCCGGGCGCGGGGCGGCGCCGGGCGGGTAGCTGGCGGCGTCGGTCAGCAACTCGTTGGTCTGCACGTGCGGGTCGAAGACCTCGCCGACGATCCGGACGGTGACCGCCCTGCCGTGGGACGTGAAGGTCACCTGGTCGCCCAGCTTCACCGAGGCCTCGGTGAGGAAGGTCGCCGGGGCGACGGCCTCGCCCGGGCCCCGGTACCAACGCCCGGAGACCATCCGGTAGCCCGCCCCGGTCGCGTCGCCGTCGAAGGCGGTCACCGTGGTGCTGCCCGCCACTCCGGGGACCGTCACGTCCTCGGTGCCGTTGCCGAAGTAGTCGGCCGTGCCCGGCTGGGCGGTCAGGGCGGCGATGACGTCGGCCCGGTCGGCCGCGGCGGGCATCGCGGGGGGTGTCGCCCCGGGCGGGCCGGCGGGCCGCTGCGGGTGCACGACGATGTCCGCGTGGTCGCGGTTCTTCGCCTCCTGCACCCACGTCATCGTTCCGCCCATGCCCACCGCGAAGACCGCGGCCGCCGTGCCGAACAGCACGGCCGCGAGCATCCCGGCGGCCCGGGCCGGGCGGGCGAAGGGCTGGGCGAGGCCGAGGCTGAGCGGCCGGGGCAGCGGCAACCGGGCGGCGAGCCCGGCGGCGCGGGCGGCGGCGACGTCCCGCCGGGTGCCGCCCGCCGTACGGCCGACGGCCAGCGCGTCCACCGTTCGCAGCCGTCCGGCGCGGGCGGCGGCCGCCCAGGCGACCAGCGCGACGGCGGCGAGGGTGCCGCCGGCCACCGCCACGTCCACCCAGGGGGCGATGCCCGAGGTCGTGGTGCCGTACAGCTGGCCTGTGGTGGCGAGCACCGGGACGGTGAGCAGGTTGCCCGCGACCACGCCCAGCAGGGTGCCGACGGTGGCCGGGATCAGCGCCTGGGCGACGTACGCGCGGACCACCTGGGCGGGGGTGCAGCCGAGTGCCTTGAGCACCCCGATCCGCCGGGTGGCGGTGCTGACGGCGCCGGCCACCACGTTCCCGGCCACCAGCACCGACATCGCCATGCCGAGCAGGCCGAAGGCGACCATGAAGGGCAGGAACAGCGCGGTGTTGCGGTCCGATCCCTGCTTGGCGGTGAGCCAGGACTGGGCGCCGGTGAGCGCCCCGGCGGGCGCGGCGGCGACGACGGCGGCCCGGTCGGCGGCCACCGCGTCGGCGGTGCCGGCCTGCCTGAAGCGGTAGAGCATCTGGTAGCCGGGGGTGCTGCCGGGCGCGGTGAGGGCGGGGACGGCGTCGGGCGTCACCCAGGCGTCGGCGGTACGGCTGACGGACCGGGCGAGGCCGACGACCGTCAGCGTGGGCGCTCCCGGCAGGGCGGGCAGGCGCAGCGTGCCGCCGAGCTCCACACCCGGGTTCCCGTACCTGGCGTCGAGCACCACCTCGCCCGGCCGCGTCGGCCAACTCCCTTGCAGGAGGTCGACCTTGTCGACGTCACCGGCGGCCTGGGCGCGGCCGGCGACGGTCATCGGCGACATCGTCACCCCCGCCGGGACCTGCGAACCGGGGCCCGGCTCGGGGGCGACGGTGACGGTGCGGAAGGGGCCGGCGGCGGCCGTCACCCCGGGGGCGTGCGCGGTACCGGCGAGCTGATCGGCGTGCGCCCGGGCGCCGTCGAATTGCGCGGTGAGGTGGGCGCCGTGCTGGCCGTCGAAGGCCTGGCCGAAGGGGTCCTCGGAGGCGACCAGCAGCGAGCCGCCGAGCACGGAACAGGTGGTGGCCACCAGCGCGGCCAGCCCCACCGCGACCGACTGCGTCCGACGCCTGCGGACACCTGCGCGCACGACCCTGCCCAGCGCACTCATGCCGCCGCCGCCGAGTCCGACGCGACGCGGCCGTCCCGCATCCGGACGGTGCGGGTGGCGCAGTCCTCGGCCAGCTTCAGGTCGTGGGTGACGATGAGGATCGTCTGGCCGTCCTCGTGCAGCTCGCGGAACAGCTCCTTGACGTCCTCGCCGGAGGCCGAGTCCAGCGCGCCGGTCGGCTCGTCGGCCAGCAGCAACGGCGGATTGTTCATCAACGCCCTTGCCACCGCGACACGTTGACGCTCGCCGCCGGACAGTCGGGCCGGGTGGGCCCGGGCGTGCCGGTCGATGCCGAGCGACTCCAGCAGTTCGGCGGCCCGGCGCCGGGCCTCAGCGCGCGGGACACCGGCCAGTTCGCCCGCGAGCACCACGTTGTCGGCCACGGTGAGGTCGTCCAGCAGGTTGAAGAACTGGAAGACCATGCCGATCGTGCCGCGCCGGTAGCGGGCGGAGGCCGCCTCGTTCAGCCGGTCCACCCGGACCCCGGCCACGGTGACCGTCCCGGCGCTCGGCCGGTCCAGCCCGGCCACCAGGTTGAGCAGGGTGGACTTCCCGCTGCCGGACGGGCCGAGCACGGCCACCGACTCCCCCTCCCGCACGCTCAGCGTGACCTCGTCGAGGGCCGTCCGGGCGCCCTCGTAGTGGCGGCTCACGCCGCTCAGTTCGATCACCGGTGTGGTGCTCATGCCCGTTCCGTCCCCTGCCGTTTCGCTCGCCTCTGCCGAGGTGGTCGGGAAGAACGTACGGACGGGCGCGCCGGGCCCGCGTCCGCCGCCCGCGCCATGTTCCGTACCGCGTCGGACGGACACCGCGCCGGGTCATCCTTCCGAGGTAGTCGCCGGGTGGAGCGGACGACCGCCGAACCGGGGCTGTTCGCGGCGGCACCCGGCCCGCCAGAATGTCCCGGTGATCAATCTCCCCCGGACGGACCGGCTGAGCGCGGCGGCCCGCCTCACCGGCGACCCGAGCGCCGACCCGCCGCCCCGGCCGACCCGGCGCGGCCGGGTGTTCGACGTCGCGCTGGCACTGTTCCTGGCCTGCGTCGCCGGCCGCTACGTGACCACCGCGTCAGGGCCGCACGAGACCTCCTGGCGGGGGCTGATGCTGCTGGTGCCGCTCGTGCCGCTGCCGCTGGCGCTGCGCCGCCGCTTCCCGCTGGCCGTGCTGTGGACGGTGCTGCCGGCCGCCCTGCTCATTCGGCACCAGTCCGCGGACATCGCCTACTCGGCGGGCGTGGTCGTCATCATCGCCGCCTACAGTGCCGCCGCGTACGGGCGCCGCCCCCGGCTGATGCTGCCGAGCCTGCCGGCGGCCGCCGCGGCCCTGGTGGTGCTCTTCGACGACGCCAAGCTGCCGCACTTCCCGAACTCGGTGATCGCCCTGCTGGTCCTGGTACCGGTGTTCGCGGTCGCCTACGAACTGCGGATGTGGCGCCGCCGGGTGGAGGATGGACGCCGGCGGCTGTCCGCCCTGGAGCGCGCGCAGCTGGCCGCGCTGGAGCGCGCTGTGGAGCTCGAACGGGCACGTATCGCCCGGGAGTTGCACGACGTGGTGACGCACAACGTGAGCATGATGACGATCCAGGCCGGGGCCGCCCGCAAGATCCTGGACACCGCCCCGGACAAGGCCCGTGAGGCGATGGCCGCGGTGGAGCGCGGCGGACGCGCGGCGATGACCGAACTTCGGCACGTCATGGGCCTGTTGACGATCGACTCGGAAACCGGTGACGACCCGGCCGCGACCGCCGACCTCAGCCCGCAGCCGGGGCTGGGCCGGCTGGACGCGCTGGTCGACGGCGTCCGGCAGGCCGGGCTGCCGGTCGAGCTGACCGTCACCGGCGAGCGCCGGGCCGTCCCGCCCGGGGTCGAACTCGCCGCCTACCGCGTGGTCCAGGAGGCGCTCACCAACACCGTCAAGCACGCGGGCGGCGCGGACGCCGCGGTGACCGTCGAGTACGCCCCCGACCACCTGCGGGTGGAGGTCACCGACACCGGCGGCCGCCCCACCGGCGCCGCCGCCACCGGCAACGGACACGGCCTGATCGGCCTGCGCGAACGCCTCGCCGTCTACGGCGGCACCCTGCACACCGGCCCCCGGCCGCGCGGCGGCTACCGCGTCAAGGCCCTGATCCCCCTGGAGAGTTCATGACCGGCGAGCAGACGGCTGGCGCACCGACGACAGCGGCGCCGAACGCGGGAGCGCCGCTGCGGGTGGTCGTCGCCGACGACCAGTCCCTGGTCCGGACCGGGTTCCGGCTGATCCTCGAATCGGAGGGGATCGAGGTGGTCGCCGAGGCCGAGGACGGCGGCCAGGCCGTCGCAGCCGTCCGCCGGACCCGCCCGGACGTCGTCCTGATGGACATCCGGATGCCCGGCCTGGACGGCCTGGAGGCCACCCGCCGGATCCTCGCCGACGCCGGCCCGACGGGCCACCCACCGCGGGTGATCATGCTGACCACCTTCGACCTCGACCAGTACGTCTACGCCGCGATGGCGGCCGGAGCGAGCGGCTTCCTGCTCAAGGACGTCACCCCGGAGCACCTGGCCGCCGCCGTCCGGCTGGTCCGCACCGGCGATGCCCTGCTCGCCCCGGCCATCACCCGCCGCCTGGTCGAGCGCTTCGCCCGCCCGGACGCCCCCGCCACCGCCCTGCACCGCGAACTGGCCGCGCTCACCCCGCGCGAACGGGAGGTGATGGGCCTGCTCGCCCGCGGCCTGAGCAACGCCGAGCTCGCCGCCCGGCTCCAGCTCTCCGAGGCGACGGTCAAGACGCACGTGGCCCGGATCCTCGGCAAGCTGAACCTGCGGGACCGGGCCCAGGTGGTGGTCGCCGCGTACGAGACCGGGCTGGTCAGCGTCGGCGCGGGGCCGGGCCCGCAGTAGCCCGCAGTAGCCCGCAGTAGCCCCGGGCACGGCATTGGCCCGGGGGCGTACGCCCCCGGGCCAATGCCGGCGCCGGGCTTCGGGCCGTCCGATCCGTCGGCCGGTCCGAAGCCGCGGCGATCAGACGAGATCGATCAGACGAGGTCGAACCGGTCCAGGTTCATGACCTTGACCCAGGCCGCGACGAAGTCCGCCACGAACTTCTCCTTCGCGTCGTCGCTCGCGTAGACCTCGGCGACGGCGCGCAGTTCGGAGTTGGAGCCGAAGACCAGGTCGGCCCGGCTGCCGGTCCACTTGAGCGC
Source organism: Kitasatospora sp. NPDC087314 (assembly GCF_044744365.1). Classification (NCBI taxonomy): domain Bacteria; kingdom Bacillati; phylum Actinomycetota; class Actinomycetes; order Kitasatosporales; family Streptomycetaceae; genus Kitasatospora; species Kitasatospora sp. NPDC087314. The sequence continues at coordinate 218,571 of NZ_JBIUYE010000013.1, forward strand.
GCCGGTCTCGGCGTCCCGGCCCTCGAAGGTGTGCGCGTCCGCCGAGGTCGCCTTCCAACTCGTGTCCAGGTCCAGCAGGTTGACGAAGAAGTCGTTCGTCAGGACCTCGGGCGTCCCGGTGAGGACGCCGAGCGGGGACTGCTGGTGGTTGGCGCCCAGCACGCGCAGACCGCCGACCAGGACGGTCAGCTCGGGCGCGCTCAGGTTCAGCAGGTTCGCCTTGTCGAGCAGCAGGTACTCGGCCTGCAGCCGGTTGCCCTTGCCCACGTAGTTGCGGAAGCCGTCCGCGGCCGGCTCCAGCGCGGCGAAGGAGTCGACGTCGGTGAGCTCCTGCGGCGCGTCCACCCGGCCGGGCGTGAACGGCACCTCGACGTCGCGGCCGGCCGCCTTGGCCGCCTTCTCGACGCCGACGCCGCCGGCCAGCACGACCACGTCCGCCAGCGAGACCTGCTTGCCGCCGGCCCGGGCGTTGAACTCCTGCTGCACGCCCTCCAGGGTGCGCAGCACCGAGGCCAGCCGGTCCGGCTCGTTGACCTCCCAGCCGATCTGCGGCTGGAGCCGGATCCGGCCGCCGTTGGCACCGCCGCGCTTGTCACTGCCGCGGAAGGAGGAGGCCGCCGCCCACGCGGTGGACACCAGCTCGGACACCGAGAGGCCGGAGGCGGCGATCCGCTGCTTGAGGTCGGCGACGTCGGCCGCGTCGATCTGCTGGTAGGTGACCGCGGGAAGCGGGTCCTGCCACAGCAGTTCCTCGCTCGGGACCTCGGGGCCGAGGTAGCGGGCGACCGGGCCCATGTCGCGGTGGGTGAGCTTGAACCAGGCCCGGGCGAAGGCGTCCGCGAACTGGTCGGGGTGCTCCATGAAGTGCCGGGAGATCGGCTCGTAGATCGGGTCCAGGCGCAGCGACAGGTCGGTGGTCAGCATCGTCGGGGCGTGCCGCTTGGCCGGGTCGAACGCGTCCGGGACGGTGTCCGCGCCGGCGCCGTCCTTCGGCTTCCACTGGTACGCGCCGGCCGGGCTCTTGGTGAGCTCCCACTCGTAGCCGAACAGCGTCTCGAAGAAGCTGTTGTCCCAGGTCGTCGGGGTGGCGGTCCAGGCGCCCTCCAGGCCGCTGGTGATCGCGTCCGGGCCCTTGCCGGTGCGGAAGGTGCTCTTCCAGCCGAGGCCCTGCTGCTCCAGCGGGGCGGCCTCGGGGTCGGGGCCGACGTTGTCCGCCGGGCCGGCGCCGTGGGTCTTGCCGAAGGTGTGGCCGCCGGCGATCAGCGCCACCGTCTCCTCGTCGTTCATCGCCATCCGGTAGAAGGTCTCGCGGATGTCGCGGGCGGCGGCGATCGGGTCCGGGGTGCCGTTGGGGCCCTCCGGGTTGACGTAGATCAGGCCCATCTGGACGGCGGCGAGCGGGCTCTCCAGCTGGCGGTCGCCGGTGTAGCGCTCGTCGCCCAGCCAGGTGGTCTCCGGGCCCCAGTAGACGTCCTCGTCCGGCTCCCACTCGTCCACGCGGCCGCCGCCGAAGCCGAAGGTCTCGAAGCCCATGCCCTCCAGCGCGACGTTGCCGGCCAGGACCATCAGGTCGGCCCAGGAGAGGCTCCGGCCGTACTTCTTCTTCACCGGCCACAGCAGGCGGCGGGCCTTGTCGAGGCTGGCGTTGTCGGGCCAGCTGTTCAGCGGCGCGAAGCGCTGCTGGCCGCCGCCGGCACCGCCGCGACCGTCGCGGATCCGGTAGGTGCCCGCACTGTGCCAGGCCATGCGGATGATGAACGGACCGTAGTTCCCGTAGTCGGCCGGCCACCAGTCGTGCGAGGTGGTGAGGGCCGTCGCGATGTCGCGCTTCACGGTCGGCAGGTCGAGGGAACTGAACGCCGCGGCGTAGTCGAAGTCCGCACCGAGCGGGTTCGCCACGGCCGGGTTCTTGGCAAGGATCTTCAGGTTGAGCCGCTCCGGCCACCACTGGCGGTTTCCGCCGCCCTGGGTCGGATGCGGCGCGCGCCCGTGGGCCACCGGGCAGCCGCCCGTGCCCTCCGCCTGCGGCTCGGCAACGATCGGATCGTGGTTCTCAGACATGGGAATCCTTCCCTACAAGGCGGATCACGGTGTCTTCCTGCTACCCAGGCTATCGCCGGAGCCGATCCTACGATGGACGCAGTCCAAGTCAAGAAAGACACCAAACCCATATCCGATCGGGAACCGGAGAGAAGCCGATAACGGTTGATAAAATCCGGTCTTCCCATTGACCTGAATAGGTGAACCGATATGAGTGACCTGCTGGAGCGGCTGCGCGGGCGCGGCTGGCGCCTCACCTCCCAGCGGCGTGTCGTGGCGGAGGTCCTGGACGACGGCGAGCACGTTCACCTCACCGCCGACGAGGTCCACGCCAGAGCCGCCGAGCGCCTGCCCGAGATCTCCCGGGCCACCGTCTACAACACCCTCGGCGAACTGGTCACCCTCGGCGAGGTCACCGAGGTCTCCACCGACGGCCGCGCCAAGCGCTACGACCCCAACGCCCACCACCCCCACCAACACCTCGTCTGCACCGGCTGCGGCACCATCCGCGACGTCCGCCCCACCGGCAGCCCCCTCACCGACCTCCCCGCCGACCAGCGCTTCGGCTTCACCGTCACCGACGCCGCCGTCACCTACCGGGGACTCTGCCCGGCCTGCGCCTCCTGACCCCGACCGCCCGGCAGATCGGCGGGACGTGAGGCGCCGCGGTGGCGATCATCAGCTCGTCGCATCAGTCTGTCCTGAATGCGCCGTCACACCACGCACAGGCGTACCTTTCACGGTTCCGACGACCGGGCTCACGACACCCTGTTCACGCGCTCCTGATCGAGCGTCACCTCATCGACGCTACGGCAGCGCCGAGTGGCGCACCAGGGCTGCAGGGCGCGGGGGCGGCACGGTCTGCCTCGGTGTTGCCTTCGCGGCCCTCTCGCGCGGCGGCCCCCTGGTGCTATGGCTGGAGATCGAATACCCAGCGACAGGAGCTGCCATGAAACGCGAACGCGAACAGCCGGGGCGGCCCGCCCCCGCGCCCCGGGGCACCCCGACCCGGCCGCAGGCGCGGAACGCGTCCCCGGCGACCCGGAACTCCGTGCCCAGTCCGGACCTGCTCGCGACGCTGCAACGCACCCTCGGCAACGCGGCGGTGGCACGGCTGGTGCAGCGCTCCTCCGTGCACCGGGGGCTCGACCCGCAGGGACAGCCGCTCGCACCCTCGCCGCGTGACGCCGAGGCCGACGCCGTCCGCGCGGTGTCCGGCCCGGTACCGGCGCACGGTGCGCACGCCACGGAGACGGCCCCCGCCGGCGGGCGGGGCGGCGAGGCGGCCGTCCAGCGCACCCTGGCGCCGGGGCTCCCGAAGGGGACTGCCGTCGTCAAGCACGAGGACGACGGGGACAGTCCGGTGAAATACGAGATCAGCGGGTTCGGTTTCGGGTCCTATCTGATCGTCGACGAAGCCGGCAAGAAGGTTCGCGCGTCCCCCGTCGCCAAGGAATGGGGAACTGAAGAAGGTCGCGAGGAGTCCCGCAGGAACTACACGGCCGCCCGCGAGAAGGAGCTGGATCCGGCGGCCGTCGCCGCCAAGCAGAAGCAGGCGGACCTCGATCTCGGCGAGAACTACCTCAGCGCGGACTACCGCCGGATCAATCCGCTGCTGGCGGCCCTCGGGGCGGTCGGCTACGGCCCTGCCGAGATCGCGAGCCCCGACTTCTCCTTCCAGTCGAAGGAGGCGGAGGTCCTTGAGGCATGGCGCAAGGTGGCCATCGCGCGGGGCTACGCGGACGAGATCAGCACGGAGGGGTGGGACACGAAGCACCTCCGGGACACCTTCGAGATCTTCCGGCGGATCAACGGCGTGTGGGGTGACTTCTCGAAGCCGTCCGCGAATTCGGAGGGGAAGGTGCTGCGTGGCGACAGTAAGCACCTGTACGACTCGTTCGGCGGCATCCTGAAGCCCGACGACCACCCGGACGGCGGCTACGTCACGGTCAACAAGACGATCGCATGGCCGGCGATCCTGTCGACCACCTACGGCGATCCGCTGACCCACTCGTACGTGGCGGGCAAGGACATCGTGTGGGAATTCAGCCTGCCGGACGAACACCAGGGAAGGTCGCTCGGCCGGAACAACCAGTCCGAGCAGGAGATGACCTTCCCCCTCGGCACCAGGATCGACGTCAAGCAGATTCTCGTCCGGAGGGGCAAGTACCAGACCGAGAAGACGCAGAAGTACGGCGAGAGCGCCACCGTGATCGTGTTCGCCGACATCCTCTGACAGGTCGGCGGTGGCCGCCGCCGGGTGGCCTCTCCGATCAGCTCGTCGCGGCCCAGGAGAGGAGGAGGCGCAGGGCGTCGTCGGATGGGGTGGCGGGGTCGGGGGTGTAGGTGATGAGGGCCTGACCGGGGTCGTCGGCGGGGCGGAGGGTGTCGTAGGCGAGGTCGAGGGCGCCGGCGATGGGGTGGTGGAAGAGCTTGCGGCCGGAAGTCTTGTCGGCGACCGGGTGTTCGGCCCAGAGTTGACGGAACTCCTCACTGTGGACGCAGAGTTGGCCGACGAGTTCGGCGAGGAGGGGGTCGTGGGGGCGGCGGCCGGCTTCGAGGTGGAGGAAGGCGACGTTCTCCCGGGCGCAGGCCGTCCAGTCTCCGTAGAGTTCGCGCGAGGCGGGGTCGAGGAAGGTGCTGCGGGCGATGTTGCGGTCCTCGGGCGGGAGGGCGCCGTAGTCGCCGAAGAGGACGGCGGCGGCGCGGTTCCAGGCGAGGACGTCCATCCGGTGACCCATCACCAGGGCCGGGGTGTGGTCGAGTTGCTCCAGCAGGCGCAGCAGGGAGGGGCGGGGCTGCTGCGGGGCCGTGCGCCGGCGCGGGGTGCGGTGGGTGGGGCGGGCCAGGCGGTGGAGGTGGCCGGACTCGTCGGGGGCCAGTTGGAGGGCGCGGGCGACGGCGTCGAGGACGGCCTCGGACGGGTTGCCGACGCGGCCCTGTTCGAGCCGGGTGTAGTAGTCGACGCTGACACCGGCGAGGTGGGCGAGCTCCTCCCGGCGGAGCCCGGCGACCCGGCGTCGGCCGCCGTAGTCGGGCAGGTCGACGTCCTCGGGCCGCAGCTGGGCGCGGCGGGTGCGGAGGAACTCGCTCAGGGCGCTGGTCGGGTTCATACGGATGATTCTCACCCGTGGACGGGACGCCGTGCCTGGCCCTGCCAGGACCAGGCACGGCGTCCGAGCACGATCAGGCACGGCGCCCGAGCGCAGCCAGGCACGGCCAGGGCTCAGCCGGCGACGGCCTGGACCGCGGGGACGAGACCGCCGTCGATGACGATGTCCTGCGAGGTGATGTAGGAGGAGCGGTCGGAGAGCAGGAAGACGACGGTCTCGGCGACGTCCTCGGCCCGGCCGAGGCGGCCCAGCGGGATGCGGGCGCGGATCGGCTCGTGGGCGGCCGGGTCGGGGATGGCCGCGTGGAACATCTCGGTGGCGATGAAGCCGGGGCTGACCGAGTTGACCCGGATGCCGCGCCCGGCGAGGCCGGTGCCGAGGGTGCGGGCGAGGCTGAGGACCGCCGCCTTGGTCGCGGCGTAGACCGGGGCGTCGGGCAGGCCACGGTGCGGGGTCCAGGAGGCGTTGAGGACCACGGAGCCGCCACCGGCCGCCTCCAGCAGCGGCAGGGCGTGCTGGACGGTGAAGAAGACGCCCTTGAAGTTGACGTCGACGGTGTGGTCGAAGTCTCCCTCCGTGACGTCGGCGGCGGGCTGGAAGACTCCGACGCCCGCGTTGGCGAACACGCCGTCCAGCGTGCCGTGGCGTTCCCGGACGGTGTCGGCGAGCCGGGCGAGGTCGGCCGGGACGGCGACGTCGGCGCGGACGGTGAGCAGGCGGTCGCCGCCGGCCGGTTGTTCGGCGGTCAGCTGTTCGGCGGCGCGGGCGAGCCGGGCGTCGTCACGGCCGGTGATGACCACCTGGGCGCCGGCGGCGAGGAGGAGGCGGGCGGTGGCGAGGCCCATGCCGCTGGTGCCGCCGGTGACGAGGACGGTGCGGTCGGCGAATTCCCGGGAGGGGGCGTTGTCGGTCATGGGCCTCACTCTCCCGACGGCCGCCGGGGTGGGACCAGGCCCGGCTCGACCCTGGGTCCGGCAGGACCACCCTGCGTCCGGAAAAGCCGCCGTGCCACCGGGAATCGGAGCGGCCACCGGACGGTTGGGCCAAGGCGACGGGCTTGACGACCATCCGGTACTCGCACGAGGGGATCTCCCATGAAGATCGGCATCATCGGCGCAGGCAACATCGGCGGCAACCTGACCCGGCGGCTGACGGCGCTCGGGCACCAGGTCTCGGTGGCCAACTCGCGCGGTCCGCAGTCACTGGCCGCGCTGGTCGAGGAGACGGGTGCGACGGCCGTGCCGGCCGCCGAGGCGGCGCGCGGGGCACAGGTCGTGGTGGTCACCGTGCCGCTGAAGAACGTGCCCGACCTGCCCGCCGGGCTGCTGGCCGGCGCGGCGGAGGGCGTCGCGGTGATCGACACCGGCAACTACTACCCGCAGCAGCGCGACGGCCGGATCGACGCGATCGAGGACGACGGGGTGACCGAGAGCCGCTGGACGGAGCAGCACCTCGGCCACCGGGTGGTGAAGGCCTTCAACGGCACCTACGCGCAGGACCTGCTGGAGCGCCCGCGCCCGGAGGGCGACCCGGAGCGGATCGCCGTGCCGGTGGCGTCGGACGACGAGGCGGCCAAGCGCGTGGTGCGGGCGCTGATCGACGAGTTGGGCTTCGACACGGTGGACGCGGGCGGGATCGACGAGTCCTGGCGCCAGCAGCCCGGCACGCCGGTGTACGGGCTGCGCGCCGGGGTGGCGGCCGTCACCCGGGCGCTCGCGGAGGCGTCTCCGGAGCGCCCGGCTGACCACCGGGCGTAAGGTCCTGGCCCCGGGCCGGCCAGAAGGCCCGTCCCCTCAGCCGATGCGGCGGGCACCCTCGGCCGGGACGGCGGTGAGGGTGCGCGGCGCGGCGTAGCCGGCGGCCCGGAACGCGGTGGTGACGGCGGCGGCGACGGTGTCGGCGGCCGGTGCGTCGACGAGGGCGATGACCGAGCCGCCGAAGCCGCCGCCGGTCATCCGGGCACCGTGGGCGCCGGCGGCGAGGGCGGCCTCGACCGCGAGGTCGGTCTCCGGGCAGGAGACCCGGTAGTCGTCGCGCAGCGAGGCGTGCCCGGCGGTGAGGATCGGGCCGAGCGCGGCGAGGTCGCCGGCGTCCAGGCGGGCCACGGCGGCCGTGACCCGCTCGTTCTCGGTGACCACATGCCGCACCAACGGCCTTAGCTGTTCCGGCAGTTGGGCCAGCGCGGCCGGCAGCGCAGCCGTCCCGAGGTCGCGCAGGGCGGGCAGCCCGAGCAGTGCGGCCGCCCGTTCGCAGCCGGCCCGCAGGGCGGCGTAGGCGCCGTCACCGAGGTCGTGCTTGACCCGGGTGTCGAGGACGAGCAGGGTGAGTCCGGCGCCGGCCAGGTCGATCGACACGTGACGCATCGCCAGGTCTCGGCTGTCCAGGTGCAGGGCGGCGCCGGCGCGGCAGCACATCGAGGCCATCTGGTCCATGATCCCGCAGGGGACGCCGACGAAGGCGTTCTCGGCCCGCTGCGCGATCAGGGCCAGTTCGGCCGCCGACAGCCCCAGCCCGTACAGGTCGTCGTACGCGACCGCGACGGCGCACTCCAGGGCGGCCGAGGAGGACAGCCCGGCGCCGCCGGGCACGTCGCTCTCCAGTCGGAACTCCGCTCCGCCGACCTCGTGCCCGGCCTCGCGCAGCGCCCACACCACGCCGGCCGGGAAGGCCGCCCAGCCGGGCACCGAGCCCGGGGCGAGGTCGGCGACCCGGAGTTCCGCGACCGTGTCGTCGCCCTGAGCCGACCAGAGCCGCAGCGCGCCGTCGTCGCGGCGCCGAGCCTGGGCACGGACGGCCTGCGGGAGGGCGATCGGCAGCACGAACCCGAGGTTGTAGTCGGTGTGTTCGCCGATCAGGTTGACCCGGCCGGGGGCGGCCCACTCCCCCTCGGGGGCGTGGCCGTACAGCTCCTCGAAGGTGTTCACAGGGCTACCTCTCGCAGCCGGCGGGCCGCATCCTCGGGGGTGACGTCGTTGACGAAGGCGTCCATGCCGGATTCGACCCCGGCCAGGAACTTCAGTTTGTCGGCGGTGCGCCGGATGGTGAACAGCTCCAGGTGGAGGGCGAGTTCGTCCTCCTGCCCGGCGGGCGCCTGGTGCCAGGCGGAGATGTAGGGGGTGCGGCCGCCGCCGAAGAGACGGTCGAAGCGCCGCAGCAACTCCAGGTAGAGGGCGGGGAATTCGGCGCGCTGCGGCTCGTCGAGGCCGGTCAGGTCGGGCACCCGGCGGTGCGGGTAGAGGTGCACCTCGTACGGCCAGCGGGCGGCGAAGGGGACGAAGGCCGTCCAGTGCTCGCCGGCGAGCACCACCCGGTCGCCGTGGGCGCGTTCGGCGGCGAGGAGGTCGTCGAAGAGGCTGCGGCCGGTGGCAGCGCGGTGTTCGACCGCGCGCGCGGCCATCCGGGCGGTGCGCGGGGTGGTGAACGGGAAGGCGTAGATCTGGCCGTGCGGGTGGGCGAGGGTGACGCCGATCTCGGCGCCGCGGTTCTCGAAGCAGTAGACCTGCCGGACGCCGGGGAGGGCGGAGAGTTCGGCGGTGCGGTCGGTCCACGCGTCGAGGACCAGGCGGGCCCGCTGTTCGTCGAGGTCGGCGAACGAGGCGTCGTGGTCGGCGGTGAAGCAGACCACCTCGCAGCGCCCGGTGCCGGGGCCTGCGGTCCACAGGCCGCCGTCCGGCTCGACGGGCGCACCGAACGCGCCGGGCACGCCGGGACCGTCCGCACCGAGCTCACCCGTACCGGCCAGCGAGGGGAAGCGGTTCTCGAAGACGGCCACCTGGTAGTCGTCGGCGGGGATCTCGCTGAGCCGGCCGTCCCGGGAGGGGCAGAGCGGACACTCCTCGGCGGGGGGCTGGTAGATGCGGGCCTGGCGGTGCGCGGCGACGGTGACCCAGGCTCCGGTGGCCGGGTCGAGCCGGACCTCGGAGCCGTGGGCCGGCGGGTCGAGCGGGCGCCGGTCGACGGCGTCCCGGGGGACGGCCTCGCCGCCGTCGTAGTAGATCAGCTGACGCCCGTCCGCGAGTGTGGTCACGGTCTTGGCGGTGGGCTGGGTCAGAGTCCCGGCCATGGCCTTCTTCCCTCTATCCGACATGAAACAACAATATCCAACATTATCCATCAGGCCTGGTTGTCCGGAAGGGGTCCGCGCCTGCCATGATGGCGGTGACCGCGGCCCGTGACCCGCGGCCCGTTGATCCACACCGACACCGAGGAGGCCCCCGATGACTGACAGCGCCCAACCGCTCGCCGGACAGCGCCGCGTGCTGATCCTGGAGCAGGTCCGCGCGCGCGGCGGGGTCCGGGTGACCGAGCTGGTCCGGGACCTCGGGGTGTCCGACATGACGATCCGCCGCGACCTGGACGCGCTGGCCCGCCGCGGGCTGGTGCACAAGGTGCACGGCGGGGCGGTGCGGATCGAGGCGGCCGCCAGCGGCGAGCCCGGGTTCGAGACCAAGGCCGGCTGGCAGCTGCTCGCCAAGGAGGCGATCGCCCGGGCGGCCGCCGCCCTGGTGCCGCCCGGCTCGGCGGTCGGGCTGGCGGCCGGGACGACCACCTTCGCGGTCGCCCGGCACCTGCGCGCCGTCGAGGGCCTCACCGTGGTCACCAACTCGCTGCGGATCGCGGAGCTGATGGAGGAACCCGACGAGGACGGCACGCCTGCCACCGCGACGGTGATCCGCACCGGCGGCGTACGTACGCCCTCGGACGCGCTGGTCGGCCCGGTGGCCGACCAGGCGATCCGCTCGCTGCACGTGAACGTGCTGGTCATGGGCTGCCACGGCCTCTCGGCCGAGACCGGGCTGACCACCCCGAACCTGGCCGAGGCGGAGACCAACCGGACCTTCCTGCAGTCCGCCCGCCGGGTGGTCGTGGTGGCCGACCACACCAAGTGGAACGCGGTCGGCCTGGCCTCCTTCGCCGCGCTGGAGCAGCTGGACGTCCTGGTCACCGACGACGCGCTGGCGACCGAACACCGGGCGGCGGCGGCCCGGCTGGTCGGCGAGCTGATCGTCGCGCCGTCCGGGGAGCCGGAGCAGGTGGTGCACCCGTAGGCCCGCCATCGGCTCACCCCGAGCTGGCCCGCACCACCAGCTCGGCGGGCAGCTCCAGCCCGGCCGCCGGCGGTGCCTCCCCCCGCACCTGGTCGAGCAGCCGCCCGACCAGCGCGGCGGCGATCGCCCGCAGCGGGAGCCGCACCGAGGTCAGCGCGGGGTGCAGATGGCGGCAGAGCGGCGTGTCGTGGAAGCCGGTGACCGCCACCCCGGCCGGCCCGACCACCAGCCCCTCCGCCCGGACCGCCTCGTAGACGTCCAGCGCCAGCAGGTCGCTCGCCGCCGCGAAGGCGGTCGGTCGCTCGGGCCCGCGCAACAGTTCCCGTACGGCCGCCACGTCCGGCCGCGCCGCCTCCACCGCGGACAGGCCGAGCCGGCCCGCCTCGGCGAGGAAGCCCGCCCGGCGGGCGGCCATCCAGGGCAGTTCCCCGGCGCGGCCGACGTACCCGATCCGGCGGTGGCCGAGCGCCGCGAGGTGGCGCACCACCACGGCCATCGCCGCGTCGTTGGCGATGTCCACCCAGTGCTGCGGCTCCCCCGGAGCGGTCCGTCCGAAGGTGACGAACGGCACCCCGACCCGGGCGACGTGCCCGATCCGGGGGTCGTCGTGCAGCACGTCCGCCAGGACCAGGCCGTCGACCTGACGGGCCGCCACCAGTTCGTCGATGGCCTCCCGAGGGTCCGCCGACCCCGGCCCGGCACCCCGCCCCCCGCCCTGTCCCGGACGGAAGAGCAGCACCCGCTGCCCCTGCGCCCCGGCCGCGTCGACCAGCGCCTCCAGGAAGCCGGCCATCAACGGGTTGGGATCGAAGGGGTCGTCCACCGGGGCGAGGTAGCCGATGGTGCGCCGGGCGCCGCTGCGCAGCGAGCGCGCCGACTGGTCGGGCTGGTAGCCGAGTTCTCGGATCGCCGCGGTCACCCGTGCCAGGGTGTCCGGCCGGACCCGCTGGGGGGCGTTGAGCGCGTTGGAGACGGTCTGCCGGGACACCCCGGCCGCGCGCGCGACCTCCTCGATGGTGGTGGCGCCGCGGCGCGGTCGGCGTGTTCCCTCGGGCATCGGAGACTCCCAGGACGGTGGCTCAGGCGGTCGATCTGTCGAACCGGCAGCGGTCTGTCGGGACGCCACCGGCCTGCCGGACGGCCACCGATCCGGCAGGCCGGTGGCCGTCCCGTCAGACCAGTGGACGGTGCAGGGTCAGCAGCCCGCCGCGCGGCACCGGGATGGCGTCCGCCCGGTCGAGCTCGACCTCGCCCTGCCGGACGATACGCCCTCGGGCGTCCTGCACGGTGGCCTGCACCGTCCCGCCACCGCCGGTCAGCCGGACGTCCGGGTCGACGTCGGCGTTGGCGACCAGCAGCGTGCGCCAGCCGTCCCCGGAGGCGTCCACCGGCAGCGCGGCGTAGCGCGCCACCACGACGGTGGCGCCGCCGTCGGCGGTGACCATCGGGTAGCCGAGGTCGGGCCGGGCCGGGCGCAGCTCGCCGAGCTGCAGGGTGTCGGCGTGCTCGCGGAAGACGCCGAGCCAGAAGGCGATCGCCGCGCGCTGCCCGGGGCTCTGCGCGGCGAGGTCGACGGAGATCTGCGGCACCGAGTACAGCACGTTGATCAGGTGGCAGGCGATCTGCTCCGGCGGCTCGGCCGGGTGCCACATCAGCATGTCCGCGTGGACCGGCACCGGCCCGGCGGCGAGTCGCACGTCGATCGTCCGCTGCCGGTTCTCCTGCGGGCTGAGCGGGCAGTCGGTCGCGCGGATCATGGTGACGTACGGCCACAGGCCGGGGCTGACGTACGGCTGGCGGTGCTCGATCATCGCCTCCGGATCGACCGCGGTGATCCGGCCGCGGATCGCGGCGAGCAGCCGCTCGACGCCCTCGTCGACGCTCTCGCAGTCCGCCTCGGGGCCGACCGGCGGCGCCTCCACCCGGGCGAACCAGTCGACGAAGTCGACCTTGAGCCCGTCCATGCCCCACTCCTCGACGGCGCGGGCGAGCCGGCCGGTCAGGAACTCACGGACCTCGGGGTAGCGCGGGTCGGCGACGATCGCGCCCATGTGCGCGGCGTCGGCGAGCGCGTACCGGCCGATCCGTTCGAAGGCGGCGCTGTCCTTGCCGATGAACGGCAGCGCGTACCAGAGCATGTACCGCACGCCGAGGTCGTGGACGCGCCGCACGTGGGCGGCGGTGTCGGGGAGCGAGACCGGCTCCCAGTCGCCGCAGTGCGCGTAGCCGCGGGTGCGGTCGGCGGTCATCCAGCCGTCGTCGACGATGATGACCTCCAGGCCGAGTTCCCTGCCGAGCGCGGCCTGGGTCTCGACACCCTCGGGCGTGATGTCCTGGTGCATCGAGTACCAGGTGGAGTAGGCGGGGCGGCGGGCGGCGGCGGGGACGTCGGCCTCGCGGCCGGTCCACCACCAGTCGGCGAGGCCGGCCAGGCAGCGGGCGAAGTGCCGGCGGGAGGTGTCGATGCGGACGGTGAGCCGGTCGGCGGCCTGGGCCCAGAACCGGAACTCGCCGGTCTCCTCCAGCACTCCGGCGCCGGCCAGCACGTCGGCGCGCTCGGCGGCGAAGGCACAGATCGCGACGTCGCCGGTGCCGATCAGGGCGGCGATCGGGGCGCCGTTGGCCAGACCGGTGCGGCGCGGGGCGCTCCAGACGGCGGGCAGCCAGCCGGTGCCGCGCGACTCGGGGGTCCAGAAGGAGGTGGCGTCGACGCACGGCACCCGCCACTCGATCCGGACGTCGCCCTTCCCCTCCGCGGTCACCTCGACGACGCCGTCGCCCACCGTACGGGCGGTCGCCGGGCCGCTGACCCGCAGGTCCAGGCCCTCGGCGTGCAGCGGGCGCAGGCCGCCGGCGGCGGTCGGGGCGTGCGGTTCCCAGATCTCGGCCATGCTCAGCCTTTCGTGGCGCCGGCCAGCAGGCCGGAGATGAACTGCCGTTGGAGGACCAGGAAGAGGACCATCATCGGCAGGGTGGACAGCGCGGTGCCGGAGAGGATCGCGCCGTAGTCGGTGGTGCTCTTGCTGCCGTACAGGGTGGCGAGGGCCACCGGCAGGGTGTGCATCCCGGGGCTGCGCAGCGCGATCAGCGGCCAGACGAACTGGTTCCAGGAGCCCAGGAACAGGAAGATCGACAGCGCTGCCAGCACCGGCCGCATGACCGGCACGACGACGCTCCACAGCACCCGGAACTCGCCCGCGCCGTCGACCCGGGCCGCGTCCAGCAACTCGTCCGGGAGGCTGGTGAGCGACTGGCGCATCAGGAACACCGCGAACGGCACGCACAGGCCCGGCAGGATGAGCGCCTGGTAGGAGTCGAGCAGGCCGAAGCTCATCATCATCTTGAACAGCGGGACCAGCATGACCTGTTCGGGCACCACGAGGGTGGACAGCAGCAGCCCGAAGAGCAGCGTCCGGCCCCGGAAGCGGAACTTGGCGAAGGCGTAGCCCGCGAGCAGGGCGACGACCAGCGCGCCGAGGGTCTGGATGCCCGCCACCAGCAGCGAGTTGCCGACCACGCGGAGCAGGCCGATCTTCTGCTCCAGACGGTCCAGGTTCTCGCCGAGGTGGCCGCCGGGCAGCAGCTTGGGCGGCCAGTCGAAGATCTCGGTGTCCTTGCGGGTGCAGGCGATCACCAGCCAGTAGAACGGGCCGACGGACAGGCCGGTGATGCCCGCCAGGAGGAAGGTCAGCGGCCAGCCGCGCAGCTTCTTGACGTTCATCTGTCGCGCTCTCCCATCAGGCGCATCTGGACCGCGCCGAGCACCGACACCAGCAGGGTGAGCGCGTAGGCGATGGCGGAGGCGTAGCCGAAGTCGAAGTACCGGAAGCCGTTCTGGTACAGGTACATGGAGACGGTGAGGCTCGCGTTGTCCGGGCCGCCGCCGGTGAGCACGTACGGCTCGTCGAAGAGCTGGAGCGTGCCGATGGTGGACAGCACGACGGTGAACAGCAGCACCGGGCGCAGCGCCGGGACGGTGATGGCGGTGAAGCGCCGGATCGGTCCGGCCCCGTCGACCATCGCGGCCTCGTACAGCTCCTTGGGGATGCCCTGCAGGCCGGCCAGATAGATGACCGCGTTGTAGCCGGTGTAGTGCCAGGTGAGCACCAGGACCACGGACATCCGGGCCCAGAACGGCTGCCCGAGCCAGTCGACGGTGGGCAGGCCGACGGCGTCCAGCAGCCAGTTGACCGCGCCGTGGTCGGTGTTGAGCAGGAAGGCGAACATCACGCCGGTGGCGACCAGGCCGGTGACGGCGGGCATGAAGACGCCGAGCCGCCACACGGCGCGCCAGCGGACCAGGACGGAGTTGATGCCGACGGCCATCAGCAGGGCCAGCCCGAGCATCAGCGGGACCTGCACCACGAGGATCTGGCCGGTGTTGCTCAGGGCCGTCCAGAACAGCGGGTCGTCCAGCAGGCGGCGGTAGTTGGCGAGGCCCGCGCTGTGGGTGGCGGCGCCGGAGCCGGTGGTGAACGACAGCAGCAGCGAGTCGATGATCGGGTACGCCTTGAACACCCCGAAGGTGATCAGGGCGGGGGCGAGGAGGAGGTAGGGCAGGGCGGTGCGGCGCAGCCGGGCCCGGCGGTACGCCCGCGCGGCGCGCTGCTTCGTCAGGTCCGCTTGGACGGCGGGTGCGGTGGCGGCGGTCATGCGATGCTGCGCCCGGTCTGCTGGGCGAGCTGCTTGGCGGCGTCCTGGAGGACGGCGGCCGGGTCGCCGCCCTTGAGGAAGACCTTGGTCTGGGCGTCGCCGGCGAGCTTGAGGGCTCGGGCGTAGTCGCCGGAGTAGTTGGTGGGGTCGCCGCCGTCGGTGGCGAGTTCGGCGAAGGTCTGCAGGACCGGCTGGCCGCCGTAGTAGGCGCTGGGCGCGGAGTACGTCGGGTCGGCGTAGGCCGCGGTGAGGGCGGGGAAGACGCCGCCGGCGGCGAACATGCCGTTCACCGAGGCGGGGCGGGTGAGCGCGTACTCGACGAACTTCCAGGCCGCCCGGCGGCGCGGGCTGGAGGCGGCGACGGCCAGGTGGGTGGAGTTGACCAGGGCGGTGCGCTTGCCGCCGGGGGTGACCGCCGGGGGCTTGGCGAGGCGCCAGTTGCCGCTCTGGTCGGGGAACTTGGCCTCCAGGTAGTGCGCGGCCCAGGCGGGCACCGGGGCGACCCCGAGCTTGCCGGCCTTCATCAGGGTGGCCCAGCCCTGGTCGCCGGGGGCGTCGGCGACCATCCCGGCGTCGTCCAGGCGCTTGACGACGGCCAGGGCGCGGACGCCGGGATCCGAACCGAGGGTGATCTTCCCCTGGAGGTCGAAGTAGAAGGCGCCCTGGAGCTGCATCAGGGACTGTACGAAGTCCAGGTCGGGGCTGGGGTTGGCGGCCTTGTTGATGCCGATCAGGGAGATGCCGGGGTTGGCGGCCTTGAAGCGGTCGGCGACGGCGATCAGGTCGTCCCAGGTGGCGAAGACGGTGGGGTCGATGCCGGCCTTGTCGAAGTAGTCCTTGCGGTAGAAGAAGCCGAGCGGGTTGACCTCCCAGGGCAGCGCGTAGGCGTGGCCGTCCTTGCCGCTGACGACGGGCCACAGGCCCTTGGCGAACTTGTCCCGGTGGGCGTCGGCGCCGTACGCCGAGAGGTCGGCCAGGCCGCCGGGGAACTTCTCCAGGTAGCCGGGCAGGTAGTCGCAGCCGATGTGCAGGACGTCGCCGAGGCCCTGGCCGCCGGCTGCCAGGCCCACGGTGATCTTGTCCCAGATGGCCGGGTTGCCGATGTCCTGGACGTCGACCTTGATCCCCGGGTTGTCCTTCTCGAACGCCGGGACGACCCCGCGCAGGGCGACGGCGGCCGCGGCCCAGGACCAGACGGTGATGGTGCCGGTGTCGGCGTCCCCGCCCGGGGCTCCCCCCGAACCGGAGTCGCCGCAGGCCGTGAGCGCGCCGCCGGCCGCCAGGGCCAGCAGACCCGCCCCTGAGGCGCGGAACAGATCGCGACGAGAAAGGTGTGACATTGCATTCCTCTCGGTGGGGTGGCGAGGGTCGGGGAGCGCGAGAAGGGGGGTGGTGAGGGCGGGAGCACTGAGAGCGGGGGGATGGCGAGCGCGAGGGGCGTCGTGCTGGTTTTGAACGTTCAAATACACAAAACAGACCGGAACCAAACAGGTTCGAACGGGCGGGTCACAGCAAACGCCCACCCTCCCCGCTTCGTCAAGACCCGGGCGCGGGGAGGGTGGGCTCCGAAACCGATCTGTTACCAGCCCGCGCGCCGACCACAGGGCGAAGATCCGCAGCAGTCATGGCAACCCCGCACCACCGAAGGAGCGTTAGGCGAAGACGACCAACAACGGACTGTAGGAACAACTTTCCGAACACCATCTGACCGGGTGTCGGAGAAAAGGAGGCAATGGTGCGGGCTGTTCGAGGCGTGGCCGTCCTGCTGGCGGTGGGGGTCGTCGCGGCCCTGGTCGCGGGAGACTCCGACGCGAAGGGCAGACCGACCGCCACCGACGCCGCTCCGTCGAGCCCCACGCCCGACCCGACCGACACGCCGCCCGCCAGCCCCAGCCCCGACCCCGTCCCCTCCCCCACGCCGACCTGGGACGGCCAGGTCAAGGTGCTCGGCGACGGCTCCACCTCCGAGACCGGCCCGCAGCCCAGGCAGGCCACGCCGGAGAAGCTGAAGCCCGGCGAGAAGCCGCCGCAGTTCGTGGTGTTCTCCTGGGACGGGGCACTGGAGGGCGACGACCACCTGTTCTCGCGCTTCCGCAAGCTGGGCGCGGAGAACAACGCCCAGATGACGTTCTTCCTCAGCGGCATCTACACCCTGCCCAAGTCCAAACGCACGCTCTACCACCCGCCGCAGCACGACGCCGGCGCCGCCTCCATCGACTTCGCCACCGACGCCCACATCAAGGACACCCTGGAGCAGCTGCGCCTGGCGTGGCAGGACGGGAACGAGATCGGCACCCACTTCAACGGGCACTTCTGCAACGCCAAGGGCGGCGGCGAGTGGAGCACCGAGGAGTGGAAGAGCGAGCTCGACCAGGCGATCTCCTTCGTCACCAACTGGAAGACCAACACCGGTTTCAAGAACCTGCCGCCGCTGCCCTTCGACTACACCAAGGAGCTGGTCGGCGGCCGCGCCCCCTGCCTGGAGGGCCAGAAGGCCCTGCTCCCGGCCGAGAAGGCGACGGGCTTCCGGTACGACGCCAGCTCGCCGGGCGAGTTCCAGGTCTGGCCCACCAAGAAGGGCGGCATCTGGAACTTCCCGCTCCAGCTGCTGCCCTACCCGGGCAAGTCGACCCAGGGCCTCTCGATGGACTTCAACTTCCTGGCCGGCCAGTCCGGGAACGACACCAAGGGCGACCCGAAGAAGTACGCCACCTGGGAGAAGGAGACCCGGGAGAGCTACCTCAGCGGCTTCGAACGGGTCTACAACGGCAGCCGGGCCCCGCTCTTCATCGGGAACCACTTCGAGACCTGGAACGGCGGCATCTACATGCAGGCCATCGAGGACGTGATGAAGAGCGTCTGCAACCGGGACGGCGTCCGCTGCGTCTCCTTCCGCCAGGTCGCCGACTGGCTGGACGCCCAGGACCCCAAGGTGCTCGACAAGCTGCGCAGCCTGGACCCCGGGCAGCCGGCCGACTGGTCACGACTGGTCAAGTGACCCGGTCCCGGCGGCCGCGGGGCCCGTGGTGTCACGGGCCCCGCGGCGGGCCGGACCTGCCCGGCCCTACGGCGTCTTCATGTACGAGGTCCAGATCCGGGTGGGCAGCGCGGAGTCCGGGGTGTCCGGGGCGGCGCCGCCCACCCCCTCCAGTGAGAGCAGCTTCATGTCCTTCAGGTCCGCCCGGAAGACCGTGACCGCCGTGGACACCTGCCCGTTGTAGCCGACGAACCACCCCGCCGTACGGTCCGCGGTGGTGCCGGGCTTCCCGGCGACGTCGGGGCCGGCCTCCGCCGCCGACGTGGCGCTGCCAGTGCGGACCGCGCCCTTGAGCGCCGCGTCCACCTCCGCCGCGACCGCCGGGGTCAGCGCCTGCGCGGCGGTCGGCAGGCGCAGGGCGAGCTGCTCGCCGTTCCGGGTGATCCCGAGGACCGAGTACGGGTCCGTGTGGCGGCCTCCCCCGGCGAAGGCGGCGTACGCGTCGGCGGTCCTGATCGCGCTCGGCATGGAGTTCCCGACCCCGAAGGCCGGCACCAACTCCCCCATAGTGGCCGGGAGCACGCCCAGGTCCACGGCGGTCTTCTGCACCTGCTCCAGGCCGACGTCCATGCCGAGCTGCATCATCGGCCCGTTGACGGACTGCTCCAGCGCGCTCCTCAGGGTGAGCGTGCCCCAGTCCCGCTTGCCGTCGTTGGCGGTCTTCACGATCTTCCCGTCACGCCCCCAGTACGGCCCCTCCGGGGTCATCACGTTCACCCCGTTGTCGCCGTCGTAGGTCGTGGTGGGCAGGACCGGGGTACGGCTGCCGCCCCGCTGGCGCTGCACGCCCTGGCCGAGGCCGGCGGCGTACACCAGCGGGGTGAAGGCCGAACCGACCGGCACCGAGGAGGTGTTGGCGTTGTCGAAGCCCTGCTTCAGGTAGTCGGGGCCGCCGTAGAGCGCGACGATCCGCCCGTCGAGGGACACCGACGCGGCGCCGACCCGCAGGAACCTGTCGGCCTCGCGGTTGCCGGGGTCGATCCCCTTGGTGGCGTCCTGCACCGCGGCGGCCAGGGCGTTGACCTTCGGCTTCTCGAAGGTGGTGTGGATCTGGTGGCCGCCGAGGTCGAACTGGGCCGCCGTGATGTCGCTGTGGCTCTCCACGTAGGTCCTGGCCATGTCCACCAGGTACCCGATCTGTCCGCTCAGCCCCGCCGACTTCGGCTGGGGCCTGGGCTCGGGGAACACCGTGTACTTGGCGCGCTCGGCGGCCGAGAGCTTGCCGGCCTTCACCATCCGGTCCAGGATCCAGGACCACCGGTCCTCGGCCCGCTGGTGGTTCTCCGCGCTGAGCGCCGGATCGAACTGCCCGGCCCCCTTCAACAGGGCCGCCAGGAGGGCCCCTTCACTCGGATCGAGCTGCGAGACGTCCTTGCCGTAGTACGCCGCCGCGGCACGTTCGATGCCGTAGCTGCCGCGCCCGAACCAACTGGTGTTCAGATAGCCTTCGAGGATCTCCTGCTTGCTCATCCGCTGGTCCAGCTTGATCGCGATGACCATCTCGCTGAGCTTGCGGGACATGTCCTGACGCTGGTTCAGATAGATGTTCTTGACGTACTGCTGGGTGATGGTCGAGCCGCCCTGGGTGTCACCGCCCGAAGCCATCTGGTAGACCGCGCGGCCGATGCCCGTGATCGAGATCCCCGGATCCGAGTAGAAGGTCTCGTTCTCGGCGGCCAGCACGGCCCACTGCACCGACTGCGGCACCCGGTCGAGCGGCACCTCCTGCCGGTTGGTCTGGCCGATCCGCGCCATCTCGGTGCCGTCCGCCCAGTAGTAGACGTTGTTCTGCTGGGTGGCGAAGGCGTTCAGGTCCTCCGGGACCTTGGTGGTCCGGTAGAACCAGGCCAGCCATCCCGCCAGCACCACCGCCCCCGTCCCCGCCACCAGGAGCAGCAGCCGCCAGGACGGAAGCCAACGGCGGACCCCGCGCCGCCCTCTGCGCGGGTAGTTGATCCACCGCGACGGACGCCATCGCCGACGTCCGGGCTTCTCGTCCTCGGCCCCGTCGCCTTGGTCAGCACACACAGTCCGGTCTCCGATTCGCTCGTGGGGACAGGTCCTCCGAACACTCAGACGCGATGGGGGCCGCATCACGGCAGACCGGAACGGGTGTGATCATGGTCATAAAGTCCGCGGCCCGCGACCTCAACCGAACGCCCTCGCAGAGCCGTTGACCCGGGCGCCGACACGTACGGCCGAAGGCGGGCGGTGGATCAGGCGGTGACGTGAACGACCGCGCGGATCGGGCGAACCGGGGTGTCGAGCCGGCGGGTGGTCAGTGCTGGGGGCCGGTGGCCGGGCGGAACGACGAACCGCCGCGCAGGCCTACCTCCCGACCTCGCGCAGGCGGAAGTCCTCCACCGTCTCGCGGCGGATCAGCAGCCGGGCCCGGCCGTCCTTCACCGCGGCCACGGCGGGGCGGCCGACGAGGTTGTAGCCCGACGCCATCGACAGCTGGTACGCCCCGGCCGCCGGGACGGCCAGCAGGTCGCCCGGCCGCAGGTCGGCGGGCAGGACGGCGTCGCGCACCAGCACGTCGCCGGCCTCGCAGTGGCGGCCCACCACGTCCACCCGGGCGGCGCCCGCCTCCGAGCGGCGGCCCACCAGCCGGACGCTGTACGGAGATCCGTACAGCGCCGGGCGCGGGTTGTCGCTCATCCCGCCGTCCACGGCGGCGAAGCAGTGGCCGTCCGCGGTGTGCTTCACCGACAGCACCCGGTACACCGCCACCGCGGCCGGCCCGGCCACCGCGCGGCCCGGCTCGACGATCAGGCGCGGCACCTCCAGGCCCGCCTCGGCGCAGCGCACCGCCAGCCGGTCGGTCACCCGCACCGCGAAGTCGGCGACGTCCAGCTCGGCGTCCCCCGGCAGGTAGCGGATGCCGTGGCCCCCGCCGAGGTCCAGCTCGGGCAGTTCCACGCCGTGCTGCGCCCGGATCTCCGCGAGCAGGCGCACCAGCGCGTCCACCGCCCGCAGGTACGGCTCCACCTCGGTGATCTGCGAGCCCAGGTGGCAGTGCAGACCGGCCAGTTCGAGCCCGGGCTGAGCCAGCACCCGGGCGATCGCGTCGGCCGCGTCCCCGCCCTCGATCGGGAAGCCGAACTTCTGTCCGCCCACGCCCGTCCGCACCGCCGCGTGGTGCCCGGCCGCGATCCCCGGCACCACCCGGACCAGCACCCGCTGCGGGGTGTCGGCGGCCACCAGCGCGGCCAGCCGGGCGATCTCGGCCGGGCCGTCGATCACGATCCGCCCCACCCGCAGCCGCCGGGCCAGCCGCAGCTCCTCCGGGGACTTGGCGTTGCCGTGCAGCAGGATCCGCTGCGCCGGGAAGCCCGCCGAGGCGGCCAGCCACAGCTCGCCGGAGGAGCACACGTCCAGGCCCAGCCCCTCCTCGGCCACCCAGTCGGCCATCGCGCTGCACAGGAAGGCCTTGGCCGCGTACAGCACCTCGGCGTGCGGCAGCGCCCGCCGGTAGGCCCGCGCGCGGCCCCGCACCTCGGCCTCGTCCAGGACGTACAGCGGGGTGCCGAACCGCTCGGCGGCCTCCGCCAGCCCCACCCCGCCGACCAGCACGTCTCCGCCGGGACCGGGCCGCGCCGAGGCCGGCCAGGGGCCGCCGAGCGCGTCGGCGGGGGCGGTCGAGGGGACGGTCGAGGGGACGGGGAAGGCCGGGGCGGTGAGCTGGGTCATGGCGGTACTCCAAGGGGGTGGGGCGGGGTGCAGGGGGCCGGTCAGTCCTCGAAATGCATCGCGATCCGGCAGTGCGCCGGGCGACCGCGGTCGTGGCCGACCGTGGCCGCGGGCGCAGGATGCGGCGGCTCGGCGCTGTCCTGGCGGTCCTGGCCGTCCTGGCGGTCCTGGCGGCCGGCGGCGGACACCAGGCGGACCAGGCGGCGCGTCGGCTGCTCGACGGCGGTGGCGATCGTGCTGCTCACGGGAGGCTCCTCGGGGCTCGGGCGGGCCGCCGTGGTGCGGCCCTCGATTCAGTGGATCCCCACCGGCCGCGGATCGCACCGGGCCTTGACGCGCGGCCTACGCGCCGCCGGGCATCCTTGACGCCTTCCTGACATCCGCCGCCGCCCGCCCGGCATCCACTGCCGCAGACCCTCGACCGAACGGCCGCTCGCACACCCGAACGGCCGATCCACTCGCGTGTCAGAGAGCTGTCAAGGACGCCCGCCCCGGCGCCAAGTCCGCGTCAAGAGGTGCGGGACGGGCAGGGATCCGATGGTGGGCTGTGCGCCGTCCCCGTCGCCACCGAGCACGCCGTCCCGCCGCTTCGGGGCGGCCCGGAAGGTCCCCCGAGACGATGCGCCGTTCGGCCCTCACCCCACCGGACACCACCACCGCCGCCCGAACCGACTGGTTCCGTCGCCCGGCACGGGTCCCCGAGCAGTCCCCGCACCACCGAGCGGACCGCCGACCGGACCACCGGTCCGACCAGCACCCGCACCACCACCCGAGCCACCGGCCGAGCGAGCCCGGCGGGCGGCGCCGGCTCATCACCCGCCGCCAGCTCGCCGAGGCCCTGCCCGCCGCCGTCCGCAAGCTCCACCCGCGCACCATGATGCGCAACCCGGTGATGCTCGTGGTGGAGACCGGCTCGGCGCTCACCACCCTCAGCGCGGTGATCCACCCGAGCGTCTTCGCCTGGGTGATCGGCTTCTGGCTCTGGCTGACCGTGCTGTTCGCCAACCTCGCCGAGGCCGTCGCCGAGAGCCGGGGCAAGGCGCAGGCCGAGTCGCTGCGCCGTGCCCAGGCCGGGACCACCGCCCGGCGGCTGCTGCACTGGCGGGTCGGCACCAGCGACCACCGCCACGAGGTCATCCCCGCCGAGCAGTTGATGCTGCACGACGTGGTGCTGGTGCCGGCCGGCGAGGTCGTGCCGCAGGACGGCGAGGTGGTCGAGGGCGTCGCCTCCGTCGACGAGTCGGCGATCACCGGGGAGTCCGCGCCGGTGATCCGCGAGTCCGGCGGCGACCGCACCGGTGTCACCGGCGGCACCAGGGTGCTCTCCGACCACCTGGTCGTGCGGGTCACCTCCCGGCCGGGGCAGAGCTTCGTCGACCGCATGATCGCCCTGGTGGAGGGGGCCGACCGGCAGAAGACCCCGAACGAGATCGCGCTCAACATCCTGCTCGCCTCGCTCACCATCGTCTTCCTGCTGTCCGTGGTCTCGCTCCAGCCGATGGCGATCTACGCGCACGCGCCGCAGACCACCGTCGTGCTGGTCGCCCTGATGATCGCGCTCATCCCGACCACCATCGGCGCGCTGCTGTCCGCGATCGGCATCGCCGGGATGGACCGCCTGGTGCAGCGCAACGTGGTCGCCCTGTCCGGCCGGGCGGTCGAGGCCGCCGGGGACGTCGACGTGCTGCTGCTCGACAAGACCGGCACCATCACCTACGGCAACCGCCGGGCCGTCGCACTGCACCCGCTGCCCGGCGCGAGCACCGAACAGCTCGCCGAGGCGGCCCAGTTGGCCTCGGTCGCGGACGAGACGCCGGAGGGCCGCTCACTCGTCGAGTTGACGAACCGTCAGTACTGGGTGCCGCCCCGCGCGCCCGGCGAACTCGGCGAGCAGCGGCCCGTCCCGTTCAGCGCGCACAGCCGGATGAGCGGCGTCGACCTCAGCTGGCCCGACGGGACGGGCTGCCTGATCCGCAAGGGTGCCGCCGGTGCCGTCGCCCGGTGGGTGGTGGAGTCCGGCGGGCGGATGCCGATGGAGGCCAAGCCGCTGGTGGACCGGATCGCCGAGGCCGGCGGCACCCCGCTGCTGGTCGCCGTCCACGACCGGCACGGCGCCCGCGCGCTCGGCGTGGTCGAGCTCAAGGACGTGGTGAAGGAGGGCATCGCCGAACGCTTCGCCGAGCTGCGGCGGATGGGCATCCGCACCGTCATGGTCACCGGCGACAACCCGCTCACCGCCCGCGCCATCGCCACCGAGGCCGGGGTCGACGACTTCCTCGCCGAGGCCACCCCCGAGGACAAGCTCGCCCACCTGCGGCGCGAGCAGGCCGCCGGGAACATGGTGGCGATGACCGGAGACGGCACCAACGACGCCCCCGCCCTCGCCCAGGCGGACGTCGGGGTGGCGATGAACTCCGGCACCCCGGCCGCCAAGGAGGCCGGCAACATGGTCGACCTCGACTCCAACCCGGCGAAGCTGATCGAGATCGTCCGGATCGGCAAGCAACTCCTGATCACCCGGGGCGCGTTGACCACCTTCTCGATCACCAACGACGTGGCGAAGTTCTTCGCGATCATCCCCGCGATGTTCGCCGGCTCCTACCCCGGCCTGCACCACCTCAACATCATGGAACTGCACAGCCCCACCTCGGCGATCGCCTCCGCGATCATCTTCAACGCGCTGATCATCATCGCGCTGATCCCGCTGGCCCTGCGCGGCGTCCGCTACCAGCCCGCCTCCGCCACCGACCTGCTCCGGCGCAACCTGCGGGTGTACGGACTGGGCGGGCTGGTCCTGCCGTTCCTCGGCATCAAGGCGATCGACCTGCTGATCCAGTTCGTGCCCGGGCTCGGCTGACCCGGCGGCTGTCAGGAGGCCGTCAAGAAGTCCGCGGCCGGCGTCATGGTGGTGTCAGCGGCGGTACGGACGAACCGGTTCCGGGGTTCACTGGAGTCATTCGAAGCTTGGGAGTACCGACCCGGAGAGACGGAGGCGAACGGCCATGACCGGGACCACCCGAGTGATCGTCGGCCTGAGCGGATCACTGAGCAGTCTGGCCGCCCTCTACCACGCCGTCGGCGAGGCGGCCCGCCACGAGGCCGTGCTGGTGCCCGTCGCCGCCTGGACCGCGAGCGAGCGGGACGGGCTGCGCCCGCTGTCCGAACTGGAGCACGCCGCCCGGCGGCGGCTGGACATCGCCTTCGAGCAGGCCTACGGAGGCTACCCGGCCGGCCTGGTCATCCACCCGCTGGTGGTCAACGCCGAGCCGGGGCCGGCCCTGGTCGGCGCCGTCACCGGGCCGGCGGACCTGCTGGTCCTCGGCGCCGCCACCCGCCGCCGCCTCGACCGGCTGCGGCACGGCTCGGTGGCCCGGCACTGCCGCCACCGCGCGAGCTGCCCGGTGGTCGAGGTGTCGCCCTCCGCGCTGCTGACCCGGCTCGAACTCCCCGCCCGCACCGGCGCCCCGCTGCCCCTGCTGGGACGGGTCTGACCCGCCGTCCGCCGGCCCACAGCCTGCCCGCCGGCTCGGCGCGTCACCTCACCCACGCCGAGCCGGCGGGCGCCATCGCGTCCGGAGCCGGCCCCAACTCGACGACCGCGTCCGCGTGTTCGCGCACCAGTGGCAGGTCGTGGCTGATCAGCGCCAAGGTCACCCCGTGCTCGGCGCGCAGCCGGCCCAGCAGGGCCATGATGCCCGCCGCCGTGTCGGCGTCCAGCGCCGAGGTCACCTCGTCGCACAGCAGCACGTCCGGTTCGGCCGCCAACGCCCGGGCGATGGCGACGCGTTGACGCTGGCCGCCGGACAGCTCGTGCGGGTGCCGGGCAGCCAGGTCGGCCGGAAGGTCGACGGCGGCCAGCAGTTCGGCGATCCGACCGGGGCACTGCTCGTGCGGGGTGGCGTGGTGCAACCGCAGCGGCCTGGTGAGGGTGGCGCCGACGGTGCGGGCCGGATTGAGCGCGCCGAGCGGGTTCTGCGGGACGAGCTGGACGCGGCGGCGCTGTTCGCGGGTGCGGGCGTGGTGCGAGCCGGCCAGCGGGGCGCCGTCCAGGGTGAGGGTGCCGCCGGTGGGCGGGTGGAGCCCGGCGAGGACGCGGACCAGGGTGGTCTTGCCCGCGCCGGAGGGGCCGGTGATGCCGGTGCAGCTGCCGGGCGCCAGGTGCAGGTCGACCCCGGCGAGGATCCGGCGCCGCCCGCGCCCGTACCCGACGTGGGCGTCGACGCCGAGCGCGGCCAGTCCGGCGGCGGCGCGGTCCGAGCCCGGTTCACCCGGTCCGGGCCGGGCGGTCCGTACGGCGGCCTGGGCGGCGGCCCGGACGGGGACGGCCCCGGGGCGGGCCGGGGCGAGGGCGAGCACCTCGTCGGCGCAGCGGGCGACGAAGGCGGCGTCGTGGCTGGAGAGCAGGACGGCGATGCCGTGCCGGCGGGCGAGTTCACGCAGCAGGTCGGCGATCTCGTCCCGCAGTCCGGGGTCGAGACCGGCGCTGGGCTCGTCGAGGAGCAGCAGGTCGGGGCGGCGGGCGAGGGCCCGGGCGAGGGCGACGCGGCGCTGCTGGCCGCCGGACAGGGCGGCCGGGCGGCGGCGTTCGAGCTGCTGGTCGGCGGGCAGCCGGACCTGGGCGAGCAGCTCGCGCAGCGCCTGCGGGCTGCGGTCGACGGCGGTCTCGGCGAGCAGCTTGGCGACCCGCATCCGGGGATTGAGGCCGGAGCCCGGGTCCTGGCCGAGGAAGGCGATCCGGTGGCGGCGCAGCCGGCGCAGCGGTTCGGGGGCGAGGTCGAGGACGTCCTGGCCGAGGACGGTGACCCGTCCGGTGGCGCGGGCGCCCGCGGGCAGGGCGCCCGCGAGGGCGTGCAGCAGGGTGGTCTTGCCCGCGCCGGAGGGGCCGGTGACGGCGTGCACCCGCCCGGGGCGCAGGTCGAGGCTGACCGGGGCGAGCAGCGGGGTGCCGTCCGTGAGGGCGACGGCGAGCCGGTCCACGCGGGCGGTGGGGGTGTCGGTCACAGCGCTGCCTCCGAGTCGGTCCGGGTGGGGGCCAGGGCGTCGGCGGCGAGGTTGACGCTGACCGCGAGCAGGCCGATGGCCAGGCACGGCGCGGCGACCGCCGACGGGTTGAGCAGGATCCCGGCGGAGTTCTCGCGGATCATCAGCGCCCAGTCGGCTTCGGGAGGCTGCGGCCCGAGCTGGAGGAAGGCGGCGACCGAGACGACGTACACGCCCTCGACGAAGCGCAGCCCGAACAGGGCGAGGACGGTGGCCCGCAGGTTGGGCAGGATCTCGCGGGTGACCAGGTACCAGAGCCGTTCGCCGCCGGCCGCGGCGGCCTCGACGTAGCCGGTGGCGGCGATCGGCGCGGCCGCGGCGGCGACCACCCGGACGGCGTAGGGGGTGCCGAGCACCACGGCCGCGGCGGCGACGGCCAGGCGGCCGCCGGCCGGCCAGGCGAGGGCGATCAGCATGATGCCGAGCACGGCGGGCAGCAGGATGGCGACGTCGGCGGTCCGTTCGACCCAGCGGCCGAGCCGCGGGCGCAGCACGGCGAGCACGCCCAGCACGGTGGCGGCGCCGGTGACCAGCACGGCGACGGCGAGCGCGGTGGCGATCAGCGGCGCGCCGCCGTGCAGCAGGCGGCTGAACACGTCGCGGCCGAGCTGGTCGCCGCCGAGCACGGCCTGGTCGTCCGGGGCCCCGTAGGGCGCGGTGAGCGGCAGGTCGACGGGGTGCGGGGCGAGCAGCGGCCCGGCGAGCGCGAGCAGGACCAGCAGCAGGGCGGGCAGGGCGCGGACCAGCACCCGGCGGCGCCGCTCGGGCAGGGTGCTCATCCGCGCACCCCCAGGACCCGCTCCCGGATCAGGTCGGCGGCGAGCAGCAGGACGCTGATGGCGGCCCCGGCCGCGGCGACCACGCCGGCCACCAGCGGAGTGTCCCGGTCGGCGATCGCCCCGGCGAGGACGGCACCGATCCCGGGGTAGTTGAACAGCGTCTCGACCACGACGGCGCCGCCGAGCAGCATGCCGGCCGAGGTGGCGGTGGCGACGGCGATGCCGGGCAGGGCGCCGGGCAGCAGGTGGTGGGTGAGGATGCGGTGGCGGGGCAGTCCGTCCAGGACGGCGGCCCGCACGTGCGGCAGCGCGGCCTGGTCGGCGAGGGCGCCGCGGACGATCCGGGTGTTCCAGCCGATCTGCGGGACGGCCAGGGCGAGGGCGGGCAGCACGATCATGTCCCAGGAGGCGGGTGCGCCGTCGGCGCCGGTGAGGGTGACTGCGGGCAGCCAGCCGGTCCACAGCGAGAAGACCAGCAACAGGCCGACGGAGAGCACGAATTCGGGCAGCGCGAAGGCGGCGGTGGCGAGTACCGCGATGGTCCGGTCGACGCGGCCGCCGGGGCGCAGCGCGGCCCAGCCGCCGAGGGCGAGGGCGCCGAGGACGCTGGCGGCGAGGGCGAGGCCGCCGAGCAGCAGGGTGTTGGGGAAGGGTCCGGCCAGCACGGAGGTGACCGGTTCGCCGTGGGCGGTGGTGCCGAGGTCGCCGGTGGGCAGGCCGGTCATCCAGTCCCAGAAGCGTTCCGGGAGTGGCCGGTCGAGCCCGAGGGCGGCGCGGCGGGCGGCCACCTCGGCGGCGCTCGCGCCGCGGTCGGAGGTGGCGCCGGCGGCGTCGCCGGGCAGCAGTTCGACGGCCGCGAAGACGGCGGCGAGCAGGACGGCGAGCAGGCCGATCCGGCGGGCGGCGAGCAGCCCGACCCGGCCGAGGCCGCCGAGCCGCCCCGCCGGGGACGCGGCGGCGCCCCCGGCGGGAGTGTGCGTGGGCGTCACCGAGGCGGTGGTCAACGCGCCAGCCAGGTCTTTTCGAGCTGGACGCGCCCGTAGCCGGGCAGCGTGGGCAGGCCCCGGACGGCGGAGCCGGCGAGATCGATGCCGTCGGCCATGCCCCAGAGCAGGTAGCCGGACCCGGCGTACTCGATCTCCTGGAGCTGGTGCAGCAGCTTGCCGCGCTCGGTGGCGTCGGCGGTGCCCATGGCCTTGCGGTAGGCCTCGTCGAAGGCGGGCTCGTTCCAGCCGGCCTCGTTCTGGCCGGCGTCGGAGAGCATGGTCTTGGAGGCGAAGAAGACCACCGAGTCGTTGGTGCCCCAGTAGCTGGTGTAGAGCTGGCCCTTGAGCCAGGTGGCGTCCCAGAACACCTTGGAGTCCTGCTTGACCACGTTGATCTTCACGCCGGCCTCGCGGACCTGGGTGGCGAAGAGGGTCGCGGACTCGGCGAGGCCGGCGATGTCCTCGGTGGTGATCAGGTCGTAGGTCCTGCCGGTGTCGAAGCCGGCCTCGGCGAGCAGCTGCCTGGCCTTGTCGAGGTCGCGCCTGCGCTGCGGGACGTCCTTGGCGTAGACCGGGTCGCCGGTGCCGAGGATGTCGTTGGCGACGGTGCCGTAGCCGGAGAGGACCTGCTTGACCATGGCGTCGCGGTCGACCGCCAGGCGCAGTGCCTCGCGGACCCGGGCGTCGGCGAACGGGCCGTCGGCGGTGCGCATGACGACGGGCATCGCCATGTCGTTGGGGCGACGCAGGATCTGGACGTCCTTGCGGGCCTCGGCGGTGCGGGCGGCGACGGCGCCGACGTTGGAGGCGACGTCGATCTGCCCGGCGAGCAGGGCGTTGGCCATCGCCTGGGGGCTCTCGAAGATGCGGACCTCGACGGCGTCCAGGGGCGGCTTGCCGCCGTACCACCGGTCGTTGCGGACGAGGCGGGCGTTGCCGTCGCGGTACCAGTCGAGCTTGAACGGGCCGGTGCCGGGGGCGCCGGCGAGGGCGTCGTCCTTGGTGTCCTTCTTGAGGACGAACGTGGTGAGCCGGGTGAGCAGCGGCAGTTCGGCGTTGGGGTAGTCGGAGACCAGGACGACGGTCCTGGCGTCCTCGGCCTGGATGCCCTCGGGCTGGATGCCGGGCAGTCGGCTCTTGCCGGAGGGGGTGTTGCGCAGGCGCTTGAGCGACCAGACGACGTCCTCGGCGGTGACGGGGGTGCCGTCGTGGAAGGTGGCGCCGTCGGCGATCGTGAACCGCCAGGTCCTGAGGTCCTCGGAGGGCTTCCAGGAAGCGGCGAGCCGGGGGGCGGTGTTGGTGGTGTCCCCGGGGATCGTCAGCGTGTCGTAGAGCAGGCTGATGATCAGGTAGTCGCTCTCGTTGGACTGGGTGCCGTGCGGATCCCGGGTGACGGCGGAGGCCCGGCCGAGCGCGCCGATCTTCAACGTGCCGCCGCTGCGGGGCTGTTCGCCCGCGGCGCCGGAGGACGGGGCGGTACTCCCGGCGCCGGGCTTGGCGCCGCCACAGGCGGCGAGCACCCCGGCGGCGCCGATTCCGGCGGTGGCCCACATCAGCTGTCGTCTGGTGACGCTCACGTCGTACGTCCTCGTTTCCGGGTGGAGCGGGGTTGAGCGGGGGGTTGAGCACGACGAGGCTGGAACAGCCCTGAAGCAGGCTCAAGCGAAAATGCTTAGGTTTGCCTATCCTAAAATCACAGCCCAGCGCAACCCACCTGCGCCGGAATGGCGCAAGGGCGCCCCGGCCCAGCCGTGATCCAACTCACGCCCGCACAACGGCAACTGAGCCCCACCCCCACTCCTCCGTACACGTACGCGATCACACCGCCACCGGAACTCCGCCGGACTCACTGGTAAGGATTGCCTTACCTAAGACCGGTTGTTAGGTTCTCGATCGTCGCCCGGCCGCCGACACCTGCCCACGCCACTCCTGGAAGGTGCCCCCGTGCCCGCCTGCCCCGCACCGGTCCGCCCGCTCGATGCCGCCGCCGTCGCCGAACTCACCGGCGCCGCCGACGCCCTGCTGGTCCGCCACGGCTCCGCCACCAGCCCCGGACTGCTCGCCGACCTGCCAACCGCGTGCGCCGCCCTCAGCCCCGCCCTGCGCCACACCCTGCGTCCCGTCGACACCGCCGACGGCCTGTTCGTCCTGCGCGGCCTGACCGTCGACGACGCCCGCCTCGGCCCCACCCCGGCCCACTGGTCGAAGGTCGAGGACGCCGGCGCCGGCTGGGACGTGGTGCTGCTGCTCGTCTCCACCCTGATGGGCACCCCGATCGCCTGGGACGGCCAGCAGGACGGCCGGTTCGTCCACAACATCGTGCCCTCGCCAGGCCACGAGGGCGAGCAGACCGGCGCCTCCAGCTCCGTCCTGCTCACTCCGCACACCGAGGACGCCTTCCACCCCGGCCGCGCACACCTCCTGCTGCTCTGCTGCCTGCGCAACCACGACCGGATCGCCACCACCGCAGCCAGCGTGCGCCTGACCGGGCTCGCCGAGTCGGACGTCGACCAACTCCGGCGCCCCGTCGCACCGATCCTGCCCGACGACGCGTACGAGCAGGCCCGGCACTACGGTGGCCGCCCCGCGCCGGTGCCCACGCTCTTCGACTCCCCCGAGGGTCTGACCATGCGCTACGACCCGGCCTACACGCCCCTGGACGGCACCGACCAGGCATGGCGCGAGGCGTACGGGCGCCTGGGCGAGGAACTGGCCCGCGTCTCCGTCGCGGTGAGCCTGGAGCCCGGGGACATCCTGGTCGTCGACAACGACATCGTGGTCCACGGCCGGGTGCCGTTCCGGGCCCGCTACGACGGCACCGACCGCTGGCTCAAGCGCGCCTCCGCCCGCGTCGAGGGGCGCCCCACCCGGCCCACCGCCGAGCACGACGAGCACGGCTACGGCCAGGCCGCCCTCACCGCCTGGGCCGTCTAGGCCGCCTGGGCCGTGAGCCCCGCCCCCACCACCACCCACCTCGAAAGGGCCCGCCCGTGGACCGCGACGACACCACCCTGCGCGTACTCTCCACCAGCGACCTCGCCGGCCTGGACATCACCCTCGCCGACGTCGTCGACACCGTCGAACAGGCCTACCGCACCCTCGCCGCCGGACTGTCCGACAACCCGCGCAAACTCACCGTCAAGCCCGCCGACGGCCACTCCGTCTCCTACGCCATGCTCGGCCGCGACGGCTCCCGCGACATCGTCGCCGTCAAGACCTCCTACAAACACGGCCTGCACGACAGCCGCGAACGCCAGCACTACTACACGACGCTGACCATCTACGACGACGTCACCGGCCTGCCGGTGGCGATGATGGACTGCTCCCGGATCGGTTCGCTGCGCACCCCGGCCGTCTCCGCCCTGCTGGCCCGCGAGTGCGCCGCGCCCGACCCGCGCACCGCGCTGGTGATCGGCACCGGCACCCAGGGCCGCCTCGCCCTGCCCTTCCTGCTCACCACCCTGCCCGGGCTGGAGCGCCTGCTGCTGTCCGGCACCCACCCCGACGGCATCGCCGCCGTCCGCGCCGAACTCGCCCGGCGCTTCCCCGACCGCGAGCTCGAACTGGTCACCGACCTGCGCAGCGCCGCCGCCGACGCCGACATCGTCGTCGCCACCGCCGGCGGCCACACCCCCGCCGCCGTCGAGGCCGAGTGGCTCAGGCCCGGCGCCGTGTCGATCCTCGTCGGCCACGGCCTCGCCCCCTCCACGCTGCACCGCGCGGACCGGGTGATCGCCACCAGCGAGGCCCAGATGCACGTCACCGGCACCGACATGGCCGACCCGGACGGCACGTTCCCGGCCGTCGACCTGGAGCTGCCCGCCGCCGTCTCCGGCGCCGCCACCGCCCGCACCAGCCCCGACCAGCGCATCTTCGCCTACAACAGCGGACTGGTCGTCACCGACATCGCGCTCGGCCACCGCTTCGCCCAGCTCGCCGCCGCCCAGCACCTCGGCACCGAGGTCGCCCTGTGGCGCTGAGCCTGCCCGCGCACCCCGACCCGCTCGCCGCCCGCCTGCACGCGAGCGGCCTGCTGCCCGAACTCGCCCACGGCCTCGGCGGCCCGTTCCACTACCTGCTGCCGGAACGCTTCGACGCCAACCTGGCGGCCTTCCGCACCGCCCTCACCGACGCGGGCGTCGACGGCCTCGTCTACTACGCCAAGAAGGCCAACAAGGCCGCCGTGTTCATGGACCGCTGCGCCGCGGCCGACGCGGGCGTCGACGTCGCCTCCCTCGGCGAACTGCGCGACGCCCTCGGCCACGGCGTGCGCGGCGAGGACCTCGTCGTCACCGGGCCCGCCAAGAACGACCGGCTCCTGTGCGTCGCCGCCCGGCAGGGCGCGCTGATCGCCGTCGACGCCCTCGACGAACTGGACCGCCTCCTCGCCCTCAACGGCGAGCGCCCCGTCCGGGTGCTGCTGCGCCGCCACCCGTCGGCCCAGCCGGGCAGCCGGTTCGGGCTCGACGAGGCGCAGTTGCACGAGGCGCTGGCGCGCTGCGTCGCGGCCGGGCCCACCGTCCGGATGGAGGGCTTCAGCTTCCACCTGTCCGGCTACGAGATCCGGCCGCGCGCCGACCTCGCCGGGGAGCTCGTCGAACTCTGCCTCAAGGCCAGGGCGTTGGGCCTCCAGGCCGACCGGATCAGCATCGGCGGCGGCTTTCCCGTCGACTACGTCCCCGCCGACGACTGGCACGCCTTCCTCGCCGAACAGGGGCCGGAGCACTACCACGCCCACAAGGCCTTCACCGCAGCCGACTTCTACCCCTACCACTCCCCCGTCGCCGGGGCGGACGCGCTGCGCTCGATCCTCGCCGCCCGCCCCGGCGGCACCGGCGCCACCCTCGCCGAACGGCTGCGGCAGTCCGGGGTGACGCTGTTGCTCGAACCCGGGCGCGCCCTGCTGGACCGCGCCGGCTCCTCCGTCTTCCGCGTCCAGGGCGTCAAGGACCGCGCCGGGTACGGCATCGTCACCGTCGACGGGACCAGCCTCAGCCTGTCCGAGCAGTGGTTCGCCAGCGAGTACCTGCCCGAGCCGCTGCTGCTGACCGCACGCGCCGACGCCGCGGCGGGGCCCTACCCGGCCTGCGTCGGCGGCGCCAGCTGTCTCGACTCCGACCTCCTGACCTGGCGCAAGATCGCCTTCCCCGCCCGCCCCCGCCCGGGCGACCTGCTCGTCTACCCCAACACCGCCGGCTACCAGATGGACTCCAACGAGTCCCCCTTCCACGAACTGCCGCTGCCGCCCAAGGTCGTCATCGACCATCCGGCGGACGGCCACCGGCCGCGCTGGCGCCTCGACCGCTGACCCCCGCCCACCCCGGCCCTGCTCACCGAGTCCCTACCTACCCCGTCCCCGCTCACACCGTCCCCGCGGAGTCCCACACCATGACCGACGCCCTCCACCGCCCCCCGGTGGTCAGCCGGATATCCGACCTCATCGGCTACACCCCGCTGTTCGAACTCGCCCGTTCCGACAACGGCGCCCGGCTGCTCCTCAAGCTGGAGATGTACAACCCCACCGGCAGCGCCAAGATCCGGATGGCCCGCCAGATGGTCCTCGACGCCGAGGAACGCGGCGAGCTGGGCCCGGGCGGGCACATCATCGAGTCCACCTCCGGCAACACCGGCCTCGGCCTCGCCGTCGTCGCCGCCGAACGCGGCTACCGCTTCACTGCCGTCGTCGACAACCACGCCGCCGCCGACAAGCTGCGCGGCATGAAGGCCATGGGCACCGATCTCGTCTACGTCGCCGAGGACGGCGGCGAGGAGCTCAACACCGCCGCCCGCGAGGAACTCGCCGAGGAGATGGCCCGCGGGCGGGAGAACACCGTCTTCACCGAACAGCACAACAACCCCGGCAACGCGGTGGGTTACCACGCCGTCGGCCGCGAGATCGCCCAGGCCCTCGACAACCGGGTGGACGTGCTGATCGGCGCCGTCGGCACCGGCGGCGGCCTGTGCGGCACCGCCCGGGAACTGAAGAAGACCGTCCCCGGCCTCGCCGTCATCGGCGTCGAGCCCAAGGGCTCCATCGCCTTCGGCCCGCCCGCCCACGACTACTACCAGTCCGGCACCGGCACCCCCGAAGGCGCCACCATCGGCCTCCTCGTCGACTACGACCTCATCGACGAGGGCGTCAAGGTCGGCGACGTCGAGGCCTTCGCCACCGCCCGCGTCGTCGCCCGCCGCACCGGCCTGCTGATCGGCGGCTCCGCCGGCGGGGTCGTCCACGAGGCTCTGACCCGCCTCGGCCAACTCCCGCCCGACGCGGTTATGGTCGCCTTCGTCAACGACGGAGGCGAGAAGTACCTGGACGCCGTCTTCAACGACGACTGGATGAACGCCCGTTCCCTGATCGACGGCGCCGTCGAAGCCGGCATCGACGAGACCCTCACCAAACTCCGCAGGAACTGAACTCCACCATGCAGCAGCTGACCACCCTGGCCCGCGACGGCCGCGCCCTGGCCGCGCTCGCCGTCCCCCTCGCCCTCACCCAACTCGCCCAGGTCGCCCTCACCACCACCGACACCATCATGATGGGCGTCCTCGGCACCGAGGCGCTCGCGGCCGGCGGCCTCGCCCTGGTCATCTTCAACCAGCTGCGCACCATGGGCGTGGGCCTCGTCACCTCCGTCGGCAACCAGGTCGCGGCCGCCGCCGCCCGCGCCGAGCAGGCCGACTCCGCTCGTGCCGAGCAGACCGACGGCGGAGTCGACGCCCAGCGCAGGGCCGACGACGAGGTCCGCGGCCTGGTCCGCGCCGCCCTGGCGGTCGCCACCCTCGCCGGGATCGCCGGCGCCGTCCTGATGGTCCTGATCGGCCAGGCCGCCACCCTGCTCGGTCAGGAGGCCGCCGTCGCCCACCGCACCCAGGGCATGCTCGCGGCGCTCGCCCCGGGTCTGCTGCCCTGCCTGTGGTTCCAGGCGATCCGTCAGTTCACCGTCGGCATGCGCCGCCCGCAGGCGCTGCTGCAGATCACCCTGGTGTCCGTCGCCGTCAACGCCGCGCTCAACTGGGCCTTCATCCACGGCAGCTGGAGCTTCCCGAAGCTGGGCCTGACCGGCATCGGAGTCGCCACCAGCTGCGTCCACCTGCTCTCCTTCCTCGCCCTCTACGGCTCCGCCCGCCGGGATCCGCTGCTCGGCCCGCTGCTCAGCCTGCGCGCCTGGCGGGCCGACCTGCCGACCGTCCGGCGCCTGCTCGGCCTCGGCACGCCGATCGCCGCCACCTACGGCTCCGAGGCCGGGTTCTTCTCCGTCACCGCCCTGCTCGCCGGCAGCTTCGGCGCCGCCGCACTGGCCGCGCACACCGCCGTCAACCAGCTGATCTACCTGGTGTTCCAGGTCGCGGTGGGGCTCTCGCACGCGGCCTCCATCAACGTCAGCCGGGAGCTGGCGCTGGGCGACTACCCGGCGGCCCGGCGCATCCGCGACACCGCGCTCGCCTGCGGGGCCGTCGTCATGACGGTGGTCGGGACGGTCTACCTGGCCCTGCCCGAGCTGGTGCTGCGGCCGTACTTCGACCCGTCCTCGGCCGCCGACCAGCAGGGGCTGGACATCGCCACCGGACTGCTGGGCGTCGTGGCCGTCCTGCAGTTCTTCGACTGCGCGCAGAACATCGGCGTCGGCCTGCTCCGCGGCCTCGACGACACCAGGAGCGGCTTCCGCATCACCCTGGTCGGCTACTGGCTCGTCGGCCTCCCCGCCGCCTGGCTGCTCGCCTACCCCCTCGGCGGCGACACCCGCGGCCTCTGGCTCGGCCTGCTGATCGGCCTCGCCACCACCGCCGTCCTGCTGCTGCGCCGCTACGGCCGGGCCCTCACCTCCCGGGCCACCGACACCCAGGAGCCCGTCCCTGCGATCTAGCCGGCGCAATCGTGTTCACCTGCATAGGCCACCACGGGCGTTCGGCCGTGCGCGGTCCGATTCGGCGCCAACTCATCTCTACATTCCTGTAGTTCTGCGCCAATGCTCCGCATGGCAGCAGTCAGGGGAACCGGGTGAGGCCACCTTCTTGTAGCGGCCCTTCGCCGGCGGGACACTCGGCTCAGCCGGTTGACATGCACCCGGCCAGCGTTCGGCCGCCGACCCGCGCCAGCGCGCGCCCCTTCCCGGCGGCTCCCCCCTCAGGCCCCAATCCCCCACTTCAGGAGCCGAGTTGAAGACACGACGGATCACCCCGACCCACACCCGCCGCACCGCACTCGCCGCTGCGGGCGTCACCGCCCTCACCGCCGCGCTGATCCTCCCGCAGGTCTCCGCGCAGGCCGCCCCGTCCGGGGCGGCCGTGCCGCGGACGTTCTCCACCACCTCCGCCGCCACGGCACGGCTCGCGAGCGACCTCACCGGGCAGCTCGGCGACAGCGGCAGCGCGGGCGCCTACGTCGACACCGACGGCAGGCTCGTCGTCAACGTCCTGGACGCGGCGGCCGGCGAGCGCGTCCGGCAGACGGGCGCGCAGCCGCGCACCGTCCGCCACTCGATGGCGGAACTGCTCGGCGCGCAGCAGGAGTTGCAGCGCACCGCGACCATACCGGGCACCGCCTGGTCGATCGACCCGCGCACCGACCAGGTGGCGGTCACGGCGGACCCCACCGTGACCGGCGCGGACCTGGAGCGACTGACGGCGGCGGTCGCGGCCCTCGGTGACACCGCCCGGCTGAACCGGTCGGCCGACCGCTTCAAGCCCCTCATCGCGGGCGGCGACGCGATCTGGGCCAGCGGCGCCCGCTGCTCGCTCGGCTTCAACGTCGTCAAGAACGGCCAGCCGTACTTCCTGACCGCGGGCCACTGCGGCGTGGCCTTCCGCAGCTGGTCGGACTCCCAGGGCGGCGGCCAGATCGGCTCGGTGACCAGCGCCACCTTCCCCGGGAACGACTACGCGCTGGTCAAGTACACCAGCGCCGTCGGGCACCCGAGCGCCGTCGACCTGTACGACGGCACCACGCAGTCGATCAGCGGCGCCGCCCAGGCGTTCGTCGGCCAGTCGGTCCAGCGCAGCGGATCCACCACCGGCGTCTACGGCGGCACCGTGACCGGCCTGAACGCCACCGTGAACTACCAGGAGGGCTCGGTCCGCGGGCTGATCGACACCGACGTCTGCGCCGAGCCCGGCGACAGCGGCGGTGCGCTGTTCTCCGGCGACCAGGCCGTCGGCCTGACCTCGGGCGGCAGCGGCGACTGCACCAGCGGCGGGGAGACCTTCTTCCAGCCGGTCACCGCCGCGCTGAGCCACTTCGGCGCGACGATCGGCTAGAAGCGGACCGGCCCCAGCCAGGCACGGACCGCCGATCCGGCCTGACCATCAGCGGTCAGGCCGGATCGGCCAGGTGCGAGCTCAGCCACCCGAGCGAGGGCGGGATCAGCCGGTTCCAGGTGGTGAAGTTGTGGCCGCCGGCATCGACGGTGGCCTGCGCGACGGTCAGCGGGGGGCGCGCGGCGGCGGCGAAGGCCTTCGAGTCGGCGTAGGTGCTGCCGTCCTCCTTGCTGTCGGCGAGCAGCACCGCCACCGCGGGGGCGGGCAGGTGGGCGAGCCGCCAGTTGAGGTCCGCCTCGTCGCGGCGCTGCTGGCTGCCGCCGAAGAGGTCACCCGTGGTGATGTCCTCCGCCGCCTTGAAGTAGCCGGACAGTG
Source organism: Kitasatospora sp. NPDC087314 (assembly GCF_044744365.1). Lineage (NCBI taxonomy): Bacteria > Bacillati > Actinomycetota > Actinomycetes > Kitasatosporales > Streptomycetaceae > Kitasatospora > Kitasatospora sp. NPDC087314. The sequence continues at coordinate 256,593 of NZ_JBIUYE010000013.1, forward strand.
ACACCACCGCCGAGTAGACCTGCGGGTGCACCATGCCGAGCTTCAACGCGCAGTAGCCGCCGGTGGAGTCGCCGATCGCCCCGAGGCTGTTCGGCCCGGTCGAGACCCGGTACGAGGCCCGGATGTCCTGCGGCACATCGGTGGTGAAGTACGTCTGCGCCTGCGGGCCGTTCGGGATGTCCTCGCACTCGCTGTCCCGGGGCATCGACGGGGAGGGCCGCATCAGCACCAGGACGGCCGGTTTCATCGTCCCGGTCCGGATGAGATCGAGCTCGGTGGCCGGGTAGCGCAGCTTGGTGACCAGGTTCGTGGCGTCTCCGGGAAAACCCGTCATGACGATGACGGCAGGGAAGCGCCGGCCCTCGAACCCCGGCTGGAAGTACTGCGGCGGCAGGTAGACGTACCCGTCCGTGGACAGGCCGGTGCTCGGGCCGGGGATGCGGACCCGGTCGATCCGGCCGATCCGGGCCGGATCGCGGCTCGCCGACCCCGCGCCGGTGATCTCGGCCGTCCCGAGCACCTGCACGCCGGGCGCCGGCCCGACCGGGGCTCCGGAAGCGCCCGGGGTGCCGGAAGCGCCCGCGCCCGGCGTGGCCGGCCCGCCCTGGATCACGGCCCGGCCGTGGTTGTGGCCCAGCAGGTCCGCCCAGCTGCTGTAGAACACGAAGTAGTCGTTGACGGCGAGCCCGAGGGCGACCAGCAGGGCGAGCTGGGTGACGGCGATGGTGCCGAGCCGCAGGAACATCGCGGGCCAGCTGCGGACGGCCAGCCGGGGCCAGACCCAGATCGTGCCGAGCACCGTGAACACCGCGAGCAGCCCCGCGAGCGCCAACAGCTTGTGACTGGTGAGTCCCATCCGTCCCGGCCTCCCCTACCACTGTGGACCACCGGCCGGGGCCGGCGCGCCCCGTACCCAGGGTAGCCATCAAGGGGCGGAGCGTCCTTCCCGCCGGTCGGCGAGGGCCTGCCAGACCTGGTCGCGCAGGAACGGCGGGTCGGTGAAGCGGACGCCGGTGGCGTCGCGCAGGGCGTTGGCGAAGGCGGGGGCGACCGGGTTGAACGGGCTCTCGCTCATCGACTTGGCGCCGAGCGGGCCGATCGCGTCCGAGGTGGTCGAGAAGTGCACCTCGGTGCGCGGGACGTCGGCGTACGCGGGGAGGCGGTAGCGGCGGAACGCGGCCGTGGTGACCTCGCCCCGGTCGTCCAGCAGCACCCGTTCGAACAGCGTCGCGCCGAGCGCTTGGGCGACGCCGCCCTCGACCTGCCCGCGGCACTGCATCGGGTTCATCACCCGCCCGGCGTCGGCGCCGTGCACGCTGCGCAGGATCCGGATCTCCCCGGTGTCCGGGTCGACGGCGAGGCGGAACCACTGCGAGTTGAACGCCACCGAGCGCGCCGAGCCGCCCCAGTGCCCGGTGCCCGCGAGGTCGACGCCGCGTTCGCGCGCCGCCGCGTACAGCTCCTTCAGCGGGACGATCCGCCCATCGCAGTCGACGGCCTCGGCGCCGAGCCGGACCAGGCTGCGCGGGGCCCGCGCGTACTCGGCGGCGAAGGCGGTCAGCCGCTCGGCGAGCGCGTTCGCGGCCCGCATCACCGCCTTGCCCGCGACCACCGTGCCCGCCGAGCCGAAGGCGCCGGTGTCGTGCCGGACCACGTCGGTGTCGGACTGGCGGATCGCGATCCGGTCGACGGTCGTGCCGAGTGCGCCCGCGGTGATCTGCTGGTGCACGGTGGTCGTCCCGTTGCCGAACTCGGCCGTGCCGACGGCGACGTCGTAGCCGCCGTCCTCCAGCAGGGCGACGGTGGCGTCGGCGAAGTGGCCGCCCGGCGGGCCGGTGGCGATCATCGCCATCGCGAAGCCCTGCCCGACCAGCCAGCCCTCGGGGGCGTCCGCCGCGCTGCGGTCGTTCGCGAGCGCGTCGCGGACCACCTGGAGGCACTGGTCGAGGCCGTAGCTGGCGATGTGCAGGTCCTCCTCCTCGCCGCCGGGGCTGAGCATGTGCTCGCCGGGGCCGATGACGTTGCGCTCCCGGAACTCCAGCGGGTCGATCCCCAGTCGGCGGGCCAGTTCGTCCATCGCCGACTCCACCGCGAAGGTGACCTGACCGAGCCCGTAGCCCCGAAAGGCCCCGGCGGGCACGGAGTTGGTGTACACCGAGTACGCGTCGACCCGCTTGTGCGACACCCGGTAGACGCCCATCGACTCGCCGACGCTGTGGAGCATCACCGCCGGGCCGTGGTTGCCGTACGCACCGGCGTTCGACACCACCCGGAACCGCAGCGCCGTGAGCGTGCCGTCCGCCTTCGCACCCGCCGTGACGGTGATCGTGAACGGGTGCCGGGTGGTGGCGCCGTAGAACTGCTCGGCCCGGGTGAACTCCAGCTTCACCGGCCGGTGCAGCCGCAGCGCCGCCAGCACCGCGATGTCTTCGGTCAGCACCTCCTGCTTGCCGCCGAACCCGCCGCCGACCCGGCCCGCCACCACCCGGACCTCCTCCTCCGGCAGGTCGTACAGGGCGCAGAGCGCGCGCCGGGTCAGGAACGGCACCTGGGTGCTGGAGCGCACCACCAGCCGCTCGCCGGCGCCGTCCTCGCGCTCCTCGAAGGAGACGACGCAACCGTGCGTCTCCAGGCTGGCGTGCTGCACCCGCTGGGTCCGGAAGGTCTCCTGGTACACCGCGTCGGCCTCGGCGAGGCCCTGCTCCACACTGCCGATCTCGCCGTGCACCTCGCCGCACACGTTGCTCTCCGGCCGGGCGATCCGGGCCTCCGGCCCCTTGGGGTGCAGCACCGGCGCGCCGGGCGCCATCGCCTCCTCCGGGTCCAGTACGTACGGGAGCCGCTCGTACTCCACGGCGGTCCGGCGGCAGCCCTCCTCGGCGGCGGCCTCGCGGTCGGCGACCACCGCGGCGACCCGCTGGCCGACGAAGCGGACCACGTCGTCCAGCACCCGGGTGTCGGCCGGGTCCTCGGTCGGGTGCTCGTGCCGGGCCGAGGAGTACAGCCGCTCGGGCGCGTCGTGGTGGGTGAACACCGCGTGCACGCCGGGCACGCGCAGGGCGGCCGAGGTGTCGATGGCGACGATCCGGGCGTGCGGGTGCGGGGAGCGCGGCAGCTTCATGTGCAGCAGCCCGGGCACCTCCACGTCGAAGGTGTAGCGGGCGGTGCCGGTGACCACCTGCGGCCCGGCGGGCGCGCCCAGGTTGCGGCCGACGGCGTGGCCGGGGTCGGGCTCCTCGGTGTGCCGGACGCCGCGGATCGCGTCCTCGATCGCCCGGCCGGAATCGTTCCTTCGGTACGGCGATTGAAGCCGCGGCGGCGGGCCGGGCGCGAGTGGGTCCGCACACCAGCCACCACCGCCCCGACCTGGTCGATCGTCCAGCGGCGGGGTCGGCTCACTCACCCGGTGCCCGCGTCCTGCCCTCGCCCGTCCGCGTCGCGCCCGCGCCGACTTCGACAAGCGTGTCGAAGTCGGCTTGGGGGCGGGGCTATGCTGTCCCGAGATCCGAGACCGAGCCCCCCTTGCCCCGTCGACGAACGCACCGGCACGGTGCGCCCGACCGGAAGGAGGCGAGACAGATGGACAGCAGCAGTCCGGGCCGCACCCGCCCCCACCTCCGCTCCCGCATGCCCCGGTCCGCCTCCGGCAGACGGTGAACACACCCGTCACCCAGGCGTTCTGACGTCGCGTCAGTTCCGTCGGCCCTGCCGCCACCGCCGTCCGCGTCCCCTTCACCCACCCCGGCGCCCCCGCCGAGGAAGAGGTACCCCATGACGACGTCCCGGCCCTACCCGCGCCCCGCCGAGGCCGCGGTGCTGCTCACCGTCCTCGCCCTCCTCATCGCCGAGGAGCTCGCCCTCGGCCTGGCCGAGGAGGAGGACCGCCCGGTCATCAACGCCATCCTGATCGGGGCCTCCGGCTCCGGCCTGCTGGCGGTCGGCGCGGTCCTCCTCGGCCGCTGGCTCGACACCCGCCGCCCGCTCCCGTTACCCCCGCCCGGCCCCAACGGCCGCGAGTACAGCGCCCACGCCCTGGCGGACTTCCCGATGGACGCCGTCCGCCCGCTCCTCCTCGCCCACCAGGCACCGCAGTTGGGCCAACTGTACTCCGCCTGGATGCTCGCCCGGGCCGGCCGCCCGGCCCCGTGGATCGCCCGCCGACTCGCCGTCCCCCTCGACGCCGCCCACCTCCTCGTCGACGCCGCCCGCGCCCGCACCACCACCCGACCGGGCCACCAGGCCGGCGACTGACACGGCGCCGGCCCCGGCACCGCGCGCTGCGGTGCCGGGGCCGGTGATCGTGCGGACGGTCAGCTCTCGCGGGCCGAGGCGTCGTCGATCAGGAACGCGGTGGTCGGGGTCGTACCGGCCTCGTGGGAGACGAGCTTGAGGCCGATGGTGGTGCCCCAGCCGACCTGTCCGATGATCGGACTGAGGTCCACCGACTGGTACTGGTAGCCGCTGGTCGGGTGCTGGCCGGTCCAGGTCTTCACCGTACCGATCGGCTGCCCGGTGTACTGGTTGATCGCCACCAGCGACAGCGTGTCGGGCGCGGTGGCGGAGGTGTTGGTCGACTCGACGTCCAGCCAGAAGGAGAAGCTCGCCGACCCGTAGCCCGGGTAGGTGTTCAGGTAGGTGGTGATGGAGTCGTCCGTCCCGGCGTCCTGGCCGAGCCAGGCGTACCAGGTGCCCGAGTGCGCCGCGTGCAGGCTCGACGGGGTGATGACGTTGTAACCCGACGGACTCCAGGAGTCCGTCATCACCGTGTGGTTGACGTTCGCCGAACCGTTCTCGAAGCCGGGGTTCGTGAGCTGCTCGATCGCACCGCAGCCCGGCTGACCGGTGGCGCTGACGTTCTCCCAGAAGCCGGTGGAGGCGGTCTTACCCGCGCCGTCCGTCGCCGTCACGGTGATCCGCTGGTAGCCGTTGGTCGCGGCGGCGGTGCCGGAGATCACCCCGCTGTGCGCGTCGATGGCCAGGCCCTGCGGCAGCCCGTTGGCGCCGTAGATGAGGGCCGAACCGCTGCTGGACACGCCCACCGCCGGGATCGACATCGGCCGCGCGGCCGTGTCCACCCGGTCGCACATCGTGCTCAGGGAGACCGGCGGACTGGCCACCACCGGGTCGGAACCCACGCACAGGTGGTCGGTGTTGGACCACAGGGTCTGCAACGGGAAGCTGCCCGTCGACAGGTTCTCGAAGAACAGCCCGCCGTTGGCGCCGTACGGGATCCAGGCGCACTTGTCGCCGATCTCCTGACCGGTGGCGTCGGTCCAACCGCCCGGGGTGTTCGGGTCGGTCACCGTCTCCGCGTACTCGTGGCCGCCGATGATCCCGTAGCCGTCCAGCCGGCCGCGCGGGGTGTTCTCGTTGAACCAGTTGGTGCCGCAGCCGGCCACGTCCGTCAGGTACGGCATGTTGGTGTAGGCGAGTTGGCCGTACGGCGAGCGCTGGAAGTCGTGCCAGGCGCAGTAGCCCAGTTCCTTCCACTTGTCCGGATCGGTGCCCTGCGGCGAGTCGATGACGTACTGGACGTTGCGGTTCTGCGCCTCGGTCAGGTTGCCGAAGTGCTTGGCGGCGGCCAGCGCCTCGGCCCCGATCTGCGGCTCGGTCGCGGCCTGCGGCGCGGGGGCGGCGTTGTCCACCCAGACACCCGCGAGCACGCTCCCCGCCTGCGGGTACGGGATGTGCGCGGACCCGGCCGGGCACTGGATGCTGCCGGCGGAGATGCCCTCGCAGTACTGGGTCAGGACGGCGCTCCAGTTGTCACCGGCGCTGCCGAGACCCTTGAAGAAGTCCTGCTGGTACGGGGCGGCCTGGTCCGGGTCGCCGGACGCCACGGTGTCGCCGGTCGAGTTCGTCGAGGAGGTGCCCCACTGGGAGCCCCACAGGACCAGGTAGACCTTGGGCGCGCCGATCACCACGCCGGTCGACTCCTGGCCGCCCTTGTAGGTGACCTGGAGGTCGTACTCGTTGGCGACCGAGCCGTCGCCGTCCTTGCCGGTGCCCGGGTCGGCACCGTCCACCAGCTGGGGGGTCTTCCCAGCGCCGGTGTTCGCGCCGGCGGCCGGCCCCGTCCTGGCGGCCTTGGCCCGGTGCGGGCCGGACTTCTGCGGGGTGGTGACGGTCTTCGGGGTGCCCGGCTGGACGGCCACGGTGGCGGTCTCCGGCGCATGGGGGTCGGCCACGGCGGACAGCGGACTGCTGAGCGCGGCGCCGGCCAGGGCGGCGGCGAGCGCCACCAGGGCGGTCCGTCGGCCGCGTTGGAACAGGCGGGATCGGAATCTGATCACGGGTCGGGTTCCGTCTCTCGTGACGTGGGGGAGGGATGCGCGTTGCGGCACGCACACGGAGCTGACTGATCGTCAACAGTGCTGTGGCGGGAGGACGGGGAGCCTGATCTCACCCCGGACCACTGTGCAATGCGCCATATGATATTTCACAGACCGTCGCACACAAGGCCCCGTGCGCGACGCGCGACAGCGCCACCCGCCCGCCGGCACGCCGCGCAGCCACACCCCGGCACCCCACCGCGCCCACGCCCGCCCAGCCCGATCGCCCCCGAACCGGCGCGGCCACCCCCGGCCCGCCAACTCCACGACCGGGCCGGGATTTTAACGGCTCCTTACCCGCTTCAACCCCGCCTTGGGACTCCGGCCGCCGGGGGCGCCGTCACACCCGCCGGCCGGCGCCCGCCTGCGCCAGCAGGAACGGCACCAGGCCGCGCTCCGCCAGCGCCGACCGCCAGGCGTCCCGCGCCAGCCCCAGCTCCCCCACGACGACCTCCCCGCCGGCCTCCGCGGACCGCGACCGCGACGCCGCCCCGAGCAGCCCCAGCCCGCCCACCAGCAGACTCACCGCCGCCACCCCGGCCGCCACCCACCCGGCGCCGACCAGCGCGTGCCCCAGCACGTCCCCGTCCTCCGCCAGCCCCAGTACGTACCCCAGCAGCAGGAAGATCGCGGCCGCCACCCCGGCGATGATCGGCACGATCACCCCGACCACGCCCCACCACCCCGACACCCGCTCCCGCCCCGGCTCGTCCACCGGCAACCGCGCCACCGCGTCCTGGTCCGCCCGCACGGCCACGTACCGCTCGTACTCCGGCGCGGCCGCCGCCAGCACGAACTCCGCGTTCTCCCGCGCGCACCGCCGCAACCGCTCCACCCCCCGCCCCTCGTCCCCCGCCGCCCGCAACGCCGCCAGCACTCGCGGCCCGGCCAGCGCCCTACCCAACTCCGTCTCGAAGTCGGCCCGATCCTGCTGCGGCAGTCGAAGCGGCCTGTCCATCAGATGCCCCCGTTCACTCTTCACCCAGTTCTACAGAACTGTAGAACATGAGAGCGTGCAGGAGCAGCCCCGTTCACCTGTGGGATCGGGAGGTCAGGGGGGTGCCCCGGGCCACGGCCCGGGCCGGCGGGGGCGCGTCAGGAGACGGTGAGCAGTACCCGCTGGGCGTCCGAGGAGGCGGGCGGGGTGGCGCCGAGGTTGGCGACCGTGGCGATCAGCACGGCGTCGGCGCCCGGGATCCAGTTGACCGTCTTGGACTGGACGATGAGTTGGCGCGTCTGCTGCGCGCCGTCGCAGATCACGTCCGCCTCGGCCGTCCGGCTGGAACCGAAGGCGACGCTGGAGGAGTCCTCCGGGTCCCGCTGCTCCACCGAGACGGTGAGCGACCGGGACTCGCCGGCGACCCCGCAGAGGTAGCCGACGTTCACCCGGACCCGGCCGGGGACCCTCGGGTCGATCCGGACCTCACCGAGGGCGATGGCCGTGACGGGCGCCGAGGCCGTTTCCGGGGCCGGGCCGGGATCCGGGCCGGGATCGGCGGCCAGGGCGGGCGCCGTGAGGCCGCTGAGGACCGAAGTGAGAGCCGTCGCTATGATCCACCGCTGCACTGCCGACCTCCCGGAACTGCGGACGTGTTGCGGCCGACGCTAACCGCCCCGCCGGTGGCCCGCGCGCCGAGCAGTCCACCCGTCGCACGGACGGCCCGGCCCGGCGCCGCCAACGGCCCAACGACCCGACGGCCGCCTCGCCAATCGGCCCGTCGAGCTCCAGGTGATCACACCGGCGGAACAGGCCCCGCATGATCGTTCCCCAACCGCGCCTGGCCCCGCCCGAACGTGAAGGGGCCCGCACCCGAAGGGGCCCGTCGCGCAACCGGCGCGGCGGGCCCCGAAGGAGCGGATTACCGGCGGCCGGCAGCCAGCTCGGCGTCCTCGTTCTCGTCCTCGCCCTGGTCGTCGCCCCAGCCGTCGCTGCGGTCGCGGTAGAGGGTGAAGCGGTCGAACAGGACCGGGGTCGGGAAGGGGTTGGCGGCGGTCGCGGAGGGCGAGTGGTAGTAGCTGACCGTGATGGTGGTGCGGCCGCCGGGGACGTGGCCCGGGTCGACGTCGAAGACCGCGACGCCGTACGGGAAGTCGGTGTCGGGGTCGGTGACCGCGGACCAGTGGGCCTTCTCCTTGGCGTCCGGGTCGGCCTTGAAGGTGAGCCGCTGGGTGCGGACGGAGGCCTCGCGGACGCCGTCCGCGTCGGCCGGCAGGTAGACGTCGTCGTGCCCGGCGGTGCCGCCGCCACCGAGGATCAGGTGGACGGTGCCCTGCGAGGTGTCGATCTGCCGCAGGTCGTCGTCGGCGACGGCCGGGGTGAGCAGCCCGCCCGGTTCGGTGCCGCGGACGGGGTGGGTGCGCTCGTAGTCGTGGTCGTGGCCGGCCAGGACGAGGTCCACGGAGTAGCGGTCGAGCAGCGGCAGCAGCTTCTCCCGGACACCCATGTCACCGCCGTGACTGGCGGCGGAGGAGGACATCGCGAACTGGTGCAGGTTGACGACGATCCAGTCGACCTCGCCACCCTGCCGGGCATGCGACAACGTGCGCTCCAGCCAACGGAGCTGGGCCCCCTCGCTGTAGTCGTTGAGGTAGATCGACCGGCCGGTGGCCGGGTCGAGGCTGGCGTCGTCCTCGACCGCGATCTCGTTGCCGTCCAGGCTCACGAAGAGCACCGAACCGACCTGGAAGCCGTACCAGTTGCCGCAGTAGTCGCGCGTCCCGTTGTCGGGCAGCTCGAAGCGGGTCAGGTAGGAGGCATACCCGAGGTCCCCGCCGCCGGCCTCGACCTCGTGGTTGCCGGGCGCGGGCATCCACGGGCGGTGGGCGGCCGACGTGGCGAGGTTGTTCAGGAAGGCGTTCCAACACTGCGGCTGGAGCTGCGGGTTGTTGTTGGCGTACGCGAGGTCGCCGTTGAGCAGGTGGAACAGCGGCGCGAACTGCTCCACCTGGCGGACGGCGGCGGCACCGTGGATCGAGGACTTGCTGAACACGTTGTCGCCGGTGCCCAGGTCGCCGAAGCTGGTGAAGCGGAACGCGGCCCGGCCGCGCGCGGGCGCGGTGCGGAAGGTGCCGCGCACCGCGTCGGCGCCGTCGTGCAGCACCTCGTACACGTACGTGGTGTCCGGCCGCAGGCCGTCCAGGCGGACGTGGTGGGTGTACGTCTCGACCTTGTTGAGCCCGTCGACGTAGCTGCGCGTCGCGGCGTCCACGGTGTGCCCGGCGCCACCGCGCGGGGTGCCGACCCGGACCCGGGGACGGCGCACACTGCCCGCTGTCGCCCAGGAGACCGTCATCTCCCGGGACGGCTCGTTGCCCCACTGCAGGTGGATCTGCTCCGGGCCGGGGGTGCCGGCCAGCGCCGGCTGCGTCCACAACAGGGTGGACGCGGGCAGTGCGGCGAGCGCGCCAGCCGCCGTACCCGTCCGAAGGACCGTTCTACGCGAAGGATGTGCCGAAGGATGTGCCACTGCCGCCTCCTGGGCTCAGAGAAACGCCCTGGAGAGTCCCAGCCGGACCGGACGGCCGAGCCACGGGCGAAAGTGCGTTCGGCGAACGGAAGTTGAACGCTGGCCCACCCTGGGCGAGGCGATCACACTGACCCGGACGGATTACCGAACCCTGACGCTCCGCCCACCTGCACCCGTACCGGGCCCGGGCGCGGCTAGCGTCGGCGACATGGAGATTCTGGTCACCGGCGGCGCCGGGTTCATCGGGTCGGCCGTGGTCCGCGCGCTGGTCGCGGCCGGGCACGGGGTACGGGTGCTGGACGCGCTGCTGCCCGCCGTCCACCCCTCCGGTCGGGCTCCCGACCTGCCCGCCGGCGTCGTCTTCCGGCACGGGGACGTCCGCGACGCCGAGGCCGTACGGCGGGCGCTCACCGGGGTGGACGCGGTCTGCCACCAGGCCGCGATGGTCGGCCTCGGGCTCGACCTCGACGACGCCCCCGCCTACGCCGGCTGCAACGACCTCGGCACCGCCGTCCTGCTCGCCGCCATGGCCCGCACCGGCGTCCGCCGACTCGCCCTGGCCGGCTCGATGGTGGTGTACGGGGAGGGCCGCTACCGCTGCCCGGCGCACGGCGACGTCGCCCCGGGCCCGCGCCGCCCGGCCGACCTGGACACCGGCCGCTTCGAGCCACCCTGCCCGGTGTGCGGCCACGCCCTGAGCCCCCACCTGGTCACCGAGGACGCCCCGGCCGATCCGCGCAACGTGTACGCGGCCACCAAACTCGCCCAGGAGCACCTGGCGTCCGCCTGGGCCCGCGCCTGCCAGGGCACCGTCCTGACGCTCCGCTACCACAACGTGTACGGCCCGGGCATGCCGCGCGACACCCCGTACGCGGGGGTCGCCTCGCTGTTCCGCTCGGCGCTGGCCCGGGGCGAGGCCCCCCGGGTGTTCGAGGACGGCGGCCAGCGCCGCGACTTCGTCCACGTCGAGGACGTCGCCGCCGCCAACCTGGCCGCCCTGACCGCCCTCGACGCCTGCCCGCCGGGCGGCTCCCGCGCCTACAACGTGGGCAGCGGCGAGGTCCGGACGGTCGGCGAGATGGCCGAGGCGCTGGCGGGGGCGTACGGCGGCCCGGCGCCACTGGTGACCGGCGAGTACCGGCTCGGCGACGTCCGGCACGTCACCGCCGACTCCTCCCGGCTGCGCGCCGAACTCGGCTGGCGCCCGCGGGTGCCGTTCCACACCGGGATGGCCGAGTTCGCCGCCGTTCCGATGCGGGTCGGGCACCACGACTGATGCCCCGTCCGATCTGGCCGGAACTCCCCGGTGGAGAGCGGAGGATGGGGTTAGCCTGTCGATATGGTTGCAGACTACAAGGAAGAAGTGGCCGTGAACGACCAGGAATTCGTCAGCACACCCGCCCTGATCCTCCGGTCCCTCTCCGCCGACCCCGGCCGACCGGCCGTCATCACCCCCGACGGCGTCGAGATCACCGCCGGCGACTTCGCCGCCGCGAGCTACCGTCTCGCCCACGAGCTCGTCGCCCGGGGCGTCACCCGCGGGGACACCGTCACCCTGCTCACCGGCAACACCGCCGAGGCGCTGAGCGCCCGCTACGCGGCGGGCCTCGCAGGTGCGCGGGTGGTCAACCTGTACGAGGGCATGAGCACCCCGGTCCTGGCCGAGATCGTGGCGAGCGTCGACACCACCGTTCTCCTCGTGGACGCCGAACGGTTCGCGGGAGCCGCCGAGTTGCTGCCCCTGATCGACGTGCCGACGGTCCTCCGCCTCGGCCCCGGCCCGGCGGCCGTCGGCGAGGACGTGATCGCCGCCTCCGCGCACCGCCCCGCCGAACCGCCCGCCGTCCGGATCGGCCCGGACGACGACCTCGGCATCCGCCACACCGGCGGCACCACCGGAATCCCGAAGGGCATCGTCAGCCGGCACGGCACCTACCGCGGCGTCTTCGACGTCCCGTTCGGCCGCGGCGGCAGCACCGACGAGCCGCCCCGCTTCCTCGCCGCCACCTCGCTCGCCCACCTCGCCGGGATCTACTCCGACCTGACGCTCCACCACGGCGGCACGGTGGTCCTCCAGCGCACCTTCGACCCCGGCGAGGTCCTGGCCGCCGTCGAGCGCGAGCGGATCACCGCCCTCTGGGTACTGCCACCGCTGCTCTACCAGCTGCTCGACCACCCGGCGATCGGCCGCACCGACCTGTCCAGCCTGCGGCAGATCTGGTACGGGGGCTGCGCCGCCTCACCGACCCGGATCCGGGAGGCGCTCAAGGTGTTCGGGCCGGTCCTGGTGGGCGTCTACGGGATGTCCGAGGCCCAGCTCATCTCCCTCCTCGGCCCGGAGGAGCACGACCGGATCGCCCAGGGCGGCCAGGTCCCGGTCGGCCGCCCCTTCCCGGGTGTCGAGGTGGAGATCCGCGCCGAGGACGGCACCGCGCTGCCCGCCGGAGAACAGGGCGCGGTCCACATCCGCTCGGCCGGCCTCATGGCCGGCTACTGGAAGCGGCCCGACCTGACCGCCGAGGTGCTGCGCGACGGCTGGCTGCACACCGGCGACGTCGGCCACCTCGACGCGGACGGCTACCTCTACCTGTCCGACCGGGTCAAGGACCTGATCATCGTGGTCGGCGGGCACGTCTACCCCTCCGAGGTGGAGGACCTGCTCCTCACCCACCCGGCGATCGCCCGCTGCGCGGTCTTCGGCGTGCGCGACGCGCAGGAGGCGGAGCACGTCCACGTCGCCGTCGTTCCCGCTCCGGGGCAGCAGCCCGAGCTGGCGGACATCCAGGCGTTCGTCACGGCCCGCAAGGGACGGATCTACGCGCCGGAGGCCCTGCACCTGGTGGCCGAGATCCCGCTGACGTCGGTCGGCAAGCCGGACAAGAAGCGGCTGCGCGCGGCCGTGGCCGAGTAGGCCGGACACACCACACCCGGAGCCGGCGGCTTCCTCAACCTCAAGCCCTAGCGGGCCTCGGCCCGAGGCGCCGGCAGGGTGATCTCGAAGCAGCAGCCCCCGTCGACGTTGTGCACCCGGGCCCGCCCGGCGTGCGCCTCGACGATGCCGCGCACGATGGCCAGGCCGAGCCCGGCGCCGCTCTCCCCCGGCTCGCCGGCCACCCGGCCGTCGTCGCGGCGCGGGGTGCGGGCGACGCCGCCGCGCCAGCCGGTCTCGAACACCCGGGGCAGGTCCTGGTCCGGAATGCCGCCGCAGCCGTCGGTCACCGACAGCACCACCTCGTCTGCCTCCCGCCGGGCGGCCACCGCCACCACGCCGTCCTCGGGGGTCGAGCGGATCGCGTTGACCAGCAGGTTGCCGAGCACCCGGGTGATCTCCTGGCTGTCCACCTCCACCGGCTCCGCCGCCACCTGCCGCCCCTCCAGCCGGACGCCACGCCGCCTGGCCAGCGGGTACGCCCCGGCCAACGCGTCGTCCACCAGGTCGTACACCGACACCCGGGTGAGCGAGAGGGAGAGCGCCCCGGCCTGGATCCGGGAGAGCTCGAACAGGTCGTCCACCATCCCGGTCAGCCGCTCGACCTCGGCGCGGATCCGCACCAGGTAGCGCTCGGGCTCCTCGGCGACTCCGTCCTCCAGCGCCTCGGCCATCGCCCGCAGGCCGGCCAACGGGGTGCGCAGGTCGTGCGAGATCCACGCGATCAGCTCCCGGCGGGAGTGTTCCAGGGCCTGCTCGCGCGCCCTGGACTCCGCCAGCCTGGCGCTGGTGGCGGCCAACTCCTCGCTCAGCGACGCCAGTTCGGCGCCGAGCGGGTGGACCGGCGCGGTGAACCCGGCGTCGCTGCCGACCGTCCGGGCCGCCTCGGCCAGCGCCCGGCTGCCGGCCACCACCTGGCGGCCGAGCAGCGCGGCGGTGACCAGCGAGACGACCGCGGCCATGCCGAGCACCGTGATGACCACGCCGAGGTCGTGGGTGGACAGGAACATCGCCTGCGCCACCGCGAACGTCCCGGAGGTCACCGCGAGGACGGTCACGGCCGCCACGCAGAACAGCGACAGGGCGACCGAGCGGCGGCGCAGCAGCCGGATCGCCACCCAGCCGAGCAGGCCCGCCCCGCCCGCGCCGAGGGCGGCGAACAGGGCGATCAGCAACAGGTCCTTCACGCCGCACCGCCCTGCGGGCGGGCCGGGTCGTAGCGGTAGCCGACGCCCCAGACGGTGCTGATCAGGGCAGGCGCGGCCGGGTCGTCCTCGATCTTCTCGCGCAGCCGCCGCACGTGGACGGTGACGGTGGAGAGATCGCCGAAGTCCCAGCCCCAGACGCGCTGCATCAGGTCCTGCCGGGAGAACACCGTGCCGGGATGCCGGAGCAGGAATGCCAGCAGGTCGAATTCCCTGAGGGTGAGGGCGAGTTCACGCGCGCCCCGGTGGGCCCGGCGGGCCTTCGGGTCGAGCGTGACGTCCCCCGAGCGCAGCGCCCCGCCGGCCTCCGCCGTGCCGTCCACCGCGCCGCCCGCCATCGTGGCCGCTCCGGCCCGGGCGCGGCGCAGCACCGACTGCACCCGCAGCACCAGCTCGCGCGGGCTGAACGGCTTGGTGACGTAGTCGTCCGCACCCAGCTCCAGGCCGAGGATCCGGTCCGCCTCGTCGCCCCTGGCGGTGAGCAGCACCACCGGCAGCGCGGCGCCCTCGGCGGAGGCCCGCAGCCGGCGCAGCACCTCCAGGCCGTCCAGGCCGGGCAGCATGAGGTCCAGGACCAGCAGGTCGGGGCGGGTGCGCTCGGCGAGGTCGAGTCCGCGCGCGCCGTCGGCGGCCCGGTCCACGTGGTACCCGGCGCGGGCGAGGTAGCCGGCGACGACCTCGGAGACGGTCGGGTCGTCGTCGACCACCAGGATGTGCGGGGTGTCGTTCACCTCGCCGAGGATAAGAGGTCGTGGCGGCGGGTGCGGGCCGGACGGGCGCGCGTTCGAGTTCCGTAACATCCGCCGGGCCTGCTCCGCCGGACCGTGATCCGCCGGACGGGTCAGCCGCCGCGACGTCCGACTTCCGTAAGGCTGCGTCGCCACCGCAGGCCGCCCGGCCGCGGTTAGCGTGGCCCGCGTGACCTCACCCACCTCCACCGTTGCAGCCGTCGACGTCGTGCTGCCCTGCCTCGACGAGGCCGCCGCGCTGCCCTGGGTACTGGGGCGGATCCCGGACGGCTGGCGGGCGATCGTCGTCGACAACGGCTCCCGGGACGGCTCCGCCGACCTCGCCCGCTCCCTGGGCGCGACCGTGGTCGAGGAGCCCCGGCGCGGGTTCGGCGCCGCCTGCCACGCCGGGCTGCGCGCCGCCACCGCCGACCTGGTCTGCTTCCTGGACTGCGACGGCTCCCTCGACCCCGCCCAACTCCCCCGGGTCACCGGCCCGGTGCTGACCGGCGCCGCCGACCTGGTGCTCGGACGCCGCCGCCCGGCCACCGCCGGGGCCTGGCCGCTGCACGCCCGCCTCGCCAACACCGTCCTGGCCCGCCGGCTGCGCGCCCGCACCGGCGCGGCCCTGCACGACCTCGGCCCGATGCGGGCCGCCCGCCGGGAGCACCTGCTGGCCCTGGGCCTCGGCGACCGGCGCTCCGGCTACCCGCTGGAGATGGTGCTGGCGGCCTCGGCCGCCGGTCTGCGGATCGCCGAGACGCCCGTCGACTACCTGCCGCGCGCGGGCCGCTCCAAGGTCACCGGCACCCTGCGCGGCACCCGCCAGGCCGTCCGCGACATGCGGACCGTGCTGGCCGCGCCCCCGCCGACCCTGCTGGTGATCGCCAAGGCGCCCGTCCCCGGCCGGGTGAAGACCCGGCTCACCCCGCCCTGCACGCCCGAACAGGCCGCCGCCCTGGCCGCGGCCGCCCTCGCCGACACCCTGCACACCCTGGGCGCGATGCCGGCCGGGCGCCGCCTGCTCGTCCTGGAGGGCGAGCCGGCCGGTCGGCCGCCCGCCGACTGGGAGGTCGTCGCGCAGAGCGGCGGCGGGCTGGACGAACGGCTGGCCGCCGCCTTCGCCCACGCGGCCCGGGTGGCCCCGGACGCGCCGGCGCTGCTGGTCGGGATGGACACCCCGCAGCTGAGCGCCGCCGCCCTGGCCGAACCGCTGTCGGCCGCCCGGCGGGCGGGCGTGGACGCCTGGTACGGCCCGGCGGCGGACGGCGGCTTCTGGGCCCTGGGCCTGGCCCGGCCGACGGCCGACCTGGCCGCGCGCCTGTTGCACGGAGTACCGATGTCCACCCCGGGAACCGGCGCGGCCCTGCTCGAACGCCTCACCGCAGCGAACTTGACGACCCGTCAGCTTCCATCGCTCATTGACGTGGACACCATCGAGGACGCCCACCGAGTCGCCGCCGAGGCGCCGGGCAGCCGCTTCGCCGCACGACTGAGGCACCTCGACCTCAGCCCGGAGGTGGCGAGTTGACGATCACCGCACCCCGGGTCGGCGACCCCCGCCCGGCCTCCGGTTGGGGGGACCGGGATCCCTATGCCGAGGCCGTCCGCACCGGGCACGGCCCGCTCTGGCTGCGCCACGAGGACGGCCGCCGGCATCGGCTGGACATCGAACGCTGGTGCGGCCCGGCGGCCGGCGCGGACCACAGCCTGCTGCTGCGCTGCACCCACCTGGCCGCGCCCGTCCTCGACCTCGGCTGCGGCCCCGGACGGCTGGTCGCCGCGCTGGTCGCGCTCGGCGTCCCGGCCCTGGGAGTCGACGTGACCGGGGCGGCCGTCGCCCGCACGGTCGGGCTGGGCGGCCCGGCGCTCTGCCGCTCGGTCTTCGACCGGCTGCCCGCCGAAGGCCGCTGGGGCGCCGCGCTGCTCGCCGACGGCAACCTCGGCATCGGCGGCGACCCGGACGCACTGCTCCGGCGGGGCGCCGAACTCATCGCGCCGGACGGGCTGTTGCTGGTCGAGGTGGAGCCGGTGGAGGTGGACGAGCGGGTCACCGTCCAGGTCGAGGGCCCGGACGGCCGGCTCGGGGCGCGCTTCCCCTGGGCCCGGCTCGGTACGGCCGCCGCCCTGCGGCGGGCCCGCGCCGCCGCCGGACTGGTCGAGGCGGAGCGCTGGACCTCGCACGGCCGCCACTTCCTCGCGATGCGCAAGCGGTGAAGCACCAGCGGTGAAGCACCAGCAGCGAAGCACCAACGGTGCGGCACCCGCAGCGATGCGCACCAGGTGAGGCGCGAGCGCCCAGGAGCCCGCGGCGAGGCCCAGGCGAGACCCACCAGCCCAGGCACGGAATGAAGTTGGCGCCGGGGTCCAAGGAGCCTTGCAGGATGCCGATCGTGCACCACGCGTGCGGCTGTCGCCCAACCGCCTCTTGGCCCCACGGTCAGGGGTGCCCCGGCGGCACCCTTAGAGGCGTCCCGGCCGAGCCTGCCACATGCCCCGGGCTGCGACAAGACGTCCGGCCCACCCCCTACTCCGGGCCCATCGACCGCCACTGCGGGTGCTCGCGCTCGGCCCACCGGCGATCCACCCACCCGGTCCGCATCCCGAGCCGCGCCTCCGGGTCCCGCCAGGCCATCCGGACGTGCCCGACCACCACCACGGCGATGCCGGCGGCCAGCCAGTCGTGCACGAAGGTCGCCCCGACCCGCCAGGCGGGCGGGGTGAGGCCGGTCAGCCACATGAGCAGCCCGGTGCCGACGATCACCAGCATCGTCCCGAGCGTCCACTGCGCGTACAGCTTCTGCCCGGCGTTGAACTTGCCCGCCGGCCGGCCCGTCGATCTCGTCCGGATCGCGCGCAGCCACTGCCGGTCCGCCGGGGTGAAGCGGCTCAGCCGGGCGGCGTCCGCCCGCAGCGCCCGCGAGGCGAGCCCGAGCAGCAGCGGTACGGGCAGCGCCAGGCCGCACCACACGTGCACCGTCACCACCAGCGGCCGGTCGCCGACCAGTTCGGCGAGCGGGGCGAGGTAGAGGCAGGCGGCCGTGGCCAGGCAGACGCCCATCAGCACGGCGGTCGTCCGGTGCACCCAGCGCTCGGCGAGGGTGAAGCGGTGGCGGAGTTCAGCTCGTCGGCGCATCGCCACGTCCGTTCGACCGGCCGACCCAGGCGTCGACGTCGTACCCGTTGCGCTCCCAGTAGCCCGGCTCCACCGAGCCGGTCACGGTGATCCCGGAGAGCCACTTGGCGGACTTGTAGAAGTACATCGGCGCGACGTACAGCCGCACCGGGCCGCCATGGGTGTGGGAGATCGGGTCGTCCTGCATCCTGAGCGCGACCAGCACGTCATCGCGCCGGGCCTGGTCGAGGGTGAGGCTCTCGGTGTACTCGCCGTCGAAGCAACTGAACCGGACGGCCGTGGCGCCCGGCCGCACCCCGGCAGCATCCAGCAGATGGGCGAGCGGCACCCCCTCGAACGGGGTGTTCGGCACCCGCCATCCGGTGACGCACTGCACGTCCCGCACCAGCCGCCGCTGCGGCATCGCCTGCAGGTCCGCCAGGCGGTGCGTCGTCGGGCGGTCCACCAGGCCGTCCACCGTGAGCGTGTAGCTGTTCGCATCCCGCGCCGGGACCGAGGAGACCACCGAGTAGTACCGGAACCCGTTGTTCCCCGGCAGCAGCCCGCTCAGCCCGCTCGGATCCCGCTCGGCCAGCCCCGACTCGACCCGCTGCAGGTACGGCCCGGCCGCGACCCCGACCGCGCCGAGCCCGAGCAGCCCGAGCACCACCCGCCGCCCCACCGGCGTGCCCCGGCCCTCTTCGTCTGTTCCGTCCACACCCCGATTGCACCAGCCCGGAGCCGGGAGGACGAGGCCCGGCCCCGATACGTCAGCCTTTCGTCATCTCTCCGGCGTCGTCCCTCGCGCCCGGGCAGCACCGGATCGCGTTCCGGTCACGGTCGTCGGAACATCCCACCCGAGCACGGCCCGCGCCCACTAGGGTGCGACACGTCCCCGCCGCTACGCCCCCTCGGCCGACCCGACAGCCGAGGCCCTACCGATCGGATCGGTGCCCCGTGACCGTGCCCCTGCGTCAACTACGGCCTGCCACCCGCACGAAGGCCCTGCTCAGCCGACTCGTCCGTACGGTCGCGACGGTCGCGCTGTTCGCGGCCGCCCTCACCGGCACGGCGGCCGGAACGGCCACCGCCGCCCCGGCCGCGCCCGCGGCGGCGGCCTCGGTGGGCGGATGGACCTGCCCCGGCACGCCCGTGCCCCCGGGGTACGTCATCACCATGTTCAACAGCGGCGGCTGCAACGGACACGGTTCCTGGTTCCAGGCACCCGCCCAGGACCGGCTGTGGACCTGTTCGGGCTCGCCGATCGTCTCCGGATACGTCCTGACGAACTACAACCCCCAGGGCTGCAGCGGTGTCGGCGCCTGGTTCCACGAGCTGGTCCGCAACGGCATCTGGACCTGCCCGTACTCGCCGATCCCGGCCGGCTACCGCAGCACCACCTATGACGCCCGCGGCTGCAACGGCCTCGGCGCCTGGCTCACCATACGCGCCTGACCCCCGGAACATCGCGCGGGCCCCGGCCGAAACCCCGGCCGGGGCCCGCGCGTTGCCCTGTGTCCGGCGACGCCGTCGCCGTGCTCCGACGGTACCGACGAGACCGTGCGGCGCGTCGCCGCTTCGCGAAGAGGTTGTCCGTGACACCGGACGAGAAGGGCGCAGGAGGACAACCCTCTCCCGGCCACTTCTAACGTATAGCGCACGGGGGGGCTTGCGGCAAGGCCCTGGTGGTGGCGCAGAATCATCGGCCCAGGCCGGAATCCGCTGAAACGGAAGTCACTGAATGCGTGTGCTGTTGTCGACGTACGGATCGCGCGGGGACCTCGAACCGCTGGTGGGGCTCGCGGCGCGGTTGCGCGAGCTCGGCACGGAGGTTCGGGTGTGCGCGCCGCCGGACGAGGACTTCGCGCAGCGGCTGGCCGGTGTCGGCGTGCCGCTGGTGCCGGTCGGCCGGTCGGCGCGCGCGCTGACGAAGGCGGCTCCGCCGTCGTCGTCCATGCCCGAGCGCGCGGCGGCGTTGATCGCCGCCCAGTTCGAGGCGGTCGCCGCGGCGGCCGAGGGCTGTGACGCCCTGGTGGCGACCGGCATGATGCCCGCTGCGGCCGGGGCGCTGTCGGTGGCCGAGAAGCTGGGCATCCCCTCCGTGTCCGTGACCTTCCAGCAGCTCACCCTGCCGTCGCCGCACCGCCGGCCGCTGGAGTACGCGGGTCGGCCGTTCCCGCCGGAGGTGACCGACAACCGGGTGCTGTGGGACTTGGACGCCGAGAGCATCAACGCGCTGTTCGGTGCGGCGCTCAACACCAACCGGGCCTCGGCCGGTATGCCGCCGGTGGACGACGTCCGCGACTACGTCATCGGCGACCGGCCGTGGCTGGCGACCGACCCGGTCCTGGACCCGTGGCGGGAGACGCCGGACCTCGACGTCGTCCAGACCGGCGCGTGGGTCGCGCCCGACACCCGCCCCCTCCCGCCCGGGCTGGAGGCGTTCCTGGCCGCCGGCGCCCCGCCGGTGTACGCGGGATTCGGCAGCATGCCGATGCACGCCGCGGCGGACGCCGCCCAGGTGGCCGTCGAGGCGATCCGGGCACAGGGGCGCCGCGCGGTCGTGCTGCGCGGCTGGGCCGGCCTGGACCCGCGCGACGAGCGGGACGACTGCTTCGTGGTCGGCGAGGTCAACCAGCAGGCGCTGTTCGGCCGGGTGGCCGCCGTCGTGCACCACGGCGGAGCGGGCACCACGACGACGGCGACCCGGTCCGGCGCGCCCCAGGTCGTGGTGCCCCAGGCGGCGGACCAGCCGTACTGGGCGGGCCGGGTGGCCGACCTGGGCATCGGCGCGGCGCACGACGGCCCGACGCCGACCGTCGAGTCCCTGTCGGCCGCGCTCAGGACGGCCCTGGCCGCCGAGACCCGGGATCGAGCGGCCGCCGTGGCCGCCACGATCCGCCACGACGGGACGACGACGGCCGCGAGGCTCCTGCTCGACGCGGTCGGCCGAGGCCGGTAGCGGGCTCCCGCGCCCGTGTGAACCACCCGAGATCCAGAACCGATGGAGTCAGCCTTGCCCCTCTCCCCCACCTCACCGTCCTCGTCCTCGTCCTCGCCCTCGCCCGCGCTCGACTCCGCCGCCACCGCCGGCTGGCGGGCCGAGGAACTGCGCGCGGAGAACGAGTACGTCGGCAAGCTGTACGACCGCCTCGAAGCCCAGCGCGAACTCGCGACGACCCGGCTGCGCGAGGTCCACCTCCGGGACAAGGGCGGAACGGCCCAGTCCCGCATGGAGCGCGACACCCTGGAGATCCACCACACCCGGCGGCTGGCCGAACTGCACGCCGCCGAGTACGGGCTCTGCTTCGGCCGGATCGAGAGCGCCGACGGCGAGCGGCAGTACATCGGCCGGATCGCCCTGTCGGACGAGGACCACGAGCCGGTCCTCACCGACTGGCGGGCGTCGGCCGCGGAGCCGTTCTACCGGGCGACGCCCGCCGCGCCCGGCGTGGTGGTGGGGCGCCGCCACCTGCGGGCCAAGGGCCGGACCGTCGTCGACTTCGACGACGACGCCTTCGGCGTGGGCTCCCCGCAGGGCCGGGACGGCGCCGAACTCAGCGGGGAGGGCGCCCTGCTCGCCTCGCTGACGGCGGCCCGGACCGGGCGGATGGGCGACATCGTCTCCACCATCCAGGCCGAGCAGGACCGGATCATCCGCTCCGCGCTCAGCGGCGTGCTGGTGGTGCAGGGCGGTCCGGGCACCGGCAAGACCGTGGTCGCCCTGCACCGCGCCGCGTACCTGCTCTACACCCACCGCGACCGGCTGGCCAAGCGCGGTGTGCTGGTCATCGGGCCGAACACGACCTTCCTGCGCTACATCGACCAGGTGCTCCCCGCGCTCGGCGAGAGCGAGGTCGTGCTGAGCAGCATCGGCGCGCTCTACCCGGGCGTGACCGGGACGGACACGGAGACGCCCGAGGCCGCCGCCGTCAAGGGCGACGCCCGGATGGCGCGGGTCCTCGCCACCGCGCTGGAGGGCCTGCGGCAGCTGCCGGAGACGTCCTGGACCATCACCGTGGGCCGGACATCGCCCTACCACGTGGAGCTCCTGATCGGCCGGGCACTCTGCGAGCGGGCCCACGCCGCCGCGCACCGGAGCGGCAAGCCCCACAACGCGGCCCGCGCCGAGCTGGTCGAGCGGCTCTCCTCGGAGCTGGCCCTGCGGATCGCCCGGGACCGGGGCGGGGACATGGACCTGGACGACGTCGCGGACCTCGCCGACGCGCTCGTCGGCGAGCCCGAGTTCCAGGCCCTGGCCGAGCGGCTGTGGCCGCTGCTGAGCCCGGAGCGGCTGCTCACGGCCCTGTACGGCTCCCCGGAGCTGCTGGCCACGGCGATGCCGGACTTCTCCGAGGCCGAGCGCGCCGCACTCCTGCGCACGCAGCCGGACCCGGATCGGCAGGCCGCCCCCCGGACGACCGACGGGACGACCGGCCCCACCGCCGACGGGACGACCGACGGGATCACCGGCTGGACCACCGACGACGTTCCGCTGCTCGACGAGGCCGCCGAACTGCTCGGCCCGCTCCCCGGCGGCGCCGTCGCCCGCCGGGCCGACGCCGCCGAGGCCGCGGAGCTGGAGTTCGCGAAGCTCGTCCTCGACGACTTCGGCGTGGGGCTGGTCGAGATGGACGCGCAGATGCTGGCGCGGCAGTACCGCGGCGAGGAGTCGCTCCGCCCGCTGGCCGAGCGCGCGACCGAGGACCGGACCTGGGGCTTCGGGCACGTGATCGTGGACGAGGCCCAGGAACTGTCCCCCATGGCCTGGCGGCTGCTGGCCCGCCGCTGCCCCGGTCGTTCCATGACGATCGTCGGCGACCTGGCGCAGACCGGCGCACCGGCCGGGCTGAGCTCCTGGGGCGAGGCGCTCGACGAGTACACCGCGGGGCGCTGGCGCACGGTGGAACTCACCATCAACTACCGCACCCCGGCCGAGATCATGGCGGTCACCGAGGGAGTCCTGCGGGCGGTCGACCCGGCGCTCACCGCCCCCACCGCGGTGCGCAGCGGCGGCATCCGCCCGTGGAGCCTGCGGGTGCCCGAGGAGGGCCGGGGAGCGGCGCTGCGCGACGCCGTCGAGCAGGAGCTCGCGGCGCTGGACGGCGGCCGGATGGCGGTCATCCACGCCCCGCACCCGCCGGCCGAACTGCTCGACGCGCTGGCCGGGTTGGCGGGCGTCGCCGCCTTCACCGACGGTCCGTCGGCGCTGGACTCGCCGGTCGTCCTGCTGACGGCCGCCCAGGCCAAGGGGCTTGAGTTCGACGTGGCCCTCGTCGTGGAGCCCGCGGAGATCCTCGCGGCGCACACCCACGGCGCGAACGACCTCTATGTGGCCCTCACCCGCGCGACGAGGAGCCTCGGGGTCGTCCACAGCGGGGAGCTGCCGGAGATGCTGACCGGCCTCGACCCGCGCTGACCCGGCCGGGGCGCCGCTACCCCTCGGCGTAGGTCGGCACCCTGCCGCGCACCCGCCGTCCCGCCTGGCCGCGCAGCAGGGAGCCGACCGTGACGCACACCAACGCGGCACCGTAGGCGGCCTGTTGGGCCTCCATGCCGCCCGCCAGGTAGAGGTACTGGGCGGCGGCCGGGACGGCGAGCCACTCCCAGCGGCCACTGAGCCCGACCAGGGCCACCACCAGCAGGCCGTACCACGGGTAGGCGGGCGCCACGACGAGCAGCGCCGTGCCGGTGACGAGCAGCGCGCCGTCCCAGGGGCGGGCCGGGTCCCCGCGCCGGAGCACCCACAGGGCCACGGCGGCCAGCGCCGCCCCGGCGGCCCACGGCAGCAGCGCGTCCGGCAGGAGGAGGGCGAGCAGCCCGAAGCGGTCGAGGTGCCCCTGCTCGTACCCCTCCTCCTTCAGGTAGCCGGGCAGGTAGCCGAGCACCCCGGTGCCGGAGGCGGCGAGGTACGGCAGGTAGGCGAGGGCGAACGCCCCGAGCGCCGCGCCCAGCAGCAGGGCGCTCTCCCGTACGGACCGGCGGGACAGCGCCCCCGGCAGGGCCAGCCCGGGGATCAGCTTGACCGCCACCGCCGCGCCGAGCAGCGCGCCCGCGCCCGTCACCCGCCGCCGCGCCGCGCATCCGAGCCCCGCGACCAGCAGCAGTGCCCCCAGCGTGTCCACGTGCGCGTCGTTGACCGACCACACCGCCACGCCCGGGCACCACCCCCACAGCGCGGCCCGCCGGCTGCCCCGCCCGACCACGAGCAGCGCCCCCGTCGTCGCCACCGCGAGCAGCGCGCCGGCGGCCTGTACACCGCGCACGCCTCCCCCGAAGGGGTGCGGGGCGAGGAACCAGGCCTCCGCGACCGGCGGGTAGATGGTGTGCACGGCGGGCCGGTTGATGCGGGTGCAGTCCCCGGCCGCCGTGCGCCGCTCGTCCCAGTCCGCGCAGGCGCCGTCCGCCGGCCAGAGGTCGGCGGAGCGCAGCCGGGCGAGCGCCGGGTCGTCCGGGGTGTGCGCGTACGGGGAGATGCCGGCGGCCTGGACGCGGCCGTCCCAGACGTAGCGGTAGGCGTCGTCGCTGGTGCGCGGCGGGGCGAGCAGCCCGACGGCGGCGACGGCGATGCTCCCGGCCAGGACCAGGGGCACGACCTGACGCCCGCTCACCCGCCGCAGCGCCAGCAGGGCGAGCGCGAACAGGAGTGCGTCCGCGGTGTACCAGGCGTAGAGCGGAGCGCGGTGGCCGAGCGTGCCGCCGCCGGTGACGGTGAGGGCGAGCGCGGCGACCAGGGCGGCGAGTGCGAGCAGGCAGCGCAGCAGCGGGGCACGGAGGGGGTGGAGAGGGGTGGGCACGCGCTCACCCTGCCACCGGAGCACGGCGCCCGGCCGCACCGGCGTGGCGTCGTTCGGATTCCGTAAGCACGTCGCGGCACCGCGAAGCGCCGGCCCGGCGGTTCCATGAACACGTGACTCCGAACTTCCTTCCGCAATTCCGCTCACCGCTGCACGAGCCCCGCACGGCCGTGGTGCTCGGCCGCTGGTTGGGTGCGGCGCTGCTGGTGTGCTTCCTGACCGGGCTGGTCAGCCACGCCCTGCAGGACCCACCCGGCCGGCTGACCCCGTACCTGCAGAGCCGCCCGGTGAACGGCTACCGGGTCACCCAGGGACTGCACGTGATCAGCGGCCTGGCCGCCGTGCCGCTGCTCGGGGCGAAGCTGTGGACGGTCTACCCCCGGCTGTTCGAGTGGCCGCCGGTGCGCAACGCGGCGCACGCGCTGGAACGGCTAGGGATCTTCGTGCTCGTCGCGACGATGCTGACGGAGCTGTTCACCGGGCTGCTCGACACCCTGCAGTGGTACCCGTGGCCGTTCCCGTTCCGCCAGACGCACTTCTGGCTGGGCTGGCTGGCGACCGGCGGCCTGCTCGTCCACGCCGCGGCCAAGGGCCCGCTGATCGTGCGGCACTGGCGTCGCCCGGCGGCCGGGCTGCCGCAGCGGCGGGCGTTCCTGGCCGCCGTGACGGCCGCGGTCGGCGCGGTCACGCTCACCACGGCCGGGCGGACCGTCCCCTTCCTGCGTCGGCTGGACCTGCTCGCCGCGCGCCGCCCCGACATCGGCCCGCAGGGGCTGCCGGTCAACCGGACCGCCGCACAGGCCGGGACGGTCACCGTGCCCGCCGACTGGCAGCTCCGGGTGGACGGCCCGCATCCGTACCGGCTGTCCCTCCCCGAGCTGCACCAACTCCCGCAGTACGAGGTCGAGTTGCCGATCGCCTGCGTGGAGGGCTGGAGCGCCTCGGCGCGCTGGACCGGGGTCCGGGTCGCCGATCTGCTGGTGCGGGCCGGCGCCCCGGCCGGCTCGGGCCTGCGGGTCACCTCGCTGGAGGTCGAGGGCCCCTACCGGGTGACGCAGATGCCCGCCGAGTACGCCGTCGACCCGCTCACGCTGCTCGCCCTGCGGGTGAACGGCGAGGTGCTGGCGGCGGACCACGGCTTCCCGGCGCGGATCATCGCGCCCAACCGGCCGGGTGTGCTGCAGACCAAGTGGGTCGCGCGTCTGGAGGTGATCTGATGTCCCGGTGGCTGCGCGCGGTCCTGCTGCTCGGCGGGCTCGCCCTGATCGGCTACGGCCTGGCCGGGCTGCTCACCGACTCCTACATCACCGATCCGTGGGGCGTGCTGGTCTGGGCGGTGGGCGCGGTGCTGCTGCACGACGGGTTCTGGGTGCCGCTGGTCTGCCTGGTCGGTGCGGCCCTGGCGCGGGGGTGGGTGCTGCGCGGCTGGCTGGTCGTCGCGGCGGCGGTGAGCGCGGTCGCGCTGCCGGCGGTGCTGCGGGACGGCGAGAACCACGGCAACACCTCCGCCCTGCCACTGCCGTACCTGCGCAACTGGCTGCTGGTGCTGGCCGTCACCGCCGGGCCGGCGCTGCTGTTCACGCTGGCCCGGCGGTGGCGGCACCGGCCGAGGGACGGGCACCCGGCGGGCGGCCGCCCAGGGGCCGGGCGGCCGGGGGTCGGGCGACCGGGGGTCGGGCGACCGGGGGTCGGGCGACCGGGGCTCAGGCGCCCGACGAAACGCCCGGCAGACCCGTCGTGAGCCCGTCCAGGGCGTGCGAGCAGACGCAGTCCCGGGCGACGGGCAGGCTCTCCAGCGCCTTGAACAGCACGGTGCGCAGCCGGTCGACGTTCCCGGCGAAGACCTCCAGCACCTCCGTGTGGGTGACGCCCTCGCCGCTCTCCACGCCCGCGTCGAGGTCGGTGACCAGCGCCAACGAGGTGTAGCAGAGCCCGAGTTCGCGGGCCAGAACGGCCTCCGGGTGGCCGGTCATGCCGACCACCGACCAGCCGTTCGCGCTGAACCAGCGGGACTCGGCGCGGGTGGAGAAGCGCGGGCCCTCGATCACCACCAGGGTGCCGCCGTCGACCGGTTCCCAGGCCACGTCCCGGGCGGCGTCCAGCGCGGACAGCCGCCCGGCCGGGCAGTACGGGTCGGCCATCGAGACGTGCACCACCTCCGGCAGCGCGCCGTCCGGCAGCAGCAGGCCGTCGTAGTAGGTCTGCACCCGGCCGGAGGTGCGGTCGACGAACTGGTCCGGCACCAGCAGCGTGCCGGGCCCGTACTCCGGGCGCAGCCCGCCGACGGCGCACGGCGCGAGCACCTGGCGCACCCCCAGGGTGTGCAGCGCCCACAGGTTGGCCCGGTAGTTGATCCGGTGCGGCGGCAGGCCGTGGCCGCGCCCGTGCCGGGGGAGGAAGGCGACCCGGCGGCCGGCCACCTCGCCCAGGAACACCGCGTCGCTGGGCGGCCCGTACGGCGTGTCGACGCGCAGTTCGGACACGTCGTCGAGCAGTGCGTAGAGCCCTGAGCCACCGATCACGCCCAGTTCGGCGCGCTGAGCGCCGGCTCCCTGATCGATCGTCATCGTTCGTACCCTTCCTCGGAGACGTCCCGGCCACTGTAGGAGCCGCCGGGCCCGCAGCGGCGACGCCCGGCCTTACGGTTCCGGAACGGCGGGCGGGGCCGGACGGCCGCGGGCCACCCGGGTGGCCCGCGGCGGCCATGCGGGTGACCTTTCGGACGTGTCGGCGGTGGTGCGCCCCACCCGGCGTGCGTCGGTGGGTGTGCGCCGCCTCCGGGCGGTGCACGCTCTGTTCCCGAATCTGAGAGCCGCCCATGCCTGCCACCGCCCGTCTACGCCGCCTCGTCCCCGCCGCCGCCCTGTGCGTGCTCACCGTGGCCCTCGCCGCCCCCGCGGCCCAGGCCGCGCCCCCGGGTCGCGCCACCGGTTCCGACCCCGGTGGGGGGCCCGACGGCGGGAGGTACGACTGGGACCGCGTGGCGGCCTGCGAGAGCAGCGGCAACTGGCGCGTCAACAGCGGCAACGGCTACTTCGGCGGCCTCCAGTTCGACGCCCCCACCTGGCGCGACAACGGCGGGCTCGCCTACGCCCCGCGCCCCGACCTCGCCAGCCGCGAGGAGCAGATCGCGGTGGCCCGGCACCTCGCCGGGCGGCGCGGCCTCTCCCCCTGGCCGGTCTGCGGCGCCCGCGCCGCCCGCGGCCACGACCGGGACCACAGCCACGACCGGGACCACAGTCACGACCGGGACCGGGACCGGGACCACGGCCACGACCACGGCCGCGGCCACGACCGGGACATCGCCCTGCCGCCGCCGGCCGCGCCCGCGACCACCAGCGGGGGCGCCGACGGCGAGTGGACGGTCCGCGAGAACGACACCCTCGCCGACCTCGCCGACACCCTGCGCGTCCCCGGCGGCTGGCCCGCCCTCTACGCGCTCAACCGCGACGCCATCGGCGACGACCCGGACCTCATCCAGCCGGGTGCGGTCCTGCGCCTGCCGTCCTGAACCACCCGCGCCGCCCGCTCAGAACGCCGCCAGGCCCGTCCGATCCGTTGCGATCGGGCGGGCCTGGCGGCACTGGGCGAGCGGTACGGCGGGGGTCAGCCGACGTGGACGCGCGGACGACGGCTGCGGTCGGGTTCGGCCTCCCGCAGCACCTCGCGGGTGACCGGGGCCACCTCGCCCTGGCCGAACAGGAAGAACCGCAGGAACTGGGCGAAGGGGTTGCCCTCGGTCCACTCGAAGTAGAGGTGCGGCTGCTGCCCGGTGCGGTCCCGGATGGTGAGGGCCAGCGCGGCGAGCGCGTTCGGGATGCTGGAGCTCTCCAGCGTCAGCACCCGGTAACGGCCGTGCAGCACCTCACCGCGCACGGTCAGCTCGGCCTCGAAGTCGGACGCGTCGCGGACGGTGACCTCGACGAAGACCAGGTCGTCCTCACCGGGAATGTCGTTGTCGGCGCGGATCTGGCGGATCTTGTCGCGGTACTCGGCGACGTCCCGGTTGGTCGGCTCGTTGGCGATCAGCCGCAGCGGGCGGTGCGCGTAGTCCCTGACGAACCGTTCCGCCACGTCGTCCAGCACCACGTCGGTGACGCGCAGTTCGAAGGCCCGCTTGAGCCGGGAGAGCAGCGACACCAGGATGATGCCCGCGATGAAGCAGGCGCCGATCTTGACGCCGTCCGGGCGCTCGGCGACGTTCAGCACGGTGGTGTAGAGGAAGATCGCCGCGATGATCGCGAAGGCCGTGGTCCAACCGCGCTGCTTGGCCTTGTACGCGGCGATGGTCACCGCGATGGCGGCCGAGCTGATCAGCACCAGCACACCCGTGGCGTACGCACCGCCCTGGGCGTCCACGTCCGCGTCGAACAGCCAGGTCACCAGGAAGCCGATCAGGGTCAGCACGATGACCATCGGCCGCACCGCGCGCGCCCAGTGCGGCGCCATCCCGTACCGGGGCAGGTAGCGCGGCAGCAGGTTGAGCATGCCCGCCATCGCCGAGGCGCCGGCGAACCACAGGATCGCGATCGTGGACAGGTCGTAGACACTGCCGAACCCGCCGCCCAGGTACTGGTGGGCGAGGTAGGCCAGCGCACGGCCGTTGGCGTCGCCGCCGGGCTTGAACTGGTCCGCCGGGATCAGCAGCGTGGTGATGAAGCTGGTGGTGATCAGGAAGCAGCTCATGATCACGGCCGCGATGGTCAGCAGCTTGCGGGTGCCGCGGATCCGGCCGGTGGGGTTGGCCTCGGTGTCGTCCGGGTCGCCCTGGATGTGGGGCATGACGGCCACACCGGTCTCGAAGCCGGACAGGCCCAGGGCCAGCTTGGGGAAGACGACGAGCGCGACGCCCACCATGATGACCGGGTTGCCGTGCTGGGCGGTGAGGGCACTGGTCCAGTCGGTGACCACGTGCGGCGCCTGGATGATCTTCCAGATGCCGACGGCGACGACCACGACGTTGAGCGTCAGGTAGACGGCGACCAGCGCGACGGCCAGGCCGATGGCCTCGCTGAAGCCCTTGAGGAAGACCGCTCCGAGCAGCGCGACCAGGATCAGGGTGATCAGGACCTGCTTGCCGCCCAGCACCCCGGTCAGGTGCGGGTTCTCCACCAGGTGGGCGCTGGCATCGGCAGCGGAGAGGGTGATGGTGATCAGGAAGTCGGTGGCCGCGAAGCCCAGCAGCGCCAGGACGAACAGCTTGCCCTTCCAGAACGACAGCAGCCGCTCCAGCATCGCGATCGAGCCCTCACCGCGCGGACTCTCCTGCGCGACCCGCCGGTACACCGGCAGCGCACCCAGCAGCGTCACGATCACCAGCACGATCGTCGCGATCGGCGACAGCACACCCGCCGCCAACGCCGCGATACCCGGCTGGTAGCCGAGCGTGGAGAAGTAGTCGAGGCCGGTCAGGCACATCACCCGCCACCAGCGCTGACCCTGGTGCGCACCGTGCGCACCCTTCGCCCCGGCGTCCCCCGACTCCACGCCCTCGGCGCCCTCCGCACCGGCGGGCTTGGCCGCCGACACGTCCTCCAGCAACCAGCCGCGCAACCGTATTCGCGCCGACGACGGTTCCGCCGCCGTCGCGTCCGTCGAACCCGACGAAACCACCTTGCACCTCTTGTTTAAAGACCCCGTAAAAGCGCCGTCGGGCGACGGCAGTGCGACAGGCTATGCGACCGGCGTTAAGGACGCGTCATCGCCCCGCGTTAAGAAAACGTCATTGCTCCGCAGGTCGCGGCGGGTGGCACGGCGGGCGGGAGCGGAGGCCGGGTGCCGGGCCGGGGTGCGGCCCGGCCCGGCACCTCAGGGCCTCCGGGGTCAGGCCTGGTAGCCGAGGACCGTCATCATGCCCGTCTCCGCGTGGTAGACGTTGTGGCAATGCACCATCCACAGGCCCGGGTTGTCGGCGTCGAAGTCGACGGCCAGGGTCGCGCCCGGCAGCACGATCGCGGTGTCCTTGCGCGGCCCGTCACCGGCCAGCGCGAACGTGTGGCCGTGCAGGTGGACGGGGTGCCACATGCTCGTGCTGTTGCGGAACTCCAGCCGCACCCGCTCCCCCGCCGCCACCGGGTAGCGCTGCGCCGGGTCGTACCTGCGGCCGTTGAACGCCCAGTCGGCCTTCGCCATGCCGCCGGTGAGCTCCAGTGGCACCGTCCGGTCCGGCGCCTTGGCGGGCAGCCGCACGCCCGGGTCGGCCTTGAGCTGAGCCGCGCCGAGCAGCCTGCCGTCCAGCTCGGCCGGGCGCACCGAGGCGTCCGGCGCGGCGCCGCCGCCGGTGCGCAGCAGGGCCAGTGCGGTGGCGTTCTTGCCCTCGGCGAGCGCGGTCAGCGGGAACACGCCGTCCTTGACGGTGACCAGGACGTCGTAGCGCTCGCCCATGCCGAGCAACAGCGCCTGGGTGGTGGCCTGCTCGACCGGGAAACCGTCGGTGTGGGTGACGGTCAGCTCGTGGCCGCCGAGCGCGACCCGGTAGGCGGTGTCGCCGCCCGCGTTGATCAACCGGATCCGGACCCGGTCGCCGGGCTTGGCGGTGAAGGTCTCGGGTGCGGTCGCGAGGCGGCCGTTGACCAGGTGGAACGGGTGACCGACGTCGCCCGCGTCGCCGCCGAGCAGGGCGCTGCGGGCGCCCATCAGCATCCGGGACGGGCCGGCGGCACCGCTCGGGGTGCCGGCGCCGGCCATGCCCGGCATCCCGGACCTGTCGTGGCCCATCGCGGAATGGTCCATCGCGGAGTGGTCCATCCCGCCCATGCCCCGGGCGAGTTCGGCGAGGACGGCGTCCGGGGTACTGCCGTCGACGCCGTCCAGCCAGTCGTCCAGGACGACGACCCACTCCTTGTCGTAGCGCAGCGGCTCCTTCGGGTCCTCGACGATCAACGGCGCGTACAGGCCGCGGTCCTGCTGGACGCCGGAGTGCGGATGGAACCAGTACGTGCCCGGGTGGGCGAGCGCGAAGCGGTGGTCGAAGGAGGCCCCGGCCTTGACGGCGGCCTGGGTCACGCCCGGCACGCCGTCCATGTCGTTGCGCAGCGCGAGGCCGTGCCAGTGCAGCGAGGTGGGCTGCGGCAGGTGGTTGGCGAGGCTGACGGCGAGCGTCTCGCCGACGGTGGCGCGCACCTCCTGGCCGGGCAGCCGGTCGCCGTACGCCCAGCTGCGGACGGTGCGGCCGCCGAGGTCGAGGGTGGTCTCGGTGGCGGTGAGCGCGACCTTGCGCTCCGGACCGGGAGTGCGCCGCGCCTCGGCGGCGGCGACCTCGGGGCCGCCGGGGGCGACGAAGCCGCCCGGGGTGGTGGGGGCGGCCCCCCGGTGGTCCATGCCCTTCATGGGATCGGCGGAGCAGGCGGCGAGCAGACCGGTGCCGGCGGCGGCGAGCGCCGCGCCGAGCACGGTGCGACGGGTGGGTGTGCGCATGACGGAGTGCACCTCGTGCGGTGGGTGTGGGTGAGCAGGACGTCGCGACGGCCGTCCCGTGTCCGCGCCGGGGCGCGGACGGGGGACGGCGGGCGCGCGCCTACTGACGCAGCACCGACAGCCGGGTGAGGAGTATCCGCCCGCCTTCGGGCGGGGGCAGCGCGCGAACGGCCCGCAGCAGCCGGGCCCTGACCTCGGCGGCGGCATCGCCGCTGTGGCGCAGCAGGGGGCCCGCGACCAGGAGCAGCAGCGTCCAGCCGGCGAGGACGGCGAGGCAGACCGCCATCGGGTCCATGCCGTCGGCCGCCGCCGTGTGCACCATCTCCTCGGCACCCGCCAGCTGACCGGCACTCACGGCGTGCCGAGCCGGCCCGTGGTCCGTTCCGTGCCCGCCCGCGGTCGGATGGCCGAGCGTATGCATCGTCACGACGCCGAACAGCAGCGCGGCGAGCAGGAGCAGTCGCAGGGCCCGGGGGACCGCCGGACGCGGCTCCACCATGGTCCACCTCCCGACCGATCCCGTCACCACGTACCCCCATAGGGTATCCCGAGCCGCAACCCCGGGCCACGCCGGGGAGGGCCGGGCGCGCCATGCCCTCCCGACCGCCGGAGATCAAAAGGCCGGGCGGCAGGTCGTGAATCGAC
Source organism: Kitasatospora sp. NPDC087314 (assembly GCF_044744365.1). Classification (NCBI taxonomy): domain Bacteria; kingdom Bacillati; phylum Actinomycetota; class Actinomycetes; order Kitasatosporales; family Streptomycetaceae; genus Kitasatospora; species Kitasatospora sp. NPDC087314. The sequence goes on from NZ_JBIUYE010000013.1 coordinate 289,227, forward strand.
GGCGACGACCATTCCGCCCCTGAACGGCCGCGTCTGCTCACCCCGGGAATGGCCGGCTACACCGCGAACGGCATCATCGGCACGCCTCGCCCAGCACCGTCGCGAAGGGAAAGGCAACACTCGACAACCTGTCCGAGCCGGCCGCCGCCCGCCCTGCTCTCCTCATCGGGAGCTGCGCCGCCGAACCGCCCCCGACCAGGCACCCCGACCCGGACGGCACCCTGAGGAACGTCCCCTAAGGGAGTAGACGCGGGTGCGGCCGGGCATGGCAAAGACGTAGCTGCAGGCCGCCAAACGTGAGAAGGTACCATCCATGACGGTGCTCAAATTCGTTCTCAATGTCATTTGGCTGCTTTTCTGCGGTATCTGGATGGCAATTGCTTATACAGTTGCAGGAATTATCTGCTGCCTGCTCGTCATTACCATTCCATTTGGCATCGCCTCTTTCCGGATCGCCGGGTTCATCCTCTGGCCGTTCGGCCGGACCACGGTGGAGAAGCCGGGCGCCGGGGCGGCGTCGTGCATCGGGAACGTCATCTGGCTGATCTTCGCCGGGTGGTGGCTGGCGATCGCGCACCTGGTCACCAGCATCCCGCTGTTCCTGTCGATCATCGGCATCCCCTTCGGCTGGGCCAACCTCAAGATGATCCCGATCTCGCTGATGCCGCTCGGCCGCGAGGTCGTTCCCACCGACCAGGCCTGGGGCGCCCGCTAACTTCCGTGCACACCGACGGCCGGCGAGGGGAGAAACCCTCGCCGGCCGTCGTCGTCCGTACGGCTCGCGCCGACCTCGGCGTCGAGCGGGCGCTCAATTCGGGCGGGGCCTGAGCAGGTCGTCGACCAGGGTGTCCACCAGCTCGCGGGAGATCGTCGACCCGGCCAGGGCGCCATAGACGATCGGGCCGACAAGGGCGTCGATCACGGAGTCGAGACCGAGTGCGGGCGCGATCTCGCCGGCGTCGATCGCGTGCGCGAGCAGGTCGCGTTCCTGGCCACGGCGTGGAACGAGATAGCGCTCGTGGAAGCGCCTGGCCGTGTCCGGGTCGTGCTGCGCCTGGGCGAGGAGCGCGAGCAGGACCTTGCCGGCAGGGTCGTCGGCGAGGAACTGCGCGAAGCCGTGCAGGTAGCCGCGGATGCTCTCCGCCGTGGGCTTCCCGGTCGGGACGGGAAGGTGCTTGTCACTGTCCTCGATGAGCGTGTCGAGGAGGATCTCGACCTTCGAGGGCCACCAGCGGTAGATGGTCTGCTTGGCGACGCCGGCGCGACGCGCTATCGCCTCGACGGTCAGGGCGCCGAAGCCGTGCTCGACGAGCAGATCGTCAGCGGCATGCAGCACGGCCAGACGTGCGACCTCGTCGCGTCGGCTGCCGGAGTGCGGCCTGCGGGGCTGGGATCTCGTGGCGGGCATGCGAAACACAGTACCCGTCAGCGGTTCCGTGTGATTGTCTAGACGCAACGGCTCGTCTAGACAAAGTTCCCACCCCCTAGGAGTTCATGTGTCCACCACGACCGACCGCCGAGCGCTGGTCATCGGTGCCTCTCGCGGGCTGGGGCTCGTCCTCGCCGACGAGCTCGCTCGACGCCACTGGCACGTCATCGCCACGGCCCGCCGGGGCGGCGGCGAGCTGCACGCTCGTGCCGATGCCTGGAAGGGACGACTGGAGGTCGAGTCACTGGAGATGACGAGCTCCGAACAGTTGGCCGCTCTGCGCGAGCGCCTGGACGGCCGTCGACTCGACCTGCTCTTCGTCAACGCCGCGATCAACCTGGACAACCAGCCCATCGGCGAGGTCCCGACCGACGTGTTCACCGAGGTCATGGTCACCAACGCGTTGAGTCCGCTGCGCGTCCTCGAAGCCCTTCGTGGACTCGTCGTGCCCGGTGGAACCGTCGCGGTCATGTCCTCCTCGCAGGGCAGCATTTCGCGGAACACCGAGGGCGGCTACGAGCTCTACCGGGCCAGCAAGTCCGCGCTCAACCAGCTGATGCGCAGTTACGCCGCCCGCCACGCCGGCGACGGACAGACCAAGCTGCTCATCGACCCCGGCCACAACCGGACCGAGCTCGGCGGACCGGACGCACCACTCGCGCCCGAGGAGAGCATCCCGGCCGTCGTCGACGTCCTCGAAGCGCAGGCCGGCGCCCCCGGCCTGCAGTTCCTGGATCTCCACGGCGAGACCGTCCCGTGGTAGGGCTCCAGGTCTGAGCACCGGAGGACGGCCTCGCGCCGGCGGAGGGGCTCCGGCGCGAGGCCGCGGGGTGGGCGCGGGGATCAGGACGGGCGGGGGATGTAGGCGAGGCCGTGGGCGCCGCCTTCGCCGCGCTTGGCGATGTCCAGTCGACCGAGGCCCTGGAAGGTCTCCAGGTCGACGATGTCGACGGTGGAGGAGACGAGGTTGGACACATAGGCCAGCCGGCCGTCGGGGGACGAGGTGATGGTCAACGGGAAGAGCCCCACGTCGAGTTGGCCGAGACGCCGACGGGTGTCGGCCGCGAAGACGGTGAGCCGCCCGGGCATCTGGCGGCCGAGCCCGGACGCCGGGTCGGGGGCCGTCCGCACCTCGCCGACGAGCAGCTTTCCGGTGGACGTCAGGTGCACCGGCAGGACGATGTCCCGGGTGGGCAGGGTGTCGACGACGGCCGCCGTCCTGGCGTCGACGACCCGGATCCCGGTGACCGGTCGGTCGTGGTCGGGGGCATCGGCGTCGGAGGCGGAGGAGCCGGCGTAGGGCGCGGCGACGAAGGCGTGGGTGCCGTCGGCGGAGACGTCGAGCCCTTCGCTGCCCGGCACCTCGACCTTCGCGGTGAGGACGCCCCGTTCGAGGTCGACGATCGAGACGAACGGCGCCTCCTTGTTGGTGGCGTAGCCGATCCGCCCGGCCGGGTCGATGGCGAACCAGTGCGGGCCGGGCGCGTCGGTGTCGATCCGGCCGATCGGCCGGCGGGTCTCGGTGTCGATGACCACGACGCCGCCGGGGCGGTCCGCCGAGCCCTCCACGCTGACGTAGAGGCGGCGGCGTGCCGCGTCCAACGCCAGTCCGTGCGGCCCGTGTTCGGGGGCGAGGTCGACGACCTCGACGATCCGGCGGGTGTCGGGGTCGATGACGGTCAGTTCGGTGCGGCGGCCGGTGTTCGCGTTGTAGTAGCCGGAGTGGTAGGCCGTGGCGCACCACAGCAGGCGCTGGGTCGGGTCGAAGCACAACTCGTGCGGCTCGGCGAGGACTTCGAGAGTGCCGAGGTGCCGGTCGGAGGCCGCGTCGAAGAAGGAGACGGTCGGCCCGGTCTGGCTGACGACGGCGAGGACGTCGCCTTCCCGGCCGGCGCGGGGCGGATCGAGGGGGGACTGCTGCACAGCGGACTCCTTGCCCGGGATGTGGTGGTTGCCGCGCGATCTGCGGGCAGTTCCACTCTCCGCGCACGACGGTGCCGCAGCAATGCAAGGATTGGCAGGAGATCCTTGCCTCAGACGCAAAACTGCAGCTCAGGAGCCACCCATGGACCTCAACCTGCTACGCGTCCTGGACGCCCTGCTCCAGGAGAACAGCGTGACCCGCGCCGCCGAGCTGCTCGGCACCTCCCCCGCGGCGGTCAGCCGCAGCCTGGCCCGGCTCCGCCGTGCCGTCGGCGACCCGCTGCTGGTCCGCGCGGGCCAAGGACTGGTGCCGACCCCGCGCGCCGTCGAACTCCGGGACGAGGTCGGCGCGTTGCTGCGCGGCTGCGACAACGTCCTGCGGCCGGGGGCCGGTTTCGACGCCGTGCACCTCCAGCGCACCTTCACCGTCCAGGCCGCCGATCTGCTGCTGGTCGGGCTGGCCGGGACGTTGACGGAGCGGATCCACGCCGAGGCCCCGCACGTGGATGTGGTCTTCCTGCCGGAGGCCATGGAGGGCGGCCCAGCGCTGCGGCAGGGTTGGGTCGACGTCGAACTGGGCGTCCTCGGACACCTGGACCCGGAGATCCGGACCCGGCCGCTCACCCGGATGCCGCTGGTCGGCGTCGCGCGCGGCGGCCATCCGCTCTTCGACCGGCGGATCACCGCCCGCCGGTTCGCCGCGGCCGACCACATCGGCGTCTCCCGGCTCGGCAAGCGGCTCGGACCGATCGACACCGCGCTCGCCGAGCTGGGGCTGCGGCGCCGGGTCGCGGCCGTCGTCCCCAGCCACACCAGCGCGATGATGCTCGCCCGGGACACCGACCTGATCGCGCTCAGCCTGGCCGACTGGCTGCCCGACACGATCGCCGCCCTGGGCCTGCGCACCTTCCCGATCCCCCTCGACCTGGTGCCGCTCGATCTCGGCATGGCCTGGCACCCCCGCAACGCGGCCGACCCGGCACACCGCTGGTTCCGCGAACACCTGGCGGCGGCCGTCCTCGACCCGTCGAGGCCCGCCCGAGGCGCGGGGGACCCGGAACGGTAGTCCGGCGTTTTGCCGAAACGGCAAAGTTGCTCGCCTGCCGCGCGGGCCGTCCCACACGATCGACGGGAGGCCGGGGCGCCACGGATGAGCACCACGCGAGGAGACCGGCGCGGCGAGCAGCACGCGGCGAGACCGGCGCACGGCAGACCGACAGTTCGGGAGGACGCATGACACGGCACGACACGGAGCCCAGGCACCGGCTGGTCCCCACGCCCGGGGGCAGGATCCACCTGGTGGAGCAGGGCAGCGGGCCGCTGGTGCTGCTGGTGCACGGCTTCCCGGAGTCCTGGTACTCCTGGCGCCACCAGCTCCCGGCGCTCGCCGCGGCGGGCTACCGCGCGGTAGCGCTCGACGTCCGCGGCTACGGCCGCTCCTCCCGGCCCGCCGCCCCCGAGGCCTACCGGATGCTCGACCTGGTCGAGGACAACGCCGCGGTGGTGCGCGCCCTGGTCCGGGAACAGGGCCGGGGCGAGGACGAGGAACGGGCGGTGGTGGTCGGTCACGACTGGGGCGCGACGATCGCCGCCAACAGCGCGCTGCTCCGGCCGGAGGTGTTCCGCGCGGTGGGCCTGCTCAGCGTCCCCTACACGCCGCGGGGCGGTCCCCGGCCCGGCGAGGTCTTCGCCGCGATGGGCGGTGCCGAGGAGTTCTACGTGTCCTACTTCCAGGAGCCGGGCCGGGCGGAGGCCGAGATCGAACCCGACGTCCGCGGCTGGCTCGCGGGCTTCTACGCCGCGCTGTCCGCCGACACCATGCCCGGGCCCGACGCGCCCGACCCGCACTTCGTCCGCCGGGGCGGCACGTTGCGCGAGCGCTTCCCCACCGGTCCGCTGCCCGGCTGGCTCGACGAGCGCGACCTCGACGTCTATGCCGGGGAGTTCGAGCGCACCGGCCTGACCGGTGCGCTGAACCGCTACCGGAACATGGACCGGGACTGGGCGGACCTCGCCGCCTTCGACGGCGCCCCCATCACCCAGCCCGCCCTGTTCCTCGGCGGCACCCGGGACGCCTCCACCACCTGGCTGGCCGACGCGATCGAGGCCTACCCCGTCACCCTCCCGGGCCTGCTCTCCTCCCATCTCCTCGACGGCTGCGGTCACTGGATCCAGCAGGAGCGCCCCGCCGAGGTCAACCGACTGCTCATCGACTGGCTGGACGCACTGCCCCGCTGACCAGCACCACCGGGCCACGGGCCGCCCGCTCCGGCCTGCCCGCCCTCCCGCCGAACGCCGGGGGGGCGGGCTACGGGGCGCAGTTGGCGTTCAGGCTGTGGATGTCGGCCCGGAGCTTGACGGTGCCGGAACCGTTGTAGGGGTGGGCGTCGACGAAGCGCTGGGCGTCGTCGCGCACGCCCTGCCAGTCGGTGTGGCTGCTCGGGGCACCGGCGTTCGCCAGGTCGGTGCGGGTCTGGGCGACGGCCTGGCCGCAGGTGGTCGCGGGGAGGGCGGTGGCGGCGATGGCCGGGGTCACCGGGGAGGCGAGGGCCAGGAGGGCCAGGACGGCGAGGACGGAGTCCGCGGCGAGGCCGAGGCCGAAGGTGCGAGTGGTCATGCCAGGACTGTGCGCCGACCACCTGTACCCCCATTCCCGCGCGGGACGTCTTCCACCCGCGCGGGCGAGCGCGTGCCGGGGGCGTGCGCCGTAGGGCTTGGCTCACCGTTCCCGCCGCGCGCCGATGCGACGCGAATGGTGGGACAAGCCCTACAGCCCGAGGATGCGCGCGGCCGCCTCCCGCATCTCTACCTTGCGGACCTTGCCGGTGACGGTCATCGGGAACTCCTCGGCCACGTGCACGTAGCGCGGGATCTTCACGTGGGCGAGGCGGCCGGTGCAGTAGGCGCGGACGGCCTCGGCGGTGAGCGGCTCGGCACCCTCGCGCATCCGGACCCAGGCCATCAGCTCCTCGCCGTACCTGGCGTCGGGCACGCCGACGACCTGCACGTCGAGGATGTCGGGGTGGGTGTGGAGGAACTCCTCGATCTCGCGCGGGTAGAGGTTCTCGCCGCCGCGGATGACCATGTCCTTGATCCGTCCGGTGATGGCGAGGTAGCCGTCCTCGTCCATGACGGCGAGATCACCGGTGTGCATCCAGCGCGCGGCGTCGACGGCCTCGGCGGTGCGCTCGGGCTCGCCCCAGTAGCCGAGCATCACCGAGTAGCCGCGGGTGCAGAGTTCGCCGGGCTCGCCGCGCGGGACGGTACTGCCGGTGGCCGGGTCGACCACCTTGACCTCCAGGTGCGGGCCGACCCGGCCGACGGTGGACACCCGGCGGTCGACCGAGTCGTCGGCGCGGGTCTGGGTGGAGACGGGCGAGGTCTCGGTCATGCCGTAGCAGATGGCCACCTCGGCCATGCCCATCCGGCCCATGACGTCCTTCATCACCTCGGCCGGGCAGGGCGCGCCCGCCATGATGCCGGTGCGCAGGCTGCTGAGGTCGTAGCGCGCGAAGTCGGGGTCGGCGAGTTCGGCGATGAACATGGTGGGCACCCCGTACAGCGAGGTGCAGCGCTCGGCGGCGACGGCGGCCAGGGTGGCGCCCGGCTCGAAGGAGGGGGCGGGGATCACCGTGCAGGCGCCGTGCGAGGTGGCGGCGAGGTTTCCCATCACCATGCCGAAGCAGTGGTAGAAGGGCACCGGGACGCAGATCCGGTCCTGCTCGGTGTACCTGAGCAACTCGCCGACGAAGTAACCGTTGTTGAGGATGTTGTGGTGCGACAGCGTCGCACCCTTGGGGAAGCCGGTGGTGCCGGAGGTGTACTGGATGTTGATCGGGTCGTCGGGCGACAACTCCCGCTCGCGCTCGGCGAGACGGGCCGGGTCGGCGCCGCGCCCGGCGGCGAGCAGCGCCTCCCAGCCCGGACCGCCGAGCAGCACCACCCGGTCCAACTCCGGGCAGCGGGGCCGCACTTCCCGGATCATCCCGGCGTAGTCGGAGGTCTTGAAGCGCTCGGCCGCGACCAGCAGCCGGACTCCGGCCTGGTTCAGCACGTACTCCAACTCGTGCGAGCGGTAAGCCGGGTTGACGGTGACCAGGATCGCGCCGAGCTTGGCGGTGGCGTACTGGGTGAGCGTCCACTCGGCGCAGTTGGGCGCCCAGATGCCGACCCGGTCGCCCTTGGCGAGCCCGAGGTCGAGCAGGCCGAGGACCAGCGCCTCGACGTCGGCGGCGAGTTCGGCGTACGTCCAGCGGCGGGCGGTGGCCCGGTCGACCAGGGCGTCCCGCTCGGGGAAGGCGCGCACCGCGCGGTCGAGGTTCTCCCCGATGGTGTCGCCGAGCAGCGGGACGTCCGAGGCGCCGGAGGAGTAGCTGCGCGGGGTCGGCATGATCGGCACGGTGTGACTCCTGGGTGGGCGTGCGGGTCGGGGACCATGGTCGCGGTCCCGCGCCCGCGCCGCCACCCCCGAACGGGGGTGCGGACACGACTCTGGGGCCGCCCGTCGGGTTCGACGGACGGCCCCAGCAGTCGGATCAGCCCCAGCAGTCGGGTCAGTGGTTGATGCAGGTGGTGTGGCCCAAGCTCGGGTTGAGGATGCTGATGATGCCGACCGAGTTGCCGCAGACGTTGGCCTCGAAGTTGATCGGGATCTGGATCTGGTTGCCGGAGAGCACACCGGGGGAACCGAAGGCGAGACCGTTCGCGGTCGCGTCGCCCGCGGCAGCGGTGCCGGCACCGGCCAGGACGGTCACAGCGGCGAGCGCGGTGGCGGCGAGGGTGGTACGAAGACGCATTGCGTCACTCCTTGTGAGGGTGGCGAACTTCCATGTGACGATCACACTCGCACCGATCGAACTCGACGGCAGGCCGGAAACGTCCGAATTGGTCACTCAGAGGGCGTGTCGCCCTCCCGCTCCCCGACCGCGGCCCCGCAGGACCCGGACACGCTCAGTGATTCCAGCAGGTCCCGGGCCGGTTCAAGCCCCGGTTCGGCCGCCACCGCGCGGTGCAGCAAGCCGAGCGCGAACGCCCCGTCGCCGGCCGCCAGCGCGTCCAGCGCCCGGTTGTAGTCGATCCGAGCGGCGTAACGCAGCCGGACCAGCGCGGCCAGGTCCTCCCGGCAGGACGGGCAGCGCAGGCCCTGCGGGTCCGCCGGGACGGCGCACTGCGGGCAGAGCACCTTGATCGGAGGCACGTCGGCAGCCGGCCCGCCGATCGGAGTCACGTCGGAGCTCATCGCGGACCGGCCTCCTCGGGGCGGACGGGGCCGAGCGACTCCGCGAGCGGCTCACTGCCCAGCTCCCGCTGCGCCTGCGCGTACAGCGCCAGCAGGGCCGAGCTGTGCTGGTTGGCGGCCTCCATGTTGGCCGACTCCACCGCCTCGTCCAGCCCGCGCAGCTCGGCCATGATCCGCTGCGCCAGCGCCGGCGAGACCATGTTCTGGTTGACGTAGACGTTGCACATGGTGAGCATCCGGAAGGTGTGCCCGAGCGAGTCGCACAGCTCGTCGGCCCGCTGGGCGGCGCGCATCGCGCCCTCCCAGTCGGCCGCCTCGCGGCGCAGCCGCAGCTCGGCGGCCACCGACCGCAGCCGGTCGAGGTCGCTCGGGTCGAGGTGCTTCTCGCAGTAGTGGAGGAACAGGCTCAGGTACGCCTCCGAGCCTCGGACCCAGCGCTGCGCCTTGAGCTGGCGCTGGGCCCGCTCCAGCGCCTCGTCCACCGACTGGCCACGGGTCTGGCCGGCGGCCAGGTCGTCCAGGCTGTCCATGAGCCGCTGCGCCTCGCGCATCTCGGCCTCGGTGAGCTCGCCGCCCCAGCGGTCGGTGAAGGTCTCGATCTGCCGCTGCTGCTCCTCGACCTGGACCTTGAGCTCGGGGTCGAGGGTGACGCGCTCCAGCTTGACGGTCTTCTCGCCGCCGCCCTGGATCCGCACCGACAGGGTGATGGTGCGGTCCCGGTCGAGACCGAAGGACACCTCCACCGGGGTGCGGCCGCCGAGTCCGGCGGGCAGGCGCAGGGTCAGGTGGCCGATCAGCTCGTTCTGCTGGGCGATCTCGTGCTCGCCCTCGTAGACCGCGATCTCCAGCCGCTGGCGGCCGCTGCCGGAGACCACGAACTCGCGGCTGACCGGCGAACCGGTCGGGTAGCTGGTGTTCTTGGGGATGATGACGGCCAGCCGGCCGTCGTTGAGCTCGATGCCGAGGTTCTTCGGGGTGATGTCGAACGGGTTGGTGACCTGCATCAGCTCGCCGCAGCCCTGGCAGACCTCGCTGCCGGGCGGGTTGACCACGCCGCAGGCGGCGCAGCGCAGGCCGACGTCCTCGGCGGCGGTCGAGGCCACCCTGGTCCGGCCGGGGGCGGCGGAGTTGAGCGCCTCGCCGCACAGCTCGCAGGCGGTGACGCCGGGGGCGGCCGGGGTGCCGCAGCGCGGGCAGTTGTCGCTGCGCACGACGGTGGCCGCCTGGGACTGTGCCGGGATGCCCGCCCCGGTGGCCGAAGCACCCGCCTCCTGGCCGCACTTGGGGCAGGTCGCGGCCTCGGCGTCGACCGGGAGGTGGCAGCCGGTGCAGGAGACCCGGGGCCCGCCGAGCAGCGAGGTGGCGCAGTTGGCGCAGTTGGAGGCGGAGAGGTCGCCGGGGGCCCGGCACTCGGGGCACTCCACCTCGCCGACCAGCGCGGACTGTACGGCCGCGCCGAGCGCCACGCACTGCATCGGGTTGACGCCGCGCCGGATCCGGCGCGGCCCGAAGACCTCGCCGAGCCGCCGGGCCACCAGCGGGATCGCGGTGGAGCCGCCGACCAGCACCACCTCGTCGATGTCCCCGACGGTGAGGTTGGCCTGCATGATGGCCTTGTGGGTCAGCTCGATGGTGCGCTCGATCCGGGCCTCGATCAGCTCCTCGAAGCGGGCCCGCTCGAACTCCGTCTCCAGCACCAGCTGGCCGGCGCCGAGGCCGGGCAGGATCACCTCGGAGGCCTCCTGGTGGGAGAGCTCGATCTTGATGGTCTCGGCGGTGGAGGCGATCTTCGGCCGGTCCCGCAGGTCGGGCTGGTAGTCGGCGCCGTACTCCTCCCGGATGTCCTCCAGCAGCGCGGTGGTGATCGCGCGGTCGAAGTCGTCGCCGCCGAGCAGGTTGTCGCCCTCGATGCCGAGCACCGAGACCGAGCCGGGCACCAGCAGCAGGATGGAGATGTCGAAGGTGCCGCCGCCGAGGTCGTAGACCAGGACGGTCCGGCCCTCGTCGCCGGCCTCGGAGGTGATCCCGTAGGCGAGCGCGGCGGCGGTCGGCTCGTTGATGATCCGCAGCACGTGCAGGCCGGCCATCCGGCCCGCCTCCTGGGTGGCCGCGACCTGCCGCTCGCCGAAGTACGCCGGGACGGTGATGACGGCCCGGTGGAAGGGCTCGCCGAAGCGCTGCTCGGCGTCCTCCTTCAGGCGGTGCAGGATGATCGCGGAGATCTCGATCGGGGTGTAGGAGCGGCCGTTGAACCAGACGTTCACGTCGCCGTCGGTACCCGCCGTGACCTTGTAGTCGACCTCCTTGAGGGCGGCCTGGACCTGCGGGTCCTTGAACTTGCGGCCCATGAAGCGCTTGACCGAGCGGATCACGTTGGCGCCGTCGATGGCGACCCGGCTGCGCGCGGTCGAGCCGACCAGCAGCTCGCCCTTGCGGCCGCTGCCGACCACGGAGGGCGTGGCCTCCTGGTTCTGCCGGTTGAAGATGATCTCCGGCTCGCCCCGGCGCAGGTGGGCCACCACGGAGTTGGTGGTTCCCAGGTCGATGCCGAGTGTGCGGTACATGTCGTTCCCCTCTTGCCCCTCGTGGTCCTGACTACTTCTTCCGCTTGCGCCGGCCGCCCGTGGCCGCGCCCTTCCGGCGGGCCCGGGGCGGGGCCGTCGTGGCCCGGGCGGGGTTCACCGGCGCGGCGGCTTCGGGTTCGGGTTCGGGCTCCGGTGGCACGGCCTCGGACTCGGGTGCCGGTTCGGGCCCGGGCTCCCCCGGCCGGTCCGGCGCCGCCCCCGACTCGGGCTCCGGGGCGAGCGCGCGCTCGACGTCCTCGGCGAACACCGACTCCGGTTCCGGGACGGGCGCGGCGACCACGACCTGGGCCCGGCGCAGCACCTCCTCCCCCCAGAAGAACCCGGTGACCACCGTCTGCACGACCGTCTCCGGCGCCACCCCGAACCGCGGTTCGGTGCCGACGATCTCGGTCAGCGCCGGGTCCGCCGCCAGGCCCTCCAGTCGCATCGGGCGCACCCCCGCCTTGGCGAGCCGTCCGAGCAGCCGCCGGCGGGTGGCCTCGATCCCGGCGCCGCGCCCGAGCAGCACCAGTTCGCGGTCCAGGCCGAGCGCGGCGAGGGCGTCGTCCACCTCGACCAAGATGCCCAGCAGGTCCCGCTGGGTGGACCGGGCGGTCTGCGCCTCATCGGCCCGTAGGCGCTGCAACAGGGAGGCCCGGTAGAGCAGTTGGCTGAACGCCTGGTCGAGGTCGACCTCCAGGGCGCGCTGCGGGATCTCCAGCGGCTGGTGGCCCTCGGAGGAGGGGGCGGGCGGTGCGTCGGTCATTCCGGTACCTCGATCTGCGGCAGCACGGACAGGTCGGCGGCGTAGCGGGCGGGGATGGGCGGTTCGGGATCGGCGCCGCCGGGGGCGGGTTCGGCGAAGTCGGCCGCCGACTCGGCCCGGTGCAGCGCCAGCAGGGAGGCGGCGGGCGGCAGCGGCGGGCGTTCGATGACCAGCAGCGGCTCGGCGAGAGCGGGCGCCAGCAGGTCGGCCGCCTGGTCGACGGGCTCCGGCGGCAGCGGTCGCTGGAGGTCCGACTCCAGCCGCCGGTCCGGGTTTCGCAGCAGTGCGGCGGCGTCCTGGATCTGCTGGCGGGTGTACCGGCCCGCCCGCATCGCCGGGCCGACGGCGAGGTTGATCTCGCGCACGCCGGCCGTGAGCGCAACGCCCAGGACCTCGTACGGCGACGGTTCGTGCAGTGGCATGGCGGGCGGCTTCTCTCCTCACGGCTGACGGTTACTCAGGGATGGCGCAGGACCTACGACGACGGCGACCGCTCGGCGGTTGCGGTCAGCGGAGCGCGTTGATCCTCCGCTGCAGGGCGCGCAGGTCGCGGTCGTCCGGATTGTGCTCGACGGCCTGGCGGATCAGCTGGCGGGCCTCCCTGAACTGGCGCAGGTTGGCCCGGTTGACGGCGTAGGAGCTGTAGACGACGCCGAGTTCGATGTGCAGCTTGGTGACGTCCTCCGGCGTGCGGGCCAGGTTGAGCGCCTCCTCCAGCAGCCGGGTCGCCTCGGGGTAGCGGTGGGCCTCGTAGTGGCCGATGGCCTCGCCGCGCCAGACACTGACCATCAGGCGGCGGATGTCGGGCGAGTCGTCGTAGGCCCTGGCCTTCTGCAGCATGGCGGCCTGGGTCGTGAACGGACGGTCCTGCAGGTTGTCCAGCATGTGGTTGGCGAGCATCACGGCGACCCGGCGCGGGGCCTCCTGCTCGACGTCGCCGTCCCACTCCGGGTCGGCCCGCAGGGCGTCCGCCATCCGGCCGACGGCGAGGGCCCGGTGGTCGGCGAAGGCGGCGGAGCGGGCGAGGTGGCGGAGCACGAAGGCGAGGCCGTGCCGGTGGTCCGGGTCCGGGTTGAGCGTGATCAGTTCCCGCCACGCCTCGGCGGCCTCCTCCAGCTCCGCGTCGGTGGCGTCGGGGCGGCTGAGCTGGCTGGCCCGGTTGCCGAGGGCGGCCTCCAGGAAGTGCCGGGCGGTCGGCTCGTCGGGGGCGAGTTCGAGGCTCTTGCGCAGCAGGACCAGGGCGCGGGGGTAGTCCTTGTCCTCGTTGTTGATCTTGCGGGCCCACTGGGCGTAGGTGGCGCCGAGGTCGCCGCGCACCTCGGGGTGGTCGGGGGCCAGCGCGAGGGCCTTCTCCAGGAGTTCGGTGGCGCCCGCCTGGTCGTCGTCGCTGCTCTTGAGCAGGGCGCGGGCGGCTCGTACGCCGGATTCGGCGGCGATCGCGGGCGCGTCGGCGGGCAGTACGGTGCCGGGCACGGTGCGGGCCCGGGTGAGGCAGTCCAGGGCCTCGCGCCAGTCCTGGTTGCGGTGGTGCTCGCGGGCCTGGCTGACCAGGCTCTCGCCGAGCAGGCCCTGCCAGCCCGCGCCGCGTTCGGCCTCGGGCACCGCGTCCAGGGCGCCGACGGCTGCGGCCTGGCGGCCCTGGAGGAGCAGGTAGCGCTGCGGGCCGAGGTCACCGAACAGGCCGAGGGCCCGGGTCAGCGGGTGCCCGTCGGGGCTCTCCGGCCGCCGCCAGGCCCGCACCGCCTCGTCGAACCCGGCGGCCCAGCCGGCGAGTTCGGGCTCCTGGCGGAGCAGCCGGTCGAGGGCGGGGCCGAGCGCCAGGCGCCGGGCCGGGCGGCCGGACAGGGTGATCCGGACGTCCTCCCGGGCGAAGGCGTCCGCGCAGTGCGCCTCCATGCCGAGGAGCAGCGTCCAGGCGGTGACCTCGTCGCCGCTGCGGCCGGCGGCCCGGTCCAGCGCGCGCAGGTCCTCACGGAGGCGGTCGGTGAGCGCGCTGCGGGCGGCGGACATCCGCGGCGGTTCGACCGGGCGGCCGGTGATCCGGGCGGACTCCGCCCACAGGTCGGGCTGGTGCAGGGCGGCGACCAGGCAGCCGAGCGTCCAGGCCCAGATCCGCTCGTCGGGCGCCGCCTCCTCCTGGGTGGAGACGGCCAGCCGGTAGCCGGCCAGGCCGAGGGCGTGCAGCAGCCGGGGGTGGGCCGGGTCCTTGAGCAGCAGCGCGTGGTAGCCGTTCCAGGCTTCGCGGTGGCGGCCCTCGACGGCGTGCTGGTGGGCCTCGTGCTCGGCGAGCAGGACGAGCGCGGCGGCGGCCTGCGGGTGGCCCGGGGCGAGGGTGAGCACCCGGCGCAGGTCGCCGGCCGCGCGGCCGGGCTCCCCGGCGTCCAGGGCGGCGCCGGCCCGGCGGAGCAGGACGGCGCCGCGCGCGGCGCTGTGGTCCTCCGGCAGGTCGGCCAGGGCCTCGTCCAGCCGGCCGAGTTCGGCGCGCAGCAGGGCGAGGTCCAGCCGTACGGGCGCGGCGGCGGGGCTGTCGCCGAGCGCCTGCGCCCAGGCGGCGAGGACGGGCTCGGCCTGTTCGGGCACCCCGGCCCGGCGGGCGCAGTCCAGGACGGCGCGCAGTGCGGGCGCGGCGCAGCGCACGCAGCGCGGCGAGGCGGCGTCGGCGGGGCGGTGCAGGTGGGCGGCGCAGGCCTCCCGGCCGCAGCCGGCGCAGGCGTCGGTGGCGGGGCCCGCGCAGACCCCGCACTCGGCGGTCCCGGGAAGCGGCTGCGGTGACTCGGGGGCGGTACCGGCGGTCAGGAAGTGGCGGTACCAGTCCAGCGCGGTGGCCCAGTTGCCGGCCCGTTCGGCGAGCAGCGCCCGCAGCCGGGCCAGGGCGGGGTCGCCGGCCGGGTCGGGCGCGAGCGGGGCGAGCAGGGCGATGGTCTGGACCGGACGGCCGGTCAGCAGGGCGACGGCGGCCAGGTGGTAGCGGTCGCGCGGCCCGGTGGCGGGGTCGAGCAGGGTCGCCGGCGGTTCCGTCGAGCCCTCGGCCAGGGCGAGCGCGGCGCGCAGCCGGGCCTGCCGGTGGGTGACGGCGCCGGGCAGGGAGTCGGCGAGGGCGAGGGCGGCGGCGGCCCGCTCGCGCGGTTCGGGGTGGTCGCGGCCGGTGACCAGCAGGTGCGCGGCCTCGCGCAGGGCGGCCTCGCGCAGCGCGGCCCGGTAGCCGGGGGCGGCCGGGTGGTCGGCGGCGGCCTGCTGCCAGAGCTCCCGGGCGGCCACCGGGTCGGCGGCCAGCCGGGTGCGGGCGAGCCGGTCGCGGGCCAGAGCGAGCCGCTCGCGCAGTTCCTCGTCGTGCAGCGGCTCCCAGCGGGCCAGGGCGCCGGCCGGGTCGCCGGTACGGGCCAGGGCGAGACCGTGGTGGAAGGCGGCGATCCGGGCCCAGCGGGAGTCCGGTTCGGTGTCGGCCTCGGCGCCGAGGACGGGCTCGGCCTCGGCCGCCTCGCCGGCGGCGAGCAGGGCCGCGCCGAGCCGGACCCGGGCGGGGCGCCAGTCGGGGGCCAGGCCCAGGCCGGTGCGGTAGTCGGCGGCCGCCTCGGCGGGGCGCGCGGCCCGCTCGTGCACCAGGGCGAGGCCGAACCGGGCCGGGGCGAAGGAGGGTTGGACGGTCAGGGCGGCGGTGAACTGCTCCCGGGCCTGGTCGTCGGCCCCGAGCAGCAGGGCGAGCCGGCCGAGGGCGTAGCGGGGGCGGGGGTCGCCGGGGGTCTCGGTGGCGGCGGCCGCGAGGTCGGCCCACGCGGCGTCGGTGGCGCCGAGCCGCTGCCGGGCCAGGCCGCGGAAGAGCAGGCTGTCGGTGCGCAGCGCCGGGCCGCGCACCCACGGCGAGGGCTCGCCGGGGCCGCGCCGCAACGCCTCGTCGAAGGCGGCGACGGCGGGTTCGTCCCGGTGCAGGGTGAACAGCTGGGCGCCCCAGCGGAACCAGAGCTCGCCGCTGCCGCCGGGCGCGGCCGCGGCGAGCAGGGCCTCGGCCTCGGCGGCGCGGTCGGTGCCGCACAGCAGGGCGGAGCGGGCCAGCACCGGCCAGTCCCGGCCGGGCAGCGCGGCCAGGGTTCGGGTGGTGGCGCTCTCGCGCTGCTCGGGGGTGCCCTCGCGGCAGAGCCGCTGCAGCCAGTCCACGGCGCGGGCTGCCGCCGCGGCCTCCTCGCCGGGTTCGGCGCCGTCGGCGACGGCCTGGAGGAAGGCGAGCAGCGGCCCGAGGTCGCCGTCCGGGGCGGATATCCGCTCCTCGGCGAGGTGGCGCAGGCTCCACCGGGGTACCTGCCGGGCCGGGGCCGCGAGCAGCGGGAAGGCCTCGCGGTGCAGGGCGAGGGTGGACTGCCGGTCGCCGGTGGGGATGGTGGCCTCGGCCTGGCCGAGCAGGGCGAGACCGCGCTGTGGACCCAGCTCCGCGGGGCCGGCGGCGAGTCGTCGGGCGAGGCGCGCGTACCGGCGCCGGGCCTGCGGGGCCTTGCCGGCGGCGAGCCGTTCGGCCGCCGCGGCCAACGCCTTGGCCACCGCCTCGGTGTCCAGGGCCTGTCGGCGGCGGACCAGTACGACGGCTGCCGCACCGGCCAGTGCCACCACGATCAGCAGCACCGCGAGCTGCGCCATGCAGCGTCCCCCTGTGCGTTGAGTTCGCCCCCGCCATGATCAACAAGCTTCGGACGATCATGAGTTGACGTCGTGTCGTGATGTTGCTCGGGCGCCCATCAGAATAGGCCCTCGACCGGTCAGACGAACAGAAAGGAGCACTATCCTGGGCAGCGCACGGGAAACAGCACGCAGGAAGCAAGGCGTACGAGGCCACTCGCACGAAGCAGCACGTACGAAGCAGCACAGCAGCGCGTCAGGACCGGCCCAGCGTCGGTGACAAGCCAACAGGGGTCAGTCGGGGGTTGTGTGTCCGAGTCGCGTTGGGTGCCCGGGCTCCGGTTCGGACCGGAGTTCGACCCCGAGCAGTACGAACTCCTGGAATTCCACCACCGGGGCGGCGAGGCCGAGGTGTGGCGGGCGGTGCGGACCGGCCACAGCGGGCTCAAGGAGCTGGTCGCCGCGAAGATCATGCTGGAGCGCGACCCCTCCGAAGTACGGCGCTGGCTCGGGCGTTGGGACGACGTCTCGCACAATGCCCACCGCCTGGGCGTGACCGACCTGGTGGTGCCCAGCTTCCTGCTCGGACCCTCCCCGCACCGGCCCGGCGCCGCGCCCTCCGGCGGGCTGCTCGGCTACCAGATCTCGCCCTGGGTCGAGGGCGTGCCGCTGCACACCTGGGGCCGCACCCAGCGCGGCGGGCCGGCGGCGGTGGCCGAGGTGCTGGCCCGACTCTGCCGGATCGTCGACGAGCTGCACCGCAAGCGCTGGGTGCACCGGGACATCTCCCCCGCCAACGTCCTGGTGGACGCGCAGGGCCAGGTCAAGCTGATCGACCTGACCTTCCTGGCCCCGCTCGACCACACCCTCACCGTCGCGGTGTTCACCCCCGGGCACGTCCCGCCGGAGGCCGAGCAGGTCGGCGGCTTCCCGACCACCGCCAAGGACCTGTTCGCGGTCGGCACCCTCGCCCGCGCCCTGCTGCTGCCCGACCACGGCCGGCTCGACCACCGGCTGGCCGCCGAGCAGGCCCGCGCCGAACTGCTGGCCGCCGGCTACGGCGAGGAGCTGGCGCGCTGGGCCTGCGAGCCGCTGGCCCGCGACCCGGACCGCCGCCCCTCCCCGCTCGGCCCGTGGGTGGCGCGCGGCCGCGAACTCCTGCGCTCCCACCGGCCGGTGGCGCGCACCGCTGGCCTGGCCGTACTGCCCGACCGGGCCGGCCGGCCGCTGCTGGTCACCGGCGGCGCCGACGGCACGGCACTGGCCGGCCCCGGGCACGGCGGGCAGCGCCTGCCGGCCGGTCAGGGGCCCGGCGCGGTCCGGGAGCTGGTGGCCGGCTGGGCCGGGCACGCGGGCGAGCTGGTGGTCTGCGCCGAGGACCGCGGCGGCACGCTCTGGGTCGGCACCGCGGCCGGCTGGTGGGAGGCCGCGCGCGGGGTCAGCGGGCTCGCGGGGGCGGTCAACTCCGCCGGGGAGATGACGGTCTGGACGGCGGCCGGCGGCGCGCTGCGCTCCTACCGCTGGGCGCCCGGCCTCACCCTCACCGGCCAGGAGCTGCCCGGCTGCCCGGCCGACCGGGTGCTCGCCGCGCTGGAAGAGCGGGCCGGGTCCTGGCTGGTCCTGGTCGAGCACCGCGAGCGGGTACTGAGCTGGCGGCCGGGCACGGCCGATCGCCCCGTCCCGCTGGGGCCGCCCGGCGCGCTGCGCGCCGGGGCGCTGGCCCGTACCTCCGCCGGTCCGCAGGCCGCCACGCTGCGGCCGGACGGCTCCGTCCAGTTGCACACCCTCGGCACGGCCGGCCCGGCGCCCGAGATCGGCGACGGCGAACCCTCCCTCGGCATCGCGATGGCCGGCCACCGAGGCGGCCCGACCGTGGCGCTGGCCGGCGCGGGCGGCGTCCGGCTGCGGCTGCCGGCCGGCGGCGCCTCCCGGCGGCCGCGCTGGTGGCGGCCGACGCTGCGCCCGGCCACCCGGGTCGCGCTCGCGATGGGCGAGGACTGGCGGCTGTGCCTGGCCGCGGTGGTGGAGGGCGAGTTGCAGTGCTGGCAGGAGGACGCGGCGTACCGGTGGCAGGCGGTGGGGCTGCCCGAGCAGGGCTGACGTGACGCCGAGGCCCTGGAACCGGGTTCGGTTCCAGGGCCTCGGGGTGTCGGCGCGGGCTCAGCGGATACGGCTCACGGGGTGGCGGCTCAGCGGAAGCGGCGCAGCCGCAGGCTGTTGCCGACCACGAAGACCGAGGAGAAGGCCATCGCGGCCCCCGCGATCATCGGGTTGAGCATCCCGGCCGCGGCCAGCGGCAGGGCGGCGACGTTGTAGCCGAACGCCCAGAACAGGTTGCCCTTGATGGTGGCCAGGGTGCGGCGGGAGAGCCGGATCGCGTCGGCCGCCGCCAGCAGGTCGCCGCGGACCAGGGTGAGGTCGCCCGCCTCGATCGCGGCGTCGGTGCCGGTGCCCATCGCCAGGCCCAGGTCGGCCTGGGCGAGCGCGGCCGCGTCGTTGACGCCGTCGCCGACCATCGCCACGACCCTGCCCTCGGCCTGCAGCCGCTTGACGGTGTCGACCTTGTCCTGCGGCATGACCTCGGCGATCACGTCCTCCGGGGCGATGCCGACCTCGGCCGCGACGGCCTCGGCGACCAGCCGGTTGTCGCCGGTCAGCAGCACCGGGGTCAGGCCCAGGCCGCGCAGCCGGGCGATCGCCTCGGCGCTGGTCGGCCTGACCGCGTCCGCCACCTCCAGGACGGCCCGGGCCTCGCCGTCCCAGCCCACCGCGATCGCGGTGCGGCCGGCCGCCTCGGCGGTGCGCTTGGCCTCGGCCAGGCCCTGCGGCAGGTACTGCGACCAGTCGTTCAGCAGCGCCTCCCGGCCGGCGATCACCGCGTGGCCGTCCACCACGCCCTGGACGCCCAGGCCCGGCACGTTCTCGAAGCCCTCGACGGCGGGCAGTTCGCCGGCCTTGGCGGCGGCGGTGGCGATCGCCCGGGCGATCGGATGCTCGGAGGCGTGCTCCAGGGCGCCCGCCAGGCGCAGCACCTCGGCCTCGACCACGCCCTCGGCGGTGTGCACGGCGAGCAGGGTCATCTGGCCGGTGGTGACGGTGCCGGTCTTGTCCAGGACGATGGTGTCGACCTTGCGGGTGGACTCCAGGACCTCCGGGCCCTTGATCAGGACGCCCAGCTGGGCGCCGCGGCCGGTGCCGACCATGAGCGCGGTCGGGGTGGCCAGGCCCAGGGCGCACGGGCAGGCGATGATCAGCACGGCCACGGCGGCGGTGAAGGCGGCGGTCCAGCCCTCGCCGGTGCCCAGCCAGTAGCCGAGGGTGGCCACCGCCAGGATGATCACGATCGGGACGAAGACGGCGGAGATCCGGTCCGCGAGGCGCTGCGCGGCGGCCTTGCCGTTCTGCGCGTCCTCGACCAGCCGGGCCATCCGGGACAGCTGGGTGTCCGCGCCGACCCGGGTCGCCTCGACGACCAGGCGGCCGCCCGCGTTGACGGTGGCGCCGGTGACGCCGTCGCCGACGGAGACCTCCACCGGAACGGACTCCCCGGTGAGCATCGACGCGTCCACCGCCGAGGCGCCCTCGACCACCACACCGTCGGTGGCGATCTTCTCGCCCGGCCGCACCACGAACCGGTCGCCCACGGCCAGGTCCCCGATCGGGATCCGGACCTCGGCGCCGCCGCGCAGCACGGTGACGTCCTTGGCGCCCAGTTCCAGCAGGGCCTTGAGCGCGGCCCCCGCGGTCCGCTTGGAGCGGGCCTCGAAGTAGCGGCCGGCCAGGATGAAGGCGGTGACGCCGGCCGCCGCCTCCAGGTAGATGTTCGACGAGCCGTCGCTGCGGGCGATGGTCAGCTCGAAGCCGTGCCGCATGCCCGGCATCCCGGCGTCGCCGAGGAACAGGGCCCACAGGGACCAGAGGAACGCGGCGCCGGTGCCGAGCGAGACCAGGGTGTCCATGGTGGCGGCGCCGTGCCGGGCGTTGGTGAACGCGGCCTTGTGGAACGGCCAGGCGGCGTACGTGACCACGGGCGCGGCCAGCACCAGGGACAGCCACTGCCAGTTGTCGAACTGCAGGGCCGGCACCATCGCCATCGCGATCACCGGCACCGCGAGCGCGACCGCCGTGAACAGCCGCTGGCGCAGCGGGACCAGTTCGTCGGGCGGCTCGCCCTGCCCGGCCGGGGCGTCGGCGACCGGCGGCTTCGGCAGCGCGGCGGTGTAGCCGGTGGCCTCGACGGTGGCGATCAGGTCGGCGACGTCGACGCCCTCGTCGAAGGCGACCTTGGCCTTCTCGGTGGCGTAGTTGACGCTCGCCGAGACGCCGTCCATCCGGTTCAGCTTCTTCTCGATCCGGGCCGCGCACGAGGCGCAGGTCATGCCGCCGATCGAGAGTTCCACCTCGGTGGAGGCGGGTGCCTGGGTGGTCATCGTTGCTCCTCGTGACAGTCGTCGTGCAAGGCGTGCGGAGGGTGTCCGCGGGTCCACGCCGTCGTGCTCGGCGCCATACCCAGGAGGGGTATCCTGCGGCGCCGAGTTCATTTATACCCCCTAGGGGTATCCAGGGCAAGCGTCGACGACGACCCGGGCCCTGCGGCCACACGGCGCCGGGCGATCCCCGGCGAGTCGCCCGGCGCCGCGTCAGTGGTGGCCGTTCCCGTGTCCGTCCGCGGCGGCGGCAGCGTCGGGCGAACCGCCCATCATGCGGAGCATGGAGCGGCCGCCGGTGCGGAGGAAGCGGGCGAGGAGGGCCGCGGCGAGGAGCAGGAAGGCGAGGTTCAGCCAGGTGGTGTAGTTCCACTCGATGCCCGACATCGGGATCTCGGCATCGCGCTGGTCGGGGATCAGCCCGAGGCCGCCGAAGAGGAGCTCGACGACGTAGCCGGCCACCACCATGGCCGTGTAGAAGGTGCCGAGCAGGAAGAGGGCCGTGCGGCGGCCGTAGTACTTCCGGTAGATGTTCAGGATCGGCAGGATCAGCAGGTCCGCGAAGATGAACGCGACGACCCCGCCGAAGCTGATCCCACCCTTCCACAGCACCACGGCGAGCGGCACGTTGCCGATCGAGCAGACGAAGGACGCGATCGCCACCAGCGGACCGATCAGCGGGCCCCACAGCTTGCCGGCCAGCGGGTGGTCGGCGAAGAAGAAGGCCTGCCAGAAGGAGTCCGGCACCCAGGCGGCGATGGCACCGGCGATGAGCAGCCCGAGGACGAGGTCCTTGAGGATCGCCGCCCACTCCATCACGAACACGTGCGAGACGGACGTGACGCCCTGCCGGGACAGCAGCCGGCGGGCGAAGGAGCCCTCCCCGGCGACGGACATGTCCATCGCCGCGTGGCCCTCCATCGAGCCGGCTCGGCCGCGGCCGGCCTGTTCGCGGGCCTCGCGGAGCAGTCCGTCGCGCAGCAGGAGCCGGAAGAGCAGGGCGAGGACGAGGATCATCACCGGACCGCCGATGAACTCGGCCGCCGTGAACTGCCAGCCCAGCAACAGGGCCAGGATGACGCCGAGTTCGACGACCAGGTTGGTCGAGGCGATCTCGAAGGCCATCGCGGCGGTGAAGTTCGCGCCCTTGCGGAACAGCGAGCGGGCGAGGGCGACGGCCGCGTACGAGCAGGAGGAGGAGGCCGCGCCGAGCAGGGCGGCCACGGCGAGGGTGCGGGGGCGGTCGTCGCCGAGCAGCCGGACGACGGTGGACTTGCGGACGACGGCCTGGACGACGGCGGAGAGCAGGAAGCCGAGGATCAGCGCCCAGGTGATCTCCCAGGTCATCGATCCGGCGATGGACAGTGCGTGCAGGATCGCGTGCATGGTGGGTCCGCCTTCCCTGGTGCCACGGGTTCGCCAGCGCCGAGGACCATATACCCATACGGGGTATGAACCTACCGCGCCCCGCCGCGGCCGGACGCTCCCCCGCCAGGCCCGCCCTCCGTCAGGCCCGGCCGCCGATCAGCGGCCGGGCCGCCGCCGTCGCGACGGCCTGCGACGCGGGGACGGCCGGCCGGGACGGGGACGGGCGCGGGACGGGTCGCGGCCCGGAGCGGTCCAGCCCGAGGTTGCGGTGGATCTCCAGGGCGGCGGTGGAGCGGTTCAGCGTGATGAAGTGCAGGCCGGGCACGCCCTCCTGGAGCAGCTGCTCGGCCATCCGGGTGGCGTGGTCCACGCCGATGCGGTGGGCCGCCGCCCGGTCCCCGCGGGCCGCCTCCAGCCGTGCCGCCAGGCCCACCGGGAAGGAGGCACCGCCGAGTTCGGCGAAGCGGGCGATCTGGCGGACGTCGGTGGCCGGCATGATCTCCGGGATGACCGGGGTGTCGCAGCCGGCCTCGGCGAGCCGGTCGCGCAGCCGCAGGTAGTGCTCGACCTCGAAGAACATCTGGGTGACGGCGTAGTCGGCGCCGGCCCGGCACTTGGCCACGAAGTGCCGGATGTCGTCCGCCCAGTCCGCCGAGCGCGGGTGGCGCTCCGGGAAGGCCGCCACCCCGACCGTGAACCCGCCGCAGCCCTTGACCAGTTCGACCAGCTCGGCGGCGTGCCGCAGGCCCCGGGGATGCGGCACCCAGACGCCGTTCGGGTTACCGGGCGGGTCGCCGCGCAGGGCGAGGACGTCACGGATCCCGACGTCCGCATAGCGCCGCAGGACGGCCTGGAGCTCGGCGGTGGAGTGGCCGACGGCGGTGAGGTGGGCCACCGGCCGCAGGGTGGTCTGGGCGGCGATCCGCTCGGTGGTCTCGATGGTGCGGTCGCGCGAGGAGCCGCCCGCGCCGTAGGTGACGGAGACGAAGGTCGGCGCGACCGCCTCCACCCGCCGGATCGCGGCCCACAGCGCGCGCTCGCCGGCGTCGTCCTTGGCGGGGAAGAACTCGAAGGAGTACGTCCGTTCGCCGGCCGCCAGGATCTCGCGCAGGCCGCGCGGGCCACGTGCTCCGGAGCGGGTGGTGTGGTCCATGGGGTGTCACCTCGGGTGGTGGGGTCGGTCGCCGGTCAGGGCCGGCCACCCGGGACGCGGGCGGCCGCGTCCACCCTGTCCGGAAGGGCGCACGAGAGCGCCACAAGGGCTGGTTGACGATCGGTCGAGGCCGTCCGGAGGTGTTCGGATTCGGGTCCATGATTACCCTAGGGGGGTATGGTATGTTCTCAGGCGAAGCAGCCGACCGCACCTGCGGCCGGCGCCGGGCACTGACGACAGGAGCACCCCCATGACCGAGACCGCCGTCACCGTCGAGTCCGCCGCCGCCACCGAGACCGCCACCTCCTGCTGCGGCTCGTGCGGCACCGGCGCCACCGCGGCCCCCGACACCGGGGCCGCCGGGCGGGCCGCCTTCCAGGTGAAGGGCATGACCTGCGGCCACTGCGTCACCTCGGTGACCGCCGAGCTGAAGAAGATCGACGGCATCACCGCCGTCGCCGTGGACCTCGCCACCGGCACGGTCACCGTCGACAGCACCCTGCCGCTCGCCGACAGCGCCGTCGCCGCCGCCATCGACGAGGCCGGCTACGACCTGGTCGGCCGCCTCGACGGCTGACCGGCCGCCCGACCACCCGCCTGACCCCCCATCGGCCCGGACGGCTCCGCCCGTCCGGGCCGAAAGCCCGCCCGGCGCACCCCGGTAGAGTGGGAAACCCCCGCCCGGAGGCGCCGCGCCCCGGGCCTCCCCGGACCGCGCAGGAACCGGAGTCGGCCATGGCCAGCCACAGCCCCCACAAGGACGACTTCCGCAAGCGGCTGCGCCGCATCGAGGGCCAGATCCGCGGCCTGCAGCGCATGGTCGAACAGGACACCTACTGCATCGACGTCCTCACCCAGGTCTCCGCCGCCAGCCGCGCCCTCCAGTCCTTCGCCCTCCGGCTGCTCGACGAGCACATCGAGTGCTGCGTCCGCGACGCCGTCGCCGAGGGCGGCCAGCAGGCCGGCACCCGGGTCAGGGAAGCCAACCAGGCCATCGCCCGCCTCGTCCGCTCCTGACCGGACGCCGAAAGTCCCTGACGACCGCTTAGGGCGTGTCCGGCCCTGGACCGACCGGCACAGGGTGAGCGGCGTCAGGAGCCGTCGGCTACGGGGTGGGGGTATACGCGCGGGGCTCCGGGTCAGGCCGGATGTACGGGGTGGGGGTATGCCCCGCTGCTCAGCCCGCGGACGGCGCCCTCAGCAGCGGAAGGACGATGTCGTCGAGGATCTCGTCAACGACGTGGTCGGGCGGGACGCCCCCGCCGAGCAGGAAGGACTCGCGCAGCAGGTCGAGCGGGAGGGAGCAGGTGCGCGGGGTCAGCCGCGCGGGGTTGATCTCACCCCGGCCGGCGGCCCGGCGCAGCATCGCCGTCAGGCCGTCCACCGGGCCCCGCAGGGCCAGTCCGCGGAAGTGCTCGCGCAGTTCGGGGTCGCGCATCAGGTCGATCAGGAGGCCGTGCACGGCGTCCGACGGCAGATCGTCGAAGCGGTGCAGCAGGCTGCGCAGGAAGAGCGCCAGGTCGGCCCGCAACTCGCCGGTGTCGGGCGGCTCCTGGTAGTCGGGGGCGTTGCGGTCGAGGGCGGCGATCACCAGTGCGGCGCGGTTGGACCAGCGGCGGTAGAGCACCGGCTTGCTGGTCCGGGCGCGGGCGGCGACGCCGTCCATGGTGAGCCGGTCGTAGCCGTGTTCGGCGAGTTCGGCCCAGACGGCGTCGAGGATCGCCCGCTCCAGTTCGTCACCGCGCCGACGCGAGGCCTTGGCGCCCGCCGGTCCGTCTTCCGCTGCTCTGCCGGTCATCACCGAGTGCCGCACCAGATTCTCGTAGATACGTTGCGTTTCTTATTGGGGCGAGTCTACAGTCGAGAGCAAGAAACGCGACGTATCTTATTGCGGGGAGGGGACCCATCATGAGCACTGCCCGTACGACCGACGTCCTCGTGGTCGGCGCCGGCCCGGTCGGCCTGACGCTCGCCCTCGGGCTGGCCCGCGCGGGGGTCGACTGCCGGATCATCGAACGGGATCCGGAGTTCCGCGACCGCGGCGTCCGCGGCAAGGGCGTCAACCCCCGGACGCTGGAGGTGTTCGACGACCTCGGTGTGGTCGACGAGATCCTCGCCCGCGGCGACGTCAACCTCAAGGTCCGCAGCTACGAGGGCGACCGGCTCGTCCAGGAGGTCGACCCGGGGCCCGCCAACGCCCCCACCACCGACCGCCCGTACGCCGGCATGCTGCTGCTCGCCCAGCACCAGACCGAGGCCGTGCTGCGCGACCGGCTCGCCCACCACGGCGTCACGGTCGAGCCGGCCACCGAACTCCTCGACTACACCCAGGACGCGGACGGCGTCCTCGCCACCGTCCGGCGCGGGGAGCGCACCGAGGCCGGCCCGGGCGGGACCGTCCGCAGCGGGGAGCGCACCGAACGGATCGGCGCCCGCTACCTGGTCGGCTGCGACGGCGGCCGCAGCACCGTCCGCAAGCGCGCCGGCATCCCGTTCCTCGGCGAGACCTGGGAGGAGGAGCGGTTCCTGATGGCCACGATGCGCATCGACGGGTTCGACCCGGACTGCATGCACGTCTGGAACCACCCGCAACTCGGCGTCGGTGCCCTGGTGTTGGTCCCGCTGCGCCAGGACGAGACCTGGGCCTTCCACGCCGCCGTCAGCCCGGACGAGCACGGCCGGCTGCCCGCCCCCACCCTGGACACCTTCCAGCGGCTGTTCGCCGAACGGGCCGGCCTGCCCGGCGTCCGGCTGCACGAGCCGACCTGGTCCACCGTCTGGCGGCCGACCGTCCGCCTGGTCGAGCGCTACCGCGACGGCCGAGTCCTCCTCGCCGGGGACTCCGCCCACTGCCAGTCCGCGGCCGGCGGCCAGGGCATGAACACCGGCATCCAGGACGCGCACAACCTGGGCTGGAAACTGGCGGCCGTGCTGCAGGGCGCCCCCGAGCGGCTCCTCGACAGCTACCAGGCCGAGCGGCTGCCGGTCGCCCGCGCCACCCTCGCCGCCTCCTCCACCCAGCACCGGGCGCTGTTCAGCAACGGCAGCGGGGGCCAGGCCCTGGCCGACCAGTTCCTCAGCCTGACCAACTCGGCCGGCGGCGACCTCACCGGACTGTCCGTCCACTACCGGGGCGGGCCGCTCGGCCGCGACCTCGACGACGCCACCGGCATCCGCGCCGGGGACCGCGCGCCGGACTCCCCCTGCCACACCGCCGACGGCACCCCCACCCGCCTGTTCGACCTCCTCCGCGGCCCGCACGCCACCCTGCTGACCTTCGGCGAGCACCCCGCCCTGGCATCCCTGCCCGAACTCCCGGGCGTGCGCCGGGCCGACGTCCTCGACCCCGACGGCCACGCCCGCCGCGCCTACGGGATCAGCGGGGACGCCCTCGTACTGGTCCGCCCGGACGGCCACGTCTGGCTCACCGCGGGCACGGCCGACCCGGCCGCACTCATCGCCCACCTGCGCACCTACGGGGTCGGCTCCGACGCGGCGGCCCTGCCCTGCCCGTCCTGAGGAGGCCCGTCCGCGAGCGACGGCCGACCCGCCACGCCGCCAGGTCGTCCGAGAACGCCGGCTCCCGGTGTTCTCGGCCGACCTGCCTCCCTCTCCCCGTGTTCGACTCCGGCGCCTACTTGGTGATCCTGGTGACCTGTCCGGCGCCGACCGTGCGGCCGCCCTCGCGGATGGTGAAGCGCAGGCCCTCCTCCATCGCGATCGGCTGGATGAGGGTGACGCTCATCTCCGCGTCGTCGCCGGGCATGACCATCTCCAGGCCCTCGCCGCCACCTCCCGGTCCACTCGGGCTCACCCGCGCCGGAAGGCCCGTTCGTCCGCGCTCGCGAGAGCGAAGTACACCGGCGGGAGGGCGAGTTCGATCACCATCAGCACCACCTGGAACCCGTGCGGCCACCCCGCCGCGGCGATCGACAGCACCCGGCCGAGCCCGCCCAGCAGGAACACCGCCGTCAGCCACCGCACCGCCCGGGCCGGCACCGGCGTCTGCCGAACCTCCCACAGCCAGGCCGCCCCGTAGCCGGCGAAGATCGCGCCCATGAACCGGCCGAAGCTGTCGATCGTCGGGCCGGCGTCCTCCGCACCCGGGATCGCCCTGTTCCCCAGCAGTACGTGGTAGAACCCGATCGCCACACAGGCGATCCCCATCGTCCACGCGAGCACCCGCAGAGTCCTGGCCATGACCCACCCCTCCGCCCGTCCGGCGCCGCCGGACGCTGGTTGACACGTGTCTACTAAGCTAGCGCCCACTGGTAGACACGTGTCAAGTAGCCTTCCCCGCATGCCAGTCCACGAACGACGCCGCCGCCTCTCCCCCGCCGCCCGCCGCGCCCAACTGCTCTCCGTCGGCGCCCGGCTCTTCGCCGCCCGCCCGTACGAGGAGGTGCTGATGGAGGAGGTCGCCGAGCAGGCCGGCGTCTCGCGCGCCCTGCTCTACCGCCACTTCCCCGGCAAGCACGACCTGTTCGCCGCCGTCTACCGGCAGGCCGCCGACGAACTGCTCGCCAAGTCCCGCTTCGACCCGGACGACACCCTGATCGAGCAACTCGTCGAGGGCATGGACGCCCACCTGGACTACTTCATCGCCAACCGGCACGCCGTCCTCGCCGCCAACCGCGTCCTGGCGGGCGACCCGGTGATCCAGACGATCATCACCAACGAGCTCGACGCCCTCCGCGCCCGCCTGATCGGGGTGCTCCCGTTCGCGAACGAGGCCGCCCGGCGGGCGGGGTCGCAGATCCTGCGCAGCTGGCTGGTCTTCGTCCGGGTACTGGTCGTCGACTGGCTCACCGAGGAGACCTGCACCCGCGAGGAGTTGCGCGACGTCTGCATCGGCGCCGTCCTGGGCGCTCTCCGGCCGCTCCTGCCCGCCGATCCGGCGCCCGACCGGCTTGGATGAGCCCCTACCGGGAACGGTGGAATCGCTACCATCGGAAGCAACGGGAAAAGCATCAGAAGCGTCCAATTCCCCATGAAAATACGATAGTTGGATTCCCACTCCATGCCGGACCACCGACCCCGAAGGGCCTCATGTCCACCGCCGTACCCGCTCTCCCCCCGTTGCATCGACTCCCCGTCACCCCCGTCCAGGCGCCGCACCCCACCACCCTCCCCGACGGCACCCCCGCGTGGCTGGTCACCCGCTACCACGACGTCCGGCAGACCCTCACCGACCCCCGTTTCACCCGCGGCGACCTGCACACCGTCGGCACCCCCGGCGGCGGCGCCGACGTGGCCAGCAACCCGGCGTCGATGTTCAACCAGGACGGCCCCGCCCACCGCCGACTGCGCAGCACCGTCCAGCGGGCCTTCACCGCCCGCGCCATCGTCGGCTGGCAACCCTGGGTCGCGGAGAGCGTCCAGCAGGCCGTCGACGCCCTCGCGGCCGACGGCGCCCCCACCGACCTCGTCGCCGGGTTCACCCGGCCGGTGCCCTTCGCGGTCACCAGCCGCCTGATGGGGCTCGACGGGGACGGCCCGGACCGCCTCGACGAACAACGGCTCCGTCGCTGGACCCGCGCCGTCCTCGCCGACGGGACCCCGGACGGCGGCGACCCGGACGCTCTCGGCCCGGACGCTCTCGGCCCGGGTGACGAACTGTCGGACGACCCCGCCGACGCCCTCGCCGAATACGCCGCCTACACCGCCGAACTGATCGCCCGCCGACGCCGCGCCCCCGGCGAGGACCTCGTCAGCCGCCTCGTCCAGGCCGCCGACCAGGACGGCGGTGTCCCCGAGGAATCACTCGTCCACCTGGTCTGCGGACTCACCGCGAGCGGCAACGAGAGCGTCACCGGCGCCCTCGGCAACGCCCTCGTCTACCTGCTCGGCGAACGCCCCGACCACTGGCCCCGCCTCGCCGACCCCGACACCACCGAACACGTCACCGAACGCCTCCTCCACTTCATCCCGCTCGGCGACGACGAGGCCACCACCCGCCGTGCCACCCACCCGGTCGACCTCGGCGGTGTCCGCATCCCCGCCGGCGCCGTCCTCGCCATCAGCCTCGGCAGCGCCAACCGTGACCCCGCGGTCTTCCCCGACGGCCTCGACGCCGACCTCGACCACCCGCTGCCCGCCCCGACTCTCGCCTTCAGTGCCGGCCCGCACTACTGCCTCGGCGCCTGGCGGATGCGCCTCGAAATGCGCGAATCCCTCCGCCGCCTCGCCATCGCCCTCCCCCACCTCCACCTCACCACCCCCGTCGACCGGCTCACCTGGCAACTCGGCACCACCACCCGCAGCCCCGCCCACCTACCGGCCGCCTGGTAGCCCCCGCACCGGCCCTCTCGCCGGAAGGGCCGTAGGGCTCGTCCTCACCCCCCCCACCGCCCGCCGGGAGCGCGAGCGTGGCGGCGGCGGGGGGGCCGGCGCGGCGGTGCCCCAGCGTCGGCGCGCAGCCGGGGGTCTGCGGACGGGCCTCAGCGCGCGGTGTGGAGCTCCGGTCCGAACGCGAGGGCGGGCCCGCGGCAGCCTGCGCCGCGAACCCGCCCGCCCCGACTCAGGCCGGCGTGCCTACTGGTGTCGGGCCCTGCGCCTGCGCGCGACCACGACCAGCACACCGCCGACGCCCACCAGCGCCGCCCCGCCGACAACTCCCAGCGGCAGTAGGGAGGTTGCGCCGGTGCTGGGCAGCCGGCCGCCGGGCGAGGGTGACGGGCTCACCGTCGCCGGGCTCGGCGACTCCGGCGTGACCGGCCCCGGCGGCACGGTTCGCTCCGGCGCGCTCGGCGAGTTCGCCGGGCCCGACGGACTCTGCGGGACCGACGGGCTGGACGGGCTCGTCGGGGTTGGCGACGGGGTGGGCAGGAGTCGGTTGACCGCCGTCACCGAGACGCCGTCCGTGAGGTTGTCCGGAGTCAGGACCAGCGGGCCGAACACCGTGGT
>NZ_JBIUYE010000014.1:0-253522 GCF_044744365.1 Kitasatospora sp. NPDC087314
GACCGTGGCGGCTTCCGCCGCGACGACCGCCCCTCCGGCGGTTTCAACCGTGACGACCGTCCGTCCGGTGGTGGTGGTTTCCGTCGTGACGACCGCCCCTCCGGTGACGAGCGTCCGCGTCGTGACGACCGCCCCTCCGGTGGTGGTTTCCGTCGTGACGACCGTCCGTCGGGCGGTTTCAACCGTGACGACCGCCCCTCCGGTGGTGGTTTCCGCCGGGACGACCGTCCGTCCGGTGGTGGTGGTTTCCGTCGCGATGACCGTCCGGGTGGGTTCCGTCGTGATGACCGTGACGAGCGTCCGCGTCGTGACGACCGTCCGTCCGGTGGCGGTTTCAACCGTGATGACCGTGGCGACCGTGGCGGTTTCCGCCGGGACGACCGCCCCTCCGGCGGTGGTGGTTTCCGTCGCGATGACCGTCCGGGTGGGTTCCGTCGTGATGACCGTGACGAGCGTCCGCGTCGTGACGACCGACCGTCCGGTGGCGGTTTCAACCGCGATGACCGTGGCGACCGTGGCGGTTTCCGCCGCGACGACCGTGGCGACCGTGGCGGCTTCCGTCGCGACGACCGCCAGGGTGGCGGTGGCTACCGCGGGAACCGCGATGACCGTCGTGACGACCGTGGCGGCGACCGCGGCCACCGGGACTACGACGACCGCCGTGGCAACTACGAGCCCGTCAAGCGTCTGCCGATCCCGGAGGACGTCACCGGCTTCGAGCTGGACGCGGACGTGCGCCAGGAGCTCAAGAGCCTGCCCAAGACGCTCGCGGACGACGTCGCCCGCAACCTGGTGATGGTGGCCCGTCTGCTCGACAGCGAGCCGGAGGAGGCCTACCAGTTCTCGCGCGTCGCGCTCCGGCTGGCCTCCCGCGTGGCCGCCGTCCGCGAGGCGGCCGGTTTCGCCTCGTACATGACGCAGCGGTACTCCGAGGCCCTGACCGAGTTCCGTGCCGCTCGCCGGATGACCGGCCGGGCGGACCTGTGGCCGGTGATGGCCGACTGCGAGCGCGGTCTGGGCCGTCCGGAGCGGGCGCTGGCGATGGCCGGTGAGCCCGAGGTGAAGCAGCTGGACAAGGCCGGCCAGGTCGAGATGCGTCTGGTCGCGGCCGGCGCCCGCAGCGACATGGAGCAGTTCGACGCGGCGGTCGTGACCCTGCAGAGCCCGGAGCTGGCCTCCAGCGCCGTGCACCCGTGGACGGCGCGCCTGCGGTACGCCTACGGCGAGGCGCTGATCGCGGCCGGTCGTGGTGACGAGGCCCGCGAGTGGTTCGCGAAGGCGGCCGAGGCCGACACCGACGGCAGCACCAACGCCTCGGAGCGGCTGGCCGAGATCGACGGCGTCGAGTTCGTGGACGCGCTCGACCCGGAGGTGGCCGAGGGGGAGGCCGAGCAGGCCGAGGCTCCGGCGAAGAAGCGCGGCGGGGAGGTCTCCGACGACCGCGTGATCTTCGAGGACGAGGAGGACGTCGAGGAGTACTACGACGAGGACGACCTCGAGATCGA
Source organism: Kitasatospora sp. NPDC087314 (assembly GCF_044744365.1). NCBI lineage: Bacteria > Bacillati > Actinomycetota > Actinomycetes > Kitasatosporales > Streptomycetaceae > Kitasatospora > Kitasatospora sp. NPDC087314. Next base: position 1,506 of record NZ_JBIUYE010000014.1, read on the forward strand.
CGAGGAGTTCGACGGCGTGGTGCCCGCGCGTGACGCCAAGGCCGAGGACGAGGCCGGGAACGACACCCGGAGCTGAGCTCGACCGACGAGTGAGGCCCTGCCGCTCCCCTGGACATTCCGGGGGAGCGGCAGGGCCTCACGGCGTTTCGGGGGCGGGTGGCCCTAGCCCAGTTCGAGGTTGCGCAGCACCAGTCCGGTGGCCGGCTTCGGACCGAAGGACGTGGACTTGCGCGGCATGGTGACGCCCTGTTCGGCGAGCCTGCGGACCGCGCTCTCCCGGACCGGGTGCAGCAGCACGGCGGTGCCGCCGGTGCGCGCCGCCTCCTGCTCGGCGGCCGCCGCGGTGTGCAGGTAGCCGATGTCGTCCGGGCCGTCGGGGACGTGCCAGGTGCGGTCGAGCAGCGTGGAGTGCAGGACGGTGGCGTCCAGGCGGCGCCACTCCTCGGGCCGGTCGTGCGGCACGGTGGCGTCGAGCAGTGCTTCCTCGGGCTCGCCGAGCAGCCAGTAGACGCCGTCCCCGCCGGTCAGTATGAAGCCGTTGCCGCCGTGCCGCTTCTGTTCGGCGAGGGCTTGGAGGGCGGCGGTCAGCGGGCCGGGGACCTCCTTGACCATCCACTGGTCGCCGAGCTTCTCCAGTGCCTCGGCCACCGGCAGCCGGTACAGCACGCGGTGGATGGCCCGGACCCGCAGCGGGTAGCGCGCGGTGTCCACCAGGAGCACCAGGCCGCGGTCCCACGGGCTGCGAGGCAGGTGGCGGTGCTCGCGCTGGAGGCGGAGGTACATCTCCCAGCGATGGTGGCCGTCGGCGATCAGGGCCCGGCAGGTGGCGAGGTCGCGGCTGATCTCGGCGATCTCGGCCGGGTCGGCGACGGCCCAGAGGCGGTGGTGGGTGCCGTCGCTGGTGGCGGTGGAGAGCAGCGGCTCGCCCTGGACGGTCCGCTCGATGACGCCGGAGGCGCCGCCGTTGCCCCGGTAGGTGAGCAGCAGCGGTTCGAGGTTGGCCCGGGTGGTGCGCATCAGGCCGACCCGGTCGGCGACCGGTCGGGGCATGACGTCCTCGTGGGGGAGGACCACGCCGGCCTCGCGGCCGCTCACCGCGAGGGCGCCGATCAGCCCGCGTTGGAGCACCTCGGGGGAGTCGCCGGTGGCGGGCACGCGCTGCTCGTAGACGTAGAGAGCGGGCTGCGGGTCGGCGGCGAGGATCCCATCGCGCTGCCAGGCGCGCAGCAGCCGGGCGGCGTGCCGGTACTTGGTGTCGCGGTCGGGCCGGTCGCCGGCGTCCTCGGGCTCGGGCCGGGGCAGGATCAGCCGGACCACGTTGTGCGGATCGGCGGTCTCCAGGTCGAGCCGACGGCCGGGGTCGACGACGTCGTACGGCGGGGACATGACCGCGGCCAGGGCGCCGACCCGGTCGGGGACGTAGCGCAGGCCTCGGAAGGGTGACAGGGACAGGCCTGCAGTGGCGACGTGCCCGGGATCGCCGGGGCCGCCCTCCGGAGTCTCGACTCCGTCTTCTGCACTGGGTGCGCTCATTCTGGGCATCGTAATCGGGTACGCGTTGTTGAGAGATCGGAATACCCGTGCCGATCTGTGGGGCGGGTGTGTGACCGAGGGCGAGGTACCGCATGGACGACGGGCAGGAACGGGTGGACGGCGGCAGCCCGGGCGGGGCGGCAGGGCCGGACGGCGCCGCCGGCGAGGGCGCTCCGGCACACGGCGGTGTCCCGGCGCAGGGGAGTTCCGGCGAGCCGACCGGGGACGTGTACGACTGGTTCCGGCGTGGTGGCAGGCTGCTGGCCCAGGGCAACCCGGCGGCCGCCGAGCAGCTGCTGGCCCGGGCGGCGGCGGCCGAGCCGCACTCGCGCAGCATCCGGGAGACGCTGGCGCGGGCCCAGTTCGACACCGGTTCGTACGAGGCGGCGCTGGAGAACTTCCGGGCCGTCGCGCTGGCCGACCCGTCGGACGACTACGCTCAGTTCGGATGGGGCGTCGCGGCGGCCCGGCTGGGCGACTTCGAGACGTCCGCCGAGCACCTGGCGCTGGCCGTGGCGATGCGGCCGGGCACCGAGCACTACCAGGCGGCGCTGCGGCAGACCCGGGCGACCTTGGCGGCCCGCGCCGGGGCGTTCGGCCCGCTGTTGCCCGGTGCACCCGGGTACCTGGCGCCCCCGCCGGACCCGGACGCCCGGTCGGCCGGCGAACCCGGTGCGGACGACGAGGTCTGACCGGCCCGGGGTACCCGGTGAACGCGGGGGCACCCGAACGGAACGCGGGAGCACCCGATGAAGCGAACGACGCAGTGAATGAGGTAGCGCAGCCATGACCGAGACGGCCACCACCACCGCGCGACGGACCGCCCCCGGCGGCAGCGAGCAGCCGCTGACCGAGGCGTACGACACGGCGCTGCTGGACCTGGACGGCGTGGTCTACGCGGGCCCGCACGCGATCGAGCACGCGGTGGACGCGCTGGCGGTCGCCCGTACGGCCGGGATGCGGCTCGCGTACGTGACCAACAACGCCTCCCGCCCGCCGCGGGTGGTGGCCGAGCACCTGACCGGGCTGGGCGTGCCGGCCGATCCGGCCGACGTGATCAACTCGGCGCAGGCGGCCGCCCGGGTGGTCGCCGAGAAGGTGCCGGCCGGGGCGAAGGTGCTGGTCGTGGGCGGCCCGGGGCTGGAGGAGGCGCTGGCCGAGCGCGGGCTGGTCGCCGTCCGCTCGCTGGCCGAGGAGCCGCTCGCAGTGGTCCAGGGTTACGACCCTTCGGTCGGCTGGGCGCAGCTGGCGGAGGCCGCGTACGCGGTGCAGCACGGGCTGCCGTGGGTGGCCTCCAACACCGACCTGACCATCCCGACCGCGCGCGGCATCGCGCCCGGCAACGGGACGCTGGTGGCGGCGGTGCGGGCGGCCGCCGGGGTGGACCCGGTGGTGGCGGGCAAGCCGCAGCCGCCGATGCACCGGGAGACCGTGCTGCGGACCGGCGCGCGGCGGCCGCTGGTGGTCGGCGACCGGCTGGACACCGACATCGAGGGCGCGTTCAACGGCGGGGTGGACAGCCTGCTGGTGTTCACCGGGGTGACCACCCCGGCGCAGCTGCTCGCGGCCCCGGCCGAGCACCGGCCGACCTACCTGGCGGCGGACCTGCGCGGGCTGCTGGTGCCGCACCCGGCGGTCACGCCCGCGGCCGGCGGCTTCGGCTGCGGCGGCTGGGTCGCGTCGGCCGAGGGCGGCGTGCTGCGGCTGGACGGCGGCGGGGACCGCTGGGACGGCCTGCGGGCGCTGTGCGCGGCGGCGTGGACGGCGCTGGACGCGGACGGCGCACCGGCCGACGGGCACAAGGCGCTGGACGAGCTGGGGTTCTGAGCCCGGGCGCGGCCCGGCCTTGGCTCCGGCCCCGGCCGCAGGTCGCGACAGCGGGCGTCAGAGCAGGGTGCGCAGCCGCAGCAGGTCGCGGAAGCCCGCCTCCAGCCGGACCTGGCGGCCTGCCCAGGCGGAGGCGAAGTTGAGCCGGCCGCCGACCAGGGCGACCAGGTCGTCGCTGCTCATGGTGAGCCGTATCTCCGCCTTCCCGGCCGGGGCGCCGGGGGCGGCGGCGAGGTCCTGGATCCGGCCGTCGCGCAGTCGGCCGGTGAAGGTCAGGTCGAGGTCGGTGATCCGGCAGCTGAGCGAGCGGTCGAGGGCGGCCGCCGTGCGGACGTCGCCGGTGGACTTCGCCATGTTCCGGCTGAGCTGCTCCAGTGCCTCCCGGCACTCCTCGGCGTTGGCCATGGCGGCGGTTCCCCTCGCTGGGTTCCCTGGTGGTTTCGGCGCGTGACGGCGGTGGTCACTGCCAGGCCACGGTACCGCAGGCGGGTTTTGGCGGTAGCGTCGTCAGTGGGGTGCCCGGATCGGCCCGGGTACCGACGGCGACGAAGCGATGCGCGCAGGCGCTAAGGAGGCACCCGGATGCTGCCGAGGACGGTGCGGGGAGTGGTGGAGGTCGCCGCCGGGCTGGTGGAGGAGGTCGGCAAGCGGGTCGTCGGGACGGCGGCCACGATCCTGGAGCGGAGCGGGGTCGACGTCACCGAGGTCGAGCGCCGGCTCGGCGGGCAGTTCCCGCCGTCGGCGAAGACGCTGCAGACGCTGGCGGAGGAGGCGGTCACCGCCGGACGGGCCGGGGTGGACCTGGCCGTCGGGGTGGCGCGCGGCGAGGTCGAGAAGGCCTTCGAGAGGGTCGGCGACCAGGTGACCAAGGTCGGAGTGGTGCTCGCCTACCTGGAGAGCAAGCTGCGCGAGGTCGAGGAGGACGCCGTGCCGGCGGCGGGGCCGGCCGGGGCGGACGAGGCGGAGCTGCCGACGCCGGCGCCCCGGGCGGACGACCTGTTCGGGCGCGGCTGGGAGAGCGCGGACGGGCAGTCGGCGGCCTGGGCGATGGGGGAGCCGATAGTGGCCGAGCGGGTGGAGGTGGACGAGCCGGTCGAGGTCGACCCGCCGGTCCCGCCGGTGCAGCCTGCGGTTGCGCGCAAGGCCGCGGCGAAGCGGACCCCGGCGAGGAAGGCCCCGGCGGCGGACAGGTCGACGGCAGGCGGGGAGACGGCCGACGGGCCGGCGGCCGAGAAGACGTCGGCGGAGAAGGCGACGGCGAAGCGGACGACGGCCAAGAAGGCCACGGCGAAGAAGTCGGCCGCCAAGAAGACGACGGTCAAGAAGACGGCCGTCAAGAAGACCGCGACCGCGAAGAAGGCCGCCGCCGAGCCGGCCGCGCAGCCCAAGGCGCCCGCGAAGCGCACGGCGACGAAGAAGACCACCGTCCGCAAGGCCACCAGCACGAAGAAGCCCGATGACCGGACCAGCTGAAACCGTCGAACCGCTCGGCGTCGAACTGACCCCGACCGGCCACCCCGTCGTGGACGCCGGACTGGCCCGGCTGGAGGCCCTGGACGGGGTCCCGGCCGAAGCACACGTCGAGGTGTACGAAGATGTTCACCAGCGGCTCGCCGACACGCTGGCCGCGCTCGACCAGGAATGATCCGCTGGACCCGTAGGAGCTGAAACACCAGTGGCAGTGGCACGACGCCGACTCGACGCGGAGCTGGTCCGCCGCAAGCTGGCCCGATCGCGTGAGCACGCGTCCGAGCTGATCGCGGCCGGCCGGGTGACCGTCGGCGGCACCACCGCGACCAAGCCGGCCACCCAGGTGGAGACCTCGGCGGCGGTCGTGGTGGCCAAGGACGACAACGACCCCGACTATGTCTCGCGCGGCGGTCACAAGCTGGCCGGGGCCTTCGCGGCCTTCGTCCCGCAGGGCCTGGTGGTCGAGGGCCGCCGGGCGCTGGACGCGGGCGCCTCCACCGGCGGGTTCACCGACGTCCTGCTGCGGGCGGGCGCGGCCGGCGTGCTGGCGGTGGACGTCGGCTACGGGCAGCTCGCGTGGTCGTTGCAGAGCGACGAGCGGGTGACGGTGATGGACCGCACCAACGTCCGCGAGCTGACCCCGGAGCTGATCGGCGGGACCCCGGTCGACCTGGTGGTCGGCGACCTGTCGTTCATCTCGCTGGGCCTGGTGCTGCCCGCGCTGGCGGCCTGCGCGGCCGAGGACGCGGACCTGGTGCTGATGGTCAAGCCGCAGTTCGAGATCGGCAAGGAGCGGCTGGGCAGCGGCGGGGTGGTGCGCAGCCCGCAGCTGCGCGCCGAGATGGTCCGCCAGGTCGCCGGGCAGGCGTGGGAGCTCGGGCTGGGCGTGCGCGCCGTCACCGCGAGCCCGCTGCCGGGCCCGTCCGGGAACGTCGAGTACTTCCTCTGGCTGCGCCGGGACGCCCCGCAACTGGATCCCGCGGACGCGGACCGGGCCGTCGCGGAGGGGCCCCGATAGGGTGCTCAGGGGACGTCCGGTCCGTCATGCTGTGTGACGCGGCCGTTACCGGGGCCGAAGGCGACCCGGCAGGCGTGAGGGAGAGGGCAGCGGCATGAGTGATGACGAACGTACGGTCTTCCTGATCGCGCACACCGGCCGGGAGACGGCGCTGCGCAGCGTCGAGGCCCTGGTGCACGGGCTGCTGAAGGCCGGGATCCGGATCAGGCTGCTCGCCTCCGAGGCGGTGGGCCTGGACCTGCCGGACGGGGTCGAGAAGGTGCCCGGCGGGCCGGGGGCGGCGGACGGCTGCGAGCTGATCCTGGTCGCCGGCGGGGACGGGACGCTGCTGCGCGGGGCGGAGTTGGCCCGTGAGCACGGGCTGCCGATGCTCGGGATCAACCTGGGCCGGGTGGGCTTCCTCGCCGAGGCAGAGCGGGACGATCTGGCCGTGGTGGTCGAGCGGGTGGTGGACGCGGACTACGAGGTCGAGGAGCGGATGACGATCGACGTGATCGTCCGCACCAACGGCGATGTGGTGCACCAGGACTGGGCGTTGAACGAGGCCTCGATCGAGAAGGCGTCCCGGGAGCGGATGCTGGAGGTGGTGACCGAGGTGGACGGCCGCCCGGTCTCCAACTTCGGCTGTGACGGGGTGGTCTGCGCGACGCCGACCGGCTCCACCGCGTACGCGTTCTCCGGCGGCGGGCCGGTGGTGTGGCCGGAGGTGGAGGCGCTGCTGATGGTGCCGATCTCCGCGCACGCGCTGTTCGCCCGCCCGCTGGTGACCTCGCCGGATTCGGTGCTGGCCGTCGAGGTGCAGCCGAAGACCCCGCACGGCGTGCTCTGGTGCGACGGGCGGCGCTCGGTCGAACTGCCCGCCGGCGCGCGGGTGGAGGTCCGCCGGGGGCAGACCCCGGTGCGCCTGGCCAGGCTGCACCGGGCGCCGTTCACCGACCGGCTGGTGGCCAAGTTCGCGCTGCCGGTGACGGGTTGGCGCGGCCGGTCGAACACCCACTGCTGACGGCTCGTCAGACCGCCAGCGGCGGGGCGCCGTCGGCCGGACCGAACCGGCCGCCCGCCGCCGCCCGGGCGGCCGTCGCGGCGAGCCGCCGCACGGCGGCGGGGACGGCCGGGGCGGGCACCGTGAACGGGATCCGGATGTGGTGCTCGAACGCGCCGTCCGAGCCGAACCGGTTGCCCGCGGCGATCCGGACCCCGCCGCGCTCCCCGGCCTGGGCCAGCGCCGCGCCGGACAGCCCGCCGGTGGAGACCCAGAGCGAGAGCCCGCCGGGCGGCTGGGCGAACGTCCAGCCCGGCAGGTGCTCGGGCAGTGCGGCGGCGAAGGCGTGCGCGGTCGCCCGCAGCCGGTCCAGCTGGTGCGCCCGGACGGCGGGCAGCGGCTCGCCCATCAGGTCGGCGGCGATCAGCTGGTCCAGCACCGGGGTGCCGACGTCGCTGTAGACCCGGTCGGAGGCCAGTCGGCGCACCAGCGCGGGCGCGGCCCGGACCCAGCCGATCCGCAGGCCGCCCCACAGCAGCTTGCCGGCCGAGCCGACGGTGACCACCTGGGCGGTCCGGTCCAGCGCCGCCATCGGGCGCGGCATCGGGACGGACTCCGGTACACCCCAGCCGAGTTCGGCGGTGGTCTCGTCGACCAGGACGATGCTGCCGGCGGCCCGGGCGGCGGCCAGCAGTTCGCGGCGCTGCTCCTCGCCGATCAGCGCGCCGGTCGGGTTGTGGAAGTCCGGGATCACGTAGGCGACCTTGGGCGCGGCCCCGCGCAGCACCCGGCGCCACTCGGTGAGGTCCCACTCCGGCTCGGGCCGGTAGCCGTACGGCACCGGCACCAGGCGGGCGCCGGTGATCCGGAGCGCCTGCAGGGTGTGGGCGTAGCTGGGCGCCTCGACGCCGACCCGGTCGCCGCGGCCGATCAGCGCCCGCTGGATCAGGTGCAGCCCGCCCATCGCGCCGGTGGTGACGAGGATCTGGTCGGGGGTGGTGGGCAGGCCGCGCTCGGTGTAGCGGCGGGCGATGGCCTCGCGCAGCACCGGGACGCCGGTGGGGTAGTGGCCGTGCCCGGCGGCGTAACAGGACAGCTGTTCGACGGCGCGGGCGGCCGCCTCGCCCAGGAAGGGCTGCGGGGCGGGCAGGGCGGCGACGCCGAGGTCCAGGGTGCGGCCCTGCTCGTCCGGCGGGACGGGGTGCAGGGCGTCGCTGGGCGGCGGGGCGCCCTCGGGCAGGGCCGTCCAGCTGCCGGCGCCGCGGCGGCTGAGCAGGTAGCCGTCGGCGCGCAGGGTCTCGTAGGCGGTGGCGACGGTGGTGCGGCTCAGCGCCAGGGCGCTGGCGAGTTCGCGTTCGGCGGGCAGCCGGGCGCCGACCGGCAGGCGGCCCTCGGTGACCAGCAGCCGGATCTGCCCGGCGAGGGCCCGGTAGGCGGGGCGGCGGGCGGTGGCCGGTTCGGGCAGCCGGGCGGCGGCGAGCAGCCGGGCGAGCGCGGGCGGCGTGACGGTGGTGTGCCAGTCGGCCAAGGCTGATCAGTCCACTTGCTCGAAATTGGCCCTGGAGTGGGCGCTATTGGCCTGACCATCATGGCAGCGCGGCTGTCGAGTCCGCCACCGCCGGGGCCACCCCGGAGTGCAGCACCACCCGCAGGAGCGCCCGATGGCCACCACGAACACGCCCACACCCGCCCCGGACACCGGCCGGGCCCCGTTCGCCGTCCGTCTGCTCGGCGACACCCACGCCCTGGGCCGCCGGATCCCGCAGCTCGCCGTCGGCCTCTGCCTGTACGGCGCGAGCATGGCGCTGATGCTGCGCTCCGGCCTCGGCCTCGACCCGTGGGACGTCTTCCACCAGGGCCTGCAGCGCGCGGTCGGCCTCTCGGTGGGCGCCTGGGTCACCATCTGCGGCGTCCTGGTCCTGCTGCTGTGGATCCCGATCCGCCAGCGCCCGGGCGTGGGCACCGTCGCCAACGTGCTGGTGCTGGGCGCCTCGATGGACCTCACGCTGCGGCTGCTCGACGGCCCGGACGGGCTGCCCGCCCGGATCGCGCTGATGGCGGCCGCGATCGTGCTCAACGGCCTGGCCACCGGCCTCTACATCGGCGCCCGCCTCGGCCCCGGCCCGCGCGACGGACTGATGACCGGCCTGCACCGGCGCACCGGGCGTTCGCTGCGGCTGATCCGCACCGGCATCGAGGTGACGGTGCTGGTCGCGGGCGTCCTGCTGGGCGGCACCGCCGGCGTCGGCACGGTCGCGTACGCACTGGCGATCGGTCCGCTCGCGCAGTTCTTCCTGCCGTGGTGCACGGTGCCGACACCCGGGCAAACGCCCCGGAAGGGATGAACTTCAGGGCACGGAGTTGCCGCGCGCCGTTGCCGCTCGTCGCGCGCCGGGGGTGGAACCTCGTAAGGTCGTCTCCGTGTTGGACGAGATGCGGATACGGGATCTTGGGGTCATCGACGACGCGGTGGTCGAACTCGCCCCCGGCTTCACCGCCGTGACCGGTGAGACCGGCGCCGGAAAGACCATGGTCGTCACCAGCCTCGGCCTGCTGCTGGGCGGACGCGCCGACCCGGGCCTGGTGCGCAACGGCACCGGACGCGCCGTCGTCGAGGGCCGGCTGGAGCTGCCCGCCGGTTCCCCGGTGGCGGCCCGCGCGGTCGAGGCCGGGGCCGAACTGGACGACGGGGCCCTGCTGATCAGCCGGACCGTCTCCGCCGAGGGCCGCTCCCGGGCGTTCGTCGGCGGCCGGGCCGTCCCGGTCGGGGTCCTCGCCGAACTCGGCGAGGACCTGATCGCCGTGCACGGCCAGACCGACCAGCAGCGGCTGCTGCGCCCGGCCCGCCAGCGCGGCGCGCTGGACCGCTACGCGGGCGAGGCGGTGGCCGAGCCGCTGGCCCGCTACCGGGAGACCTACCGCAGCCTGCGCGAGGTCTCGGCCACCCTGGAGGAGCTGACCACCCGGGCCCGCGAGCGCGCCCAGGAGGCCGACCTGCTGCGCTTCGGCCTGGACGAGATCGCCGCCGCCGAGCCGGTGGCCGGTGAGGACGCGGAGCTGGCCGCCGAGGCCGAGCGGCTCGGCCACGCCGACGCGCTGTCCTCCGCCGCGACCCTCGCCCATGCCGCCCTGGCCGGCGACCCGGCCGACCCGGAGGCGCTGGACGCGGGCACCCTGCTCGCGCAGTCCCGCCGGGCCCTGGACGCCGTGCGCCACCACGACGAACGCCTCGCCGCCCTCGCCGACCGCCTCAACGAGGTCGGCTACCTGCTCGCCGACGTGGCCGGCGACCTGGCCGGATACGCGGACGACCTGGACGCCGACCCGGTCCGGCTCGCCTCCGTCGAGGATCGCCGGGCCGTCCTGGCCCAGCTGCTGCGCAAGTACGGTGGCCCGGAGAACACCCTCGCCGAGGTGCTCGCCTGGGCCGAGGCGGGCTCTGCCCGGCTCGCCGAACTCGACGGCGACGACGACCGGATCGACCAGCTCGGCGCCCAGGAGACCACGCTGCGGGCCGAACTGGCCGAGCTGGCGGCCGAGGTGTCGGCCGCCCGGCAGGGCGCGGCCGGGCGCTTCGCCGAGGCCGTCTCCGCCGAACTCGCCGAGCTGGCCATGCCGCACGCCCGGGTGACCTTCTCGATCACCCAGGTCGACGACCTGTCGGGGATCGAGGTCGACGGCCGCACCGTCGCCTACGGCCCGCACGGCGTGGACGAGGTCGAGGTCCTGCTCGCCCCGCACCCGGGCGCCCAGCCCCGTCCGATCGCCAAGGGCGCCTCCGGCGGTGAGCTGTCCCGCGTGATGCTCGCGGTCGAGGTGGTCTTCGCGGGCGCCGACCCCGTCCCCACCTACCTGTTCGACGAGGTGGACGCGGGCGTCGGCGGCAAGGCCGCGGTCGAGATCGGCCGCCGGCTGGCCAAACTGGCGGAATCCGCCCAGGTCGTGGTGGTCACCCACCTCCCGCAGGTCGCCGCCTTCGCGGACCGGCACCTGGTGGTGGAGAAGACCAACGACGGCACCGTGACCCGCAGCGGCGTCAAGGTGCTGAACGACGAGGAGCGGGTGCGCGAACTCTCCCGGATGCTGGCCGGCCTGGAGGACTCCGAGCTCGGCCGCGCCCACGCCGAGGAGCTGCTGGCCGCCGCCCGGGCCCCGCGCCACCGCTAGGTCCCGTCTGTCGTACAAGCCCTAGCCGGGGGCCCGACCCGCCGACAGGGCCTGGTGGCCCTTGCGGACAGAAGACGACGCGTCCCCGGTGGCGCCGACTGTCCAAGAGGGCCGCCGACCTGGCATGGTGGCGGCTGGACATTGGCTTTCCAGTCCCGAGCGCCGTCGGCGGGCAACCCTCGCGACGCGGCGCGCGAACCTGATCGAGTCGGATGCGAGAGAACGTGGACCATTCCGCCGCCCGGGCCGCCGCGGCCACCCCCGAACCGGGGCAGCTGCACGTGGTACTCGTTTTGGCCGCCAGCACCGGCGGTATCGGTGCCCACGTGCGCTCCCTGGCGCAGGGCCTGGTCGCGCACGGTGTGACCGTCACGGTCTGCGCCCCGGCCGGTACGGACGCGTTGTTCGGCTTCTCCCGCACCGGTGCCCGGTTCCACACCGTCGACATCACCCCCACCGCCGGCGCCCGCAGCGACGCCACCGCGATCGGCGAGCTGCGCCGGGCCTTCACCGGCGCCGACGTGGTGCACGCGCACGGGCTGCGCGCCGGGCTGCTCGCCGACCTCGCCCTGCGCACCGCCGGCCGCTTCCCGGGCCTGCGCCCGGAGACCCCGCTGGTGGTCACCTCGCACCACGCGCTGCTGGCCACCGGCATGGAGCGCCGCCTGCAGCGGCTGATGGAGCGCCGGGTGGCGCGCGCCGCCGACCTCGTCCTCGGCGCCTCCTCCGACCTGGTCGCCCGGGCCCGCGAGCTGGGCGCCACCGACGCCCGGCTCGGCCCGGTGGCCGCCCCGCCGATGCCCGAGGGCCGGCTCGACCGCGCCGCGGCGCGCGCCGCGCTGCTCGGCGACGGCCCGGACCGGCCGCTGGTGCTGGCGGTCGGCCGACTCGTCCCGCAGAAGGCCTTCGGGCTGCTGCTGGACGCCACCCGCGAACTGTCCGTGCTGGACCCGGAGCCGCTGCTGCTGCTCGCCGGGGACGGCCCGGAGGCGGCCGGGCTGCGCGAGCGGGTGGCCGCCGAGAAGCTGCCGGTGCGGCTGCTCGGCTACCGCACCGACGTGCCCGACCTGCTGGCCGCCGCCGACGTGGTGGTGGTCTCCAGCCGCTGGGAGGCCCGCTCGCTGGTGGTGCAGGAGGCGATGCGGGCCGGGGTGCCGGTGGTCTCCACCGCCGTCGGGGGGATCCCCGAACTGGTCGGCGACGCGGCCGTGCTGGTGCCCGCCGGCGACCCGGTCGCGGTCGGCGCGGCGGTGCGCGGATTGCTGGCCGATCCGGCCCGCCGTGAGCGGCTGGTGGCGGCCGGCCGGCAGCAGGCCGAGACCTGGCCGGACGAGGCCGCCACCGTCGCCCAGGTGCTCAGCACCTACGACGAGCTGGTCCAGCGCCCCTGACGCCCCTGGGGCGGGTCTGACCATTCCCGCCGGGCGTGCGGCGTCTGGGCACGCACCTCGCCGCGTTGTCGTCGGTCGCCGATGGCCCCCAGCCTGGCGGCCGGGAGGTGCCCCCACCGCATGGACTCCCTCCTCCGCCTTGCGATGCACGCACCCAGACGCCGCACGCTGATCCGACGCGAATGGTCAGACACGCCCTAGACCGTCGCCTGCTCGACCCGCTCGGCCGCCAGGCCGTCCGGCTGGGCGGACAGGTAGGCGCCGCCGCAGGCGGTCAGCCGCAGCGCGGTGTCGATCAGCGGGACGTGGCTGAAGGCCTGCGGGAAGTTGCCGACCTGGCGCTTGAGCCGCGGGTCCCACTCCTCGGCGAGCAGGCCGATGTCGTTGCGCAGCGCGAGCAGCCGGTCGAACAGTTCACGCGCCTCCTGCACCCGGCCGATCATGGCGAGGTCGTCGGCCAGCCAGAACGAGCAGGCCAGGAAGGCGCCCTCGTGGCCGGAGAGGCCGTCGACGTTGGTGCCGCTCTCGTCGTGGGTCGGGTAGCGCAGCACGAAGCCGTCCTCGGTGGACAGTTCGCGCTGGATCGCCTCGATGGTGCCGATCACCCGCTTGTCGTCCGGCGGGAGGAAGCCGACCTGGGGGATGAGCAGCAGCGAGGCGTCCAGCTCCCGGCCGCCGTAGTACTGGGTGAAGGTGTTGCGCTCCGGGTCGTAGCCCTTCTCGCAGACGTCCCGGTGGATGGTGTCGCGCAGCTCGCGCCAGCGCTTCAGGTGGCCGTCGGTGGGGGCGTCCTCGGGGGTCTGCTCCAGCAGCTTGATCGTCCGGTCGACGGCCACCCAGGCCATCACCTTGGAGTGGACGAAGTGCCGGCGAGGGCCGCGGACCTCCCAGATGCCCTCGTCCGGCTCCTGCCAGTGGTCCTCCAGGTACTCGATCAGGCGCAGCTGGAGGTGGTGGGCGTGGTCGTTGCGGACCAGGCCGGTCATGTGGGCCAGGTGCAGGGCCTCGACGACCTCGCCGTAGACGTCCAGCTGGAGCTGCCCGGCCGCGCCGTTGCCGACCCGGACGGGCTGCGAGCCCTCGTAGCCGGGCAGCCAGTCCAGCGAGGACTCGGTGAGCTCGCGCTCGCCGGCGATGCCGTACATGATCTGCAGGTTCTCCGGGTCCCCGGCGACGGCCCGCAGCAGCCACTCGCGCCAGGCGCGGGCCTCGTCGCGGTAGCCGGTGCGCAGCAGCGAGGAGAGGGTGATGGCGGCGTCGCGCAGCCAGGTGTAGCGGTAGTCCCAGTTGCGCTCGCCGCCGATGTCCTCGGGCAGCGAGGTGGTGGGGGCGGCGACGATGCCGCCGGTGGGGGCGTAGGTGAGGCCCTTGAGGGTGATGAGGGAGCGGACCACGGCCTCGCGGTAGGGGCCCTGGTAGGTGCACTGCTCGGCCCACTCGTGCCAGAAGTCGGCGGTGGCGTCGAGCATCTCCTCGGCGTCCGGGGCCTTCGGCGCCTCCAGGTGGGAGGCCTGCCAGGTCAGCGCGAAGGCGATCCGCTCGCCGGCGGTGACGGTGAAGTCGGCGTAGGTGGTGAGGTTGCGGCCGTAGGTCTGGGCCTCGCCGTCCAGCCAGACCGAGTCGGGCCCGGCCATGGCGACGGTGCGGTGACCGCCGTCGGCCTGCTCGACCCGGTGCACCCAGGGCACGATGCGGCCGTACGAGAAGCGCATTCGCACCGCCGAGCGCATCCGGACGGCGCCGGCCACGCCCTCGACGATCCGGATCACCTGGGGGACGGCGTCGCGGCCGGCCAGCGGGCGCGGGGGCATGAAGTCGATCACCCGGACGGTGCCGCCCTGGGCGTCCCACTCCTGTTCGAGGATCAGCGAGTCGCCCCGGTAACGGCGGCGGTCGGCGGGCACCGCGGGGGCGGCCGCGGTGGGCGGCGGGACCCTCAGGTCCGCGGTGTCGGTGAAGCGGACGAGGGTGGGTGCGGCCGGAGTGGGGGCGGCCGCGGGGGTGGGGACCTCAGTGACCACGGGTTCGGCCGGGCCGATCCGCCAGAAGCCGTGTTCATCGGTGCCGAGCAGGCCGGCGAACACGGCCGGCGAGTCGAAGCGGGGAAGGCAGAGCCAGTCCACCGCCCCGTCCCTGCTGACCAGGGCAGCGGTCTGCATGTCCCCGATGAGTGCGTAGTCCTCGATACGGCCGGCCACGTGGATCTCCAGTTCGCAATGTGGTCACGACGCATCGGCGATCCGAAGGAGCGAGCGGTCTGCGGGGCCGGAGGTCCACCCCGGGACGTCCGGCCCGCCGGGGGGTGGTGGCGGGCCTTGCTGGAGTGTCCGCGCGGGGCTCGGTCGAGCCCCTGGAGTGGGTGGGGAGGAGCTGCAAATACGGGGAGGTCCGGTCGCGCATCGGGGACCGGGAGTGTCCTGACCTCCCACGCCCTCCGCGTGCTCGTGCTGTCGGCGATGCGTCCGTGCAGCTTACGACGGACGAAAGGGGCGAAGCACGCGGGCGCAGCCTCGTGTGGCGCCACAATTCGGCGGAAATGCCGTGCATCGCGAGGCCGCCGGACAGGATGGTCCGGACGGATCAGTTCCGGCTGGTCCCTGCGGAGGGGCTGTCATGGCCCGAACGGAGTGCCCCGAAGTGGCCCGGTCCGGCCGTGGTGCGACCGGTGTGACTCCTGCGCCGCGTGATGCGCCGGTGGTGCGCCCCGCGCACGCCCCGGGTGCGCCGCGAGCGGGCCGGAAGGCGTCCCGGTCGGGTCACTGATACCCTGGTATCCCGTGGACCGGTGGGATCAAACGCCCCGGACCAGCCGAATCGACGACCCCCCGAGCGCCGTGCACCGCACCGGCCTCCCGTCGCCCGGCGAGCCGAGAGCCATCCCGCCCACGTCACCTCCGACACGCGACCCACGGGAGCCCCCTCTTGGCACAGCCCCATTCCGGCAAGGCAGCGAACGGCCGCGCCGTGACGACCAAGCACCTCTTCGTCACCGGGGGTGTCGCCTCTTCGCTCGGCAAGGGCCTCACCGCCTCCAGCCTCGGCGCGCTCCTCAAGGCCCGCGGCCTGCGCGTCACCATGCAGAAGCTCGACCCGTACCTCAACGTGGACCCGGGCACCATGAACCCGTTCCAGCACGGTGAGGTCTTCGTCACGGACGACGGCGCCGAGACCGACCTGGACATCGGCCACTACGAGCGGTTCCTGGACACCAACCTGCACGGTTCGGCGAACGTCACCACCGGCCAGGTCTACTCCACCGTCATCGCCAAGGAGCGACGCGGCGAGTACCTGGGCGACACCGTCCAGGTCATCCCGCACATCACCAACGAGATCAAGTCCCGGATCCGCCGGATGGCGACCGAGGACGTCGACGTGGTGATCACCGAGGTCGGCGGCACCGTCGGCGACATCGAGTCGCTGCCGTTCCTGGAGGCCGTCCGCCAGGTCCGCCACGAGGTCGGCCGGGACAACGTGTTCTTCGTGCACGTCTCCCTGCTGCCCTACATCGGCCCCTCGGGCGAGCTGAAGACCAAGCCCACCCAGCACTCCGTCGCCGCGCTGCGCAACATCGGCATCCAGCCCGACGCGATCGTGCTGCGCGCCGACCGTGAGGTCCCGCAGGCGATCAAGCGCAAGATCTCGCTGATGTGCGACGTGGACGAGGAGGCGGTGGTCGCGGCCATCGACGCCAAGTCGATCTACGACATCCCCAAGGTCCTGCACGGCGAGGGCCTGGACGCCTACGTGGTGCGCCGGCTCGACCTGCCGTTCCGTGACGTGGACTGGACCACCTGGGACGACCTGCTGCGCCGCGTCCACGAGCCGCAGCACATCGTCAAGGTCGCCCTGGTCGGCAAGTACATCGACCTGCCGGACGCGTACCTGTCGGTGACCGAGGCGCTGCGCGCCGGCGGTTTCGCCAACAACGCCCGGGTCGAGATCAAGTGGGTCACCTCGGACGACTGCGAGACCCCCGAGGGCGCCCAGGCGCAGCTCGGCGACGTGGACGCGATCTGCATCCCCGGCGGCTTCGGTGACCGCGGCGTCAACGGCAAGGTCGGCGCCATCACCTACGCCCGCGAGAACCGGATCCCGCTGCTCGGCCTGTGCCTGGGCCTGCAGTGCGTGGTCATCGAGGCGGCCCGCAACCTGGCCGGCCTGCCCGAGGCCAACTCCACCGAGTTCGACGCCGCGGCCAAGCACCCGGTCGTCTCCACCATGGCCGAGCAGCTGGCCATCGTCGACGGCAAGGGCGACCTGGGCGGCACCATGCGCCTCGGCCTGTACCCGGCCAAGCTCGCGGAGGGCTCGATCGTCCGCGAGGTCTACGGCGGCGAGCAGTACGTCGAGGAGCGCCACCGCCACCGCTACGAGGTCAACAACGCCTACCGCGCGGACCTGGAGAAGACCGGCCTGCAGTTCTCCGGCCTCTCTCCCAAGGGCGACCTGGTCGAGTACGTCGAGTACCCGCGCGAGGTGCACCCGTACCTGGTGGCCACCCAGGCCCACCCGGAGCTGAAGTCCCGCCCGACCCGCCCGCACCCGCTGTTCGCGGGCCTGGTCAAGGCCGCCATCGAGATCAAGACCGGCCTGGCCGAGTAGGGCGACGCACGTCGTCCGTCGTTCACCGAACGGCGGCCCCGCGATTCCCGCGGGGCCGCCGTTCGGCGTTAGATTGTGTCGTACTGACGAAAAGGGGAGAACGATGGACGAGCAGAGCGACCTGGTGATCGCCGACGCGGCCGAGGAGTGGGAGGTCCGAGAGAGTCGGACGCCGTTCCAGGGCAAGGTCACCGGCGTGCGCAGCGAGGAGGTCCGGATGCCCGACGGCAGCTGGGCCCGCCGCGACTACCAGACCCACCCCGGCTCGGTCTCCGTGCTCGCCCTGGACGACAAGCAGCGGGTGCTGGTCCTGCGGCAGTACCGCCACCCCGTCCGCCAGCGCCTGTGGGAGCTGCCGGCCGGCCTGCTCGACGTGCCCGGCGAGAACCCGTGGCACGCCGCGCAGCGCGAGCTGTACGAGGAGGCGCACTGCAAGGCCGACACCTGGCGGATCCTCGCCGACTACTACACCTCCCCGGGCGGCACCGACGAGGCGCTGCGGATGTTCCTCGCCACCGACCTCTCGGAGGCCGAGGGCGAGCGCTACGCGGCGCAGGGCGAGGAACAGGAGATCGAGGTCGCCTGGGTGCCGGTGCCCGAACTGATCCGGCTGATCCAGGCAGGGCGGCTCCACAACCCGACCCTGGTCACCGGCACGCTCGCCGTGCACGCCGCGCTCACCGGCCCGGACGGGCTGGACGGGCTTCGTGCGGCGGACTCGCCGTGGCCGGCCCGGCCCTTCGAGGGGTGAGTGGGCGAACGGCCCGTACCCCCGCTGCCGACCCGGATGCACCCAGCTGTTGATCCGCGGGGGTGATTTACCGGTTCGTACGACCGGATGTCACCTCGGTTGAGCCTGACGGTCGAACTACGCTTCGCAGACAGGGCGCCCGTCTGGGGCCGCCTCCGCTGAGCGCCGGATGACGTCGGGAGTGACACGGGTGGCGAGGAAGACGGCGACGATGGACCCCGGCCCCGACGCGCCCGCCGGGGCCGTTCCGGGCCTCGACCGGCTGCCGGGCGGGCCCGCGCTGTTCGTCGGACGGCGTGCCGAACTGGCCGCGTTGCGGGCCGGCGCAGCCCGCCCGGCCGTCGGCCGCAGCCCGGTGCTGGTCCTGGCCGGGCGTCCCGGATCGGGCCGCACCACGCTGGCCGTCCGCTTCGCCCGCACCGCCGCCCCGGCCTACCCCGACGGCGTGCTCTTCGCCCGGCTGTCCGCCCCCGACGGCGGGCGCGTGCCGCCCGCCCGGGCCGCCCGACTGCTGCTGGAGCAGCTCGACCCCGAGGCCCCCGTGCCGCTGCCCGGCACCACCGAGGACGGGCGGGACGAGCCCGCCTGCGTGGCGCTGCGCCAGGCGCTCGCCGGGCGGAAGGTGCTGTTGGTGCTGGACGACGTCCGGGACGCCGGGCAGCTGTGGCCGCTGCTCGCCGACGAACCCGGCTGCCTGGTGCTCGCCACCACCGCCGGGCCGCTCACCGGCATCGAGGACATCGACCCGGTGATCCTCGGCGGGCTCGACCGGCAGGCCTCCGGCGAACTGCTCGCCGACCTGGTCGGCGGCACCCGGATCTCCTGCGACCCGGTCGGCGGCGCCGACCTGGCCGAGGCCTGCGCGGCCCGGCCGGCGGCGCTGCGACTGATGGCCGGGTGGCTGCGGGGCGATCCGAAGACGGCCGTCACCGAGGCGGCGCGCGAGCTCACCCGAGTGGTGATGGAGGAGTCGGCGCGGGCGGCGGCGCCGAAGGGGGAGGCCTCGAAGGCCGCTAAGGCCGCGAAGCCGGGGCAGGCCGGGCAATCGGGGAAGCCCGGAAACCCCGGAAATTCCGGGAGGCCGGAAAAGCCCGGGAAGCCCGTACCGGGTTCGACGGCCGGGAAGGCCGCGAAGCCTCCGTCGTCCCCGGTGTCCTCGACGTCCGCAGGGCCCCTGGCGTTCGCGGGGGCCTCGGCGTCCTCGACGTTCGTGAAGGAGGGGGAGAGACCGGCCGAGGCTCCGGCGCCGGAGCCCGCCGACGGTGGGACGGCGGGGGACCGGACGGCCTGGGTGAAGTCCGGCCCGGAGCCCGCAGAGCCGGTGCCCGTGCCGGACAGCGACCCGCTGATCGGCGCGTTCACCCTGCTGTACGGCACGCTGCCGGCCGCCCAGGCCCGGATGCTGCGCACCCTCACCCTGGCCCCGGCGCAGACCGCGGATCCGCGTACCGCCTCCGCCCTGGTCGGCTGCCCGGCGCCGGAGGCGGCCGCGACGCTCGCCGCGTTGGCCGAGCGGGAGCTGCTCGGCCAGGAGGCCCCGGCCGCCGACGGCAGCCCGCGTTACCGGGTCCCCGGCCGCCTCTACCCGAGGCTGGTCCGGCTGCGCGAGCTGGAGGACCGGCCCGCCGAGACCGAGCTCGCCCGGGCCCGGCTGCTGGAGCGGCTGGTCCGGCTCACCGAGTCGGCCCGCGCCCTGCTGGACCCGGCGAGCGGCCCCGGGCCCGACCCGCTGCCCGCCGCCCTGCGGCTGGACTCGGCCGCGCACGCCCGGCAGTGGCTGCTCGGCGAGCGGGATCTGCTGCTCGGGGCGGTGGCCGACGCGATCGGCCAGGGCGACCTGGACGGCTCGGCGGGCCGGCTGGTGACCGCGCTGCTGCGGACCCTGCCGCTGACCGGCGCCGCCGCCCCCGCCGACCTCTACCGGCTGCACGAACTGGTGCTGACCGTCGCCGAGCGGCACGGCAGACCCCGCCGGGCCTCGGCCGCGCTGCTCAACCTGGGCGACCTGCAGGCCGCCGCCGGTCGCTGGGAGCAGGCCGTCACGCACTACCGGGCCGCCCTGGAGCACGCCCGGTCGGCCGCGGACGAGCCGCTCTGCGCCCGGGCCCTGGAGGGTGCGGCCGGCTGCCACCGGGCGCTCGGTGACGCGGTGCGCGCCGCCGACTGGTACGGGCGGGCGCTGGGCCTGCGGCAGTCGATGGGGGACCACGCCGCCGAGGCCCGGCTGCTCGCCCGAGTGGCCGAGGCGCACACCGCGCAGCGCCGTTTCGACGAGGCGGACCGCGAGTACCGGGCCGCGCTGGCGGTGCTGCGCAGGCTCGGCGACGAGCGTGGCCGGGAGGCCGTCGGGGCCGCCCTCGCGGACCTGCGGGAACGCGTCGACGCCGGGTGGTGAGGGGTCTTTCGGAGGTATTGTCGAAGATGCCCGGTTAGCACATCTTTGGCGGGAAGATCGCAGGGGAAGCCTACGAACCTGCCAATGTGTTCGGCAGATTTATTCACTTTGGAAGGCTGACACGCCGACTGGGCTTCATTACACTCGAACTCAGTCGCGCAGCGATCCCCGCCCCGGGCTGCCCCGGTGGCTTCCCCACGTGCGCGTCGCCCGCCGGTCTTCTCCGGTAGGGACCCCCATGGCAAGAGGACGTGTTTAGCCGTGAAGGTCGGCATCCCCCGCGAGGTCAAGAACCACGAGTACCGCGTGGCCATCACGCCCGCCGGCGTGCATGAGCTGGTCCGCAACGGACACGAGGTCTACATCGAGGACAACGCCGGTGTCGGCTCCTCGATCCCCAACGAGGAGTACGTGGCTGCCGGCGCCACCATCCTCCCCACCGCCGACGAGGTGTGGGCCACGGCCGACCTGCTGCTGAAGGTCAAGGAGCCCATCGCCTCCGAGTACCACCGGCTGCGCAAGGGCCAGACCCTCTTCACGTACCTGCACCTGGCGGCCGACCGCCCCGGCACGGACGCGCTGATCGCCTCGGGCACCACCGCCATCGCGTACGAGACCGTGCAGCTCGGCAACGGCGCCCTGCCGCTGCTCGCCCCGATGTCCGAGGTCGCGGGCCGTCTCGCCCCGCAGGTCGGCTCGTACCACCTGATGCGTCCGGCCGGCGGCCGCGGCGTGCTGCCCGGCGGCGTGCCCGGCACCCACCCGGCCAAGGCCGTCGTCATCGGTGGCGGCGTCTCCGGCTGGCACGCGGCCACCATCGCGATCGGCATGGGCTACGAGGTGACCCTGCTCGACCGCGACATCAACAAGCTGCGCGAGGCCGACCGCATCTTCGGCACGAAGATCAAGGCCATCGTCTCCAACACCTTCGAGCTGGAGAAGGCCGTCGTCGAGGCCGACCTGGTCATCGGTGCCGTGCTGATCCCGGGTGCCAAGGCCCCGAAGCTCGTCACCAACGAGCTGGTCTCCCGCATGAAGCCGGGCTCCGTGCTCGTCGACATCGCCATCGACCAGGGCGGCTGCTTCGAGGACTCGCACGCGACCACGCACGCCGAGCCGACCTTCCAGGTCCACAACTCGGTCTTCTACTGCGTGGCCAACATGCCGGGCGCGGTCCCGAACACCTCCACCTACGCGCTGACCAACGCGACGCTGCCGTACGTCGTCGAGCTGGCCAACCGCGGTTGGAAGGAGGCGCTGCGCCGTGACCCGGCGCTCGCCAAGGGCCTGAACGTGCACGAGGGCCAGATCACCTTCCCGGCCGTGGCCGAGGCCTTCGGCCTGGAGTCGGTCTCGCTGGAGAGCGTGCTCGCCTGATCCGGTAGACCGCCCTGCGGTCGTTCGCCCCCGACCCGATCGCCTCGGGTCGGGGGCTTCGCCATGCCCGTGAGCAGGCGGTGTTGTGGGTGGGTCGCTCTGTCGTCAATTTCCGTCGGTCGTCTCACCCCACCGCAGAAACGTTAGGGTCAACGGCCTACTCATCCCTTGACATCGGCCCGCCCGATAGTCGACACATCCTGCCCACTACCGTGGATTGTGTTGCTGCGAACGCCTTGAACGGCCTAGAGTCGCAAACCGTTGGCATGCTGCCACGCTGACGAATCGACATAGAGTCCTGGATGCCCAAGGAGGTAAGACGACTTGTGAATGAGTCGACATTTGCTCCCGGGGGTGGTCAGCCAGGACTGGCGGAGCGCACCGCCGGCCAGCCGAGTGAGGAGTCCGGGGCCCGGCAGCCCTCCGTGGGCTCGGCCGAGGTCGGCTCGGTCGCACTCCGTACCTTCGAAGCACGCCAGAACACAGCACAGGTGACCACGGTGACCGATCACGACGCCGACTTGGCGGCCTACGGCCTGGCCTACGGCGAGTTCGCCTACGGCGCCTACGACGACCCGGACGCCGAGTACGAGCCGGACCCGGAGTACGCCGCCACGCTGGCCCCCGACGCCGCGCGCCAGCGCCGCGAGCGGGTCGGCCCGACCGGCCGGCCGCTGCCGTACTTCCCGATCCCCGCGCCGGTCGCCGAGCACGGCCCCGCGCAGATCATCGCCATGTGCAACCAGAAGGGCGGCGTCGGCAAGACCACGTCGACCATCAACCTGGGCGCCGCGCTGGCCGAGTACGGCCGCCGGGTGCTGCTCGTCGACTTCGACCCGCAGGGCGCGCTCTCGGTCGGCCTCGGCGTCAATCCGATGGAGCTCGACGTCACCGTCTACAACCTGCTCATGGAGCGGGGCCTGACGGCCGATGAGGTGCTGCTCAAGACGGCCGTGCCGGGCATGGACCTGCTGCCGTCCAACATCGACCTCTCCGCCGCCGAGGTGCAGCTGGTCAGCGAGGTGGCCCGGGAGTCCGCGCTGGCGCGCGCCCTGAAGCCGCTGCTGCCCGACTACGACTACGTCATCATCGACTGCCAGCCCTCGCTGGGCCTGCTGACGGTCAATGCGCTGACCGCCGCTCACAGCGTCATCGTCCCGCTGGAGTGCGAGTTCTTCGCGCTGCGCGGCGTCGCGCTGCTGACCGAGACCATCGAGAAGGTGTGCGAGCGGCTCAACCCCGAGCTGCGCCTGGACGGCATCCTCGCGACCATGTACGACTCGCGCACCGTGCACAGCCGCGAGGTGCTGGCGCGCGTCGTCGAGGCGTTCGGCGAGCACGTCTTCCACACCGTCATCGGGCGGACGGTCCGTTTCCCGGAGACCACCGTCGCCGGCGAGCCGATCACCACGTACGCGACCAACTCGGTCGGTGCCGCCGCCTACCGTCAGCTCGCCAGGGAGGTGCTCGACCGGTGCCGCCCCGCCGAGTGAGTCTCCCGGGTGCCGACGAGCTGTTCCGGACCACCGGCGGGATGGCGTTGTCGCCGTCCCTCGCACCGCGTCCGGCCGCCGAGGCATCCAGACCGGAGACCGCGCGGACCGGCGACGGCACGGAGGGCGCCGAGGGCGCCCGGGACGCCCAGCGCACCGGCGAGGCCGGGCGCCAGCCGTCCCAGGACCAGCAGCCGGCCACCGGCGCACCGGCGTCCGTGCAGCCGCCCGCCCAGCGCTCCGCCACGGCGGCCGGGCCCCAGGGGACCGCGCAGGCCGCCTCCGGCGGTCGAGGCGCCGCCGTCGCGCCGATCGGCCGCCAGCACCCCGGCGCCGCCGAGGAGCAGCCCGGCACCGCCGGGCGCGCCCGGCCGCGCGGTCGGGCGCCGCGCCGCCCCAGCGGGCGCGAGCGGCACGACGAGAAGATCACCGTGTACGTGTCCGCCGAGGAGCTCATGGACCTGGAGCACACCCGGCTGGTGCTGCGCGGCGAGCACGGCTTGGCCGTGGACCGCGGGCGGATCGTCCGGGAGGCCATCGCGGTCGTCCTGGCGGACCTGGAGCAGCGCGGTGAGGCCTCCATCCTGGTCCGGCGGTTGCGCGGCCGGTAGGCCCCCTCCCGGGCCTCGGCGGGCGCCCCGGTGCTGCTCGGCGGCGGGGCGACTGCGCGTCGACGGCTTGTCGACGGCCTGCCGAGTGCGCGACGCGTGCGCGACGAGCGCGTGTCGACGGCGTGATGGTGCGTGACGGTGCGTGCTGGCGGCGTGTCGACGGCGTGTCGACGACCCCGGGACGGGGCGGGCGGCCGGGCCGGGTGAAGATGGACCGTCATGCCGAGCACCGCCGAACCACCCGCCACCGCCGTGAACGCGACCGAGCACGAGAACCCGTCGCGGGGCGGCTTCCAGGTACGGCTGGACAACTTCGAAGGCCCCTTCGACCTGCTGCTCAGCCTGATCGCCAAGCACAAGCTCGACGTCACCGAGGTGGCGCTGGCCACCGTCACGGACGAGTTCATGGCGCACATCCGGGCGATGGGCCCGGACTGGGACCTGGACGCGGCGACCCAGTTCCTGGTCGTCGCCGCGACCCTGCTCGACCTCAAGGCCGCCCGGCTGCTGCCCGCCGCCGAGGTCGAGGACGAGGAGGACCTGGCGCTGCTGGAGGCCCGCGACCTGCTGTTCGCCCGGCTGCTGCAGTACCGGGCGTACAAGCGGGCGGCGGCCCTGTTCGGCGAGCGCTGGGCCGCCGAGCTGGCCCGGCGCCCGCGCACCGTCGGGCTGGAGCCGCGGCACGCCGCGCTGCTGCCCGAGGTGGTGATCACCGTCGGCCCGGAGCGGCTCGCACAGCTGGCGGCCAAGGCCATGGAGCCCAAGCCGAAGCCGGTCGTGTACGTCGACCACATCCACAGCCCGCCGGTCAGCGTGCGCGAGCAGGCCGGGCTGGTGGTCGGGCTGCTCACCGAGCTGGGCGAGGCGTCGTTCCAGCGGCTGGTCGCGGACGCGCCGGACGACCTGGTGGTCGTCGCCCGCTTCCTGGCGCTGCTGGAGCTGTACCGGGAGCGGGTGCTGGCCTTCGAGCAGCCGGAGGCGCTGGGCGAGCTGCTGGTGCGCTGGGTGGCGGAGGCGGATCGGGGCTCGGTCGAGGTGACGGACGAGTTCGATCGGCCGGCGGGTGAGCGGGAGGAGAGTCGATGAGCGGCGGGAACGAGGGCGGGGGCGGCCGGAGCGGGGGCGTCGGGAGCGGTGGCGGGAGCGGGGGTGGCGCGAGCGAGGGCGGCGGGCGGCCGGTGCGGCGCCCGCTCGGGTTGCCGGGGCGGCCGCGGGCCGAGGAGTGGCTGGAGCCGGCCTTCGAGCTGCTGCCGGAGCCAGTCGCGGAGCCGGTGCCGGTCGCGGAGCCGGTGGTGGAGCCTGCCGGGGCTCCTGAGGTGGCTCCTGTGCCGCCTGTGGCGCTGGTGGCGGCCTCTGGGGAGGGTGAGGCGCGGGTCGTGCACCGGAAGTCGGCTCCGTCGACTACCGGCGCTACCGATCCGGTCGAGGACGAGGGCCCGGCCGCCGCCGGGCTGAAGGCCGAGCTGGAGGCGATCCTGATGGTCGTCGACGAGCCCGCCGGGGAGGAGCGGCTGGCGGGCGTGCTGGAGCGACCCCGGGCGCAGGTGGCCGTGGCGCTGCGCGAACTGTCCGCCGAGTACACCGCCCAGGGCCGGGGATTCGACCTGCGGCTGGTCGCCGGCGGGTGGCGGTTCTACAGCCGGGACACCTGCGCGCCGGCCGTCGACCGCTTCCTGCTGGACGGCCAGCAGGCCCGGCTGACGCAGGCCGCGCTGGAGACCCTGGCGGTCGTCGCCTACCGGCAACCGGTGTCCAGATCCCGGGTTTCCGCCGTCCGTGGTGTGAACTGTGACGGCGTGATGCGTACCCTGGTACAGCGAGGACTGGCGGAAGAGGCCGGATCCGAGCCCGAAACAGGTGCGATCCTGTATCGGACGACGAACTACTTCCTGGAACGGATGGGGCTCCGCGGCCTGGACGAGCTGCCGGAGCTTGCTCCCTTCCTGCCCGAGGTCGACGACGTGGAAGCGGAGTCCCTGGAGGGCACGATGATCGCGGAGGCGGTCGCCGCCGCTGCCGTACAGGTCGTGGACGGCAGTGGCGAGGCCGGTCGGGCTGCGCCTGATCGGTAGGGGGCGGTGAGGTCGGCCGAAACGACCGCACATCCCAGACGGAACGACGTACGGACACTTTGATGCGTAGCAGTGGCAACGGCAGGAACGGCAGCGGCGGCGGCAGCGGTCGCAGCGGACAGGGCGGGGGCCGGGGCGGCAGCTCCTACGGCGGCAGCGGCCGCGGCGGCTCGGGTTCGGGTTCGGGCTCCCGTGGGGGTTCGTACGGCGGTGGTTCGGGTTCGGGCTCCCGTGGGGGTTCGTACGGCGGTGGTTCGGGTTCGGGTTCGCGCGGCGGTTCGTACGGCGGTGGCTCGGGTTCGAGCTCCCGGGGCGGCTCCGGCTCGTACGGGCGGGACAGCCGTCGCGACGACCGGCGGGACGATCGCCGCGATGACCGCCGGTACCCGGACCGCCCGCTGCGGCCCGAGGAGCGGCGCTACGACCGCCCCGAGTTCGGCGGCGGCCCCAACGCCACCCCCGCCCGCGGCGGCTTCGCCGGCCGGCGCCCCGGCCCGGCCCCGCGTCCGCGTCGTGAGGGCCAGGGTGCCCCGGGCGACCCGCGCCGCCAGCCGCAGCGCTCGCGTGAACTGCAGGCCAAGATCGAGGACGCCGTCCTCGCCCGGCACGACAAGCCCGCCGTCAAGCTGCCCAAGACCTTCGGCGAGCCCGAGGGCGAGCGCCTGCAGAAGGTGCTGGCCCGGGCCGGCATCGGCAGCCGCCGCGCCTGCGAGGAGCTGATCGAGCAGGGCCGGGTCGAGGTCAACGGCAAGCGCGTCACCGAGCAGGGCAAGCGGGTCGACCCGCAGAACGACGAGATCAAGGTGGACGGCCTGACCGTCGCCACCCAGTCGTACCTGTTCTTCGCGCTCAACAAGCCGGCCGGCGTGGTCTCCACCATGGAGGACCCGGACGGGCGGCAGTGCCTCGGCGACTACGTGACCAACCGGGAGACCCGGCTGTTCCACGTCGGCCGGCTGGACACCGAGACCGAGGGCATCATCCTGCTCACCAACCACGGCGAGCTGGCCCACCGCCTCACCCACCCCCGGTACGGCGTGACCAAGACCTACCTGGCCGCCATCCAGGGGCCGATCCCGCGTGACCTGGGCAAGCAGCTGGCCCAGGGCGTGGAGCTGGAGGACGGCTACGCGCGCGCCGACAGCTTCAAGGTGATCTCCAACGTCGGCAAGAACTACCTGGTCGAGGTGACCCTGCACGAGGGCCGCAAGCACATCGTCCGTCGGATGCTGGCCGAGGCCGGCTTCCCGGTCGAGAAGCTGGTGCGCACGCACTTCGGTCCGATCGCGCTGGGCGACCAGAAGTCGGGCTGGCTGCGCCGCCTGACCAACCCCGAGGTGGGGCAGCTGATGCGCGAGGTCGGTCTGTAGACCGGTCGGTATATTTCTATAGACCGGTCGGTATGGAACCCGGGCGATATGTAGACCGGTCGGTATATTCGGGTTTCTGCTGAGGGCCTCCCCGTCGAGTGACGGGGAGGCCCTCAGCCGTTCGGCGGGGGCGGGCTGTGAGGCGGGCCGCAACCCCTGGTCACGGCCTTGTCAGCGTCATGATCCGTGGCAGAGGATGGCCACCGGACCACCACCCGCCCAGTGGCGGGACTGCGCCAGGGCGGGCGCCGGTGGGGGCGAACGGGGGAGACGGCGTCGTGTCCGATGCACCACTCAGCGCACTGGGACTGGCCGAGCCGGACGGACTGGTCTACGCGACGCTGGTGGCCAATCCGCAGTCCACCGCGGAGGAGCTGGCCGCCAGCTGCGGCCTGACGCTCCAGCAGGGCGTGCGCGCCCTGGACCGGCTGGCGCAGCAGGGCATGGCGACCCGGGCGCCGGTGGACCGGCAGCGCTACCTGCCGGTCGCCCCCGACGTCGCGATCGGCACCCTGATCGGCCACCGCGAGTCCGAACTACGGCACGCCCGGGCCGAGATGCACCGCCTGATGGACGCCTTCCGGGAAGCCTCCCGGTACACCGACCCGGCGCACTCGGTGGAGGTGCTGACCGGCGGCGAGGCGATCGCGCAGCGGCTGGAGCACATCACCGAAACCAGCCAGTACCAGGTCCGCGGCTTCGACCGGCCGCCGTACATCCAGGACCCGGTGGCCCCGATCCCGTTGCAGCGGCGGCGGCTGCGGGAGGGCCTGCGGCTGCGGACCATCTACGACCGGGACGCCGTGGCCTGGCCGGGCCGGCTGGAGCGGAACATCCTGGCCGGTGTGGCGGACGGCGAGGAGGCCCGGGTCCGGCCGTCACTACCGATGAAGATGATCATGTCGGACGACCGGATGGCGATCATCCCGATCAGCGTGGGCGACAGCGTCCTCGACGCCGCGTACGTCATCCACCCCTCCGCCCTGCTCCAGGCGCTGGACACGCTGTTCGAGGCGGAGTGGGAGCGCGCCGTCCAACTGCAGGCCGCGATCGGCACCGGGGACGCGACGTTGGAGCCGGAGGCCGACCACCGCAAGCTGCTGGGCCTGCTGGCGGCCGGCCTCACCGACGAGTCGATCGCCCGGTCGCTCGGCTGGAGCGCCCGGACCACCCAGCGCCGGCTGCAGAGCCTGATGCGGTCGCTGGGCGCCACCACCCGCTTCCAGGCCGGCATGGCGGCCCGGGAGCGGGGCTGGCTCTGAGCCGGGGCCGGTTCTGGACCGGGGCCGGCTCTGATCAGGGCCGGCTCTGATCAGGGCCGGCTCTGATCAGGACCGAGCGGGCCGCAGGGGTCGTCAGCTCCAGGGGGTGAGGCTCGCCCAGCGGCCGTCCGGGCCGCGCTCGACCTTCAGCAGGCCCTGGACGGCGGAGCGGTTGAGCCGTCCGTAGACGTGCGGGAACAGCGCGCCGGGGGTGGCCCCGGGCGGCGGTGCGCCGTGCGGGGCCTCCCACTTGACCATCGGTTCCACCAGCGACTCCTCGATCAGCAGCACCATCAGCGGGTCGGGAGTATCGGCGAAGAAGGCGTTGGCCACCGCGAGCGCCGTCTGCTCGTCCGCCGAGCAGTGGATGAACCCGTCGGTGAGCAGCGACGCGGCGGTGTACGGCCGACCGGGGTCGGACAGCCAGTCGTCCAGGGGGGTGAGGTGGAGGATCATGTTCCTGTTCTACCCGGTTTGGTCTGGTCCTGAGTGGTCGTCACGAGCGGATCGGCGTGGAGCCCGGGGTCGGGGTGGTCGGGTCGGGGTGGTCGGGGTCGGGGTGCTCAGAGGCCGGCGACCTTGGCGGTCACGGCGATCTCGTACACCAGCGTGACCGTCCGGCGGGCGCCGGGCCCGAGCGGGACGTCCCAGCGGAGGATGCCCGCGGCGTCGAAGGAGTCCGGCGAGGGGGAGCACTCCTCCTTGCGCAGCCGCACCTCCACCGCCGACACCTCGGAGACCGGCACCCGTTCGCGGACCGCGACGACCTGCTCGTCCCGCTCCTCCGGGCCGGAGAAGCGGGAGAGGTGCAGCCGCACCGTCCGGGTGGTCGTCTGGCGGCCGGTGAGCCCGGCGGTGGCCTGGCGCTCCTCGGTCTCGCGGACCACCCGGTAGCCGTCCGAACTGCCGAACGCCAGCTCGGCCTCGGCGCCGGTGGCGGTGAAGCCCAGCTCACCCCGGCCGGTGAAGCCGCTGCCGCGGACCAGCTCGACCGGGCCGGCGAGCAGGGGGTGCCCGGCCGCGTTGCGGAACCGGACCACCTGGGTCACCAGCGGGGACAGCTCCGGCGCGCAGGCGTACTCGCTGTTCGCCGGCCCGGTGAAGGCGCCGAGCGGCACCCGGTGAGCCCGGCCGTCGGAGGGCACGGTGGCCGGGGCGGGCGCGGGCAGCACCCGGACCTCCCCGCCGTCGTCCACCCCCGGTACGCCGGCGGCGGGGCCGAGCGTGCTGATCGTCTCCTCGCGCAGCTCCACCTCGACCGTGCGGCGCTCCTCCGCCGTGCGCTCGCGCAACGACAGCACGTCCTCGGTGACGGCGGGCGGGTCCGTGGCGAGGGCCGAGCGGGCGGTGGAGAAGGTGAGCCGGGCGCCGGTCCAGTCCTCGCCGGTGCGCTGCCAGACCACCGCCTCCGACTCCAGCCGCAGGCTCCCGCCGTCCAGGGTGGCCCGGTACGAGGGGCGCCAGAGCGCGCACGGCACCAGGTGGGTGACGGTCAGCCCGCTCGGGCCGGGCTGCGCCGCCTCGACGGTGAGCTCCAGGTGGGCGATCAGCTCGGCCGGGTCCTCCTCGGCCTGGTCGAGGGCGATCAGGGCCTGCGAGCGCTCCTGCTCCAGGCGGCGCAGACGGGAGTGGGTGGCCCGCAGTTCCTCGCCGTGGCGCTCGCGCTCGACGTCCACCCGGTCCAGTTCGCGGGCCCAGCGGGTGCGTTCGATCTCGCCGATCCCGGCGCCCTCGCCGACCTCGCGCAGCAGGTCGGCGGAGAGCTGGGCGAGCAGTGCCAGCCGGGCCTCCAGCCGGGCGCGGGTCCGGTCGGCGAGGCGGCTCTCGGTCTCCAGTTCGTGCAGCCGGCGGCGCAGCCGGGAGTCGTCCGGGCCGGGTGGCAGAGGGGCGCGCGGGCTCCAGTCGCGGACGATCCGGGCGTCCAGCACGCGGGTGCCGGAGGCGGTGGTCTCGGCGCGCAGGGTGCGGTCGACGGCGAGTGCGGTGAGCGGGCCCAGCCGCAGCCGCTGAACGCCCGCGGCGAGGTCGACGGTGGCCGTGCGTTCGACCTGGCTGCGGTCCTCCAGGCAGGTGACGGCGGAGACGGGGAGGGGGATGGTCGCTCCGGTCATCGTTCAGTTCCTCCGGTTTCCGCCGACGATGGCCTTTCCGGCCGGGATCTTGATCTGGTAGCCGCCGTCCAGCTCGGTGCGGCCGCCGGGCGGCAGGTCGACCCGCCAGAGCCGGGTGCTGGGCGGGCAGTCCGGTGTGGAGACCGTCGGGGCGTGCCAGTCGGCCCGCTCCTCGATCCGGATCTCGGCGTCGGAGGTGACCGGCACGCGCTCGCGGACCTCCACGGTGACGGTGCGGCCGAGCCGGTTCGCCAGCTGGACGTGCACCCGGTGGTCGAGCACGGTGCTGCTGTTCAGCATGCCCGCGGTGGACTCGTGCAGCTCGGTGCGGCGCGCCACCTCGATGCTCTCGGTCACACCGATGCCCAGGCGCCGCTCACCACCGGGGGCGAGGGTGGGCAGGGCGGCGGTGAGCAGGAACTCCTCGTCGACGGTGACCTCGACCGGGCCGGCGAGCACGGCGCGGTCGGTCCGGTTGGCGAGCACCAGGGTGGCGTACACCTTCTCCTCGACCGAGGGGACGGTGACGTACTCCGGGCGGATGAACACCGGGATCTCGTCGATCGTGACGGTGTGCCAGGTGCCGTCGGACGGGATGTCGGCGGGGGCGGTGGAGTCGAAGCGGTGATCGAAGGAGCCGGCCGACACGCGGGGCGGGACGGCGTGCCGGGGGAGCACGAGGTGGCGGACCCGCTCGCCGCCGGAGCCGCCCGGGACCGTCGCGGCCAGCTGCTCGCGGCCGACCCGCTCGGCCGGAGCGCGCAGGGTGCCGCGTTCGGCGGCGGGCGCGTCGGGACCGGCGAGGACGAGGTCGGGATAGTCGAGCAGGGCGGCGTCCGGGGTGAAGCCGGTGACGGGGGCCTCGGCGACGGTGCCGTCGCTGCCGTTGTAGCCGCGGTAGCCGCGGTGGCGGGAACGGCGGGCGGCGGGCTGCAGGTCCGGCGGGGGCGCGCCGCCCGGCGCGACGGGGGCGGGCGGCGGCGGGGAGGCCTGGGGCAGCGGGGCTTGAGGCATCGAGGCGGGTGCGGCGCCGTAGCCGGCGAAGCCGGTCGGGGTGGGCGGGGGCGCCGGGACCGGTTCGTTGACGTCCAGGGTGCCGCCGCGCGAGGCGGGGGAAGCCAGCCGGGCGGCGTCGGCCACGAGCTCGGGGGCGGCCGGGCGTGGACCGGAGGCCCGGGCGCCGCCGAGGCTCCCGACCTCGGGGGTGTAGCCGTACGGGCCCGGGGCCGAGACGGGGAGTGCGGCGGCGTGGCGCGGGGTCGGGCGGGAGCCGGTGCCGGCCGCGTCGTAGCCGGTGAAGAGGTCGGCCAGGCCGGCCGGGGGCTCGCGCCAGCCGGACGGCGGCGGGGCGGGCTGGCTGCGGCCGATCCGCAGCGAGCGGAGCCGGGGCAGGTCGGTGCGGCGGTCGAGGTCGGCGGTGGAGAGGGCGAGTCGGACGCCGGACCAGTCCTCGCCGGTCTGCTGGGCGATGGCGGCGCGCAGGACGAGTCGGCCGGTGTCGGCGCCGTGGCGATAGGAGAGGCGGTAGGCGGGTACCCAGCGGGCGGCGGGGACGCCGTACTCCAGCTCGATGTCGAGTCGGGCGGGGGGCTCGGCGGGGGCTGGTCCGGAGGGTTCCGGGGCGGCTTCCGTGGTGGGGCCGGGGGAGGCTTCCGGGGCGGGCTCCGTGGTGGTTTCCGCGGTGGGTGTGGTGAGGGTGAGCAGGACGGTGGCGGCCGTCTCGATCGGGAGGGCGGGGCCGGCGGTGGACGCGCGGTCCAGCCGGTCGGCGGCCAACTCACGCTCGTGGTCGGCGAGTTCGATCTCCCGGGTGAGCTCCTCGGCGCGCTCCTGGAGCCGGTCCAGGCGCTCGTCGACGAAGTCGGCGAGCTCCAGCCAGGCGTCGGCGGGCGTACGGCGCAGCGGCTCCTCGCGCCGTCGCTGCGGCGGCACGGCGCGCAGCGCGGAGGTCTCGGCGATCGCGGTCAGGACCAGCCGGTGGCGCTCGGTGAGCGTGCTCTGGCGCTCCATGGCATCGTCCAACTCGCGGCGGAGCCGGGGGAGTTCGGCCGGTTCGTGGAACTCGGTGAGCAGCTCCAGCCGGGCCTCGGTGACCGCCGCCCCGGCCGGGCCACCGAGCACCCGGGCGCGCAGCGAGCGGCCGTCCAGCGAGGACGGCAGGCCGGTCAGCCGCAGCCGGCCGCCGGCCGGGACCGGGACGCTGGCCCGGCGGCGGCACACCGCGCCCTCGGCGTACACCGCGACCGAGTCCAGGACGGACGGGTGGGCGGGGACAGCCGGCGGTTTCGACTGCCCGGCCCCGCCGCCGTGCCGATCGTCGTCGTCGTGCCGGCTGTCGACGCCGTGCCGGTTGTCCACGCTGTGCCGGTTGTCCACGCTGTGCCGGTTGTCGGCGCCGTGCTGATCGTCGCCGCTGTGCTGATCGTCCATGCGCAACCCCTTCGTTCGCGTGCCGTGTTCCGCGTGTCGCCCGCGCCGCGTTGGCGGCCAGTCTGCCCGGCTTCGGTGCGGGCGTCGCCGGATTTCGCGGGGCGCGGCGTGGGTGCCCGCCGCGGGGCCCGCCGTGCGTCCGCACGCGGTGGGACGGGGGTGGGTCCGTCGCGGTTGCCCACCCGGTGGGTGGTGGGGGCGCCGGTGGGGTGGATGCGAGAGGATGGGGCGGGTGTGCTCCCGGCCCGTCTCGGGAGCCCGGCCGGCCCGAGAACCAGAGACCCCGAGTACCCGCGTACCCGAGAATTCGAGAAGGAGCGCGACCCGCCATGCGCACTGCCGTCGTCGTCGGTACCGGACTGATCGGCACCTCCGCCGCGCTCGCCCTGGCCGGCCGCGGGCTGACCGTCCACCTGGAGGACGCCGATCCGGACGCCGCCCGGACCGCGGCCTCGCTCGGCGCCGGCACCACCGAGCCGGCCGAGGGCCCGGTCGACCTGGCGATCATCGCCGTCCCGCCCGCCCTGGTCGGCAAGGTGCTCGCGGACTGCCAGCGCCGCAACCTGGCCCGCTGGTACACCGACGTCGCCAGCGTCAAGGCCGGTCCGCGCAGCGAGGTCGCCGCGCTCGGCTGCGACACCGTCCACTACATCGGCAGCCACCCGATGGCCGGCCGCGAGCGCTCCGGCCCGCTGGCCGCCCGCGCCGACCTGTTCGAGGGCCGGCCCTGGGTGCTCACCCCCACCGACGACACCGACACCGAGACGCTCAACGCCGCCTTGGAGCTGGTCGCGCTCTGCGGCGCGATGCCGATCGTGATGGACGCGGCCGCGCACGACCGCGCCGTCGCCCTGGTCTCGCACGCCCCGCAGCTGGTGTCCTCGCTGGTCGCCGCCCGGCTGGAGCACGCCGACGAGACCGCCATAAGGCTCTCCGGCCAGGGTGTCCGGGACGTCACCCGCATCGCCGCCTCCAACCCCGGCATGTGGGTCGACATCCTCTCCGCCAACGCGGGTGCCGTCGCCGACATCCTGGAGGAGGTGGCCGCCGACCTCGGCGACACCGTCACCGCGCTGCGCGCCCTGGACGCCGCCGAGGAGGGCGAGCGCCGGGTGGGCGCGGCCGGGATCGAGGCCGTCATGCGGCGCGGCAACACCGGCCAGGCCCGCATCCCCGGCAAGCACGGCGCGCCGCCCACCCGTTACGAGACGGTGGCCGTGGTGCTCGGGGACCAGCCCGGCGAGCTGGGCCGGCTGTTCGGCGAGGTCGGCGCGGCCGGGGTCAACATCGAGGACGTCGTCATCGAGCACTCGACCGGGCAGCAGGTGGGCTTCGTCCAGCTGTCGGTGGCGCCGGGGGCGGTCAAGCCGCTCACGGTGGCGCTGCGGGCGAGCGGGTGGAGCGTCCGGGACTGAGGGCCCTTGGGGCTGAGGGCCCCTCGGGGCCGAGGGGCTGAGGGGGCGGAAGCCTTCCGGGCCTGAGGGGCTGCTGAGTCGCTACTGAGGGGTTTGTCGGCAGGGGGGAAATGATCATCGAGTTGCCGCTGGGCGAGACCCGGCACGGGTCCTCCGGCCGGCTGGAGGACCTGGGGAACGAGCGGTTCCTGCGGGCGGTGGTGGGCGGAGGGTTCCGGATCCGCCACCGAAGCGTCGAGACGCTGGTCGAACTGCCCAGGCCGGAGCCGCTGTACCCCGAGTTCGCGGAGCCGGAGCCCACCTGGAGCCTGCTGGTGCGGGCGGCCCACGCCGCCTTCGCCGAGCACCTGCCGTTGAGCCTGTCGCCGGACGTGCTCTGGTACGCGGTGGTGCACGAGGTGGCGGTGCACGTGCGGTTGAACGCCTCGGTGTACGAAGGGCTGTTCACGGCGCCTCCCGGGGTGAAGCGGCAGATCGTGGTCCGGGACGACGGTCTGCTCGGGTCGGGGCCGGACTGGGCGCGGTCGATCCGGCTGGTGCGGGAGCCGCTGACGGAGGCGGTCGGGTCGGAGCTGGTGGAGCTGTTCCAACCGACGTTCTCGACGACGAGCCCGGACGACGAGTCCTCGGCGCTGGTGGCGCTGATGGACGTGGTCAGCCCGTACTACGACTTCCGCTGGGAGACCCGCTGTGGCATCCCCCGGATCCGGCTGGAGGGCACGGCCGAGGACTGGGCGCTGCTGGCGGCGCGGGTCGGCGAGCTCGCGGCGCGCTTCGACCTGCTGGCGCCGTGGTTCGCCGAGCTGCGCCCGGTGGTCGACGAGATCGCGGCGACGGCGGCGGGCGGCCCGGTGGACGAGTGCTTCTGGCGTTCGTTCCACAAGTGGGAGTCGATGTCCGGCGGCCCGCAGGTGACCGGCTGGCTCACCACCTTCTTCGCGCACACCCGGACGGCGGCCGGCCCCCGGCTGCGGGAGTCCTTCGGCTGGTGGGAGGCGGCGAACGCGCCCTACCACCGGGACCGCTTCGTGCCGAACGACTTCCCGTCCCACGTCTCGAAGGTGCCGTTCGTCTGGGACCGCCTCGGCACCGAGCTCCCGATGACCTTCGTGGGTGGCGTCCTCGGCATCGAGCGGGACGGCGAGTACCTGCGGCCCCGGCTCGGGAACGCCGTTCTGCAGATCCAGCGGGCGGGACCGAGTCCTGAGGTGGGTCCGAGGCCTGAGGCGGAGGCTGCCGGGGCCTGAGGCGGGCGGGGTCGGGGTGTGTCGGCGGTCCATTAACCTTGAGGGAGACAATCCCCGGTCGTGTGCCTGCCCAGGCTCCCGGGTCCAGTGTTTAGAGAGAGGTTCGCCCCGTGGATACTGCCGACCGAGCGCACGCCCCGGTCGTCGTCGCCATCGACGGACCCTCCGGCTCCGGCAAGTCGACCGTCTCGCGGGCGGTGGCCGCCAGGCTGGGCCTGAGCTTCCTGGACACCGGCGCCATGTACCGGGCGATGACCTGGTGGATGCTGGCCAACGAGGTCGACGTGACCGACGCGGAGGCGGTGGCCGTCGCGTGCGGCAAGCCGGTGATCGTGTCGGGCACGGCCGCGGACGGCCCCACCATCACGGTGGACGGCCAGGACGTCTCCGGACCGATCCGCGGCCCCGAGGTGACGGCGCAGGTCAGCGCCGTGTCCGCGGTGCCGGCGGTGCGGGCCCGGCTGGTGGAGCTGCAGCGTGGCTGCGCCGAGGTCGCCGAGCGCGGCATCGTCGCCGAGGGCCGGGACATGGGGACGGTGGTGTTCCCGAACGCCACCGTCAAGGTCTTCCTGACCGCCTCCGAGCGGGCCCGGGCCGAGCGCCGGGCGGCCGAGCTGCGCGCCAAGGGCGTCGACGAGGCGACCATCACCGCGATGGCCGCCGACCTCGCCCGCCGGGACGCCGCCGACTCCTCCCGGAAGACGGCCCCGCTGGCCCAGGCCGCGGACGCCGTCCTGGTGGACACCAGCGAGCTCACCCTGGAGCAGGTGATCGACCGGATCGCCGCGCTCGTGGAGGAGCGGGCCGGGATGTCGTCGGTCTGACCGGACACATCGGTGTGACCGAACACGTCGATCGGACCGGATACGTCGATCCGACCGGATACGTCATACGTCGATCCGACCGGACATGTCGTCGGTACGACGACCGAATGAGCCGTGGTGCCGCCGAGGCGCCGCGGAGAACCAATCGCGCTGCCCCGAGCGGGGCAGGTACGCACGGCACGCCCCTGGGAAGGGCCGGGCCGGGAAACGGAACAGACGAACATGACCGCAGAGCACTCCGACACCAGCCCTGGTGAACTGGACGCCGCCGACTACGCCGAGTTCATGGCCCTCGCCGCCGAGGAGGGCTTCGACGTCGACGGCGTGGACGGCTTCGACGGCGCCGAGCACATCCCGCTGCCGGTGCTGGCCGTCGTCGGCCGCCCGAACGTCGGCAAGTCGACCCTGGTGAACCGCATCATCGGCCGCCGCGAGGCCGTCGTCGAGGACAAGCCGGGCGTCACCCGCGACCGGGTCACCTACGAGGCCAGCTGGAACGGCCGCCGCTTCAAGGTCGTCGACACCGGTGGCTGGGAGATCGACGTCCTCGGTATCGACGCGCTGGTGGCCGCGCAGGCCGAGCTGGGCATCGAGCAGGCCGACGCGGTGCTGTTCGTCGTCGACGCCACCGTCGGCGCCACCGACACCGACGAAGCCCTGATCAAGCTCATCCGCCGGGCCGGCAAGCCGACCGTGCTGTGCGCCAACAAGGTCGACGGCCCGTCCACCGAGGCCGAGGCCGCGTACCTGTGGTCGCTGGGCCTGGGCGAGCCGTTCCCGGTCTCCGCGCTGCACGGCCGCGGCTCGGGCGATCTGCTCGACGCCGTCATGGCCGCGCTGCCCGAGGCCCCGCCGCAGACCTTCGGCGACGCCGCCCCCGGCGGACCGCGCCGCGTCGCGCTGATCGGCCGCCCGAACGTCGGCAAGTCCAGCCTGCTGAACAAGGTCGCCGGCGAGGAGCGGGTGGTCGTCAACGAACTGGCCGGTACCACCCGCGACCCGGTCGACGAGATGATCGAACTCGGCGGCAAGACCTGGAAGTTCGTCGACACCGCCGGTATCCGCCGCCGGGTCCACCTGACCGCCGGCGCCGACTTCTACGCCTCGCTGCGCACCTCCTCCGCACTGGACAAGGCCGAGGTCGCGGTCGTCCTGATCGACGCCAGCGAGACCCTCGCCGAGCAGGACACCCGGATCATCTCGATGGCTGTCGAGGCCGGGCGAGCCGTCGTCATCGCCTACAACA
Source organism: Kitasatospora sp. NPDC087314 (assembly GCF_044744365.1). Taxonomy (NCBI): domain Bacteria; kingdom Bacillati; phylum Actinomycetota; class Actinomycetes; order Kitasatosporales; family Streptomycetaceae; genus Kitasatospora; species Kitasatospora sp. NPDC087314. Next base: position 39,100 of record NZ_JBIUYE010000014.1, read on the forward strand.
AGTGGGACCAGCTGGACGAGGAGCGCCGCTACTACCTGGAGCGCGAGATCGAGCGCGACCTCGTCCAGGTGCAGTGGGCCCCCCGGGTCAACGTCTCGGCGAAGACCGGCCGGCACATGGAGAAGCTCGTCCCGGCGATCGAGACCGCGCTGGAGGGCTGGGAGACCCGCATCCCGACCGCGCGGCTGAACGCCTTCCTCGGCGAGCTGGTGGCCGCCCACCCGCACCCGATCCGCGGCGGCAAGCAGCCGCGCATCCTGTTCGGCACCCAGGCGGGCATCCGTCCGCCGCGGTTCGTGCTGTTCGCCTCGGGCTTCCTGGAGGCCGGCTACCGGCGCTTCATCGAGCGCCGGCTGCGCGAGGAGTTCGGATTCGTCGGGACGCCGATCTCGATCTCGGTGCGGGTGCGGGAGAAGCGCAAGAAGAAGTAGAGCGCCGGCGGGTACCACCGACAGCGGTCGGCAGGTTCCGGTTCCGGTAGCAGGTGTGGGCGAGGGCCCCGTCACGGTCGTGGCGGGGCCCTCGCTTGCTGTCGGTGGTGGCCTGTCAGTGGTGCTCGCCGTTGCGGCCCGGGGGGAGGGAGAGCATCTGGCGGTGGCGGCCGCCGGTGGGCGGGACGGTGGCGACTCCGGTGGCGGTGCCCATCGCGGGGGAGGGTGCCGGGGGCGGCGCGGGCATCGGGTGCGGGATCGTGCCCAGGTAGCCGGCGGCCACCCAGCCCTGACCGTTGGTGAACTGGGGGCCGGGGGACTGGTGGTGCTGCGGGACGGCGGCCGCCGGGGCAGCCTGGCCGAAGCCGTCGCTGGTGGGGGCGGCGGGCTCGGGGTGGGGGTGGTGGTGTGCCTGGGGGGCGTTGTGGCCGGTCTGGCCCGTGTGGGTGGCATGGGCGGTATGGCTGACGGGGCTGTGGCCGGTGGCGCCGTGGCTGGTGGCCTGCGCGTCGGCGTGGCCGGTGCTGTGGCCGGTGCTGTGGCCTCCGGTGTGGCCGGGCTGCTGGCTCGGCATGAACTGCGGTAGGCCTGGCACCTGCCCCCCGTAGGTGTGGAAGGCCTGGTGCTGGGGCGGGTACGGGCGCGGGTCGCCGAGTACGGGGTAGCCGTCGCGGACCGCGAAGCCCGTGAACGTCAGGCTCTCCTCGCCCGAGCGGTCGCCCGGAAGCGCGCGGAACAGCCGTCGGTACTCGGAGTACAGCTCGTCGTAGATCGGCGTCGTCGAGTGCGGGTGCTCCGCGTCGTACGACGGGCGCATGCCCGGGATCGAGCGGGGGGCGGTGGTGGACCGGCCGGAGGACGCGGAGACGTCGTAGCTGTACACACAGGGGCCAACGAGTGAGGGAGCACGGGGATGCGGGGTGCCGGGGCCCGGCCGGAAGGCGGCCCACGCCGAGCGGGGAGGCCGCCTTCCGACGGGTGCGGTGGCGCGGGAGTGGCTGCGGGTGGCACGGGTGGCACGGGTGGCGCGGACGCCGCCGGTGCCGGTCGGCTCAGGTGCCGGCGAGCGGGAGGGAGGCGGCAACCACCTGTCCCAGCGCAACCGCCCGCTCCAGGGCCTGGCGGAGCAGGTCCTCGCGCGGCTGGCGGCCGACCATCCCGGCCGGGACGGCGTACATGGTCACCTCGGAGAGCTGGCTGGCGGCCATCCGCCAGGCGTCGGTGACCTGGAGCGGCTGGTGCGCCTGCCACCAGCCGGTGCTGCCGCCGGCGGCCGCGGGCTGCAGCACCGCGTGCAGCTTGCCCATCGCCACCAGGACCGACCAGCCGGGCAGTTGGTCCGGTGTCTGGTCGAGGTCGGTGATGCGCTGGAACCCGGCGTCCTGGAGCAGGTCGAGGAACTCGTCCTCGCCCGAGGTACTGCCGGGGCGCCCGACCGGACCGGTCGGCTCGACCACCAGCGAGGCGTGCCCGACCTTGCCGTGCAGCACCAGCCCGCAGGTGATGCCGAGGATGGCGGCCTGGCCCGGCGCGCTCGGCTGGGCGGCGGGGGCCGTCGCGGGGGCGGGGTCCAGCGGGGTGGGCATCGCGGGGGAGTGCATCGCGGGGGAGGGCATCGCCGGGCTCGCGTGGGCGGCCGGGGCGCCGGTCTGGGCCTGACTGATGCTGCGAACGGCGCCGACCAGCTGTTCCTCGGCCACCGGCACCACCTGGGACGGGATGCAGCGGGCGTGGGCGAAGGCGAGTACGGCGGTCTCCTCGCCGACGAACAGGACGGTGCTGGTGGGCTCCACGTGGGTGTCGCCGGGGGTGCGGCACGAGGTGCATTCGTAGCTGTCGGGTGCGCGGTCGCCGCCGAGGAGGCGGTCCGCCTCGTCGTCGCCGATCTCGGACCGGACCTCGTCGCTGACGTCGAGCATGCGCGGCACAGGGTCTCCTCGGGTGGGTGCGGTTTGTGGTTCGGGGGCGGACACGGAGAGGTCGTCATGACCAACGGGCCCTTGTGTCAGGCGTCACGGGTGGCTGACGAGGCTGACGGGAATTGCCCCTGATCCGACCGCGCAGCGTGTTCTCGTGGTCGCAATGTGTCGATGTCGATGGCAGGCCTGCCGGAATGAAACCGTGAGGTAAGTCACGCCATTGCGGTGTTTGATCTAGGAATCAACGACTAAACGGACATTTCGGGCAAGATTGTGCGGTTATTACCGCCGGTAACCCTTGGCTGAGCTGGGCAGACCGGTGGGGTTTTGGTTTCCCTGCCGACCGGCTCGTAGCTTCGTTGGCGGCGCAACGAGCGCCACCCGGGTTCACCCCCGACGCACCGCCCCTCCGGTTCCGGCCGGATGCGGCAGGTGCCCGCCGACGTGATCGCTCGAACAGGTCGTCGGCGAGCGGCTGGGTGGCCGGGGCGGCAGCGGCACGTCCGACACGTGCACGGCCGTCCGACGGACGCGGCAAGCGAATGCGGCCCTTTCCAGGGTCTGGTTCCGCATGCCCGCCCGGGGCTGTCGAGAGGAACCCCATGACCTTCCGTCACGAGACCGCCGCTGCCACCACCTCCACCGCCACCAAGCGCAACCGCGTCCGGATGGCTGTCGTGGCGGGCGCCGCTGTCGCGGCCCTGCCGGTGGCCGGCCTCGTCACGGCCACCTCCGCCTCCGCCGCCTCCGTCTCCACCTGGGACTCCGTCGCCCAGTGCGAGAGCGGCGGCAACTGGGCCATCAACACCGGCAACGGTTTCTACGGCGGTCTGCAGTTCACCTCCAGCACCTGGGCCGCCTTCGGTGGTACCGCCTACGCCTCGCAGGCCAACCTGGCCACCAAGGCGCAGCAGATCTCGGTCGCCGAGAAGGTCCTGGCCTCGCAGGGGCCGGGCGCCTGGCCCGTGTGCTCCGTCAAGGCCGGTCTGACCAAGGGCGGCGCCCCGGCAGCCGTCGACACCTCGGCGGGTTCCACCGCCGGTTCGACCGCCGCCAAGCCGGCCGCCCCGGCCGCCAAGCCGGCGCCGGCCCCGAAGGCCGACGTCGCCCCGAAGGCCGCGCCGAAGGCTGACGTCGCGCCGAAGAACGTCGCCCCGAAGAGCGACGCCCCGAAGGCCGCGCCGAAGAACGACGCCGCCAAGGGCGCCAAGTCCTGGACCGGCTCGAACGATGCCAAGCCGGCCCAGGGCGGCAGCTACACCGTCAAGTCCGGTGACACCCTGAGCTCGATCGCCGCCGCGAAGGGCCTGGACTGGCACGACCTGTACAAGAACAACGCCAAGGTCATCGGGGGCAACCCCGACCTGATCCTCCCGGGCGAGACCCTGAGCATCTGACGCCTGTCGTCGATGCCTCGTCCGGTGCCTGTCGTTTGACGTCTGTCGTCTGACGCGTGCCGTCTGACGCTGTTGTCCGACGGAGCCGTCTGACATCGGCTCAGCGGGCCTCCCGGCCCGGCAGTGTGCTGACACCTCGGCCGCTTCTCCGCTGTGCGGAGGAGCGGCCGCCGGCGTGTCCGGCGTGTCCGGCGTGTCGGGGAGGGCGGTGCGGCGGCGCGTCTAGGGTCGGCTGCTGTGCCGCATTCGTGTGACGAACGTACGCATGGGGTCGTGCTGCGGTTGGGCGTCGTGCTGGTCCTGGCGGGTGTGGCGACGGCGCCGTCCGTGCGGGCCGGCGCGGCGACCCGGGTCGCGGACCTGGTGTGGGACGGACTCGCCCGGTGCGAGAGCGGCGGCGACTGGCGGGCCGACACCGGCAACGGCTACTACGGCGGCCTGCAGATCTGGCCGCCCACCTGGAAGGACGCCGGCGGCCTGCGCTTCGCCGACCGGCCGGACTGCGCGAACCGGCGGGAGCAGACGACCGTCGGTGGCGAGATCCTCCGGCGACAGGGGTGGGAGGCGTGGCCCGACTGTGCGCGGGAGCTGGGGCTGATCGGCCCGGTGCCGGGGCCCGGTGGCGGCCCCGGTGTCTGCGGCCGGCCTGGTCTGGCCTGGCCTGGCCTGGCCTGGTCTGTTCTGGCCGCTGCCGCTGCCGCTGCCGCTGCCGCTGCCGCTGCCGCTGCCGGTGCCGGTGCGGGAGGATGGTGGGGTGATCCAGGGCGAACTGTTCGGTGACCTGCCGGGGCCCTCCGCCGCGCGCGGACGCGTCGCGCCCGCCCCCGGGGCCGTCCTGCTCCCCGGCTGGCTGGACGCCGAGGCCCAGCTGCGCCTGGTCGCCGCCTGCCGGGAGTGGGCCCGTCCGCCGGCGGGCCTGCACGCCGTGCGGATGCCCACCGGCGGGATGATGTCCGTACGGATGGTCAGCCTCGGATGGCACTGGTACCCGTACGGTTATCGGAGCGCGGCCGAGGACGGTACGCCCGTCAAGCCGTTCCCGCCCGAACTCGGCAGCCTCGCCCGCCGGGCCGTCGCCGACGCGTACGGAGCGGACGCCGGGGAGATCGCCGGCGCAGCGTCGTACGAACCTGACATCGCGATCGTCAACCACTACCCGCACGGCGCGAAGATGGGCCTCCACCAGGACCGCGACGAGCGGATCGACGCGCCCGTGGTCTCGCTCTCGCTCGGCGACGCCTGCGTGTTCCGGCTCGGGAACACCGAGACCCGGACCCGTCCGTGGACCGACCTGGAGCTGCGCAGCGGGGACCTGCTGGTGTTCGGCGGCCCGGCCCGGTTCGCGTACCACGGGGTGGTGCGCACGGTGGCCGGCACGGCGGATCCGGGGCTGGGGCTGGTCGGCCGGCTCAACATCACGGTGCGGCAGTCGGGGCTGGTGGCGGGGGCGGCGGACGAGACTGGGGTGGCCTGAGGGTGGTGCGCGTCGGGCGGTGTTCGCCGGCTCGCCGCTTGCCGGCTCGGCGTTCGCTTGCTCGTTCGAGTGAATCGGCTCCTTGGGCTCGGTGAGCGGGAATGACCCCGGTCGCCGGAGAATTCGAGTGGGTTGGAGAATTCGCTCAGGACGGGCGCCGGCAACCGGACGGAAGACCTCCGCCCTGGCCGCGGGCCCGGAGAGGAAGCGCACGCATGGGTACCCCAGTCGACGACCTTGTCGACCTGCTCGACCTGGAGCAGATCGAACTGAACATCTTCCGCGGGCGCAGTCCCGAGGAGGCGCTGCAGCGGACGTTCGGCGGCCAGGTCGCCGGGCAGGCGCTGGTCGCGGCCGGGCGCACGGTGGACGGCGACCGCCCGGTCCACTCGCTGCACTCCTACTTCCTGCGCCCCGGTGTGCCCGGCGTGCCGATCGTCTACCAGGTCGACCGGATCCGCGACGGCCGCTCCTTCACCACCCGCCGGGTACTCGCCATCCAGGGCGGCCGGTCGATCTTCGCCCTCACCGCCGACTTCCACCTCCCCGAGGAGGGCGGCATCGAGCACCAGTTCCCCGTACCGGGGGTCGCCGCCCCCGAGACGCTGCCCAGCGCGCTGGACGAGGTCGGCTCCCGGCTCGGTGAACTGCCCCCGTTCATCAGCCGCCGCCAGCCGTTCGACATCCGCTACGTCGACCGGCTGCGCTGGACCAAGGAGGAGCTGGCCGGCGTCGAGGCGCGCAGCGGCGTCTGGCTGCGGACCAACGGCCGGCTGCCGGACGACCCGCTGATCCACGTCTGCGCCCTCACCTACGCCAGCGACATGACGCTGCTGGACGCCGTCCGCGCCCCCGTCGAGCCGCTCTGGGGCACCAGACACTTCGACATGGCCTCGCTCGACCACGCGATGTGGTTCCACCGCCCGTTCCGTACGGACGACTGGCTGCTGTACCAGCAGGAGTCCCCGATAGCCCACGGCGCGCGTGGCCTCGCGCGCGGGGAGATCTTCGACCGGAACGGGCAGCTGGTGGTGTCCGTCGTGCAGGAGGGGTTGTTCCGGCCGCTGCGCAAGGGGGCGGCTGAGGGCTGAGCGTCGTCCCGGCGGGCGGCGTGTACGGGGTGTTGCCGTCGTGACACCGTGTTGCCGCCGGATGGCGATTGCGGCGGGCGGGAATGATCCGTCCGGGCGGGCGGCGTTGTGGTGGATGAGCGAGCCGGACGGCCCGAACGGCGGGCCGTCCGAGAACCGGAGCGGGAGGGTGTACCGATGACGGCGACGGCCTCGGAGGACTGGAAGCACTGGAGCGACAACCGGGCGGCGTCGGTGAGCGCGCCGCACGGCCAGCTCGCACTCACCGGCACGTACTGGCTGCAGCCGGAGCCGACCGAGATCCCCGGCCTGCCCGGGCTCTGGTGGGCCGACGCCGAGGGCGTCCGGGTCCGGGCGGCGGCCGGGGACGGCATCACCGTCGGCGGCGCGGGTGGGCCGGTCGACGGCGAGGCGCTGCTGCGTCCGGACACCGATCCCGCCGCCGACACCGCCACCCTCGGCGACCTGCTGCTCGTCCCGATCGAGCGCGAGGGCGAACTCGCCCTGCGGGTCTTCGACCCGGCCGCGCCACGCCGCACCGCCTTCGCGGGCATCTCCGCCTACCCGTACTCGCCGGAGTGGGCCGTCCCCGCGGTCTTCACCCCGTTCGAGGAGGACGGTGCCCAGTCCGTCCTCGTCCCCAACGCGGACGGCAAGGAGCGCCCGCTGGCCGTCACCGGGCGGATCGCCTTCACCGTCGCCGGCGAGCACCGCACCCTGACCGTCACCCGCTCCGGCGACCGCCTCACCGGCGTCATCGCGGACGCGACCAGCGGCATCGACACCTACCGCTTCCGCTTCATCACCCTCCCCGCCCCGGACGCGGACGGCCGCACCGTCCTCGACCTCAACCGGGCCTACCTGCCGCCGTGTGCCTTCGCCGACCACTTCATCTGCCCGTTCCCGCCGCCGGGCAACCGGCTCGACTTCGCGGTGGAGGCGGGCGAGCGACAGGTCCTGAGCAGGTAGGACGGCCGTGGCTCGACCCCGGTGCGGGGAGCGGGGAGGGCAGGGCGGAGCATGGGGGGCTGTGTCGACCGATCATCCTGCCAATTCAGCCCAGCCCTCCCATCCAGCCCAGGCGGACGCCGCGCCTGCCGCCGCGCCTGTCGTTGTCCCGGCACCGGCGGCCGGTCCGGTGTCTGGTCCGGTGTCTGGTCCCGCGGCCGGTCCGGTGGCCGCCGAGGCTGGTCCCTGGTACCGCCGGGCCCTCGCCGACCTCAGCCCGCTGCGCGACCACCCCGACTACCGCCGGGTCTGGTTCGGGCAGGCCGTCTCCTCCATAGGCCAGCAGATGACGGCCGTCGCCGTTTCCGTCCAGGTCTACGACCAGACCCGCTCCGCCTTCGCGACCGGCTTGGTCGGCCTCTTCTCCTTCTTCCCGCTCGTCGCCTTCGGCCTGTACGGCGGCGCGATCGCCGACACCGTCGACCGGCGCAAACTCGGCCTGATCGGTTCGGCCGGGCTCGCCGCCGTCTCCGCCGTCCTCGCCGTGCAGGCCCTGGCCGGCATCGGACAGGTCGCCGTCCTCTACGCCGCCGTCGCCGCCCAGGCCGGCTTCTTCGCGCTCAGCTCGCCCGCCCGCTCCGCGATGATCCCCCGGCTGGTGCCCAGCCACCAGCTCCCCGCGGCGAACGCCCTGAGCACCGTCAGTATGAACCTCGGCCTCACCGTCGGTCCCATGCTCGGCGGCGTCCTCATCGGCGCCTACGGAGCCCAGGCCGCCTACCTGGTCGACACCGTCGCCTTCGCCGGCACCCTCTACGCGATGTGGCGCCTGCCCGCCATGCGCCCGCTCGGCGACCGCAAGGGCCGCGCCTCCGTCCTCGACGGCCTCCGCTTCCTGCGCGAGCAGCCCAACCTGCGCATCAGCTTCCTCGCCGACCTGGCCGCGATGATCTTCGGCATGCCGCGCGCCCTCTTCCCGGCCATCGCGCTCACCTTCTACGGCGGCGACGCCCGCACCGTCGGCCTGCTGGTCTCCGCCCCCGCCGTAGGCGCCCTGATCGGAGCCCTCTTCTCCGGCTGGGTCAGCCGCGTCCACCGCCAGGGCGCCGCCGTCCTCGCCGCCGTCGCCGCCTGGGGCCTCGCCATCGCCGCCTTCGGCGCGCTCCACAACCTGTGGCTCGGCCTCCTCCTGCTCGCGGTCGCCGGCTGCGCCGACACCGTCAGCATGATCTTCCGCAACACGATGATGCAGGTCGCCGCCCCCGACGAGATGCGCGGCCGCCTCCAGGGCATCTTCGTCGTCGTCGTCGCCGGCGGCCCCCGCCTCGGCGACTTCGAGTCCGGCGGCGTCGCCGCCCTCACCAACCCCGCCACCTCCGTGATCACCGGCGGCCTCGCCTGCGTCGCCGCCGTCCTCCTCCTCGCCGCCCGCCGCCCCGCCTTCCTCACCTACGACGCCCGCCACCCCACCCCCTGACCCACCCCCCCAACCGTGCAACCCTGCAGCGAGCACCCCTCGACGTGCTGTATTGTTTTCCACGTCGCCGGGACAACCGGAGACAAGGTCGAGAAGCCCACGGCAGAGCCCCCCAGGCCCCGCTACCGGGCATCCAGACCACGGGACGTGGCGCAGCTTGGTAGCGCACTTGACTGGGGGTCAAGGGGTCGCAGGTTCAAATCCTGTCGTCCCGACAGGGGTTCGCCCCATTGTCGCAGGTCAGAGGCCGTTTTCTCGTTCGCGAGGAAGCGGCCTTCGGCGTGTGCTGCGGCCTGCCTCTCACATTCGTCTCACGGTTTTCACGGTTCGACTCCGTGTGCGGAGGCTACTCGGTGCCGGGAGCTGGTGACTGTATGCGCTGTTCCTGCCCATGTGTCCGATCTGTCGATCACTGCTACGGGTTCGATGGTTGCTCGTCGTGATCTCAGATTCCGGCTGAAGGGTTCGCACTTGACGCTTCTGTCATCGATCAAGTGCGCGCCGACAGGTCCAGAGGCGGCCCAAGTGCCGGATGAGTCGGGCGATGATGAGGCGGCCGCAGCTGACTTCGTCGCGCGGCGCGATGTGCGGCCGCTCCTGGCGCGGCGTCAGGTATCTGGGGGGCGAAAATCCAGTCAGTCCTGGCTGGCTCTGTACACGAGTTCCCGCATGGCCCGCTCCCGCCTACTGGCGAGCTTTCCTCGGAAGGGCCGCCGGACGCGTGGCCTGGCGGCCAACGACCGTTGTGGCTCAGGTCGGCCAGAAACCTGATGCGGTCGAGGGCATCGACAGTTGAGACCTCCTCCGGCGGTAGCTGAGCGCGCCCCACCAGGTAGCGGCTCGCAAGGAACGCCCTGGCTGCCAGAAACGCGGCCAACTCCCGGTCGTCGATTTCTCCGCTACGGGACGGGCCCGGCGGCAGGCGTCGTGACCACAGAAGATGCTGCCAAGGTCGGCTCTGACGCCGTCGGCCTTGGCTCCCGGCCGTTCGAATCCTCGGTCCGCAGGAGTTCGACGACGATCTCGATGCCGAGCGCGTAGGCCGGCGCGCCGGAGGTGATGAGCGAGGTCTCGGCGACTCCGACGAGGTCGGCGATGGCGGCGCCTGCGTGGAGCGCTCCGCGGGCGTGGATCCGAGCCGGGTCGGCGCGCCCGAGAGCGAGCAACTGCCCGAAGTGGACCAGCTGTTGAACCCGTCCGCCGAGTGGGCTGTCGGTCAGGACGAGGTGTCGCAGTGCCGCGAAGGTCTCCTCGGTGGGGAGCCGGCCGAAGGTCTGGGCCACCCGCAGGCGGTCCTCCACCGCGCCGGGGACGAGGCCGAGCGTCGCGCGATAGCGCTCACGTAGGGCTTCGGCGCGCTGCGCGAAGGCGTGGTCCGTGCGGTCAGTCTGGTCCGCGTGGTCTGTTTCGACGGTCATGACGCGACCCGTGCGATCGAGGTTCGGACGGACTCCAGGGCGCCTTCGGGGAAGTCCACGGCCCCGCCGATCGCCGCTGCGGCGAGCTCCGCTTCGGCGCTTTCCTCGATCGCCACCACGAGTTGGCCGGTGGCCGCCGCGTCCGGGCCGAAGACCAGCAGGCCGTGGTTGGCGAGCAGGACTGCGGAGGTCGTCGGGCGTCGTTCCAGGACCTCGGCGATACCCCGGACCGACACGTCCGACCCGCGCGGCCCCCACGGCACCACCGGTACCTCCTCGGCCTGTCCGAAGCGCAGCATCGGCTCGGTGCGGCAGGGCAGCGGCCGGTGGGCCACCGCGAAGGCCGTCGCGGCGGGCGAGTGGGTGTGGATGATCGCGCCCACGTGTGGGCGGGCGCGGTAGACGACGCTGTGCATGGTGATGATCTCGACGCTGACGGACCGCAGTTCTCCCGCCAGGACCCGCCCGTCGAGACTGACGGTCGCCAACTGGTCGGGCTGCAGGTCGCGGACGAACCCCGGGGTCAACAGGAAGCGCTCGGCGTCGAGCCGCACGCTCAGGTTGGCGTGCCCGGAGTGCGACATCACCCCCGCCACGAACAGCTCCCTGGCGGCCTCGACGAGCTGGTGAGCCCGGCTCTTCAGTTCAGTTGTGGCTGTCATCTCGTCATCTCCGAGTTCCTCGGCCAGCGGCCGGCCCTTCCGCCTCCGCTGCGCACGCATCACTCTGCGACTTGAACTAAGGTTCAAGTCAAGCGCGGGGCGGACACGGCGATAGGCAGGAGCGAAGCGTGCGCATGACGATCGGTCAGCTCGCCGAAAGCACCGGAGTACCCGCGTCGGCCATCCGGTTCTGGGAGCGCCACGGCCTGCTGCCCGCGCCCGAACGGCAGGGCGGGCAGCGGCGCTATCCGCCGCAGGCCGCGGAACGGATCGTGCTGCTGCGCAAGTTCCAGCAGGCCGGACTGAGTCTGGCCGAGATCGGTGAGTTCCAACAGGACCAGCCGCGCAGGCAGGCCGTGATCCGCGGCAAGCTCGTCGAGATCGAGCAGCGCATGGTCGACCTCGACCACGCCCACCAGCTCCTGCTCCATGCCCTCCAGTGCGGCAAGAAGGACATCGTCAGTTGCCCGACCTTCCGAGAGCAGATGGCGACGTGGCGCCCGTCCACCTGACGGTGATCGAGGAGGGTGTGTGATCCCCAGTTGCCGTGGACCGGGAGTGTGTCGTTGAGGGCTGTACTGCTCACCGGACGCAGGGCCTGTGTCGGAGTTGATCGCCGCTCCTGATCGGCGTGCCGTGCTGGACGATCCCGCCGACGTCGGCCGGCCGATGGTGTCGGCGTGAGTCCCGGCGGGGGCGTCTGCCCGGTCAGTCGGGTAGGAAGGGCTGAGCCCAGTCGGTGAACCGCTGCCCCAGCTCCGCCTGTGCTGCTGCGACGACGGCGTCCGGGTCCTGTGTCACGGGCAGGCCGAATTGCCGGTCGAGCCAGGCGACGAATTCGCCGTGGCCCTTGCTGTTCCGGTGGTCCCGCCCGCGGTAGAAGTAGGCACTGTCCCACCACACCGAGATCTCCGAGTCGAAACCGAGGAGCTGGAGCAGCTCCCGCAGATTGCGCGCGACGACATGCTGTCCGCCCTCGTCCCCGAAAACGACTACGGGCAGGGTGGCGAGGTCCGCTCGGTCGTCGAGCCGCCAGAGCGCGTAGAACGAACCGGTCCCGTTGGCCTGTGCGAAGGGAACAAGCCGGGTGGTGAATTCCGGCTCCTTCGACCAGCCGGCTACGAGCCCAGAGGTGTCTCCGTACTCGAACAGCTCGAACCCTTCGGCGTAGTACTCAAAGCCGAGCCTGTCCTGCAAGTCCTTCAGCAGGTTGAGCTCCGCGACGGGCGAGTACGCGCCGTTCATTGCATCTCCGAGGCTGGTTGTGGTGTACGTGCCGACCGGCATACGACGGATCGTAGAAGCTTCCACTGACGCACGCCGGACTTGCCGTCCGCGATCACCTGCTCGACGACCGTGTGCTGCCAGGTGCTGGAGCTCGGTCTGGAGCGTGGTGAAGGGGCTGTCGGTGAAGACGGGGGGGTAACGCCAGGCGGTGAACAACTTGCCCTGACCAGCGGCGGATTCAGCGCTCAGCCGGGGGACGCGGCGCACGATGAGGAGGGCGGTGACCTGCTCGGCTTTCCGACGTGAGAGACGGTCACATAGCGGATTCCCGCTGACGTGTGGAGTATGTCGAGTTCCTGTCATGCCGGATTCGGACAGTGCAGACGGCTGTCTCCGGAAGTGCTTCTCCACGCACTCTTGCCGACGGCACGGCCGACCGCCTCGTGCGCCCCACAGGGCGAGCAGGCGTGTCGGCTCCGGTACGCAGAAGGAGTTCTCGTGAAGAAGACGCTCGCCTGGGCCGTCACCGTTGTCACCGCGGCCACCTGCGCCCTCGGCGCCTCCCTGCCGGCAGCGGCGGCGGACGGCACGACGGCCACCGCCGGCGCCGCGGCCTCCGCCTACGGGCTCGACACCTCCTCGCTCACTCCGCATCAGCGGGATCTCGTCGACAAGATCCTGACCGCGATGCCGGCCGGCTGGCAGGAGCGGGCCGCCGCCACCGCCGCCGAGTTCGGCGTGGACGACACCCCGTGGGCGAACATCCTCGACGGCGTCATCAACCCGGGCGACTACCAGTGCAACAACACGGCGCTGACGGCCTACGCGAGGGACACGCTCAAGGACGCCGACCCGGTCTTCCGGTATGCCCTGCCAATGATCGGGGTGGGGACCCTCGCCATGTACGACGCGATGCTGACCGCCGACGATCCCAAGTCCACCACCTTCGGCGTCAACGGCGAGTACACCAACGAGCTGAGGTCCGAAGGGAAGGATCTCAAGAAGTTCTGGGACATCAACTCCGACGACATCCAGATCGTGCCGATGCACGGCGGCGACGTCTTCTCCTCCCCGGAACGGCTGGCCCGCGCCCTGTACATGCAGGTTCCCATCGGCAGCGTCGAGGGCAAGCTCCCCGTGGCCCGGTGGCTCATCGAGCTCATCAACTCGGAGCCCGCCCTCAAGGGCGGCGCCAACCCGTACTTCACCTTCAACGCGATCGCCTACACCGAGAAGGGCAGCTCGCACCCGCGGGGCCTCTCCGACCACATCGTCGTGGGCGACGGCATCCTGCAGGGCATGGCAGCCGTGGGTCTGGGCGACACCGCTCCGCGTAGCATCCTCGCCCATGAGTTCGGCCACCACGTGCAGTTCGAGGACAACCTGATCTCCAACACCGCACTGACCGGGCCGGAGGCCAGCCGCCGCGTCGAGATGATGGCGGACGCGTTCGGCACGTACTTCCTCACCCACTCGCGCGGCGAGGCCCTCAACAGCAAGCGGTTGCTGGCCTCCGAGCAGTCCTACTACCAGGTCGGCGACTGCGGCTTCCGCAGCTACGGGCACCACGGCACGCCCAACCAGCGCCTCGCGGCGTCCACGTGGGCCGCGAGCGTCGTCAACGACGCCGCCGACCAGGGCCACATCCTGCCCTCGCTGAAGCTCGGCGAGCTCTTCGACGCGAAGCTGCCCGACCTCGTGAAGCCGGACGCGACGAACTGAGGACGTACCCGGGTGCGCGGCCCGGCGCCGGTGCGGGCCCCGCACCGCACCCGGGCCGCGCACCCGGGCCGCGGACGTGCGGGTCCACCGCGACGAGACCCACCGACGGCGGCAGCCCGTACCGCCGGCCGCGGTGGAAGCGCGGTATCAGGCCGGTCGTCGCCCGCCGCGGGGTACCGCACGGCTCGGCTCCTCAGAGCCAGCCGCGACGGCTGGCCTGGACGCCGAGCTGGAACCGCGTCCGCGCGCCGAGGAGCTCCTGGAGGCGGGTGATGCGGCGGGCCACCGTCCGCTCGCTGACGCCGATCTCGCGGGCGATCGACTCGTCGGTCAGACCGCCACTGAGGTAGGTGAGCAGCTGCCGGCTCTCGACTTCGGGAGCCGTCCCGGCGTCGTCCGCCGCCTCGGCGGCGGCCGGCAGCGGGACGGCGATCTGCCAGAACGACTCGAACACGCCGATCAGCGAGTCGAGGAGGTCCGATCTCCGCACGAGGATGTGGTGCCGACGGTCCCAGTCGCCGGCCGGGGGGCACACGAGGGCGAACCGGTCGTCGCAGATGCCCATGTTCAGCGGGACCTCGGGAAAGACGCGGGCCCGTTCCCCGAGGTCGACGGAGGTCCGGACGGCCTGCCGGGCGGCCCCGTCCCGCAGTACCCGGGACCCGTAGACGACCGTGCACGTGACGCCGCGGGTCAGCGCCTCCCGGCAGCCGGGGGCCAGCACGTTGGGTCGTGCGGATCGGCCGGTGAAGCCGATGGTCAGGCCGCGCACCCGTTCGGTGGCCTCGTCGTAGAGCCGCCGGACCAGTGCGCTGCGGGCCGCCTCCGTCCGGGCGACTTCGATGTAGTCGGCTCCGTCGGCGTGGTGGTGGTCGCGCCAGAAGCGGGACAGTTCCTCGACGCCGTCGTGCAGGGCGGCGAGTTCCTTGGTGCGCTTGTCCACCACGACGTCCAGCGCGGCGCGCGGGGGTCGGGCGACCAGCCGTGTGCCGTCCGGTTCGACCAGGCCGAGGCCGGTCAGTTCGTCGACGGCCTTGCTCATGGCGTGCGAGGTCACCCGCAGGGCGCCTGCCAGTTCGGCACGGGTCAGCGGGCCGCGCTCGACGAGGAGGAGGTAGGTGTTCTCGGCCGTATCGTTTATACCTATACCGCGGAGCGAATACATATCCTCGATCGTCTCATGGGACGACCGGATGCGGCGAGCGAAACTGTCGTCCTTCCGCCGCCGGTGGGTCGACTTTGACGGGATGTCAGGCCGCCTGTACCCAGCAGCGCCAGGGCGGAACCGAGGGCGACGGTGTCCGCGCCCGCGCTGCCCGTACCGCCACGGTCGTGCCGGGTGATCGTCACGAGGGGCGGCGACATGGGTATGCCGCCGCCTCCGCCGCTGCCCCGGGCCTACGCCGGGAGGTGCCACTTCTGGTTGTCGCCGGCCTTGCAGTCCCAGATGATCAGCTGGGGGCTGCCGAGGCTGTAGCCGGGGTCGTCCAGGCACTTGCCGGACTGGGGGTTCATCAGGGTGCCGTCGGCGCGGGCGACCCACTGCTGGGCGCCGCCGCCGTTGCAGTGGTAGAGCTGGACGACGGTGCCGTTGGCGGTGCCGCTGTGCAGGACGTCCAGGCACGCGCCGAGGGCCCGCACCGTGCCGTCGCCGGGCAGTGTCCAGTTCTGGCCGGCGCCGCCGGTGCAGGCGGCGAGGGTGACCGGGGTGAAGTCGGCGGTGGAGCCGTTCCTGTCGTCCAGGCACCAGTTGTTCAGGCCGGTCACCGGGCCGGGGCCGCTGCCGGTGCCGAAGGTGGTGCGGCCCCAGACGTCGAGGATGGGTGCCACGTCGGCTTCGTCGCCCAGGTGGGGCAGGCCGTACATGTCCTCGACGGTGCGGAGCATGCTGTAGTGGTTGATCGTCTCGCTGTAGCTGCCCGGGTGGACGTTCGCGCCGTAGAAGACGGTGGGCATGTGGTTGGCGGAGGTGAAGTTGTCCTCGTCCCACGTGACGATCAGCAGGCTGTTGTGGGTCTTGGCCCACTCCGCGTAGCCGCCGAAGACGTTCTTGACCCAGGTGTCGCCGCCCGGGATGCTGCCGTCGTGCATGGACTCGTGCTCGTTGCCGTGCGCGAAGGTGACGGCGGGCAGGGCGGCGTAGCCGGCGGCTGCGGTGGGGAAGCCGCAGTCCTGGCCGGCGGTCGGGGACGGGCAGGTCAGCCACTTGTCGACCGGGTTGGGGGCGGTGGCGGTGCCCGGCAGGTCGGCGAAGCGCAGCCAGGCGGCGGGGGTGGCTTCGTCGGAGTAGTCGGCGAAGCCCAGGCCGTGCTGGATCAGCTCGTTGGGCAGGTTGTCCCCGTCGACCGAACCGGGTGACGGGGGAGTGCTGTTGGTCAGCCCATGGGTGGAGCCGGACAGGAGGGCGTAGTAGTTCGGCAGGCTGGGGTGCCACTCGCCGTGCGCGTCGCTGAACGACGCACCCGTCTGCGCAAGGGAGTTGATGTACGGGGCCTGGGCGATGTTGCCGATGACGTCGCCGTAGTCCTCGTTCTCCATCATCACGATGACCACGTGGTCCGGACGCGGCAGCGCCGCGGAGTCCGTCGTGGCGGTCGTCGTGGAGGCCGCCGCGGAGGGCGTGGCGGCGGTGGCGGGTCCGGCGACGGCGCCCACGAGCGAGACGGCGGCGGCCATGACGGCGGCCGTGAGCCCGCCCGGCGTTCGCCGCCGGTTTCGGACGCTCGGAAAGAGCTTCTGCGTGATCACGGTCGGTTCCTCCGAGGGGGTGGGCAGGTTCCGATCCGGTCAACTCCCGTGCGCACGCGGGCGTCCAGCTGGCTGGGCGTCGGGCATCGTGACCACTCACCGTCGCCCGCCGCGCTGACCGGACAGCGGTGACGTTAGCGCGAATCTGCTTGATTCGGAGCTCTTTCGCGCATATTTGATCACCTGCCGGACGAGCGACCACGGGCCCGCCGCAGGGGATTCACCCTGCCGCGCCCAGCCTCGCTGTGCCGACGGCACAGCGAGGCTGGGCGCGGGCGTTCGCCGCTCAGCCGCGCAGGGGTTCGGCCAGTCGTCCCAGCAGGCCCGCGATCAGGGCTGTTTGCGCGGGGACCGTGTCGGGGTAGATGAACTCGCCCTGGGCGTGGGCGCCGTCGCCGACCGCGCCCATGCCGCACAGCACCGGCAGGCCGAGGGCGGCGACGAAGTTGGCGTCGCTGGCGCCGCCGACGGCGGCGGCGGGCAGTCCGTCGCGGCCCTGCTCGCGGGCGACTTCGCGGGCGAGGCCGAGGAGCGGGGCGGAGGCGGCGTTGAGGGTCATCGGGGGCCGGTTCCAGGCGTGGTCGATGTCGATGCGGACGCGCGGGTCGCTGACCTTGATGGCCTCCAGCTCCGTGTCCACGCGCTCCCGTTCGGCCTCGCTGCTGACCCGGATGTCGACGCTCGCGGTGGCCTGCCCGGCGACGACGTTGGCGGCGGAGCCGCCCGTGATGAGCCCGGGGTTGATCGTCGTGCCCCTGTCGGGGGCGGCGACGGCTGCGGCGGCGACCACGAACTCGGACAGCGCGGTGATGGCGCTGGCCCCGTCCTCGGGCGCGAGCCCGGCGTGCGCCTCGACGCCGCTGGCGGTGACGCGGAAGGTCCCGTTGCCCTTGCGGGCGGTCTTGACCGCGCCGTGCGCGCTCGGCTCCAGCACCAGCGTCACGTCGGCGTGGTGCGCGACCTCCTCGATCACCGGGCGCGAGGACCGGGAGCCGACCTCCTCGTCGCCGTTGAAGACGAAGGTGACCGTGGGCACCGGGGCGCCGTACTCCCGGGCGAGCTTGAGGGCCCAGATGCCCTGGGCCAGGCCGGTCTTCATGTCGAAGATGCCCGGCCCGCTGAGCCTCTCCCGGCCGTCCGACTCGGACGGCGCCCAGCCGGCGAGGGTGCCGGTGGGCCACACGGTGTCGTAGTGGCCGACCAGTGCGACGTGCCCGGGGCCGGTGCCGGGGTAGGTCAGGGTGAGGGTGTCTCCGCGCTCGCCACCGCGGTGGCGGTGCTCCTCGCCGGGCAGCCCGAGTCGGTGGACGGCCAGATCGTGCAGGAGGTCCCGACCGGCCGCCAGGCCGGCCAGGTCGTAGCTGCTGGTCTCCTGGCCGACGAGGGTCATGATGTCGGTGACGATCTCCGAGGAGACCTCGTGGGCGCGGTCGGTGAGGGCAACTGTGGCGGGGTTCATGATCGACTTTCTCGTGCGGACGGATCGGGTCGAAACGGTGGACGGGCGGCTCAGCCGATGCCGAAGGGGATGCCGAGCAGGTACCAGGCGAGGAAGAAGGCGACCCAGGCGACCCAGGCGACGGCGGCCACCGGGAGGGTGAAGGAGGCGAGGGTGCCGATGCCGGCGTCCTTGCGGTACTGCCGCAGGTAGGCGACGGCCATCATGAAGAACGGGCTCATCGGCGTGATGCACTTGGTGACCGAGTCGGCGACCCGGTACATGGCCTGGGTGGCCTCCGGGTGGACGCCGACGAGCATCAGCATCGGCACCAGGACCGGGGCGACCAGCGCCCACAGTGCGGAGCCGCTGGTGACCAGCAGGTTCATCACCGCGATCAGCACGGCGACGCCGAGCAGCACGAGCCAGCCGCTGAGGTGCAGGTCGCGCAGGGTCTCGGCGCCTTTGACAGCGAGGATGTCGCCCAGCTTCGTCCACTTGAAGTAGGCGAGGAACTGGGACATCGCGAAGAACAGGACGATGGTCGGTGCCATCGACTTGGTGCCGTCGGCCATCGCGGCCATCACGTCGGGGGTGCCGCGGAAGGTGCCGGCGAGTCGGCCGTAGATCCAGCCGATCACGGCGAAGAACACCCCGAGGACCATCGCCATGCCGCTGAACACCGGCGAGTTGAGGATGCCGCCGTGGTCGCCGCGCAGCGGCGAGTGGGTCGGGATCATCGCCGCGACCAGGAGCGCGGCGAGGCCCAGCGTGACCAGTCCGGCCCCGCGCAGCGCGCTGCGCTGCCGCGCGGTCGCCTCGATCTGCTGTGCCTCCGCCTTCTCGGCGATCGGCGCGGCGGCCACCGGCTCGTCGGGCTCCAGGTCAGAGCGCCGCACGAGGACCGTCTCGACGACGACCGTGATCACGAACGCCATGAGGACGGACGACGCGAGCCCGAACCAGTAGTTCGACAACGGGGTCACCACCGCGTGCGGGTCGATGACGTGGGTGGCGGCCGTGGACATCGACGACAGCAGCACATCGGTCGTGGTGAGGACCGGGGAGGCGTTGAAGCCCGCGGAGACCGACACGTAGGCGACGACGCAGCCGAGGACCGGACTGCGGCCGGCGGCCCGGTAGAGCGCCGCGCCGAGCGGGATCAGGGTCACGTACGCGGCGTCGCCGGCGACGTGGCTGACCATCGCGGTCAGCGCCAGCGCGAAGGTCAGGTAGCGGCCCGACGCCCGCGCGACCAGGCGCCGTAGAAGTGTCTCGAACAGCCCGCTCTTCTCGGCGACGACGATGCCGAACATCACGATGAGGACCGTCGACAGCGGCGGGAAGTTCGCGAAGTTCTCGACGGCGTGTCCGACGACGAGGTTGAACCCGTCCGTGCTGAGCAGGCTCTGCACCTCGATGGTCTTGTGCGTCCCCGGGAGCACGGCGCTGACGTGCTCGGCGGCCAGTACGGCGCTGAGTACGGCGACGACCGCCGCGAGGCCCCAGAACAGCCAGAACGGGTCGGGCAGCCGGTTGCCGGCCTTCTCGATCGCCGCCATCGCGCGGTTCATGGCGCGCATGGATGGCGAGCCGGGCTCGGTCTCCCGCGACTCGGTCGTGGTGGCACTCATGGCTACCCTTTCGGCACTGCTGAGGGACGTTTTCGCAAACAATGGCATCCAAGTGAGAGATTTGCTAGATCTTCTATGTCACGATGGGATCAACTGGCAGTCTAAGGTACGGAAACATGACTGGGCCTCTCCTCGACGAGCTCGACCGGCGCCTGATCGGGGCGCTGCACGTAGCCCCCCGGGCCACCTGGGACGACATCGGCGCGATCCTGTCCGCCGACGCCGGCACCCTCAAACGCCGCTACGACCGGCTGCACAAGGCCCGCATGGTGCGCGTGGTCGGCCAGGCCGACTGGGGCCTGCACTCCACGGCGATGCCGGTCCACGTCTTCCTGGACACCACCGGCGAAACCCCGCTGGCGGTCCTGGGGCGGCTCCGTGACCTTCCCCACGTCCAGCGGCTGGCGCAGATCTCCGGCGACTACCCCCTCTACGCCGTGATTCACGCCCCGTCCGAGGCGGCCACCAGCGAGGCGATCGACCGGCTTTTCTCGATCCCCGGTGTCCGCCGCGTCAACGCCCTGCCCGCGCTCAGCACCCTGCGCCGGGGCGCCACCTGGGACCCGCAGTTCCTCACCGACGCCGAGCGCGCCGGCCTGCTGGAACTCGCCGGGGTCGGCCCGGAGGGCACCGCGACGGCCAACCCGCCCGCCAAGCCCCTCAGTGATGCCGAGCGCAGCGTCGTCACGCAACTGATCCAGGACGGCCGGGCCTCCGCCGCGAGCATCGCCCGCGCCGCCGCCCTGCCCACCTCCACCGCACACCGGGTGGTGCGCCGGGTCCTGGACGAGCGCTGGGTCAAACCGCGCCTGGAGATCGTGTCGGAATGGCTCGGCTTCCGGACCCCGTTCATGCTCCGCCTGCGGGTCGCCCCCGGCGGGACCCCCGAGGTCATGCGGCGCCTCGACCAGCTGCCCCAGACCCGCCTCGCCGTACACGTCGCCAGCGACCTGTCCGTCCTGTGCACCGGCCTGGTCACCGACCGCTCCGCCCTGGCGGCCTTCATCGATGAGGAGCTCGCCGAGATCCCGGGCATCCTGGCGGTCAGCGTCTACGTGACGCTCGCCGAACCGCGCCGCTACTGGCTGGACCGGGACCTCGCCTCCGGCGCCCTCGGCACCTTCCACGCGCCCACGCTGCTCTGAACGGGCCTTCGGGGGCGGGTCGTCCGGGGATTCCCGTATTTCCGTCGGCCTGATTCCCGCTGACCGTCGCCCCCTCCCGCCCGGAGCCTCCGCGAGCGCAACCCGCCTGTCGCTCGCGGGACTTGAGACTGTAGTACCCCATCATGAAAAGCACGAGCGGCGTCGGCGTGCTCGACAAGGCCACCTCGATCCTCGGCGCCTTGGAGGCCGGCCCCGCCAGCCTGGCCGGACTGGTCGCCGCCACCGGCCTGGCCCGGCCAACCGCCCACCGACTCGCCGTCGCACTCGAACACCACCGACTGGTCGCCAGGGACCTGCCGGGCCGGTTCATCCTCGGCTCCCGACTCACCGAACTCTCCGCCGCAGCGGGCGAGGACCACCTGTCGGCCGCCGCCGGCCCGGCCCTGACCCACCTGCGTGATGTCACCGGTGAGAGCGCTCAGCTCTACCGCCGTCAGGGCGAGAATCGCATCTGTGTGGCCGCCGCCGAGCGGCTCTCCGGCCTTCGCGACGCTGTCCCCGTCGGCACGACCCTGCCCATGAAAGCCGGCGCTGCCGCGCAGATCCTGCTCGCCTGGGAGGAGGCCGAGCGCCTCCACCGTGGCCTGCAGGCCGCCCGCTTCACCGCCACCGCGCTCAGCGGCGTGCGGCGCCGCGGCTGGGCCCAGTCCATCGGCGAACGCGAGCCCGGCGTCACCTCCGTCGCCGCCCCCGTCCGCGGCCCGTCCAACCGGGTTGTGGCCGCCATCTCTGTCTCAGGCCCGATCGAACGGCTCACCCGCCACCCCGGCGCACGCCTCGCCCGGGCGGTCGTCGAGGCCGCCAACCGCCTCACCGAAGCCCTGCGCCATCCCTGACCGGCCCCGGCGGCTGCCGACGGACACGGGCACGGCGTTGAGTTCGGCCGAGGCCGGAGTTGACCACCTGCCTGTGATCACGCCACGGACGGCCATGCCCGTCCACCTGCGGCAACAAGGGAGCTGTCCGCTCCATCCGTCAACTCACCTCGACCAGCTACAAGATCAATTGTCAGACAGGCCTTACAGCGTGTCCTACGTGGTAGCTGAGTCGTTGGACCGGTCATGGGGAGTGGTGGGTGGGGTTGGATTGTTCCTGGCGGCTTGTGGGATCTGGTGGAGCCGTTGCTGCCAGCAGCGCGGGTGCGCCCGCAGGGCGGCGGCACGGCGAACCTGGACGACGAGGCGGTGTTCGCCGCGATCGTCTACGTGCTGACGACCGGGTGCGCGTGGCGGCACCTGCCGCTGTGCTTCGGGCTGTCGAAGTCCACGGTGCACCGCCGGTTCACGCTCTGGACCAGGGACGGGCTGTGGGGCCGGCTACGGCGGACGATGCTGGAGCGCCTGGTCGCCGCGGACGTGCTCGATGTGTCGCGCGTGATCGTGGACTCGGTGCGCGTGCGCGCGAAAAAAGGGGTCTCCATACCGGTCCCAGCCCCGTCGACCGGGGCAAGCCCGGCTCCAAGGTGCATGTCCTGTCCGACCGCTCCGGGCTGCCCCTCGTCGTCGGTATCTCCGCCGGCAACACCCACGACCAGCACGGTCTGATCCCGCTCGTCCAGGCTCTCCAAATGAAACACGACCCGGAACGGGGCCTGCACTACAAGCCGCGCAAGGTCCACGCAGACAAGGCCTACGACAGTCCCGACCTGCGGAAATGGCTCCGTCGGCAGCAGATTCTGCCCCGGATTGCCCGCAAGGGCGTCGAGTCCAGCCAGACCCTGGGTCGCCACCGCTGGGTGATCGAGCGCACCATGGCCTGGCTCACCGGCTACCGCCGCATCGCTCGCCGCTACGAACGCAATCACCTGCTCTGCCTGGCCTTCTGCGACCTCGCCGCCGTCATCACCTGCCACAAGCGGCTGGCGATTGCCGGACCAAGGCGGGTTGGGTTGCATCCCAACTGCTCGGGACCGTTGTAGTGCCGGTCGCCGCGCGTCCTGCCGCCCTCGGGCAGACAGCGCGATCTTCCCCGCGCCTGGGGTTCAAGCGAAGCTGGAATCGCTCGTCCAGGTGACTGGCGCGGTGGCGTGTTGGCCGTCGGGTGCGGGCGCGCGGCGGGTGTGGTCAGAGCGCGGTGACCGTGCGCCGGGTGGCGCGCAGGTCCAGTGCGTACTGGATGGCCAGGCATCCCAGCGTCCAGCCGGCGAGCACGAGGAAGGAACTGGTCAGGTGGGCGGAATGGAAGTAGCCCGCGCCGCGCAGGGCCCGCACGGCGGCGGCGGGGGGCATGATCTGGGACAGCGGGGACAGCCATGACGGCAGGTAGGCCGGGGGCAGGATCCCGCCGGAGGTGGCGTTGCCGAAAATGAGCAGGACCACGGATGCCACCGGCATGCCGACTGGGCCGAACAGCCGCAGCAGGACGCCGGCTGCCGCGGCGGTGGCCATCGCCAGCAGGCCCACCACCGCCGCCACCGTGGTGAAGGATGCGGGCAGGGCGGCCATGGCTTGGTGTCCGATCAGCGCCACCATCACGCCGGAGGCGGCCGCGAAGGCCGTCATGGACGCCATCCGTGCGGCCAGCGGCAGGCGCGGGGCGGTCTGGTAGGAGGCGACGGAGAACAGGAAGCCGGCCAGTACCACGCCGAAGGAGGCGTAGAAGACCGACAGGCCGCGCGTGTCCCCTGCCACCAGGGGCACCACGTCCTCGACCGGCACGGGGTGCCCGGTTGCGTGGGTGGCGGCGGCCTGCAGAGCGGAGACGACGGACGGGCCCTGGGCGCCCGCCGCGAGCAGGGTCATGTTGTTGCCCTGTGCCACGAGGGCGGCGGGGATCCGGTCGTGGGTGATGGCTTGGCGGGCGGCGTCGGCGTCGGGGTAGCGGTGGAAGGTGTACGCGTCCGCAGAGGCGTCGTTCAGGGCGACTTCGACATGCCCGGCCACCTGGTCGGAGGCGGCGATGCCCAGTGGCTGGTGGTGGGCGGTGGGCGCGTGGAAGGCCGCCAGGTACACAGTGACGAATATCGTTCCGATGGCCAGGGCGGTCGCGACCGGGACGACCATGGCCTTGCGGATTCCGGCGGCTGCGGCGAGTACCGGGGCGGGGATGCCCGGTTCGGTGTCCAGTAGTGCGTGGCGGCCGTGGCCGTGGTGTCCCGTCTGCGGCGGGTGAGGAACCGGCGACTCGCCCGAGGCGCTCGACGGCTGGCCGTCGGGTGGGGTCGACCAGGTCGGCTCGGGCCGCTCGGGAGTCGGGTGCGGACGCTGGGTGGTGCTGTCGTGCATGGGGAGCTTTCTGCGCTTTTGGGCGGGACCTCGGGTGGGACCGGCTGCTGATGCGGGGGTGGGGCCGCGGTGATGGGCTCGGGGTGGTCGTCACGGTGGCTGGTCCTCCCACCGTACATCTAAGTGGAGTAAATGCTTCACTTATGGGTGTGGCTGTGCCCGTAGATCGCCGTCGTGCCCTCGACGCGGTACCAGGGGGCCGGGAGGCGCAGGGGTGTCGAGGACATCCCTGGACGGCGGGACGTCGGGTGGCGGCGGTACGGCCCCGCGCCGGCGCCGCGCGTAGCCGCGTTCGGGTCCTTGCCGCTGGGCGCAGGGCATTCCTCGGCAGGATGATCAGGCGATCGCGAGGTGGGTCACCGCTGATCTGCCGTTCAGCGGCCCGTTTCACCCGCCGCCGAGTTTTCGGGCGCGATCAGCCGTGTGATGTCCTGTTGCGAGAGGGCCTGGCGCGGCTGCGGCCGAGCGGTGCTTCCAAGCCTTGGGCGAGTTCGCCGAGCGGCTGCGCAGTGATGCGGTGGGATTGATGCGCTGGAGCGGCTGGCCGCGGCCGACGGTCTGACACTCACCGCCACTCCCGCGCTACCGGATAAAATACTTCGGTTATGGGGGCGTGCCGTCAGCGGTGGTCTCCCGGTCTAAGGAATGGTTGAAGATGACGACAGGTGGCGATGCGGCGGAGACGAGGCCACGGCTGCGGGCGGACGCTCGCCGCAATCAGGAGCAGATTCTCCAGGCGGCTCGTGACGTGTTCTTCGAGGACGGCACTGCGGCTCCGCTGGATGAGATCGCTCGCCGGGCGAATGTCGGTATCGCCACGCTCTACCGGCGCTTCCCGGATCGCACCTCGCTCTTCCGCCAGCTGGCGGTCGACGGGTTCGAGGTCGTGCTCGCCCAGGCGCGTGCCGCTCGTTCCGTGGCGGAACGGCCGGACGCGGATGCCCCACTGCTCGGGATCGAGCGCTTCCTGCTGGGGATGGTGGAGCAGCGCCTGCGTTTCGTCCTGCCGCTGTACGGCGGTCCTGTGATCGATGACGAGGAGGCGGCTTCGTTGCGGCAGGCGATCACGAGTGAGTTGGACGCCCTGCTTGCCCTGGGCCGGGAGCGACACGCGGTGCGCGCTGATGTGACCTCCACCGATCTGATCATGGCCGCGGCGATGATCAGCCGGCCGTTGCCCAACACGCCACCGGACTGGGTCGATACCATCGCTCGCCGGCACGTTGCCGTCCACCTTGACGGGATGCGCCCCGGCGGTGTCCACCGTCTGCCGGATCTGGCTTTCACCCGTGAGGACCTGGAGCGGCAGATCCACCGGAGGGAGGTACCCGTTCCGGGTGCCGCGCCCGGCGGTCAAGGCTGAATCCGTACCTTCACCCTGGCGTCCCGCGGCCCCGGCCCCGGCCGCAGGAACTGTGGGGCTCGGAAAGTCATCGCTGCTGGTCAAGCCGCGTATCGGTACTCGTTGATGACGCTGTAGGTGCCAAGAACCACGTCCGTGCTGGTCACGCTGCATGTTGGTATTCGTGCAGGATGCCGCCGAGGCGGTCGCGTCGGCGGACGTCGAGGTGGGTGAGCCGGTCGGGTTCGGTGATCGGTTCGGGCAGTGGGCATAGGGGCGCGGCGCCGGCGAGGCTGCGGTGGGGCCGGTGCGTGTTGTAGAACTGCTCGTACTCGCGTAGCGCGTGGAGTAGGTGGGCCTGGTTCCAGATGAGGGTGCGGTCGAGGAGCTCGGTTCGGCAGGATCGCACCCAGCGCTCCATGATGGCGTTCATGCGCGGCATCCGGACGCCGGTCTGGACGACCTCGATGCCCTCGGCGTGCAGGACGGCGTCGAAGGCGGCCGGGTAGCGGATGTCCCGGTCGCGGATCAGGAACTTCACCCTGGTGCCTGTGTCCTGAAGGTCCATGACCATGTTCCGGGCGAGCTGGGTCATCCAGGCCGCGGTGGGGTGGGCGGTCGCGGCGAGGATCCGCACGCGCCGGGTGGCGTGCTCGATCACCGCCAGGACGGTCACGGTCGCCCCGGTCAGCCTTGAAGACTGCGGAGCGGTGCTTGTCGACTACGGCTGTGTGGATCCGGGATCAGGTCGGGGCTTGGGCGCGCAGACGGGGGAGGGGCTGCTCGGCCCAGATGGTCTTGCCGGTGCCGGTGTGCCGAGTGCCCCAGCGTTCGGTGAGCTGGGCGACCATCATCAGGCCGCGTCCGCCCTCGTCGAAGATGCGGGCGCGCCGCAGGTGCGGTGCGGTGCTGCTGGCGTCGGAGACCTCGCAGACCAGTGTCCGGTCCTTGATGAGCCGCAGCTGGATGGGCGGGGCGGCATAGCGGATCGCGTTGGTCACCAGCTCGCTGACCGCGAGTTCGGTGACGAAGGCCAGCTCGTCCAGCTCCCACGCGTGGAGCTGTGCGGTCGTCCGCGTGCGGGCCTCGGCGACGACGGCCGGATCGGCGGGCAGGTCCCAGCAGGCGACGTGCCTGGTGTCCAGGGCGCGGGTGCGGGCGATCAGCAGTGCGACATCGTCGGCGGGCCGTTCGTCGAGCATCGCCTTCAGGACGGTGTCACAGAGGGTGTCGAGGTCGCGGGTCGTGTCCAGGGAGGGGACAGGGCCGGCGAGGGCCGTGCGCAGGGCGTGCTGGCCGGTGTCGACGTCGCGACCGCGGGCCTCGATCAGGCCGTCGGTGTACAGCGCGAGGAGACTGCCTTCGGGAAGCTCGGTTTCGACGGACTCGAATGGCAGCCCGCCCAGACCCAGGGGCGGGCCGGTGGGCAGTTCGATGAAGTCCACGGTGCCGTCGGGGGTCACCAGAGCGGGCCAGGGGTGGCCGGCGCTGGCGAGCGAGCACCTGCGGGAGATGGGGTCGTAGACCATGTACAGGCAGGTGGCTCCGAGTTCTCCGGGTGGCGCGTCAGCGCACTCCTTCCCCGTGCCGAGTTGGATGACGAGGTCGTCCAGGTGTGCGAGCAGCTCGTCCGGGGCCAGATCGACGTCGGCGAGGGTGCGTACGGCGGTGCGCAGGCGCCCCATGGCGGCGGAGGCGTGGATGCCGTGGCCGACGACATCGCCGACGACGAGGGCGACCCGGGCTCCGGAGAGCGGGATCACGTCGTACCAGTCACCGCCGATGCCGGCCTTCGAGTCCGCGGGCAGGTAGCGGCCCGCGACGTCGACGGCGGCCTGCTCGGGAGTCCCCTGCGGCAGCAGGCTGTGCTGGAGTGTGAGGGCGGTGGTGCGCTCGCGCGTGTAGCGGCGGGCGTTGTCGATGCAGACCGCGGCGCGCGCCGCCAGTTCCTCGGCGATCTGCAGGTCGTCCTGCCCGTACGGCGGCGCGGAGGGGTCCAGGCGGGTGAAGAGGACGACGCCGAGGTTCGTACCGCGGGCACGCAGCGGTACCGCGAGCAGCGAGTGCGCACGGTGCCGGTACATCCAGGCGGCCCGGTCCGGGTCCTGGGCCAGCCAACGGGCGATCTCGGGATCGGTGATCCGGTGGGCCGTGCCCCGGCCGGTGGCCAGGCAGCGGGCATGCGGTGAGAACTCCGGGTAGCGGGCCGGCTCGCCGACCGCGACGACAACCGGCACGTCGGAGCAGACGGCGACGCGCCGCAGAACCAGGGGGCGGTCGGTGGGGATCGGTGCGGGCTCATCCCCGTGCAGCACGGCATCGAGCAGGTCGACCGAAACGAAGTCCGCGCAGGCGGGCACAACCACATCGGCCAGCTCCTGGGCGGTGCGGGCCACATCCAGGCTGCTGCCGATCCGCCTGCCGGCCTCATCGAGCAGCGCCAGACGTTCCCGGGCCGCGTGCTGCTCGGAGAAGTCGAGTGCGGTCTGCTGCACGCCGTGCACCAGCCCCGCCGGGTCCTTGAGCGGCGTGAAGTGGACGATCCAGGCGTGCGAGAAGGCCTCTCCCGGCACCCGCACGTAGTTCTCGAGGTGCTCCGGCCGACCGGTCGCCGCCACTCGCTCGACACTCCGCTGGGGGACGCCGAACAGCGGATCCGGCATGTGCTCGGTGATCCGGAGCCCGCGAAGCTCCCCCTCCGGGGCTCCGAGCTGCCGCACCATGGCCTCGTTGACGTACACGAACCGGCCCTCGGTGTCGTAGATCGCCAGAGAGAGCGGGGACTGGTCGAATGACCAGTGGAGCAGCGGATCGTTGTCGCGGTCGTTCTCCTGCCCCAGTGGGGCGGCCTGGAACAGCCAGCCCACCTGCCCGTCACCGGTGGGCAGCGGACGGACACACAGTCGGCATTCCGCGGGGTGACCGTCGCGGTGGCGCAGGACCACAGGTCCGACCCAGCCCTCCTGCCCGGCCAGCCGCTCGCGAGCGGACCCGGGGAGGGGCGACGCGAGCAGATCCGCAGCGGGTCGGCCCACGGCCTCGGAGTCGCAGTACCCGAGCAACCGCTGTGCGCCGGGACTCCAGCCCGTCAGCACTCCGTCCGGAGCCGCGGTGGCCACGGCCGCACCCGTGGCGAAGGGGCCACCGGGATGACCCTCGCCGGTCGCTGGTGTGTCCATGTTGATCATCTCGCTTCACGCGTCCGTTGATTCAAGGATTCCTCGGGCACGGCACCAGTTCACATCGGGCCGCGGAAGCTGGGCCTGGGGCACGAGAACCGCCCCGTGAAACCCGTTACTTGCACCATGGGCGACCCTGCTCCGGCAGCACAGGAACGCCCGCCACCCCCGACGTGCCGACCGTCCAGCGCCGCGAGCTCTCCCGCGTCCGCAGCGAGAAGGGAATCGGCTGGGGCGGGCGACTGGCCACGTTGCCGGCAGCTCTGGGACGGCCCTGGGCCGGGGGGCTGTTCGGCGACAGCGAGTAGGGGGCTGCTCGGTGGCGGAGAGTAGTCGGACGGCGTAGTGCCGCACGAGGTCGTCGACCGAGGTGAGGGAGACCACCCACCTGCGGATCCTCCCACGCCGCCAACCGGCAGCGTGGTGCCGGTTGGGATCGCAGGTGGAGAAGCTGCGGGTGCAGCTGTCCCGCGCCGAGGACTTCGCCGCCACCATGGAGCACAGCGCGTAGGCCGCCCAGACCTCGCCAGGGCCCGCACCCGCGCATCGGCCGCTGCCGCCCAGTGCACGATCCACGACTCGACCACAAGCTCAAGGTGGTCCGGGAGGCTTCGCCGGTCGGGTTCGATGGCCTGTGCCGTTCGGCGAACGCGGGGCGGCTCAGGCCCGCGGGTACGGCGCGATGCTCAGGCGGCGGTGCGGTGCTGGTCCTCGTCGATGGCGTCGTAGAGGTAGGTGCCGTGGGCCCAGCTGGTGAGGATGTGCCGGTCGATGAGGATGAGGTCGTGGCGGGCGGCGAACGCGGCGGCGTCCCGGGTGAAGCCGTTGAGTCCGATCATGACGGGCACGTCGGCGCCGTGTTCGGGCCGGGCGGTGCCGTTGAACGTCTGGACGTCCGGGGAGCCGACCGGTCTGCGATAGTGCTTGCACTGGAGGACGACCTTGCGGCCGAGGTGGTCCCTGGCGGTGACGTCCGCGCCGAGGTCGCCGGAGCGGCCGGAGTGCCGCACCTGGAGGAAGCCGTCCCGGACGAGCAGTGCGGCGCAGGCCTTCTCGAAGTCGGTCGGGTGTATCACGTCGAGGTGGTGGATCGAGTACGTCAGGGCGGGCGGTTCCTCGTCCTCGACGTCGTCGGCCCCATGGTGCACATACCCGCGCTGAGCGATGAGCCAGACCGCCGCCGCCAGGAGTGGGGCCAGGACGATGAGGCCGGCGGTGATCACCGACCACCAGGGGTGATCGGTGATCCAGCCCCACACGTCCACGCTCAGCCAGTGCCAGAACGAGGTGGTCAGCCACTGCCAGAAGACCTTGGCGACGGCCACGGCCAGTACCGCGCCGGCGATGAGCTTCGGCAGCGGATCGAAGGTGCCGTCATCGCGCACTGCTGTGTGCTCCTTCCTACCGGATCCGGCAGGCCGCAGAGGGGCCACCGAGTGCCCTGAGCCCGGGTGTTCGGGCGGGAAGGCGCAGCAGGTCGTGCAGGGCGATGCCGTGCTTGGCCCACCGGCCGAGCCGGTCGCGGTCGATCCAGTGGACGCCGTGCTTGTCGCCCCAGGCCTTGGCGTCGCGGGTGAAGGAGCCGTTGGTGACCACGACCGCGACGTCGGCCCTGTGCACGGGGCCGGCGGTGCCTTTCACCTGGTACATCACCTGGGAGCAAACCTTGGCGCCGACCTTGGTGTGCTTGGCCTGCAGTACATGGCGTCCATCGCCGAGGACCCGGTCATGCGCGAGCGGTGGGAGCCGGCTGCCCGCGGCCCGCGAGGGCGAGTGGCCGCCGCACGGCTACCTGGGGCCGAAGGTGTTGAGGAACACCACGGGCTCGTTGCCGAAGTACCCCGCCGAGTCGAGGCCGATGAGTGCCGCGAAGGCCTTGGCGGTGTACGTCCGCTCCAGTTCCAGGCCGGCGCGGGACGAGGCGCGGTCGAGCGCCTGCTCTCCGGGCTCGGTCGGATGCGCGTAGCCGGGACCGAGCCAGCGGTACTCGGCGACGACATCGTGCGGGCCGAGCCCGACTTCCGGCAGGTCGGCCCCACGAGCCCGCAGGAGGGCGTGGGCCTTCCCCGCCAGTGCCACGAGCGTGGCGCCGTCCAGCCGCAGGGTGTCGTTGACTACGACTCCCAGGACGCGCGTCCGCAGCCCGGCGAGCCGTAGCCCCAGGGCCAGCCCGGCGGCAGTGCCGCCCGAGCCGACCGGTGTCACGATCCATCCCGGCTCGGGCAGCAGTCCCTGGCGCACCTGGCCGGCCAACTCGAGCGCGCACTCGACGTACCCGAGAGTGCCGAGCGGTGAGGAGCCGCCGGCCGGGAGGACGTAGGGAAGGGTGAGACCGCGCGTGTACCGGGCGACGAGCCAGGGCACCGCCAGGATCAGCCGGGTCCTGGTGTGCAGGAAGTGCAGAGCGGCGCCGGAGGACCGCAGCCGCCGCAGCTGCGCCCGGACATGGTCGTCGACCGGGTGGTCGACCAGCGCGAGGGCGACGTCGAGGCCCTGCTCGCGGGCGTAGAGCGCGGCTGCCAGGCCCCAGTTCGTCCCGAGCCCGCCGACACTGAGGATCGTCCGGGCTCCCCGGCGCCGGGCCTCGGGCAGCAGCCACTCCAGCTTGCGAACCTTGTTCCCGCCCCAGCCACCGCCGCCGTAGCCGCTCTCGTCCTTCAGCCACACCGGAGAACGGAAGCCGAGCTTCGTCAGGGGGCGTACCGGTGTCGGCCCGTCTCCCAGCGGCAGGTACGGCAGGGACACGGCGAGTGTCGGCCAGAGTTGGTGGAGCAGCGGACGACCTGTCATGAGAGCGACTGTAGGGGGAGGCCCCAGGTATGGGGGAGAGCCCCGAGGGACCGTTCGATGATGAGACGGACTCGGTCGCGGCTCAGGTCGGCGGACGGTGATCCGTGCTCCCGGGTGAAGCAGACGGCCTCGCGCTGGTCACTGTTGCCGGAGAGGGGTAGAGGACGGAAGCCGGACGCTGCCAGCGGTCGTCGGCCGGATTCGTGCCGATCTCTCGCACGGGGCCGTCCTGCCGTAGGAGGTGGTCGGCAGGACCTGGACGGGGGAAGAGTCCTCGCCGCTGAGGAGGACGGCTTGCCGGGCGGGGCCGGTGAGGTCGCCGAGTTCGACGTTCTCGACGGCGGCCAGTCCGGTGGCGGTCTTGGCGAGGACGGCCTGGGTTGGTTCCGGGTCGTCGAGGTCGGATGAGTGCGGCATCGACGACCACGCGTGCCCGGGGTGCCGACCACCATCATTGGTCGGCACCCCGGGCGTCGTTGCGTCAGGTCGGGATCAGGGCAGGCGCCAGATCTGGTTGGCGGCGGCGGAGCAGTCCCACAGGATCAGCCCGGTGCCGGCGGGGCCGGCGCCCGAGTCGTCCAGGCACTTGTTGCTCTGTGGGTTCTTGAGGGTGCCGTCGGCCTGGGGCTGCCAGACCTGGTTTCCGGCGCCGCTCACGCAGCCGTACAGCTGGATGGGGGTGTTGTTGCCGGGGTTGGTGCCGGGGGCGGTCATGCATTTGCCGAGGGTTCGCAGGGTGCCGTCGGTGCCGACGGTCCACTGCTGGTTGGCGGCGGTGCCGCTGCAGGCCCAGACGACGATCGGGTTGCCGTCGGCGGTGCCGGCTCCGGAGTCGTCGACGCACAGGCCGTTGATGCCGGTGATGTGGCCGGTGCCGGTGCCGGTGGTCTTGTCCAGGCCGATCTGGACGGTGCCCAGGTGGCTGGTCGCTGTCGCCGGTGTGCCGGAGAGCCGGCTGAACGTCATGCCGGAGACCGGGGCCGACACCTGCTGGACCAGGTAGGACTTGCCGGCCGTGGTCGGGATGGTGAACTGTCCGGCCCTGGTGGGGCGGACGATGACGGTCGACTGGTCGGTGCCGTCGACGACCGACACGCTCTGGCCGGGCCAGGGGTTGCGGATGTCGATGGTGCCGGTGGAGCCGGCGTGGATGCCGACGGTGCCGATGACGCCGCCGTGGACCTGGACGGAGACGGTGCTGCCGCCGTGGATGTACTGGGTGCCGTCGGCGTCCCAGCCCTGTGGCAGGGCCGGGGCGATCCGCAGCAGGCCGTCGTAGTCCTGGACCAGCGACTCGTTGATCGCGAGCGCGACGTTGGCGGCCTGCTCGATGTAGGGCTCGGTGCCGCCGGACTGGCCCCACAGGTTGGCCAGGCCAGTGGGATAGGTCTGGTACTTCTGGGTCAGGGCGGTCAGGTCGGCGGCGACCCGCGTGCCGAGGCCGAGGCGGGCGGCGTGGACGGCGTCGAAGCTCCAGTCGTTCTGCTGGACGTTGACCCGGCTGTTGTAGGTGCGCCGGGCCACGGGCAGCAGTGGTGAGTTGTCGCCGATCAGGCCGTAGGGCCAGACGGCTTCGAGGTCGTCGTTCTCGGTGTTGTAGACCGTCGCGGTGGGCTGCGAGGACTGGCCGAGCACGTCGGTGCCGGAGGCGTCGGCGGAGGCGGTGAGGTTCTGCCGGTGGGTCGCGGCGTCGGTGCGCGGGTAGTCGGGGATCTGCGGGATCGCGGCGTGCAGTTGGGAGATCAGCGAGGCGTCGACGTTCAGGATCTTGGCAGCGGAGATCGTGGCGGGGAAGAGGCCCTTCATCGCGTCGATCATGTTGACCGGGTCCTGCACGTTCCACTGGTTCTCGTGGACGTTGGCCACCGCGTGCCGCTTGCCGTCGGGGCCGACCGTGGTGAAGGCCAGCAGGAACTGGGCGGACTGCTGCAGGAGCGGGTAGTTCGCCGTCAGGAAGGCCTTGTCACCGGTGGTCAGGTACTGCTGCCAGACCCAGAGTCCGATTTCGGCGCCGGTGGAGACCGTGGCACCGTTCCAGGTGGTCAGCGCCTGGTCGCAGGAGGCGTCGCCGAACGGGTCGCCGTCGTTCTGGAAGCCGTTGCCGTTGAAGCGCATGGTCTCCGGCACGCAGATCCCGGGCCGGTTGCCCATGTGGGTCCTGGTCCAGGCCTGGATGTTGGCCAGGTTGGAGGTGTAGAGGTTGTAGAGGCCGGTGTTGAGCTCGAAGGCGCCGGCGCCGATGTTGGCGGCTACCTGTCCGCGGATGTTCCAGAACCAGTAGCCGGCCGGGTACCAGTTCTGGGTGTCCTGGGAGAAGTTGAAGAGGTCGGCGACTCCGGCCTGGGAGCCGGGCAGCGGCCCGCGGGACTCCTCGGCGGTGTAGAAGTAGTACAGGGTGCGCAGCTTCTCCAGGTAGGCGGCGGTGCCGTCCGCCGAGGAGAGCTTCACCAGGCCGAGCTTGCCCCAGTAGTCGTGCCACCAGGCCAGCTGCGGTGCCTGCAGGGTGTCGGAGCTCGCGGTCGCGTCCGAACCCAGCAGCGAGGCGGCGGTGGCGGCGGCGTTGCCGCCGGTCCAGTTCGGGCTGCCGACCAGGATCCGGAAGCTGCCGTCGGCGTTGGGAGTGAGGTTCACCTGCACGGTCTGTGCGTCTGCGACCGTGGCGGTGACGTTGCGCCCGCCGGCGGTGAGCGCGGCCAGCGAGCCGAAGGTCCGGCCGGAGCCGGTGGTGGCGTTGCTGTCGACCCAGGTCTCGGCGAGCGTCGCGACGCCGCCGGAGGCCGCCGCGGCCGGGGTGCGCCCGGACCACAGGTTGACGGTGGCGGACTGGACGGTGTTCGGGTCGGCGCCGGTCACGTCCACGACCAGCTCGTCCTTGTCGGCGCGGACGTAGATCGCCGCGCTCATCCCGCCGCCGGACTCGCGCAGCACGCCGTCGTACGGGTCGACGGTGGCGGTGAAGTCGGCGGCGTTCGTGATCCGCGACAGGCCGGGGATCTGCAGCCAGCCGGGGGACTTGCGGCCGGGCAGGGTGTCGGCGCGGTTGAGCTGGGCGGTGAAGCCGTTGGCGGCCCAGACCGCGGCGCCGAGGGTGCCGTTGCCCAGCGGCATCGACTGGGTCGCCGCGGTGTTCGGGCTGCCCAGGACGATGTTCGCCTCGCGGACGAGGCTCGCGGTGTCGACGGAGAACGCGCCGTTGGACCAGGCGGTGGTCGTGGTCGAGGAGGAGGCGGTCGCCGTGGTGGGTGACCAGGCGGCGGCGGTGGTACCAAGGGCCAGGGCGACTATCGCCCTGACCACCGGTGCACTTCGCATGTTGCGGCCCTTCAATGGGGGTGGGGGAGCAATCAGTGGTGGTGCACAGACCGGAGTCCCGTCGTCCCGTTGTCGAGGTGACTGCCGGTCTGGTTCTGGGGCCCGTCTCGGTCAGCCCGCGGCGTGGTTGGCCCAGAGCGACGGGTCGTCGACGTTCTCCTTGGTGACCAGGGATGAGGGGAGCTGGTCCTCCAGGCCGTTGGGCAGGGAGATGATGGTCGACTGGTGGTCGGTGGGCCCGGGTTGGAAGGCCTTGCCTTCGGCGGCGGACTTGGCGTAGTACAGGGCGTACTTGGCGTAGAGGTCGGCGGGCTGGGAGACGGTCGCGTCGATGTCGCCCTTGCGGATCGCGGCGAGCTCGGCGGGGCTGCCGTCGTTGGAGACGATGCTGATGTGGCCGCTCTGGCCGGCGGGCTTGAGCAGGCCCTTCTGACGCAGGAGATCGAGGGCGGGCTGGAGGAAGACGCCGCCGGCCTGCAGGTAGATGCCGTTCAGGTCCGGGTTGGCGGCAAGGGTGGACTGGAGCTTGGCGGACGCGATGTCGCCCTTCCACTCGGTGGCCAGCGCGATCACCTGGATGCCGGGGAAGTTGCGTTTCATGCAGGCGGCGAATCCCTCGGAACGTTCGTAGCCGTTGATGGAGCTCAGTGCGCCCTGGAGCTCGGCCACCTTGCCCTTGCCGCCGAGCTGCTTGCCGAGGAACTCGCAGGCCTTGGCGCCGTACGCCCTGTTGTCGGCGCGTACCACCATGTAGACGCTGCCGTGCTCCGGTTCGGTGTCCACGCTGATGGCGTGGACGTTCGCACGGAACAAGTCGGAGAGTGTCGAGTCGGTGGCCATGGTGTTCTGCGGCGCCATGACGATGGACTTGGGATGCCGGGCGGCCAGCGAGTGGATGTTGGCGGTGAACGTCGCCTCGTCGCCGTCCGAACGGGTCGGGGGCAGGACACGCAGCTGCTGGTCGTCGATCTCCTGCTGGAGGTACTTCGCGTACGCCTTCCAGAAGTCGGAGTCGGCGCGGGGGATGTCGATGCCGATCTGCGGGCGGGAGCCGCCGGGGTCGTCAGTGACCCCGCAAGCGGTGAGGCAGCCGGCGAGCAACACGGCGACGGAGCCGGTGTGGGTGGTCCGGATGGTTCGGCTCTTCATGTGTCAGACCGTCCTGGGCGGTGGGGGGCGTGCGCACTGGGGGGATGTGCGGGACTCGGCACGTCGCCGTCAGGCGACGGTGCCGAGGTCCAGGGAGCCGGTGCCGGCGGCCAGCCAGTCCTCGACGGCGGCGACGTGCACGGTGCTGGCACTGGCGGCCAGGACGGCATCGCGGTTGACCAGCGCCTGCCAGATGGCCTCGTGTTCGCGGTGGGCCTGCTCGCGGGCGGTGGTGTGCGTACCGCGGACGATGCGCAGCCGCTGGGTGTGGGTGGAGAGGATGCCGAGCAGGGTGGACAGAACGGGGTTGCCGACGGCGTCGGCGATGGTGCGGTGGAAGTCGATGTCCAGCTCGATGAACTCCTCGATGCCGGCGGCCGCGGCGCTCCGGTCGAGGACGGCCCGCAGCGTTCGCAGGTGTTCGTCGGTGAGCAGGCCGGCGGCGAGGGCGGCGGCCTGTGGCTCCAGCAGGCGCCGGACCTGGAGGAGCTGTTGGGCGGTGCGGCCGTGGGAGACGTCGGCGGCGAAGGCCATGGCCTCCAGCAGGAGGTGGGGTTCCAGGCCGGAGACGTAGGTGCCGTCGCCCTGCCTGGGGACGAGGATCCGCATCGCGGTGAGCGCTCGGACAGCCTCGCGCAGCGAGTTGCGCGACAGCCCGAGCTGGTCGGCGAGGTCGGCCTCGTTGGGGAGTCTCGCGCCGGGTGGCAGGGCGCCGGAGACGATCATCTCCTTGATCTTCTCGATGGCCTGGTCGGTCACCGCCATGGGGGTTCGCCTCCTGCGTGCGGGCATGGGAGTGGTGGTCGGTCGAGAGGCGGGGAAGGGGAGGCCGAAGCGGCGCGACCGGTTACCCGCCGGGCTGGTCGCGCCGCTTCGGCGGCTCTCAGGCGGTGGGACCGGTCACTCCTGTTTCTCGCCGGAGGCGTAGCGGGAGATGATCAGGGCGATGATGATGATCGCGCCGTTGAGGAACTGGTTCCACAGTGGTGGCACGCCGGCGAGGGTCATGACGTTGACCACGAGTTGGAGGGTGAGCACACCGGTCAGGGCGCCGAAGAGCGTGCCGCGGCCGCCGTTGAGGCTGACGCCGCCGATGACGGTGGCGGCGAAGACCTGGAAGATCCAGCCGTTGCCCTGGTCGGCGGAGATGGAGCCGTAGTGGCCGGTGTAGAGGACGCCGGCGAAGGCCGCGAGCAGGCTGCCGAGGATCAGCACGGTCCAGGTGATCCGGTCGACCCGGATTCCGGCGGCACGGGCGGCCTCGGAGTTGCCGCCGATGGCGTACAGGGCGCGGCCGTGGCGCAGCCAGGCGAGCGCGCACCCGCCGGTCAGGAAGAGCAGGGCGCAGATCCAGATTGCCGCTGGGACGTCGAGCCAGCTGGTGCTGCCCAGGTAGGTGAAGGAGCCGGGGACGTTGACGATGGACTGGCCCTGGGAGATGGCCACTTGGAGGCCGCGCAGGAGGGTGAGTGCGCCGAGGGTGACGATGAAGCCGTTGAGGCGCAGCTTGAGGATCAGGAAGCCGTTGATCGCGCCGATGAGTGCGCCGACGGCCAGGCACAGCGGAATGGCGGTCCATTCGGGGAAGAGCCCGAGGCCGTTGAAGCGCGCGCCGTGGTCGGGCAGGACCAGCCAGACGGCGATGACGGGGGCGACGCCGATCGTGGATTCCAGGGAGAGGTCCATCCGGCCGGCGATCAGGATGAGCGCCTCGGCGAGGACGAGCAGGCTTAGTTCGGTGGCCTGCTGGCCGACGCCGAGGAGGTTGTCGGAGGTGAGGAAGGCGGGTGAGACGATGAAGCCGATGACGCCCAGGACGAGCAGGACGGGTACGAGGGAGAGGTCGCGGTAGCGGGCGAGCTGGAATCGGCGGCCGGCGGGCGCGGCGGGGGCGGTGGCCGCGTGGGGGCGGACCTCAGTGGTGGGAGACATGGGGTTCCTTCGTGTCGGTCGGGCCGGACATGCCCTCCATGGCTGCGACCAGCTGTTCGTCGCTCCAGCCGTGCTCGAATTCGGCGACGACGTGGCCGTGGAACATGGCCAGGACGCGGTCGCAGACCCGCAGGTCGTCGAGTTCGTCGGACACGATCAGGGCGGCCTTGCCGGCGTCGGCGACCTCGCGGACGGTGCCGAGCAGGGATTCCTTGGACTTGACGTCGACGCCGTTGGTGGGCCGGATGGCGACCAGCACGTGCGGTTCGGTGGCCAGCGCCCGGGCGATGACGACCTTCTGCTGGTTGCCGCCGGACAGCGCGGACACCGGGGCGAAGGCACCGGGCGTCTTGATGTCCAGGCCCTTGATCATCCGCTCGGCGAACGCCTGGGTGCGTGAGGGCAGTACCGTGCCGAAGGGGCCGAGCTGGTCGGTGACGGTCAGGGTGGCGTTCTCGGCGACGCTGCGCTGGGGGATGAGGCCCTGGATGTGCCGGTCCTCGGGGACGAAGCCGATGCCGGCCGCGAGGGCGGCGGGGACGCGCCCGGTGCGGACCGGATGGCCTGCGACGGTGATGGTGCCACTCCCGGGCTTGTGCAGGCCGGCGATGGTTTCGCCGAGTTGGACGTTGCCGCTGGCGGCCGAGCCGGCCAGGCCCACGACCTCTCCGGGGCGCGCGGTCAGGGAGAAGTCCGCGTAGGCGCCGGCCAGGGTGAGGCCGGAGACGTCCAGCAGTGGGGCATTGTCGGATCGTGTCCGGCCGGTCACCGACCACGCGGGTTCGGTGCCGCGCCCCCGCTCGCCGGTCATCGCCTCCACCAGTGCCTGCTGGTCGAGTTCGGCGACCGGTGCGGTGACGATGTGCCGGGCGTCCCGGTAGACCGTGACGGTCGCGCAGAGGTCGTAGACCTCCTGGAGGTGGTGGGAGATGAACAGGAACGCGACGCCCTGTTCCTGGAGCGAGCGCAGCTTGTCGAAGAGCCGATCGATGCCGCGGGCGTCGAGTTTGGCGGTGGGCTCGTCCAGGATGATGAAGCGGGCGCCGAAGGACAGCGCCCGGGCGATCTCGACGAACTGGCGCTGCTCGACGCTCAGGTCCTCGGCGCGGGCGGTCGGATCGACGTCGACGCCGTACTCGGCGAGCAGCTCGGTGGCGCGGCCGTGCAGCCGCTTCCAGCTGATCGGGCGCAGCGCTGCGGCGCTCTGCCGGTCGAGGAAGAGGTTCTCGGTGACGGTCAGCGCGGGGAGGATGGTGGAGCGCTGGTAGACGCAGGCGACCCTGGAGCGCCAGGCGTCGGTGTCGCCGGGGGCCGGAGCCGGCTCGCCGTTGAAGCGCAGGGTGCCGGTGTCGGGGTTCTGCAGGCCGGTGAGGATGGAGACGAGTGTGGACTTGCCCGCGCCGTTGCGGCCGACCAGGGCGTGCGATTCGCCGGGCGCGACCGAGATGCGGGCGTCGCTGAGGGCTACGGTGGCGCCGAAGCGCTTGCTGATCCCGTCGGCCTCGACGACGGGGCCCCGGACGGGGCTGGGGTCCGCCATGGCGGGGTGTCCTTTCCACTGGGGATTCCGTGAGTGGCGGCGGGGGAACCTTGCCGGCCGCCGCTCACGGGGTCTGGGGGGACTTACTTGCTGACGTTGTTGCCCCAGAGGCTCTTGTCGTCGACGTTGTCCTTGGTGACGAGGGGCGCGGGAAGCTGGTCCTCCAGGCCGTTGGGCAGCTGGATGATGGTCGACTGGTGGTCGGTGGCACCGGGTTGGAAGGTCTTGCCCTCGGCTGCGGCCTGCGCGTAGAAGAGGGCGTACTTGGCGTAGAGGTCGGCGGGCTGGGAGACGGTCGCGTCGATGTCGCCCTTGCGGATCGCGTCGAACTCCTGCGGGATGCCGTCGTTGGAGACGATCGCGATGTGGCCGGGCTGGCCGGCGGGCTTGAGCAGGCCCTTCTGCTGGAGCAGGGCGAGGGTGGGCTGGAGGAAGACGCCGCCGGCCTGCAGGTAGACGCCGCCGAGGTCCGGGTTGGCGGCCAGGGTGGACTGGAGCTTGGCGGAGGCGACGTCGCCCTTCCAGTCGGTGGCCAGTTCGATCACCTCGATGCCGGGGAACTTCTCCTTCATGCAGGCGGCGAACGCCTCGGAGCGGTCGCGCCCGTTGATGGAGCTCAGCGCGCCCTGCAGTTCGGCGACCTTGCCCTTGCCGCCGAGCTGCTTGCCCAGGAACTCGCACGCCTTGGTGCCGTAGGCCTTGTTGTCGGCGCGTACCACCATGTAGACGTTGCCCTTGTCGGGGCGGGTGTCGACGCTGACCACCGGGATCTTCTTGGCGGACAGCTGCTCAAGTGTGGAGGCGATCGCACCGGTGTCCTGTGGGGCCATCACGACGGCCTTGGCGCCGGTGTTCTGGAAGACCTGGACGTTGGCGACCAGCTTGGTCACGTCGTTCTGCGAGTTGCTGACCGGCAGGGTGTTCAGACCCTGGGAGGAGGCGTCCTGCTTGACGTACTGGGCGTAGGAGTTCCAGAAGTCGGAGTCCGCACGGGGCAGGTCGACTCCGATCGCCGGCTTGCCGCCGCCCGAGGCGGAGGAGGTCGAGTCGCTGCCGCGGTTGCAGGCCGTGGCGAACCCCGCCAGGACGATCACGGCGGCGGCCGTGGCCGCGATTCTGGAGGAGCGAGGCTTCATGGTGCTGATCTCCTTGGCTGGGAAGGCCGGGCTCCCCCGTGGGGCGTGGAGCCGGCGTGGTGGGAGGCCGAGACGCCGTCCCGGTGGGGCGAAGCGGGCGGGGGGAGCCGGCCTCCCTTCCAGCCCTCACCAGGAGGGAGGCCGGTTCCTGGTTGTGGCGGTCCGTGGCAGACAGCGCCGGATCGCGCTTCCCACAGTCATAGGATGGCTTGCGGGTCACGAGGACCATACGAGCCTGACATCTGACTGACAAGAGGAAACCTCGGATGATTCTCAACCGTGACGTCCAGGTTTCCGTGCCGTGTCATGGGTGAAGTGATATTTCCGCCATCAGCTGCGCATTTGACGGATGATTGGAGGACGTACGAGCCGAAGTGGTCGGCAAACATCGGAGGAATTCTTGCGATGATGCGACTCTGGCTCGTATGGTCAGGGCGTCACGGATTCATCCGATGTGTTGGCCGGTGAAGAGCCCCGGCCCGCAGACCTATGACGGGAGTCAGGGCATGAAGCTACTGCGGATCGGACCTGCGGGAGAAGAGGTTCCGGCAGCCCTCGGCGACGACGGGAGGGTCTTCGCACTCACGGGCCTGACCGGTGACATCGACGGGGCGTTCCTCGCCACCGGCGGAATCGACCGAGCCCGCGCGGCACTCGCTGCGGGCTCCCTGCCCGAGCTCGACCCTTCCGGCCTGCGGGTCGGGGCGCCGATCTCGCGCCCCGGCAAGGTCGTCTGCATCGGCCTCAACTACCGCGACCACGCCGAGGAGACCGGCGCCGCCATCCCCAGTCGGCCGGTGGTCTTCATGAAGGACCCGTCCACCGTGGTCGGCCCCTGCGACCAGGTGCTGATCCCGCGCGGTTCGGTGAAGACCGACTGGGAGGTCGAACTCGCGGTCGTGGTCGGCCGCGAGGCCCGCTACCTGGACTCGCCCCAGCAGGCCGTCGCCCATGTCGCGGGCTTCGCGATCAGCAACGACGTGTCCGAGCGCGAGTTCCAGCTGGAGTACTCCGGGCAGTGGGACCTGGGCAAGTCCTGCGAGACCTTCAACCCGCTCGGTCCCTGGCTGGTGACGCCGGACGAGGCCGGCGACCCGCAGGCCCTGGGCCTGCGTCTGGCCGTCAACGGCGAGACGCGCCAGGACGGCAGCACCAAGAACATGATCTTCGATGTCGCCCACATCATCTGGTACCTGAGCCAGTACATGGTGCTCAACCCCGGCGACGTCATCAACACCGGCACCCCGGCCGGCGTGGCCCTGGGCCTGCCCGGCAACCCCTACCTGCGCGACGGAGACACCGTCGAACTGGCCATCGACGGCCTCGGCACCCAGCGCCAGACCTTCTCCAACGCGTGAAAGGCACCACCTTGTCCGCAGACACCGCGCGGATCACCGCCGTCGACACCTACGACATCCGCTTCCCCACCTCGCGGGAGCTGGACGGGTCCGACGCGATGAACCCGGACCCCGACTACTCCGCCGC
Organism: Kitasatospora sp. NPDC087314; assembly: GCF_044744365.1. NCBI lineage: Bacteria > Bacillati > Actinomycetota > Actinomycetes > Kitasatosporales > Streptomycetaceae > Kitasatospora > Kitasatospora sp. NPDC087314. Next base: position 80,941 of record NZ_JBIUYE010000014.1, read on the forward strand.
CTACCTGGTGTTGCGCGCCTCCGCGGGCGGCCACGAGGGCCACGGGTTCACGTTCACCATCGGCCGTGGCAACGACGTCCAGGTCGCCGCCATCGACGCGCTGAGCGAGCACATCGTCGGGCGTTCCGTCGCCGAGCTGTGCGCCGACCCCGGCTCCCTGTACCGCGACCTGATCGGCGACAGCCAGTTGCGCTGGCTCGGACCCGAGAAGGGCGTGATGCACATGGCGATCGGAGCCGTGGTCAACGCCGTCTGGGACCTCGCCGCCAAGCGTGAGGGCAAGCCGCTGTGGCAGCTGCTGGCGGACGCCGACCCCGAATGGCTCGTCTCCCAGGTCGACTTCCGGTACCTCACCGACGCGCTCACCCCCGGCGAGGCCCTCGAACTGCTGCGCAAGGGCAAGCAGGGCGCACCCACCCGAGCCGCCGAACTCGTGCGCCGCGGCTATCCCGCCTACACCACCTCCCCGGGCTGGCTGGGTTACTCCGACGAGAAGCTCACCCGCCTCGCCAAGCAGGCCGTCGCGGACGGCTTCACCCAGATCAAGCTGAAGGTCGGCGCCGACCTGGAGGACGACGTCCGCCGCTGCCGCGCAGCACGCGCCGCCGTCGGACCGGACATCCGCATCGCCATCGACGCCAACCAGCGCTGGAACGTCGACGAGGCGATCGAGTGGACGAACGCCCTCGCCGAGTTCGACCCGTACTGGATCGAGGAACCCACCAGCCCCGACGACATCCTCGGCCACGCCGCCGTCCGGCGCGGGGTCCACCCGATCAGGGTCGCCACCGGCGAGCACGTCCAGAACCGCATCGTCTTCAAGCAGCTGCTCCAGGCCGGCGCCCTCGACATCCTCCAGCTGGACTCGACCCGGGTGGCCGGCGTCAACGAGAACCTCGCCATCCTGCTGCTCGCCGCCAAGTTCGGCGTCCCGGTCTGCCCGCACGCCGGCGGCGTGGGCCTGTGCGAACTGGTCCAGCACCTGTCGATGTTCGACTACGTCGCGCTCTCCGGCACCACCGAGGACCGGGTGATCGAGTACGTCGACCACCTCCACCAGCACTTCCTCGACCCCGTCGTCATCGACGCCGGCCACTACCGAGCCCCTGCTCTGCCCGGCTTCTCCGCCACCATGCACCAGGCCACCATCGACACCTACACCTACCCCGACGGCACGTTCTGGGCAGCCGACCTGGCCGGCGGCGACAAGGAGGAACGCTCATGACCACCCGCGACCTCGACGGGCTCACCGCCCTGGTCACAGGCGGTGCCTCGGGCATCGGCCTGGCCACCGCCCAACTGCTCGGCGAACGCGGAGCGGCCGTCGCCGTCCTCGACCTCGACCCGAGCAGCGTCCGCGCCCCGCTGCGCGGCTTCACCGCCGACGTCGCCGACGACCACTCCGTACGCTCGGCCGTTCAGGAGGCGGCCGAGGCGCTCGGCGGCATCGACATCCTGGTCAACAACGCCGGCATCGGCGCCGCCGGAACGGTGGAGGACAACCCCGACGAGCAGTGGCACCACGTCCTGGACGTCAACGTGCTCGGCATCGTCCGCACCACCCGCGCCGCCCTGCCCCACCTGCGCCGATCCGCCACCGCCTCCGTGGTCAACACCTGCTCCATCGCCGCCACCGCCGGACTGCCGCAGCGCGCGCTGTACTCGGCCAGCAAGGGCGCCGTCCTCTCGCTCACCCTGGCCATGGCCGCCGACCACGTCCGCGAAGGGATCCGCGTCAACTGCGTCAACCCCGGCACCGTCGACACCCCGTGGGTCGCACGACTGCTCGACGCCGCCGACGACCCGGCCGCCGAACGCGCCGCGCTGAACGCCCGCCAGCCCACCGGACGGCTGGTCAGCGCCGAGGAGGTCGCCGCCGCCATCGCCTACCTCGCCTCCCCCGCCGCCGCCAGCGTCACCGGCACCGCGCTCGCCGTCGACGGCGGCATGGCCGGCCTGCGACTGCGACCGGAGCCGAAGCCGTGACCCTGCGCCAGAACCCCCTCGGCCGCGGCGCGGTACACGTCACCGAGCTCGCCTTCGGCGCAGCGGGCATCGGCAACCTGTTCACCCCGGTGAGCGACGCTCAGGCCGAGCAGGCTGTGGCCGCAGCCTGGGAGTCCGGCGTACGGTACTTCGACACCGCCCCGCACTACGGCCTGGGCCTGTCGGAGCGGCGCCTCGGTGCTGCGCTGGCGACCAGGCCCCGAGACGAGTACGTGCTGTCCACCAAGGTCGGCCGCATCCTGGAGCCGGCTCCGGACGCCCAGGGCGACGACCTCGCCAACGGCTTCGCCGTCCCCGCCCGCCACCGCCGGCGCTGGGACTTCACCGCCGAGGGTGTGCGCCGCTCCCTGGAGAACAGCCTGGAGCGCCTCAGCCTCGACCGGATCGACATCGCCTACCTGCACGACCCCGACGACCACGCCGAACAGGCGCTCACCGAGGCCTACCCGGAACTCGAACGCCTGCGCGCCGAAGGCGTCCTGGGGGCGATCGGCATCGGCATGAACCAGGCTGAGCTGCCCGCCCGCTTCATCCGCGACACCGACATCGACGTGGTCCTGCTGGCCGGCCGTTACAGCCTCCTCGACCAGCGCGGACTGGCCGAACTCCTGCCGCTGGCCGCCGAGCGCGGCGTCGGGGTGGTGGTCGGCGGGGTCTTCAACTCCGGCCTGCTCGCCGACCCGAAACCCGGAGCGACCTTCGACTACGCCGCCGCTCCCACCGAACTTCTCGACCGGGCACTGCGGTTGAAGGACATCTGCGAGCGGCACGGCGTGCCGCTGCGCGCCGCCGCCCTGCGGTTCCCGTTCGGGCACCCGGCGGTGGCGAGCGTCCTGGTAGGCACCCGCAGCGCGGCCGAGGCCCGGGACGCCGCCGCCATGCTCGAACGCCCCGTGCCGACGGCGCTCTGGGCAGAGCTCAAGGAGCGCGGACTGCTGCCCGCGGACGTCCCCACCCCTGAGGAGGTGAGCTGATGCGCATCGCCCTGTTCATCACCTGCTTCAACGACACGATGTTTCCCGGCACCGGCCGCGCGGTGGTGACCGTCCTCGAACGACTGGGCCACTCCGTCGACTTCCCGATGGAACAGACCTGCTGCGGGCAGATGCACTTCAACACCGGCTACCGCCCCGACGCCCTCCCGCTGGTCACCCGTTTCGCCCGGACCTTCGCCGACTACGACGCGATCGTCACCCCGTCCGCGTCCTGCGCCGGCATGGTCCGCGAGAACCACCCCGTACTCGCCGAACAACACGGCAGCGCCTCGCTCGTCCAGCAGGTCACCGAACTGGTGCCCCGGGTTCACGAGTTCACCGAGTTTCTGACCGACGTGCTCGGCGTCACGGACGTCGGCGCCCGCTTCCCGCACCGCGTCGCCTACCACCCCACCTGCCACTCCCTGCGCGGCCTTCGCCTCGGCGACCGCCCCCTGCAACTGCTGCGCGCGGTCAAGGACATCGACCTGGTCGACCTTCCCGCTGCCGACTCCTGCTGCGGCTTCGGCGGCACCTTCGCCGTCAAGAACGCCGACACCTCCGCCGAGATGCTCGCCGACAAGAACGCCGCCGTCCTGGACAGCGGCGCCGAGGTCCTGTGCGCCGCCGACAACTCCTGCCTGATGCACATCGGCGGCGGACTGTCCCGCCAGGGCTCCACCGTGCGGACCATGCACATCGCCGAGATCCTCGCCGCCACCGAAGGGAAGAACCGATGAGCGACCGCGGCGTCGTCTGGCTCGGCTCGCCGTCCTTCCCCGAGGCCGCCCGCGAGGCGCTCGGCAACACCCAGCTGCGCGCCACCCTGAAACGGGCCACCACGACCATCCGCGACAAGCGGCTCGCGGTCGCCTCCGAACTGGACGACTGGGAGCAGCTGCGTGACGCCGCCGCCGCGATCAAGAAGCGGACCTCACGCCACCTCGACCGCTACCTCGTCCAGTTGGAGGCCGCCGTCACCGCTGCGGGCGGCACCGTGCACTGGGCGGGCGACGCCGCCGAGGCCAACCGCATCGTCACCGAACTCGTGCAGGCCACCGGCGAACGTGAAGTCGTGAAGGTCAAGTCCATGGCCACGCAGGAGATCGGCCTCAACGAGGCCCTCGCCGAAGCCGGCATCACCGCCTACGAGACCGACCTCGCCGAACTCATCGTCCAGCTCGGCGACGACCGGCCCTCCCACATCCTCGTCCCCGCGATCCACAGGAACCGCACCGAGATCCGCGACCTGTTCACCGCCGAGATGGGCCACTGGGGACAGCCCGCACCCGACGGGCTCACCGACTCACCCGCCGAGCTGGCGGATGCGGCCCGGCTGCACCTGCGGCAGAAGTTCCTCACCGCCAAGGTCGCCGTCTCCGGCGCCAACTTCGCCACCGCCGACACCGGCACCGTCATGGTCGTGGAGTCCGAGGGCAACGGCCGGATGTGCCTCACCCTGCCCGAAACCCTCATCACCGTCATGGGCATCGAGAAGGTCATCCCCACCTGGACCGACCTGGAAGTCTTCCTCCAGCTCCTGCCCCGCTCCTCCACCGGCGAGCGGATGAACCCCTACACCTCCACCTGGACCGGCACCACCGACGGCGACGGCCCCCAGGAGTTCCACCTGGTCCTGCTCGACAACGGCCGCACCGACACCCTCGCCGACACCGTCGGCCGCCAGGTCCTCGGCTGCATCCGCTGCTCCGCCTGCCTCAACGTCTGCCCCGTCTACGAGCGCACCGGCGGCCACGCCTACGGCTCCGTCTACCCCGGACCGATCGGCGCCGTCCTCACCCCGCAACTCGTCGGCGTGGAGAACGCCGCTTCGCTGCCGTTCGCCTCCACCCTGTGCGGCGCCTGCTACGACGCCTGCCCCGTGAAGATCAACATCCCCGAAGTGCTGGCGCACCTGAGGGCCAAGGCCGTCGAGACCAAGCCGCAGCGGACGGAGGCCCTGGCCATGAAGGCCGCCGCCACCGTCCTCGACTCCCCGCGCCTGCTCTCCGCCGCCCAGAAGGCCGCCGCGCTCGGCGGCCGCGCCCTGGCCCGGAACGGGCGCATCGGCCGACTGCCGGGCCCGCTGCACGGCTGGTCCGACACCCGCGACACCCCCGCACCCCCCGCCGAGTCCTTCCGCACCTGGTGGCGCAAGAACAGGGACGAAGAAGCATGAACAGCCGTCAGGCCATCCTCGCCCGTATCCGCTCCGCGCTCACCGACGTCCCCGCCGACGAACGGCCCGACGACATCCCCGTACCCCGCACCTACCACCGCAGCCACACCGAACCCGGCCAGGACACCGTCGCCCTGTTCGCCGAACGCGTCGCCGACTACCGGGCGAACGTCACCCGCACCGACCAGGCGGGCCTGCCGGCCACCATCGCCGCCGCCCTCACCGCGTGCGGGGCGAGAAACCTGGCGCTGCCCGACGGCTTTCCCGTCGAGCTGCTCCCGTCCGGCGACTGGCAGTGGCACCCGGAACCCCTGGCCGTCCCGGCCCTGAACGCCCTGGACGGCGCGATCACCCTGGCCGCCGCCGGCATCGCCGTCACCGGCACCATCGTCCTCGATGCCGGCCCCGGCCAGGGCCGCCGCGCCCTCAGCCTCGTCCCGGACTACCACCTGTGCGTCATCCGCGCCGAGCAGATCGCCGACGACGTCCCCGACGCCCTCGCCCGCCTCGACCCGCGGAACCCGCTCACCTTCATCTCCGGCCCGTCCGCCACCAGCGACATCGAACTCGAACGCGTCGAGGGCGTCCACGGCCCCCGGACCCTGCACGTCATCGTCGTCACCGAAGAGGCACCGGAGGCATCATGAGAGTCGCCCTGCACACCCGCGTCCGCGCCGACCGGATCGCCGAGTACGAGGCCGCCCACCGCGCGGTGCCCGCCGAACTCACCACCGCCATCCGCGCCGCCGGCGTCACCTCCTGGACCATCTGGCGCAGCGGCTGCGACCTGTTCCACCTGCTGGAGTGCGAGGACTACGCCCGGCTCCTCGCCGCACTGGAACACCTCCCGGTCAACACCGCCTGGCAGGAGAAGATGGGCGAACTGCTCGACATCAGCCACGACTACTCCGACGCCGGGGCCGGCCTCCCGGTGGTGTGGGAACTGTGACCGGACCTCAGATCATCGACGCGCACCACCACGTCTGGGACCTCGACACGCGGCCGCAGCCCTGGATCACCGGAGAGGCCCTCGCTCCACTGGCCCGCTCCTTCACCACCGCCGACCTCGCCCCCGAAGCCGCGCAGGCCGGAGTGGTCGCCACAGTCGTCGTGCAGACCATCTGCGTCCCCGAGGAAACCCCCGAACTGCTGGCCCTGGCCGACGGCAGCGACCTGATCGCCGGCGTCGTCGGCTGGACCGACCTCACCGCCCCCGACGTTGCCGAAGCGATCGCCGCCCTGCGTGAACTCCCCGGCGGAGAAAGACTGGTGGGCATCAGGCACCAGGTCCAGGAGGAACCCGACCCCGCTTGGCTGCTGCGCCCCGACGTCCAGCGTGGCCTGCTCGCCGTCGCCGGAGCCGGCCTCGCCTACGACCTCGTCGTCAAACCGCGCCAGCTGCCCGCCGCCACCCTCGCGGCCGCCCGGCTCACCGGCCTGACGTTCGTCCTCGACCACCTCGGCAAGCCCCCGATCGCCGACGGCACGCTCGACCCCTGGGCAGCGGACCTACGCCGCCTGGCCGCGCTGCCCAACACCGTGGGAAAGCTCTCCGGCCTGGTCACCGAGGCCGCCTCCGGTCGGTGGCGCACGGAGGACCTCACGCCCTACGCCGACACCGCCCTGGAAGCCTTCGGCCCGCAACGCCTTCTCTTCGGCTCCGACTGGCCGGTATGCACCCTTCAGGCCGACTACGCCGAGGTCATCCGGACCACCCGGCACCTCACGGACGGGCTCGGCGCGGGGGAGAAGGACGCGGTGTTCCGGCACAACGCGATCCGCGTGTACGGGCTCGGCGCCCCGCGTCGGCCCGCGGAGGGACGGGCCGGCCCGACGGGACCGTAGCCGACCCGGCCGAGGTACGGCCCGTCCGGGGCAGCCGCCGCACGGACGGCCTCCTGTGGATCTTGCCGGATCGCCTTGACCTGTCGCGGTCAAGGCGACCTCCGGGCGGGTGCCATGGAAGCTATGCTGCAACGATCAGGACCAGGGAGGCAGGAGCGTGCCAGTCACCGACTCGGCGATCGAGAAGATCAAAGCCATGATCGTCAGTGGTGAGCTACGCCCCGGTTCGCGACTCCCCAAGGAGGCCGACCTGGCCGAGCGGCTCGGCCTGTCGCGCAACTCCCTGCGTGAGGCCGTGAAGGCCCTCTCGCTCATCCGGGTGCTCGACGTACGCCAGGGAGACGGCACGTACGTGACGAGCCTGGAGCCCAACCTGCTGCTGGACGCCCTGGGCTTCGTCGTCGACTTCCACCAGGATGACTCGGTGCTGGAGTTCCTGGAGGTCCGCCGCATCCTGGAACCCGCCGCTGCGGCCATGGCCGCCCGAGTGATGCCGGACGAGGACATCGCCGCCCTCGGGGAGGTCCTGAAGAGCCTGAGCGACGACGCCTCCCTGCAAGAACTGATCGACAACGACCTCGAGTTCCACCGCAGGATCGCAGCCGGTTCGGGCAACACCGTCCTGTGCTCGCTCGTCGACGGCCTGTCCGGCCCGACCGCCCGGGCGAGGATCTGGCGCGGGCTGACCGAGGAAGGCGCGGCCGACCGGACCCGCCAGCAGCACCGCGCCATCCTCGACGCCATTGCCGACCGCCGCCCCGACCTCGCGCACGCCTGGGCCACGATCCACGTAGCCGGGGTCGAACAGTGGCTGCGGGACACCCTCGGCGCAGCCGGGTCCTCGCTCGGCTGACCCGGGGCGGGTGCTTCAAGGGGCGAGACCTCCGCATAGGCGGAGGCTGTGGACGAAGCCGCGGGATTGGTCCGCCGCCCGGCGAGGTGATGCCGGCAGGGCGCTCGCTGGGGTGTCGGCAGCACCTCTACGGACGTCCTCGACATCGATCACGGCCCGGCGCAGCGTTCCTGAACGCCCGAGTATCGGCGTGGAAGCGTTCGGCCCGCGGATCCGCGGCAATCGGCTGGTAAGACTCTGAGCGAACGGCCGCCAGCCACAGGTCCGTGAGATCACGCTTCTGCATGATCTTCCTACAACGAGGTCACCGTCAGCCGATCTGCTGCTACTCCGGTGTGACTGCGTGATCTGTCCGGTTGAGCGGTCGGCGAGTCGGCGGCGGTAGTGGCTGCGGCGGGCGGTGGCCTGGTGACATCTGCGCCGGTTCGACCAGTGCAGCAGCCTGGGGACGGGAGTGGTTGAGAAGCTGCTGGACTGGAAGGCTGCGGACCGAGGCGCGGCATCCTTCCTGTGAACAACATGCCGGGACGGGCTTTACGGTCGAGTGGCCTCGTCGAGGAGCGCCAGTACGCGGTGGACCGCGCGATCCGCGCCAGGCCGGTGGATCGCCGCGATCGAGGAGATCATCTGCGACGACGATGTGCGCAGTGGTACGTAGGTGATCCCCGGTGGCGGGAAGTGCCGCACGCCTTCGGGGACGAGGGTGATGCACAGGCCGGTGGCGACGAAACCGAGCGCGCTGGTCACGTCGTCGCAGCTGCCGCCCACCCGTGGTTCGAAGCCGGCCTCCCGGCAGGCGGCTGCCGCACGTGCTGCCAGCCCCGGCATGGACAGCGGCTCGGGCAGAACGAAGGACTCGTTCCGCAGTTCGGCCAGGTTCAGCTCGTGGGCCCCGGCCAGTGGGTGTGCCGTGGGCAGGGCGGCGACGATGCGCTCGGTGAAGAATCCCGGCACGATGACGAGTCCGTCGCTCTCCTGCCGCTCCGGTCCGGGTCGGGTGCGGGCGGTCGGTACCGGTTCTCGGACGAAGCCGAGGTCGCATCGTCCGTCCCGGACGAGTTCGGCGATGTGGGTGTCGGTGCCCTGGTGCAGGTCGATCCGCAGGCCAGGCAGCCCGGCAGCGGTGACGCGCAGCACTTCGGCGGGGAAGGAGTAGGCGAGCGCGCCCGCGCAGCCGACCCGCAGCACGCCCTCGGCGCCGTCCGCGATCGACATCACCGGGCCCGAGACCGACATCCTGGCCCGGTTCGCCCGCGAGCAGGACCTGTTCATCCTCGGCCAGGCCAAGGCTCGCCACCCCGACTGGCCGGAGCTGTTCTTCAACGTCGGCTTCCTCATCGACCCCGCCGGCGAGATCGTGCTGAAGCACTACAAGATGTCGGCGCTGCTGCCGGTGGAGCGTTCCGTCTCCCCGCACGACCTCTACGACTGGTGGATCGAGAAGTACGGGCGCGAGCTGCAGTCGTTCTGGCCGGTCGCCGACACCGAGATCGGGCGCATCGGCGTGATGATGGCGATGGAGGGCAACTTCCCCGAGAACGGTCGCGGACTCGCCATGAACGGCGCGGAGGTCGTCTACCGGGCCTCCCTCCCGGTCCCCATGACCGCCAACGGCATCTTCGAGGTGAGCAACCGGGCACGCGCCCTGGAGAACAACTTCTACGTGGTCGCCCCCAACATCGGCGGCGTCTACCTGCACCCCGACAGCCGGCTTCCGGTCGACTGCGGCGGCGGCACCGGGATGATCGTCAACTACCGCGGTCAGGTCATCGGGGAACAGACCAACACCAACGGCCCGAGCTTCGTGAGCGGTGTCATCGACATCAAGGCCCTGCGCCACCACCGCACCCACGCCAAGACCACCAACTGGCTCAAGGACGTACGCGCCGAGACCGCGCAGCTGATCTACGAGAAGCCGTTGTACCCGGCGAACCTGTACCTCTCGCGCCAGCCCGGCAACCACGCGGCCTACGCGGAGGAGGTCCTGAACCCCGGCATCGACCGCATGGTCGAGGCCGGCATCTGGCGCCGCCCCGGGTACGAGGAGACGGAGCCGACCGGGCAGCCCGGCGAGACACACGGAACGGCGGCCTGACTCCAGCCGACCGTCCATACGAACGCAATCTCCGCAACGATCGGCGCTCCAACGGCGCGCATCGTTCCCCTCCGGTACTCCAGCAGGACCTCGCGATCTTGCGTCGGCCCCGCGTGAGAACTGGAACGGCCACCGCGTGATCAGCGGGTAGGTGCGCAGTCCGGCGCCTCACGGCGGTGCTGGACGCCGCGTCGCCGACCGCCTGCCCGCCTCCTCCTCGACGACGACACCTTCGCCTGGATCACCGAAGCCGTCTTCAAGGAGGAATCACTCCTGCGCGAAGCCCGGCTGCCGGTCCCGCCGGCGATGACCCTCCCGGACTGGGCAGCGCACGACCTCCTCGGCAACCTCCGCCCGACCCTTGGGGAGGACGAGCCCGCGACCGAGTTCCGCTTCCTCGATGTCGACAACGGCCCCGAAGCTCTGCCCGCCAGCTGACTGAGATCCGCTGCTGCGTGGGTCGTGCAACTCCATTGTCGGGAGGTTGATCCAGGCGGTGCGCTTGCGGAGCCGGCCAATGCCCCACCGGGAAGTCCTCCACCAGTGCCGGGCACGGATAGAGTCGACGCAGCGGCCCAGGACCGGGACGTGTGACGGAGGAAACGGGCTGGAGGACGAGGCATGTACCTCAAGAACGTGCGGGTGCGGAACGTGCGCGGCTTCCGCGGCACCCGTGAGGTGAACCTCGACCTGACCCGGCCCGACGGCTCCTACGCCGGATGGACGGTGCTGGCCGGCCGTAACGGCTCCGGCAAGTCCACCCTGCTGCGCGCCGTGGCTCTGGCGGTCAGCGGACCGAGCGCGGCACGCGGGCTGGTGACCGGCTTCGACTCGTGGATCAGCGACGAGCGAGAGCAGGCCGTCGCGGAGGTGTGCCTGCACCCGGACCCGTCGGAGGACCGGTTCAGCACGGGCCGGCCTCCGGCCGGCGTGTTCTGGGCAGGCTTGCAGTGGACCGCACCGGAGACCACCGTCGCCGCCGGTCGGCATGCCCAGCCGGCGCTGGCCCCGGTGGCGTACAAGAAGGCGCCCACTGCTGCTCAGCGCGGGCCGTGGGCGGACAACCCGGTGGGCTGGTTCTGCGCGGGCTACGGGCCGTTCCGCCGGCTCGTCGGCGGGTCGGGGGAGGTGCAGCGGCGCATGGCCGGGTCCGGTGCCGTGGCCCGGTTGACCAGCCTCTTCCACGAGGACGCCTCGCTGGCGGAGGGTGTCAGCTGGCTGATCGAGCAGCACCTGCGGTCCCTGGAGAACCGCCCGGGCGCGGCCGAGTTGAAGCGCACCGCCCTGGAGATCCTCGGTGACGACCTGCTGCCCGACGACTACACCATCGGGGACGTCGACTCCGACGGCCTGTGGGTCGCGCACGACGGCAGGTCCTTCGCCTTGCGGGAGATGAGTGACGGCTACCGGACGGTGGCGGCGCTGGTGGTCGACATCCTCAAGCAGCTCCACGACACGTACGGCGCCATCCACGTCGAACGTGACAGCGGGCGCCCCGTCGTGACCGTCCCCGGTGTCGTGATCATCGACGAGATCGACGCGCACCTGCACGTGTCCTGGCAGAAGCGCATCGGGGGCTGGCTCAAGCAGCACTTCCCACTGGTGCAGTTCCTCGTCACCACCCACAGCCCCTACATCTGCCAGGCCGCCGACCCCGCCGGCCTGATCCGCCTGCCCGGCCCCGACGTCGACGAAGCCCCCGAAGTCGTCGGCGCGGACCTGTACGACCGGGTGGTGTTCGGCAGCGGGGACGACGCGGTGCTGTCCGAGCTCTTCGGCCTCGACACCCCGTACTCGCAGCGCGCGGACGAGGCCCGGGCGCTCCTGGTCGCGTTGGAGATGAAGATCGTGTCCGGCGAAGCCGGCGAGGAGGAGCGGGACCGCTACCGGCAGCTGAAGCGGACACTGACCAGCTCGCCGTCCGCCCGGGTCGACGAGGTCGCCGCCCGCCTGCACTCCCTGACCGGGCACGTCGCGTGATCCGTATCCGGCGGCTTCCCCTGCCGGAGCCGCCGCGCTCCCGCATGGCCGAGTGCACCTGCGAGATCGTGCTCGCCGAGAAGCCCGCGGCGCGGGCGCGAGAGCTCTGGAAGCACACCACGGTGCGGCGGCACGTGCACTCGACGCTTCGCAGCCTTCTCGGGGAAATGGCGGCCGGGCGCGAGCGGTGCATGTACTGCGGAGACAACCAGGGCACCGACATCGACCACTTCGATCCCATCGACCGGGATCCGATGCGCGCTTTCGACTGGACCAACCACGTCCTCGCCTGCTCACTGTGCAACAGCCACCTCAAGAAGGCCGTCTTCCCGCTCGACCCCGGCGGGAAGCCGCTGCTCATCGACCCCACGGCCGAGGACCCGACACCGCACCTGCGGCTGGTCCTGGCGGTCGGCCAGTACCACCCGCTGACCCCCAGGGGTCGGGCCACCATCGACCTGTTCGACCTCAACCGCGGCTTGCTGGCCAAGGGCAGGGTGCACGCCTACCACGTCACCAAGGCCTGTGTCGCCCAGTGGGCCACCGCCACCGCCAAGGGCGACCACGACGACGCCGCCCACTGGGCCGCGGTCGTCAACGAACAGCCGATAGCCGACGTCGTCCAGGCCATGCTGCACCAAGCCCTCGACCCCGCCGCCGAGATCGTCTTCGACGACGACCCCCAACTCCTCCTCCACCTCCGCGAACCCGGGCTCCGGACGGCCCTGCTCCTCCGGTAGGACACCGTGGCGGAGACCCGGTCGCGTTGCCCGAAGGGAGACGGGAACACCCCGACTACACCTGCCGACGCACGTCAACGGCAGCACGACTTCCACGTCGGGGAACCGGCGGTGCTCGCGTACGCCCCTGGTACGCGCCCCGAACGTGCGGCTTAAGGTGCGGCATCTGCGCTGTGGGACTGGAGAGTTGGGGGAACGCCATGGAGGGCAACGAGCCGAAGAACGTGCGCGAGGTGCTGCAGCAGCTCGCGCAGCCGTCGAACGTCGCGGTCCACTCCAGCGACAAACTGCTGGGCGAGGTCGAAGCCGTCGCGGCGAAGGACGACGAGGAACGGGAGCAGAACGAGCTCGACGCGCTGCGGCGCAAGCCGGGCCTGCGACCCGTGCCGTCCAGGGAACTCGGCGCTGGCGTCCAGCTGACGCCCTGGGAGGTGCTGCACACCTTCGGGCGGGCGACCGCGCTCGCGCGGCGTGGTGCCGGGCGGGGGCTCGCGGAGCACTGGGGTTGCCTCAAGTACAGCCAGGCGCTGGAGGGGACCCTCGGAACCTTCATGGCCCTGTCGGCCAAGGGCCGTGATACGGCGGACTACTACAAGGCACTGCAGTCCGACGAACTCGGCGTCGGGTTCGCGCCGGCCGTGGCCAAGCACGTTCTGGCCAGGCGCTATCCGGACCACAGCGTGTCCGTCGTGCCCGCCGATGCCGCTTTGCGGGCAGGCTTCGCGGTAACCGGCCGGGACAGCGGCATCTCCGTCGGCTACCGCTACCGCCCTCAGTACTTCGCGGAGGTGTGGAAGCCCGGCCGACCCTCGCAGGTGGACTCTCAGCCCTACGGCGACTGGGCGACCAGCCACTTCCGAGAGGTACTGGTGGACACCGGCATCCCGCCGAAGCGGGATGAGAACCTCGCCCGCCTCGAACGTTGGTCCAGCGACACCCTGGTGCGGCTCCCCGCAACACCAAGCAAAGATCATCCGGCCGTTCGCCGAGTGGAGCATCATCCGCGACGCACGACGACGCTCGGTCCGAGGTTGGTCCACCGCTGCTGCCACAGTCGACCCAGAGACATCCGCGTCGCCATCGAGTTCCTGACCCGGCTCGACGAGAATCAGTGCGACCTGGCTACTGTAGGGCAGGAGGACCTGGACCTCTGGCTCACCACCCACCCCACACGCCACCGTCCGGTCAGCGTTTCATCCGATGGGCCACGGCCAGACTCCTCACCGGCAAGATGGCTGTCGAGCCGCAGCACGCGGCTCTGCCCACCCGGTTCCTCACCGAGGCCGAACGGGGCGGACAGCTGAAGCACTGCCTGAACGACGGCGCACTCCCGTTCGACGCCCGTATCGCGGGCGCGCTGATCGGGCTCTAGCCTGCGCGTTTCACTTGCGGGCGTGTCCGGATCATGACCGGGAACGCGAAAGTGCCTTCTGAACTGGGAAGATGAGGCTTGTCGAAGGTCTCTATCAGCCCAGCAGGAAGGCACTTTCTACGTGCACACTACCGGGTCGCGTCCCCGGCTCGTCGTCTCCACCGACGGGCGCGGGGTGGTCAGCCACGCGGGATCCCGCCTGCTGGCCGATCTCGCAGAGGCCACCGGTCTCACGCATGCCTTCGGCGACGCTCTGCGTCGGCTGCGTCCGCGCGGCACCGGCCACGATCCGGGTCGGATCGCGGCCGACCTGGCAGTGATGCTCGCCGACGGCGGTGAAGCGATCGCTGACCTGGCCCTTCTGCGCGACCAGCCCGAAGTCTTCGGCCCGGTCGCCTCCACGCCCACCGCCTGGCGGCTTCTGGCCGGCATCGACCCGACCGTACTCGGCGCCCTGCGCGCGGCCCGCGCCACGGCCCGCGAGATCGCCTGGCTCCGGGCCGGCGAGACCCGCGACGGCATACCGGCCTCGCACGCCGGAGGGCGTCAACTGCCCGGCCTGGTCCTCGATATCGACGCCACCCTCGTCACCTGCCACTCCGAGAAGGAGCACGCCGCACCGACCTACAAGCACGGCTTCGGCTACCACCCGCTGCTGTGCTTCCTCGACAACACCGGCGAGGCCCTGGCCGGCCTTCTACGACCGGGCAACGCCTCGGCCAACACCGCCGCCGACCACATCAGCGTGCTCGATGCCGCGCTCGCCCAGATCCCCGATGCCCACCGCCACGGCACCGACATCCTCATCCGCGCCGACAGCGCCGGATCCGCCAAGGCGTTCCTGACCCACATCCGCACCCTGCGCTCGCGCGGCATCCACGCCTCGTTCTCCGTCGGATGGTCCATCACCGAGCCGGTCCGCCGCGCGATCCGCCACCTGCCCGAGCACGTCTGGCACCCGGCTCTGGAACAGGACGGTTCCCTGCGTGAAGGCGCCCAGGTTGCCGAGCTGACCGGTCTGGTCGACCTGCCGGGCTACCCCGAGGGCACCCGGGTCATCGTCCGCCGCGAGCGTCCCCACCCCGGCGCCCAGCTCACGCTGTTCGACCTGGACGAGGGCATGCGCCACCAGGTCTTCCTCACCGACACCCCCTACGGACAAGGCTCCCTGCAACTCCTGGAAGTCCGCCACCGCGCGCACGCCCGCATCGAGGACCGCATCCGCTGCGGCAAGACCACCGGGTTCGGCCGCTTCCCCTCCCGCCACTTCCACATCAACGCCGCCTGGCTGGAGATCTCCCTGGCCGCCATCGATCTCCTCGCCTGGACCCAAACCCTTCTACTGGCGGGCGAATTGGCCGCCGCCGAACCGAAGAAGATCCGCTACCGGCTGCCGCACGCCGCCGCCCGCATCACCCGCGGAGCCCGCCGCCTGCACCTACGGATCGCCGCCACCTGGCCCTGGCGCCACGACCTGGCCGCCGCGTTCGCCCGACTGCAGGCCCTGCCCCGGCCCGTCACCTGATTCCACCGCCCCCGTCCGCCCACGACCCGAGGATCTTGGAGACACCGGCCACCGCGCCGGGCCCTCGGCATGCCTCGCGATCACACACGGCCAGCAACACCGCACCAACATGATCAACCCAGTTCAGCCGAACCCAACTGAAAGGCGGAGGCTAGGTCCTGTCCGGCACTCGCCTGGTCGAGCTGACTACGGACCGCTTCTCGCACACCGGGGACGACACCTACCTGACCATCGGCCGCAACCCCGTCCTGCTGCCACCAACTGGCCCGCCTAATCGAGCAGCAGATCGCACGACCGGCGCTCCACTCCATGCTCCAGCTGCCGCGGGAAGGCCGCCCAGTCCCTCTGCCGCCCGGCCGGCCCGCCCACCGTCCGATCACCGACTCCACGTCAAGCTTCGCGAACACGGACTCGACGTCATCAGCGCGCACAACACTGCCATGCTCGAAGCCGTGACCGACCTGCCTCCCATCGTGGTCAGCGACCTGTTTGGCGTGCACCCCGGCACCGCCTTCAGCTGGGCTCGCTTCGCCCAGGACAGCTGGGCGGACTACCTTGCGGCCTGCGCTGACGACAGCTAAGTCACCGTCCGATCACGGGACGAAATCCAGCTGCAGGGCGGGCGAAGAACGGATCATCATGGAGCGCGTGACAGCCCCGACGTCAGAGCAGTGGACAGTTGTGCAGCGGCCAGCCGGAGTATCAGGCCGCCGCAATGAGATCGCCGGCATGGCCGCCTGGGAGATCCGGGAGGAGAACGGCCACTGGCGGGTCCGCACCGCCGAGTCCTACCGCAGGCAGCCAGCGACCCTCCTGACCGCTCGCCATATCCGTGAGAACCAGTACGACTTCCTCAGGACCCTGCCCGAACAGGTCCCGAACCTCAGCGCGTCCGCCAGCAGCGTGGTGACTCGGGAGTTGGACCGACTGCGGGACCAGGACACCCTCGCCTCCGATGTCGCACAGTTCCAGATCAGCTTCCTTCGTGCGCCAACGGCAGAGCTGCCCGAAGCCATGAAGGCGTTCTTCTCCGGAGCGGTGAAGCGGCTGCCGCAGTCCGAGTTACTGGTCGTGGACGTGGCCAGTGAGCTCGCCGTCCGCTACACCCTCGCCAAGTTCCTGCTTGCTGCCGAACTGGCGCCCGCCCAGTTGGCCGGCGACGGTCTTCCGGCAGGTCGTGCACTAACGACTGGTGGCATCTTTGGAGCCCAGTTGTTCACCGCGCCCGCGCTGCTGGCACTGGCACCCTACGTCGTCGGTGTGCCTGCCTCCCGGGCTCGTGCCGTGGCTGTGTGGCTGTTCGGTCGGCCTGTCGCCGGGCTCACATTCCCCACCGACCAGCTCATTGACACCGTCAGGCCAACGGCTGAGCGGTTCACAGGGCCCGGCCAGCGCGGGGGGCAGAACCCTCCCGCTGCTACCGCCGAGCAGACCATGGCCTTCTTCACCTGGTGGACCACCCAGGTCAACAAGGTCCTGGCAGTGGCCACAGACCCGGTCAACTTCGCCGACCGAGAGTCCAACGTCTACAGTCCGATCAAGCACTGGCAGTACTTGGCCAGCATCGAGCGGCTCTTCCGCGATGTCGCCGAGACCCTCGCCGACACCGAGCACCACGAGACGGCCCAGCTCAGAGCGGCATACGACGCTCTCGACACCCTCGAAGGCATGTGTCTCAGCACCTTCGACACCTTGGCCACCCCCTCACACGCTGCCGCAACTCTGCAGAACCTCCGGCACGACCTACCCCCGGACATCGCGGCCGTCGCTCTGCCCATCTGCCAGCGGGCCGTCGACGCCCTCGACAAGGTGAAAGACGGCTTCATTCAGACCAGCACCTACTACACCCCCACCGGTCTTGCCGGCCTTCCCGGCAAGAAAGGCCCCATGAACAAGACCTGGGACCAGGCCACCTCGCTCTACCTGCGACGGGATCGCAACAGTGCCCACTCCTTCCAGAAACTGGACCCGTGGCAGAAGGCTCTCCTGTTCTCGCACGACGGCACAGTCCCCCGTGGAATCGCTGGGCTCGCCTTCCTCCATCTACTCGACCTCGTGGCCCATCCCGACCGGATCGCCGCAAAACTGCGCTGACGCCTACTAGGCACGGCGGAAGCAGTCGGGACCCTCCGAACCGAGGGGCCCCGTACTGCCAATAATCCAGAGCTGACACAGCGGCCGCCAAGGAATAGCGCAGGGTCAGAACACTGTCTCTTCACCCACTCCCTGAGACCGCGTAGGTACCGGTCGGGTGGACCGTGGGCGGGAGGTCAGGGGCGGCCGCGCAGGGTTCACGTTGGAGTTCACACGAGGTCGCCGGCCTGCCAGCCCGGAGGGACCTTCGGCAGTCCGATCAGGGCGTCGATGCTCAGGCACTCGGCGAGCAGGGCCTTGAGGTTGCGGCCGTCGATGAGGCGGATGCGGCCGTTGCGGTGGGCGAAGTCGTAACTCGCCTTGCCGAACCACGACGTGGTGACGACGATGCCGTAGCCGGCGTCCTTGTCATCCATGACGCCGACCATGGCCCGGACGGTCTCCACCGGGACCGCGTTCTTGGAGCGCTTGGCCTGGATAGCGAAGACGCTGGAGCCAATGGGGTTGGTCAGGATCGCGACGGCGTCCACGCCGTCGTCGCGGGAGCCCTGGGTGCGCCAGGTTTCGTAGCCCATGGCTTCGAAGAGTTCGCGCACCAGACGTTCGAAGTCGTAGGGGTTCATCTGGAGCAGGTCAAGCCGGCTGTCCAGGGTGGCGACTACGGCGGTCTCGGTGATGATGCGGTAGCGGGACAGATCGGCCTCGATGATGGGCGTGACCGGTTCCAGGTCGTGGGGATGCTTAGAGACGGTCGCGCCGAGCCGGTGGAGGCACTGCTGTGGGTCGAGCCTGGGCTCGTCCAGGACCAGTTCGGCGAAGTCCTTTCGCTGGGCGATGACACTGACGACGCATGCCCGGACGGCCTGGCCGGTCGCCGGATCGGTGGCGTTGACGCGGCCGTTGAGGATGATGCTCTCCACGAACGTCGCCGGTGTGGCGGAGAACGCCTCGTCCAGCGCGCGGAGGGCCAGGCGGGCTACCAGCCGGGCGTAGGCCGCGTGGACTTCGGCCTGCTTGGCGGGTTGGGGGACGACCTCGGCCCGCTGCGCGACGTAGCGGTAGGAGGCCACCGCGGGGACGATCTCGTGGTTCGGCAGCTCTACGTCGACCAGGAGTTGCTGGACTTCGGGGACGTAGACCGCTTGGGCTGCTGTCCGGCAGCCCTGGGGGACGGGGGAGCGCCGTAGCAGGTCTTCGATCCGATCTGCGACGCCCTGGGGGCCTTCGTGAGCGAAGGCCTCTTTGATGTGTGGGTGCCACACCTCTAGGCCCTCGGGGCGTAGCAGTAGGACTGCTTCCAGTTCCTCTCGTTGCCGGTTGCACTCGGCGCTGCTCTCCTCGGCCTGGACTTTGAGTCGGGCGGTCTCCGCTTGCCGGGCTTGCCGTTGGGCCTCTCGCTCGGCTTGGGCGTCCGCGCGCTTCCTGGCCTCCTCCTCCCGGCGGCGGGCCGTCTGCCGCTTGGCCAACTCGGCTTCCACCCGGGCGGCTTCCTTGGCGCGAGCGGCCTCCTCGCGTTGGAGGTGTTTCTCGCCGGCGGCCAGGAGCCGGGCGTGTTCGACGGCGGGGTCCACCTTCCGCTTCCTGGGACGGGGTTGAGCCGCCGGGGCTGCAGCTCGGCCGGTCGCCTGTTGGGCCCCGCCCTGCGCCTGCGCGGCACGCGCCTGCTGCTTCAAGCGGTACGCCTCGGCGAGGATCTCCGCCACCGTCTTCCGGCGTGCCACCCGGTCCACCCCCTGGTCCACGACAGCGCGGCCCCGGCGGGAGCCGCGCAGTCTGCGCGATATGCCAGCAGCACTACCCGGCTGGGGCCGCCGAGAATCCGCTGCCCCTGGCTGAGTAGGGCATGAGCAACCGGTGCGGGGGCGCAACGTGGCGCCGCCGCTGGGGAGATGGAGCACTCACTCGTGCGGAAGCGGAGAAGGACTTCCGCCATAGGTCACGACCGGGCGGTTACACAGGTCGCGTACGGCCTCCAGCGGCACGGCGATTCCGGATGCTCGGAGGCTGTCGTGGATGTTGCGCGCGGGCTGTTCGCGGAGCAGCAGCCGGACCCAGGGCGCTGCATCTTCTTCATCGTGTATCACAAGCCACTTCTACAGCGCGGTGGTTGACGACGACATATCCGCTGCTGCGGGCGGCTGGCCAGTGGGGATCTCCAGTGGATGCCCGTTGAGGCCGCTTACTGGACGAGACGCAGATGGCGCACTGCCGCCTCTGCCGGTGCCGCCGCTGATGGGGTGTGCCGGTCGGCTGACAGGTGCCTGCTGAGGGTATGGCCGGCCTTCTCGATGGAGCTCTTGTCCGGGTGGAGGTATCGCTGGGTCGTGGTGATGTGGCCGTGTCCGGCGATCTTCTGGAGGACGTGGATGGGGACGCCGGCGTCGGCGAGCCAGGTGAGGCCGGTGTGCCGGAGGTCGTGTCGGCGTAGGTACTCGTAGCCGAGGCTGACGACGACTTCGTCCCAGTGGGTGGCGTCGCGCAGGATGGCGGTGGTGATGCGTCCGCCGCGCGGCCCGGTGAAGAGGCGGGCCATGGGGTCGTTGCCGACCACGGTTATGCGCCAGTTCACGAGGTCGCGGATCTCTTCGATGATGGGGACGGTGCGGCGTCGCTTGCCTTTGGTGCCTTTGTCGATGAGGCCGCCGGGGCCGGTGGTGGTTTGGCGGCACAGGTCCCAGGTCCAGTCGAAGCGGTTGATGTCCTTGACACGGACGCCGGAGACTTCTCCGATTCGGGCGGCGGTGCAGGCGGCGAAGCAGACGATGTCGCCCCAGCCGCGGTAGCGGTTGTGGGAGCGCTCGACCAGGGCGTTGGCGAGTTCGTCGAGGGCGTCCCAGTCGGCGAGGGCGAGGGAGCGGGGGTCGTCGAGTTCGTCCTCGGCTTTCTTGTAGAGGCGCTGCCAGCCGCTCATGCGGGAGGGGCTGAAGTCGATGAGGCCGTCGCGGACGGCTTGCTCCATGATGCGTACGAGCGGGGCGAGGCTGTTCTTGACGGAGGAGATGCTGAGTCCGTCGGCGATCCAGGAGTGGAGGGCCCAGTCGGTGATGCCGTTGGTGATGCTGGTGACGGGTATGTGGCCGAGGACCGGGGTGACGCGCAGCTTCCATCCGGCGGTGTAGGGGTCGAGGGTGGTGGTCTCCAGGCCGCGCATCGCCAGGTCCCAGTTCTCGTCGCCGTACTCTGCGAGAGTCATGGTGACGGTCTTGGGGGTGATGCCGCGTGCTGCGGCGCGCTTCATGCGGGCGATCCAGGCCTTGGCTTCCTCCTCCGTGGGGACGGAGGAGGAAGCCGACTTGCGGCCGCCGCCGTTGGGGTCGGTCCAGCGCACGCGGGCGCGGTAGCGGAACTGCGGGCGGCGGTCGGGGCGGTGCTCGATGTCGGTGGTGAGGTCGACACCCATGGGGATGAGCGGGGTGTGGTCGGGCATTCAGGCTGCCTCGGATGGGTCGGTGCGCTTCTGGGCGAGCCACAGCTGGGTGTCGGGATGCTGTAGAGGTAGAGCCGGGGCGCGATCTGGACGAAGGGCGGGCCCTGCGGGGGAGTGGCGGAGCGCCAGCGTCGCAGGGTCGAGGGGTCGACCTTCAGCAGGGTGGCGAGTTCCTCGGTTGAGTACCAACCGCTGTGCAGGAGGTCGAACTCCGCTGCCGGATCGGCCTCGTTAGCGGAGCCGGCGATGACGGCCGGGGTCGGAACCGAGAGCCGGCTTGCGGTGGGAAGGTGGGGTCGGGCGTGCATGGTCTCCCTCTGGCGGGGTGGTGGAGCCGCTCGGGCTCGGCCGGGCACGCCCACAGTCACCTGTCCGCCTGGACGGGCGGAACAGGGTTTGGCGTGCTGAACGGGGCAGACCGTACGCACGGGTCGTTCCTCGAAGCGCGTCGAGACCTGGTGGGCATGTCGGGTGGAGGGCGACCTGACGTCCGCGACCGCTGAGGAAGGCGTGCTACCGCCGGGAGTCCATGCAGGTCACCCTGGAGGGCGGGGGTGATCCCTGATGCTGGCCGCGATGCATGCCGCGAATGGCGTTCTTGCCGGGTGGGCTGCGGTCGGAGCGCCGCGCGCTGGCCCGGAGTACGCTGAAAGTGACGGCAGACGCGGGGCGGCGGCTACGTTATGTGACGAACGTAAGGAGCCCAGGGTCGTTGGCCGCCTACGTCGCGCCGAGGACAACTCAAAAGCTGCGGACTTTTAATCCGTAGGTTCAGGGTTCGAGCCCCTGGTGCCCCACCGCTCGAAGAGTCAGGTCAGACCCTAACTGACCTGGCTCTTTTCGTTTTTGACCCATAGGCGGGACCCGGTGAGGGACCGAATCGGGCCGTCAATATGACCGGAATGTTCCCGTGCGGGGACGGAGCGGGGATATCGCCGCCGCGCTACCGCCGCCAAGCCCCTTTCCACCCACCTACACCCACGTCCTCCGGCGTCCACGATCAGGCGAGACAGTCACGGAACGTGGCGGCGCCCAGGCGCCGACGACACGCGGGGTGCCCCCGGCTCAGCGGGACCGCTACTCAAGAGCAACCGCGGCCCAGCCCGAGCACCATGCCGACGAAACGGTGCTCGGGCCGGGGGCCTCACTCGGTCAGGGACGGAGGGAGGCGTCGAGGTACGCCTGTACCGGGTGGAAGAACCCCTGCGGCACGTACTGGGAGAGGTCGGCGTGCCCGGCCCACGTCACCTCGGTTATTTCCTCGGGCGCCACCACTTCGGCGGTGCCGGCCACCGCCCGGCAGGCCACGTAGAACAGGTACCGGTTGGTATCCGGGTGGAGCCTTTCCCCGAGCAACTGGGAGGAGGCAACGTCGAGCCCGGTCTCCTCCCGGGCCTCGCGGGCGGCGGCATCGTGAGGTGCTTCCCCGGGCTCCACCTTCCCGGCCGGAAACCCCCACAGGAGCGCGCCCTCGCGGTTGCGGCGGCGAACCAGCAGCACTCGGCGGTCCTGGACGACCACTGCGACGGCAATGTGCGGCCCCTCGGCAGCCGTCGGCGCCGTCGTAGCGCCGGCGGCGGGCACCGGCAAGCCGGTGCCCGCCAGGATGTGCTCGTCGGGCTGCCTGGTTGGCGCGTCTATTCGCGCCGCGTCCGGTCCCGGCGGGAGGCCCGCCAGCGCGGTGGCAAGCCCAGGGTCCGCCAGCCCGACCACGGGCTCCAGCTCGGTCGCCCTGGCCAGGATCTGCTTCAGCTCGTTCTCGATCGCGGTGAGGTCCATCTCCTGCCCGGCCACCGTGACCCGCCACGGGGTGCTGTCCAGGCGCTGCGTCGGCGGTGCCGGGAACGGCTGGGTGATGCCCTGCTCCCAGTCGCTCGCGGTGGGTCGGGGGTAGTGCGCGACCCACTCGTCCAGGTGCTCGTCGAAGTGCTCGGCGGCGTTGCGCACGTCGCGCTCGAGCACGGGCGAGGCCAGATCGACGCCGAGCAGGTCGCGCAGATACTCGCCACGGACCTGCCGCCAGGCCCAGCCCTCCTGGGTCTGCCCCTTGTTAGTGCGGGGCTTGTCGCTCGGGACGGGCTGGAGCGTCTTGGAGACCTTCGCGGTGTACGTCAAGAAGGACTCCAGCAGCATCCAGGCCCGCGGGTCGGCCGGATCTTGACCGGCGAGCTTTGCTCCTTGGTTCAGAGCGGACAGGGCGTACCGGGCGTCCCGGGCCAGCCAGGTCAGGTAGACCCGCCGGGTCCAATCGTCCTTGATTGCATCGGTGTTCACGGCCAACCATCCTGCCTCGGCCACGGTCCAGGGAGCATCCATTTGCCCGCCCCGAGACCCCGACACCAGCTCACTCCACAGTGAGCAGGCCGAGGAGGAAGGGCGGGGCCATCAGGCGCATTGCCTCGCGGCCATCGTCGTCGGTGGTCACGAGCGTGGTGTTGAACGCGTCGGCTGCCATGATCAGTTGCACCGCAGCAAGCGCCTGCTCCCCCGGGGTCGGGTTGGGCTCGGACAGACCATCCAGCAGGTATACCCGATTGGCTCCGGTGATCATGTCGATCGACCAGCCGGAGGTGGCCTGAGCCACTTGGCCGGCGGATAGCTCAGCCTCGACAGCCGCGCAGGTGGTCTCGGCCCAACCCGGGATCTCGCCAGCCGCTGACCAGGCTGCCCGTAGCCGCTCGATCGGGGTCTCCCGGGCCACGGTGTAGAGGTGGTTGGCGAGGCTGTCAGCGGGTACCCCAGGAAGCTGGTGCAGCGGCGTGGCTGAGAGGGCCGCCAGCGGGTCGCGGGGGTCGGTCTCCAGAAGGTGGGCAGTCCACTGTGGGGTGCCTTCGGCGACGAAGCCACGGGCGGCCCGAGCGAGCGTGTCGGTGGTCATTTCGCCGGGGCCGGCCATGGCCGCGATCACCGAGTGGAACAGCATGCCGGTCCTGCCCAGCGGCTCGGCCTCGGCTGCGCCCGGGTCGAGCTCGGCAGCGAACTGCCACCCCGAGGCGAGGCCGGGCTGTGCCCGCACCTGTCGGTCGATCGCCTGGATGCGGCGCTGTGCGGCGCTCAGTCGGCGCGCCCGGGTGCCGGCCACGGCAGCGGCACCGTCGTACACCCACTCCTGGAGGTCGCCGCTCTGCGGCAGCGATCCGAACCCGCGGCGAAGCTGCTCGGCTAGATGGTGCGCAGGGCGGGCGAAGGCGCGGCGGATGGTCTCCTCGGGCACAGGCAGGCCGGCGCCGAAGGCCCGGAGGGCGAGGTACCTCCGGTCGGTGCCCGGCCGCCGGTTGCGGGCCAGCCAGACGACCAGATCCACCAGCCCGTCATCGGCCGTCGAAGAGCTGCCACCTGAGGGGCGGCCTGGGTAGTCCCGCCGGTGAAAGGGCAACAGCGGGTCCGGACGGCTGCGCCAGCGTTCGAGGTGGCGCGCCGTCACCTGGGCGCCGCGCTGGGCCGCGAGGTCGATCAGCCGCTGGTCGGCGGGACTGGGGGAGGTTCTGGTCATGCGCCGAACGTAGTGCCGCGCCTCGGTCTGCGGCGGCGCTCCGGCGAATACCGAGCAGCTCGAACCGGGAGGTGTAGGGTCCGCTGCTCACCCGTCGTAGACCCCCCGAGGTGCTCCCGCTTTGGGCGGACCGCTCCTTGCTCTGATGGGGGCGAGAGGCCGGAGAGGCCGGCTGGGAGAGCGTCAACGCGCTTATTGAGGAGCAGAAATGGCAGACGAGCCGATTGGGGCGGGTGGAGCTGCTGCCGGGCACCCGGCACGCAAGCGGACGGCGGCTAGGGCACAGCGCTGGCGGTATGCGCGGCTGGTTGGCGTCAGTGTCGTGCGGGGCGCGGCGTCGGCCGCAGGTGCGGCGGTGGTCAGCGGCGTGCTGTGGTGGGTGCACGGCAGGTAGAAGGGGGGCCGGAGCGGATCCGCTCCGGCCCCCCTTCGGGCATCGAATTGGAGGGGTTGCTACGCCACGATGACCTCGGATCCGAGTTGGTCGTCGTCTTCGGGAGTGCCGGTGGTGTGCATCTGGAAGGCCTGCTCCAGTGCTTGTTCGAAAGCGCTCTTCACTGCGGCCTCGTCGGTGCCGCGTGCGACGACTTCGATGGTGCCTCGCAGGCCGTGCCGCAGCTGCACGGAGCTGACGGCGGCCTGGTCGGTGTACAGGTCACGCTCGAACTCGAAGCACGGCTGGTTGACGAGGGGCAGCTGGTAGACCACCTCACCGGAGCGCCGGTCGACGCCGGCCACGGCGGAGTGGATCTGCTGGTGCCGGGGCTGCCGCTCCCACAGCACTCCCCGGCCGGACCAGCGGGTGCGCTTCTTCGGCACCGTTGCGGGGCGTTCCCTCAGCCCGGGGTAGCCGTGGGCTAGCAGCTCGTTCCACAGGTCCACGATGGCGTGCGCGTCCTCGGCGTTGGTCATGGCGACCTCGATCCCGCCGAGGACCAGCAGGTACACGAGCGGGGCGCTGGCGCTCTTGCGGGACTTCACCGGGACGAGAGCGGCGGCCTTCTCGGCGTTCTCGCGGTCGAGGGAGGGCAGCACGGAGGTGTAGGTGTCGGCGGTCAGCACGTACGTGGCGTGGCCGAGTACCTCCTGCACGACCTTGAGGTCCGCGCCCGCGCCGAGCAGCAGGGTGGCTGCGAGGTGCCGCAGGTCGTGCAGCCGTACGGGCGGCAGGCCCAGCTTGTTGCACAGCAGCTCGAACCGGTCGGTGAGGTAGTCCGGATTGATCTCGGTGCCGTCCTCGCGGACGAACACCTTGTCGGTGACCGGCCACGGCCGTCCGGCTTCGACGGCGTCGCGGCGGGCCTCGGCCATCCGGTCGCGGTGGTCGCGCAGCTCCTGGAGGGTGTGGCTGTCGAGCGCGAGCGTGCGCTTGCTGTCCTGCTTCGGGTCCTTTCCGAGGGGCTTGCCCTTCACCGTGACTACCTGCCAGTCGACGGTGATGACCGCCGCCTCGAGGTTGGCCTTCGGCCACTCGAAGCCGGCGCCCTCGCCCCGGCGCAACCCTCGGAAGATCGCCAGGTGCCAGAACGCCCGCAGCCAGTCGTGCTCGATGCCGTCGAGGAACTGGCCGGCCTGTTCGGGGGTCCACACCATGACCTTCGACGGCTTCTCGCCGGTGCGCCGCCATTCCTCGACGCGCTCCGGCGTCCACAACAAGGCCTTCGGCCGCTTGCCGGAGGGCAGGTCGACCAGGCTCGCCCAGTTCCGGCTGACCTGGCCCTTCTTGACCGCCGCCGTGAGGGCGGAGCGCAGGGTGGCGCGGATGCGCTGCATGGTCGCGGGCGCGACGATCCGCATCTGGGCGTGGGGCTCGCGCTTGGGTATCTCCGGAGGCGGCACCTCGGGCGGCGGGGCGTTCCTCTTCGGCCGGCCCGGCTTGCGCCCGTACAGGGCCTTCCACTCGGCGTACTCGGCGCGGGCTTTGGCGATGAGAGCGAGCTCGTACGCGATGATGGTGTTGCGGGCCTGGATCG
This sequence comes from Kitasatospora sp. NPDC087314, assembly GCF_044744365.1. NCBI lineage: Bacteria > Bacillati > Actinomycetota > Actinomycetes > Kitasatosporales > Streptomycetaceae > Kitasatospora > Kitasatospora sp. NPDC087314. The sequence goes on from NZ_JBIUYE010000014.1 coordinate 107,498, forward strand.
CGTCGAACATGTCGGCGATCGGCTCTGCCGTCAGGTCTTCCAGCTTGATGTGGCCGAGTGCGGGGATCAGGTAGATCCGGATGTGGCTCTCGTACGAGCTGACGGTCGTCGGTTCCAGGGTCTTGCGCTGCTCCAGCCACTTCGTCAGGTACTGGGCGACGGTGGTGCGGTGGTCGATCACCTCGCCGCGGTCCACCTTGCCGATCGCCTTCTTCAAGGCGACCAGGGCAGCGTCCTTGTCCGCGTACCCGCCCTTGCGGTCCCGGTTGGGCTTGCCGTCGGGGCCGGGCTTCAGCCTGAGGTAGTACCACCACGTGCCGTGGGCCTTCTTGCCCTTGAGGCGCGGGCACCCGGAGCCGAGCTCGCGCATCTTGGGCTTGCCCTGGGCGTCCAGGACGGGCTGCCTGTTCTCATCGAGGACGGGTTCGCGGCAGGTGCAGCGGCGGTACACCGACCCGGGGCTGTCATTCTTCGATTCGCGCTCGCTCATCTTTCTCAATCGGCGCTCAGGCCCCGCTGGTTGGGGCGGCGGTCAGATCACGCCCACAGTCACCGGAGCCGTGCTGGTCAGGGCACAGGTCGGTGTGGTCGTGGGGGAGTTGGCCGTGACCGTACGGTCGGAGGCCTGGTTGGGTCGCGCCGAGGCTGGACGGGGTCAGCCGTGCGACCGCCGATATGGACGGGCGTGGACCGAGATGGACGGAGGAGAGGCCGGCGCGCCGTCGCCGCATGGTCGCGGGCGGCTGGCCCGGACGGGGTGGAAGCCTTCGGCAAGGCCGCCATTCGCGGCGCGCATGGGAGCTGACCTGCACGGATGTGGCCTTCGGTGTACCGGCGCAGCCGGTGGGGCACACACTGGGACTGCCCGCACCGGCTGTGGACGGCGGGACGGTAGGGCCCGGCGCGGGCCAAGGTGCGGGCATGACGACGAGCCCCGTTCCCGCCCTTCCCGACCCCCAGGTCCAGCCGACGATGACCGTGCCCGAGGCCGGCCGGCTCTTCGGCCTCGAGCGCGCCGCCAGCTACAACGCTGCCCGGCGCGGCGACATCCCGACGATCACTGTCGGCCGTCGCGTGCTCGTGCCGACCGCGAAGCTGCGTGTCCTGCTGGGCCTCGACGCCCAGGCCGCCGACACGGCCGCCTGAGCCTCCCCCCAATCTCGCCCCGACCGCCGTGCCGGCCTGCGGACCCGGCACCCCACCTTGGTAGGAGACCACCGGCATGCCCTGGTTCGCCGTCGGCGACAGCTCGGACGACCACCCCAAGATCCTCGCGGCAGGCAACGCCGCCACCGGGTTGTGGGTGCGCTGCGGCGCCTACGCGAGCGCCCACCTGACCGACGGCGTGATCCCCGCCGCGGTCGCCGTGAAGAACGGCACCGCCACGCAGATCGCCAAGCTTCTCGCCTCTGGGCTGTGGCACGAGGCCGGGCACGCGTGCACGCGCTGTCCTCAGCCCCGGCGCGGCGACTACGTGATGCACGGCTACCTGGATGCCAACCCGAGCCGGCGCCAGGTCCAGGAGCGGCGTCGGCGCGCGGCGGAGAAGAAGCGCCAGCAGCGCAACCCGCCGCCGGACGGCGACGGTTCCGCCGACGATCCGGGACCAGACTGTGCCCCGTCCGGGGAGGACTGCGCAGGCCAGCCACCCGCGTCCCCGGGGGACGTTCCGCGTCCTCGTGCGCGCCCGGCCCCTCCCCGCCCCTCCCGCAGGGAGGGGGCTGGTGTGGGTGGGGAAGGTGCAGGTGGGTGGGGGCCGGCAGCGCGCCGGCACCCCCTGCCCGACGGCTTTTGGCCGGACGCTGCGGCGCTAGCGTGGGCGGCGGCCGACGGCCATCTGGACCGCCTCGGCGGCCCTGCCGGGCTGGCGGCCGTGACAGCGGCGTTCACGGACTGGCACCGCGGCCGCGCCACCCTCGGCGTGGACTGGCAGGCCATGTGGCGCAAGTGGGTGCGTGAGCAGCGGGAGCAGCCCGGACGTCCTTCGCCTGACCGCCCGGCCGGGCCCGGCCGCCGAACTGCGGCCCGCCGAAGGCCCGCACCTGCGGCGCAGGTGAGCGTCGCGGACCGGCTTGCCTCGATCGAGACCGCGATCGCACAGGACCAGGACGCCGAGCCCGCCACCGACCGGCCGTTGACGCTGCTGCCCGGAGCGCCGGCTGCCGGGGCCCGGCCCGGAGGTACGGCACCGATGCCGGGGCAGCGGCCGCTGATGGCCGCGCTGCCCGGAGGACGCGCGGCTGATCCCGACCCGCTGGAGGTGCTGGATGCGATCGCCGACCACGGCCAGGCCCACGCCGTCGCCCTGTTCGGCTGGCGGCCGGTGGCGGCGCTTCTCGGCGGCGACACCGCGGCAGCCGGAGAAGCGTGAGCATGTTGCCGAAGCGAGCCCTCGCCCGGTGCCGCCGGTGCGGCACGGCCGTGCACTGGACGATCACCGCCGCCGGCGCGCGGCTGGCCGTGGACGCGAACCCGTGCGTGCTCGGCAACACCGCGGTCTACCGCGACGGGACCGGCACCATCCGCTCGCGCCGACCGAACGCGGAACTGCCGCTGCTGCCGTACGAGCGGCTGCACCTGCCGCATGCGGCCACATGCATTGCGCGGCCCCTGGAGAGCAACCCTTCGCGCCGTCGCGCGTCTTGACGGTGTGAGGCCGAACCAGCCCGCTAGTCCAGCAGGCTGGTTGAGATCAGATTGACGGAGGAAGGGCGCGTGGCACAGGAGTACGAGACGGTGCTGGCAGCGCTGCGCCGTTGGGGGAACGTCCGGCCGACCGAGGGCGGCTGGCTGGCGCGCTGCCCGGCGCACGACGACCGGCAAGGCTCCCTGCTGGTGCTCGCGGCCGGGGACGGCCGAGTGGAACTGGACTGCCTGGCCGACGGGTGCGAGACGCAGGACATCGCGGGGGCGCTGCGGCTGGGCCCGGAGTACGTGGTGGTCGCGCCGCCGGCGTTCGATGACGGCCCCGGCTGGATTTGGCCCGGCTATGTGCCGTCGGCGGGCCTGAGTCTGATCGACGGCGAGGACGGTGTGAGCGCCTTGGCGGTGGCCTTGGACGTCGCGGTGCGGGCGGCGACGGCGGTGGCCCTGCCCGACGGGCAGCAGCCCCAGGCGGCGCGCACAGTGCTGGTGCTCGCATCGCCGCAGACGGCCGACCGGACGGCGGAACTCCTGGCGGCCTGCGGGCCGGGCAGCGAGCGGGTCGAGGTGGCCCCCGTGCTGGGTGGCCGCGGTGGGCAGCGAGGGCTGCGCCTGCCCGGCGACGCGGACGAGATGGAGCGTCTCCTGCGCGAGCGTCGGCCCGACCTGGTGGTGGTGGACCTCATGACGATCTGTCCGTACCGGGTACCCGTCGAGAGGGCGGTGCGGGTGCTCGCGGAACTCGCGCAGCGCGTCGGCACGGCGGTCCTGGTGGTCCGGGACGCCTCGAAGCGCGCGGGCTGGTCGTCCTCACGGCGGGCGCAGGAGGCGTCGCGGTCCTCGCACACGGCCGCGGTGCACATGGCTGTTCACGGTGTGGACGGGGCGATGGCGCTGGTGCCGGTGTTCACCAGCGGGTGGGCGGTCATGGGCGGCTTGCAGTTCCGCCAGGCGGGCCGGACCCGGCCCGTGGTGTGGAGCAGCCGCTCCGCGCGCGGCCGCGATGAGGTGATGACCGGCGCGGACCTGTCGCGGCGGCGCCCGGCGAGCACCAGCGCCTACAGGCTCCTGGCCCGCATGCTGGCGGCCGGCCCGGCGCCGACCCGGGACGTGCTGGCGGCGGCTGCGGCCGTCGGGCTCGCCCCGCGAACGGTGCAGCGGGCGCGGCGCCAGCTTGGGGTGGTGGCGTCGAAGACAGCGAGCGGCTGGGTGCTGTCCCTGCCGGACCGGGGCTCCTCGGGCAGAGGAGCCCCGGTCTCAGATCAGTGAGTCGGCTGAGGGCCGCGCGGGGTGCTCGGGGTCGGGGAGGGGGCCGAGGTCGGGAGCAGGGTGGTGATGGCGGTCGGGCCCGGGGCGGGGGCTGTGACTGTCGGGGCGGTCACGATCTGCGTGGCCGTGATGGTCACGGTGACGGTCGGGGCGGGCTCGGTGATCGTGACCGCCGGGGCGGTGACGGTGACCGTGGCAGGCGTCTCGGGCAGGGTGACGGCGGCTGGGCTCGGGGCGTCGGAGGGAACGGGGCAGACGGCCGCCGGGGAGACGGCGGCTTCCGGGGCCACGGTGGGGGCCGTCGGGGCGGTGGCGGGCATCGGCTGTGCCGGGGCGGGGCTGATGGTCACGGCCGCCGGGTTGGCCGGGGCGGCGGTCGGGCGGGTGCTGATGACCATGCCGGTGGTGAAGGCGGTGGTGATGGCGAAGGCGACTGCCGCGTGCCGGGCGGTGATTCGGGTGGTCGGGGCCATGGTTGGTCTCCTTGAGGTTGGGCCGGGGGTTCGCGGTCCCCGGCTGGCGGTACCAGCCTCGCAGAGAAGTTGACTCAGGTCTATAAAAAAGAGCAAAGTAAAATTTCTCGCGAACCCCTCGGCGCGACACCCGAAAGCAGGTCAGGCACCGTGGCCTGCCGACCGACACGAACGGGAGGATCACGTGACCAAGCCGCTGCCCGCGCTGCCGGCGCCCCGCCCCGGCAGGCTTGGCCGCCGCCTCTACGCCGACCTCGCCGTCACGACCCCCGCGATCCGCCGGCGCTTCTACGGGACCCTCGACGCCGCCGACTGGGCGCAGGTCCTTGCGGCGGCCAACGCCGAGGCCGGCACCCCCTACGCCCTGTGGGCCGACGACCCGGTCGGGTTCGTTGAAGACGTCCTCGGCGAAAGCCAGTGGAGCCGCCAGCGGGACATCCTCGAAGCCCTCGTCGGCCACCGCCGGGTCGCCGTCCCCTCGTGCTTCGGATCCGGCAAGACCCACATCGCCGCCCGGGCCGCCGTCTGGTCCTCCGTCGTCCACCCCCCAGGTACGGCCCTGACCGTCACCACTGCCACCCGGGCCCGCCAAGTCCAGCGGCAGATGTGGCCCCATATCCGCCAGATCGTCGCCCGCGCGGGACTGCCCGGCGAGGTCGGCGTCACCCAGTGGAAGATGCCCGACCATCACGGTTCGGACGTCGTCGTGGCGTACGGCTTCAGCGCCCCCGACCACGACGAGTCCGCCGTCCAGGGCATCCACGCACCCCGCCTGATGTTCATCGTGGACGAGGCCGGCGGCATCGGCCGGGTCATCGGCGCCGCCATGCGCGGTGCCCTCACCGGCGAACACACCCGCGCGCTGCTCATCGGCAACCCGCCCACCGACGACGAGGGCAGCTGGTTCGAGCAGACCTGTGCCGACCCTGGGGTGCACGTCCTACCCATCAGCGTCTACGACACCCCGCTGCTGTCCGGGGAGCGGACTCGGCGCTGCCGCGCCTGCCCGCCCCAGACCCCCGTCCACCTGCTCGCCTCCCACCTCGTGGACCCGCAGTGGGTCGAGGACACCATCCGCGACCACGGTGAGGACGCGCCGTTCGTCGCCGCGAAGGTGCACGCCCGCTTCCCCCGGGGCGGCCAGGCCCGAGCCATCCCCTCCTCCTGGGTGGAGCGTGCCAGCGACACTCCGGAGCCGGACGGCCCGGACTTCACGCCCCTCAACGCCCTCGGCCTCGATGGCGAGACGAGCTGCCACCGGATCAAGCGCGGCGCGTGGGTGCGACTCGGGGTAGACGTGGCGGCGGGCGGCGGTGACGAGTTCGCGATCGCCCGATCCGTCGGCGACCTCATAGAACTGCGCCATGCAGCCGCTGGGCAGGACAACGCCGACCCGGTGGTCGTTGCCGGGGTCGTCCTGCGCGAGATCGAGGCCGCCCAGCGGCTTGCCGACGCGATCGGCAGCACCACGCCGGTGCGCGTCAAGATCGACGGCGTCGGCGTCGGCTGGGGCGTCGCCGGCCTGCTGGAGGCCTGGCGGCGTGAAGGCCGCCACCGCGGGGAGATCGTCACGGTGATCGCCAGCGAGGGCACCGGCCGCGAAGACGAGGCCGCGACGCTGCGCCCCTCCAGCAAGCGGGACGAGATGTGGCTGGCGATGAGGGCGCTGCTTGCCCCGCACGGTCACGGCTCGTTGAGACTGCGCATCGACCGTCGTACCCAGGCCCAGCTGTCCGCGCCCAAGATGGCGACCGACTCCAGCGGGCGCACCGTCATCGAATCCAAGCGCTCGATGCAGCGGCGCGGGGTCCGCTCGCCGGACCGTGCCGAGGCCGTCCTGCTTGCGCCCTACGAGCCGCAGACCGGCCGCCGTCGTGTTCGCATGATCGTCTGACGGAAAGTCAGAGAATCCCCTGCTGTCGGGAATCGTCGAGGAAATATGCATGCAATGCATATCTCAAGTATTCATGTTGACAGGGGAGATGATCGAGGGTTTGGATGGCGTATCCACCGGGGCGAATCAGCCATGCCAAGCAGGGGGGTCCTGATCCTTGGCATGGGCGCGCTCGGTGCTGCCATGCCGAGGGGGGAGAATGCCAGTGCTGGAGCATCTCATCGGGATGCATGAATTGGGACTCAGGGAATTCCCAGGAACAGCTCCGGGTGCCCTCGCTCGCATGATTAATTCCGTCGTGCCCATCCACCTCGGCGACCACGTCCGCCCTGGCAGCCTGACCGACGCCCTCGCTGTAGCCAACCTAGACGACTGGGCTGACAGCGACCCGCCCTACGAACAACTCACCGCCCGCGCAGCCCACGCCGGCATCGCGGCCCTCGCCGTCGTCTCCGCCACCGGCCACATCCCACCCGAACTGGTGCACTCCATGGAGCGCCTGCGCGTCCCGCTCCTCACCCTGCCCAGCCGCACATCCTGGACCGACATCGCCGAGGCCGTGACGCGCGAGCGGCTGCACGACCTGCGCCGGGCGATCGACTGGCGCGACCAGCTGCTCGGACACCTCCGGCCCTCCCCTGATGCGCTCCACCTGGCTCGGATCGTGCGCTGGATCGCCGCTGAGCACACAGCCCGTGTCGCACTCGTCGGCGCAGACGGAGCACTCGTCGCCACCGCGCCACAACACTCCGCCCACAAGCTCACTGCCATCGCCGACAAGATCGAAGAGGTCGCGGCCGGCGGCTTCGATGCGGCCGCGTTCGGGAACGGCGACGACGAGATCCGCCTCGTCGCCGTCGGCAGCACCAGGCCCCGAGCCGTCCTCGCCGTCGCCCGGGAATCGCCCTTCGACCGCACTCTCACCCAGGTGATCAGCCGCGCCGCCGACCTGCTCGCGCTCCACCTCAACGTGGCCGATGCCGAGTCCACCATCCACAACCAGCAGGCCACCGCGTCCGCGCTGCACGTCGCCATCCTCCAGCTCCTGATGACCGGCGAGGTCTTCAAGGCCCGGCGCACCGCCGCCAGCCTCCACCCCGGCCTCCTCGACCAGGACAATGCGCGCGTCTACCTGGTGGAGAGCCACCCGCAGGAACGCGACGACCTCCACGAGGAGTGCTGGCGAGCCGCCAACGGTGCCGCGCTCGTCGTCAGGTGCCCGGTCTACGACTCGCACCTGATCCTCGTCGTTCCGCAGCCCAGCACCGGCAGCGGCACCTGGGACGACGTAGGTGAAAAGCTGCACGCCTTGGTCGCCCACCACCCCCAGTGCTACCTCGGGGGCAGCCCGGTCCGCCACATCGCCGAGACCGCCCAGTCCTACCGGCACGCCCTGCGTGCGCTCGCCAACGCCCGGCTCGGCCGCAGCAGGACGGCGATGTACACCGAGCAGGCGCACCTGCCGGAACTGCTCAACCGGCTCTACCCAGGCTGGGCCACCGCCGTCCTCCGCCCCCTCCTCGGGCAGCGCGCGACGGCGGACAGGGACGTGCTCATCCAGGCTCTCAACCTCACCCTGCAGTCCTCCGTGCGGGCAGCAGCCGAACTCACCGGAGCACACCGCAACACCATCACGAACAGGGTGCGCTCCGCGGCCGGCATCCTCGGTGTCGATCTCGACAGCATCCGCGACCGTGCTGTGACCGCGCTCGCGTTGGAGGCCGTGCTCATGGACGAGCGCTGCGGTGAAGCGTCGCACGTCGGACCCGCCGACCTCCAGACCTACCTTGCCAGTCCGGAGGTCGGAGTCTGGGTGCGGGAGTTCCTGTACCCGCTGTCGGAAGAGCTGCGACGGACCCTCAAGGAGTGGGTGCTCTCCAACGGCGACACCGCGGGCGCGGCTCAAGCTCTCGGCGTCCACGCGCAGACCGTCCGCAAGCGCCTGCGCACGGCGACGAGGCTGCTCCAGCGGGACCTGCTCGCCCAGTCCGCCGACGCACACGACGTCGTTCTGGCGATCGCTGTGCAGTTCGGCATCCGGCTGCCGCTGCCCGCCCGTTAGGTCCAAGGGGCCGTCCGCGCCGCAGGGCGTGTCCGCCCGGGCATGCCTGACACAGGCGGTTGTCGAGTCAATGCTCACTGTGTCCGATGTGCAACGGTGATACCTGGCTTGTGCATTGAGCAGATTCCCAGCAGAGCGCACACCATCTATGGTCGATCAAGGGGGAATCCCCAATCTGCAACTCGCAAAATGGAGGGGACACTTGCGAACTCTTGCCGTGCTGGGGTCGAACTCCCACGCAAATCAGACCGCCGGCAGGCTTGCCACCGCGAACTACTCGGTCCGCGCCTGGGGCACCACGGACACCGACAGCGCCTGCCGTCGACCCATCACCTACCCGACGCCCCGAAGTGCCGCTACCGGAGCTCAAGCGCTCCTCACTCTGATCGATGACATCGACGAACTCCGCGAGGTGCTCACCCACCCGGAGGCCGGTGCTCTCGACGCCCTGGAGCCCGGAGCCTGGTGGCTCAACCTCACGCCGGTAACCCCCAGCGCCAGCCGTGAACTTGGCGACCTTGCCCGTAGGTACGCCGTTGCCTACCAGCACACCCCGCTCCTCGGAGCGGACGGACACCTGGTCGTCATCGGTCCCGCAGCCGGCGACCGCTGCGCCCGTGCTGCCTGCGACGCCATTCTGGGGGCCATCGGAGCAGTGATTCACGCAGGCACCGAGGCCGCCCACCTTGCCGTCACCGCGCTGCCGCGGGTCGCGAATGCTGAGCCGGCACTCGCCGTCCTCGGCATGCAGGGCTGGGATATCGAGGCATCCATGCTGGAAGACGCGAGATCTGCCTACCAGCACTGACCACAGCGCCCCCTTAGGGCATCGCCTGAAGGCCACACGTGCGGACACCGTGCCGCGCCTGACGAACGACACGGGACCACCAGCGCCACGGGACCCGGGCAGAACAGGAAGCCGAACAACCGCTGCTTGCCAGCCGGCCCCACCCACAGGGCGCCCGCGGGCGAGGGGAGTGCAGCATGACCACCGACAGCACCAAGACCGACGACGCCGCCAGCAGCGACATCCACGAGTGGGTGATCGCCGCGTACGTCCCCGTGGACACGCAGGGCGCCGCCTACGCCCGCCGCCGCGGTGTCTACCGTGTCCCGGCCACGACCAAGATCCGCTCCGCAGACGTGATGTGCATCCGCTGCCGCAGGCCCTACGACGAGGTCTTCGAAGAGCCGTGCGCCGGCTCCGACCCGATGCTGCACGGAGGGCCCATCGGCACCCGTAAGCGCCGTCCCGCCCCCGAGTACCGTCACCAAGTCGCCGCGGCCGGGAACTTCCGCAAGCCCGACCCGGGAGACACGGGCAACCGGATGCGAGAGCAGCCGCCGGGACGCTAGGCACCGAAGTGCCTAGCCTGCCTGCCGTGACCATACCCAGCAGGCACCAGCCCCACCTGACGGACGACGTCGCGCGCCTGACCGTACGCCGGGCGCGCGACGTCGTCGCCGTCGTCCTGCTCGCACTCGGCACCATCGGCCTCAACGCGGCCGCCTACGCCACCGACCCGCGCCTCGGCCTCGCCTGCACCAGCCTGCTCGCACTCTCGGTCGCCGCCGTCCTCGGCCACCACAACGAGCAGTAGGAGAACGGATGCCCCGCCGCTGGTTCCCCACCCTGCGCCGCCCCGCGCCGGCCACGAAGTCCACCGCGGACTACACCCTCGGCTGGACGCCCGCGGGCGTCGACCGGGCCCGCCCGTGGTCCGTCGAACGTGCGGTGCGCGACGGCATGGAACGAGCGGTGTGGATCTACAAGGCGGTCGACACGATCTCCAACCACGCCGCCGACCGGCCGCTGCGGGTCCGCCCGCGCAGCGGCACCTCCGACGAGCCGCTTCCTCCCCACGACACGCACCCGCTGTACCGCGCCATGAACGTCAGGGCCAACCCTGCCGAGGGAGCGTGGACGTTCAAGAAGCGGGTCAGCATGCAACTGCTGCTCTCCAAGCGCGGGGTGTTCCTCGAGCCGACCTACTCGCGCGGCGGCGACCTGTTGCGAATCGACCTGCTGCCACCGGGCCGGACCCGGCCGGTGCCCTCCACCGGCAGCGACCTCATCTCCCACTTCGAGACCGTCACGATCACCGGCGAACTGCGCAACCTCGACGTCGACCAGGTGCGGTGGATCCGCAACCCCCACCCGCTCGACCCCTACAGCGGCATCACCCCACTGGAGGCCGCCGGCCTCAGCGCCGACCTTGACTTCTTCACCCGCCACTACAACCTGTCGTTCGTCAACAACGACGCCCGGCCCGGCGGAGTCATCGGCATCGACGGCGACATGGACGAAGCCGAACTACGCCTGCTGCGCGCCAGGTTCGGCACAGGGCCGTCCGCAGCCGGCTCATGGACCGTGCTGAACGGCGGCAACGTCACCGTCACGGACACCTCCGTCACACCCCGCGACATGGCGTACGAGACCGTCGCGGCGCTCTCCAAGGTCGAGCTGCTCGCCGCGTTCGGCGTCCCGGAGTCCCAACTCGGGAACGCGAGCGGCCGGACGTTCGACAACGCCCGCGCCGAGAAGACCACATTCTGGGAGATCACCATGCCGCCGCACCTGCGGCTGATCGCCGACGCCTTCCAGGACGACGCTGGCGACGACAACGAGGTCTACTTCGACACCTCCGACGTGGACGTGCTGCGCGAACCCCGCACCAAGCGCCTGGCCGAAGCCCGCGAAGAAGTCGCCGCCGGCGTCCGCTCGATCCGCTCCTACGCCGAACTCGCCGGATACGCCGACGATATTGACGACACCCCCGAGACCCGGGCCCTGTGGCTGGCCTCCGGCCGCACCGCCCTGCCCTCCCGCGCCGCCGACGCCCCCGCCCTCGACAGCACGACACCGCCTCCGACGCCGCCCACCGGCAAGACCCTGACGCCGACCCCCGACCTCCCGCTGGACGAGACCGCCGTCGACTCCCTCCACGGCCGCCTGGACGACGCCCTCCAGGTGCTCACCACCCGCTGGACCGAGCGGACCGTCGCCCGACTCAACTCCCCCCGACACCGCAAGGGCACCCGGCACTGGGATGACCGAGGCGACACCACCGCCCGCACCGGCACCAAGACCTTGCCCATCGACCAGGTGATCGACGTCGCCACCTGGCAGCAGGAGGCCGCCCAGGCCCTCCAGCCCCTCATCGACCAGGCCGCCACCACGGCGGCGACCGAGCTGCAAACGGCGATCGGCTCGACCATCACCGCCGTCGAGGTCTGGCCCACGCTCTCCCCGCTGCTAGCCACGTGGCTCGCCCGGCAGGCCCAGGCACTCGCCGACGACGTGGCCGACGCCGACAGGGAGGGCAAGAGCCTGGCGGGCATCGCCGAGGCCACCCGCGACTGGGGCCGCTCCCTCGCGAACTGGGCAAGCGTCAAGGCAGGCCACCTCGCCACCGCCACCGTTGAGAGCGCCCGCGACCAGGCCGCCGCCGCCAGCTCTCGCGCCGGTCTTGTCCGCCGCTGGGTAGCCCACGACGACGGCCGGGCCCGGCCCGACCACGACGCGGCCGACGGCCAGACCCAGCCCTACGGCAGTGCCTTCACCATCGGCGACGATCTGCTGCGCCACCCCGGAGACCCCAACGCCTCGCCCGGGCAGGCCGTCAACTGCCGTTGCCGCCTCGCCTGGAGGATCGAACGCTGACCGCCCGGCCCGGTCGAAGGATCGCGACCACCACGCCCATGCCCCCGTGTGAGGATGAAGCATGACCACCGGAACACCCCCCAGCGACCGGCAGCAGCTCAACGAGGACTGGCTGCGCAGCCGGCGCTGGGACATCCGCTACCCGAACGGCGAGCCCGTCACCACGCTCGACGGGCTCGCCCAGGTGCTTCGCGTCTCCAGGCAGGAGGCCGCCCGGCGAGTCCTGACCCAGCCGTTCGGCAAGGCCGCGCCGACCGGTCTGCGGAGAGAGGCAGAGGCGGTGTCTGCTGCAGAGGGCAGTCAGTAGCCGGGGATGTGCTCGTCACTTCACCCAGAGGACGGCCAGGTAGGCGGCACCGAGGGCGAGCGTGGCGCCAGCGGCGGCAGCGCCGCGCTCCATGGCTTCGGGGAAGGAGTGGGTGCGCCAGTAGCGGAGGCAGCCGCTGCCCAGGGCAACGACGAGGCTCGCCAGAGCGATGGTCACGAACACGAGGGCTCGCATGGCCTACCTTCCTGGAGAATTAGGAGAGTGTGGAAGTGCAAGTGCATCCCGCCAGTAGTGTTCAATCCGGAGGATTGAACACTACTGTACATGTGAGAGTCGAGGAGTGAACCCCCGTGGGTGACCAGAGCGGTCGGCAGCAGCTGAGCGATGCCCTCGCCAACCTGCTTGCTCGGTCACGGACGACCAAGTCGCAGGTGGCCAGCCGGGGGAACCTGTCCCGAACGACGGTCTCGGCTGCGTTCAGCCCAGACGGCCCGCTTCCGTCTGACCGGACCCTGGAAATGATCGCGGAAGCACTGCACGCCGACCCGGCTCCGCTGCGCAACCTCCTGGCGATCGCTCGCAACGAGGAAGCGGAGCAGCCGCGACCAGTCGAGGAGGCGAAGGCTCGGCCTCTGAGCCCGGCGTACCGTCTTACTCCGCCGCCAGCGGACCCGCGTCTTCGCGAGTACAGCTTCGACCCGCTGCGCCCCGAGAATCTGGTGCGCAGTGTGGCCGAAAGGTTCCGAACGCTCATGGTCAGCGACCTGGCGGAGGCTGCTTCATGGGCGCACGACGCAGGAATCTATGCGATCTACTACATCGGTGCGCACAGCCTCTACACGCCCATCTCCGGGAGCGTGATTCCGCTGTACGTGGGCGGCGTTCACGAAGGCCCGCGCGCGCGGCAGGGGGCGTACCTCAAGCGTCCAATGGTGAGTCAGCGACTCGACGAGCATTGCCGGACCCTCGCTCAAAGCCGCGACCTCGATCCGACGGACTTCGTGGTCCGCACGCTGTTCATCGATGACCTCTTCATCACTCCGGCGGTCGACCTGCTCACGGCCGAGTTCAAGCCTCTGTGGAACACCACCCTCGACGGATTCAGCCTCCGTAACCCCGGGCGGGGCAGGACCCAGCATGGTCGGCGACCGAAGTGGCACGAACTGCATGCCGGTCCTGATTCCTGGGCTGCCGAGATGCGATCGGACCGGAGTCCTCGGGAACTGGAGGACGAGGTTCGCCAGCACTTTGCTGCCTGGCTCCGCTGAGGTGGGCGTCTTCGCAATGACCGCGCCGAGACGCTAGGCAGCTCTCCTGCGATCGTGCCGACTCGACCGGAGCACAAGCACCAGGAGTCTGAGTGTCCCGCCCAGCAGTTCGTGAAGTGCGTCTGCGCCTACGTTGGAAGAACGAACCGTTCCGCGAGAACCTGCACCCCCGGGATGGCCTCGGCCGGTTCGCGCACGGTTCCGGCATGGGGCTGAACCCGCTGCTGGAACGCATCCGAGCGGCAGCGAGCCGGCCATCCCGGGCACCACGTTCCGAACCGAGCTTCGACGAGGAGCAGCACGGCCTCGTGTTCCGCGACGGACAGAGCGAGCGCGTCGCCAAGGCGTACAAGGCCAACGTGGTGGAAGGCATCGCCCGCGACCTGCGGGACATGCCGGACGAGACGCTGCTGCTGGAGTCCGACCGGGCCTGGCTCGACAAGGTGCGTTCTGGTGAGGTGCACGCGTACGAGGACCCGGCGACCGGCATCGCCAACTCCGTCTGGCCAGGCGACTCCCCGGCGGACGCCTCCTGGACGCATGTCGACGCGGACCGGGCACGCGGACTCTTGCGGCGCGACGCCGTCAACCAGGTGGTCGCCACCTGGGCGATGACGTCCAACGACGAAGACGCCCGGGCTCTCTCCGTCCAAGAGACCGCACGAGACGCCTTCGGGTTGCACCCGGTCGCCGACTGGCCCAGTACCGACCAGCTCGCGCGAGAGACCGCTGACCATCGGGCCGCCCTCGGAACCGGATACGCGGCCATGCTGGCGGCGATGTGGGACCGCACCCAGACCCACCTGGCGGAAGCCGACCTCGGCTCCCTGACCGTGTGGCGCGGCGTGGCCACCCCCGACGGGCGGCCACCCGCAGGCTGGACGGTTGACGGCAACACCCTCACCGACCCGCTGCTGCGCCCACTCTCCGCGTTCTCCCTCGACCCGGACCAGGCCTACGGCTTCGCGACTGCCGAAGGGCCCGGCATCGTGATGAGCGCGATCGTGCCCGCAAGCAGGGTGATCACGACGCCGGCGACGGGACTCGGCTGCCTGGACGAGTCGGAGGTCGTCATCCTGGCAGGCCCCGGCACCTGGCACTGGCAGCCCGCCGAGTAGCCCGCACCGCTCGGCGAGACACCACGCCCCGCCCGGTGCCACGCTGCCGCCGTCCCGATCCCCGGCAGAAGGCGGTGCGGTGCACGACCTTCCCACCGTCACCCTCCGGCTGCGTTGCAAGGACCGGCTCTGGGACGAGGCCCGGCACGCGCGCGACCTCCAAGGCCGCTTCGCCCACCACCCCGGTACCGGCCGAGTCGGCCTGCCGGGCACCCTCGCCGACGACCACGCCGTGAGCCAGGACGCCCTGCTCGGGAAGCGGCAGAGGTCCCCCGGCACCCTCAAGGCCGCCATGTGCGACTCGCTTGCCAAGAAGATGGGCAGCGTCCCCGACGAGCAGCTGCTGTCCGACCGCCAGCGCGACCGCCTCGCCAGGGTGCGAGCCGGAGACCTCGCCGCGTATCGCCCGGAGCCCGGGGCGAACGGCTACGCCGACTACGTCGAACAAGCGGACCTTGACAGCGGCACGCGCAGAGAACCGTGGGGCTACGTGAGGATGAGCGCCGAGGAGTACCGGGAATTCGCGCGCGCCGAGGCCGTCTCCCACCTCGTCGCCGGCTGGGCAGCGACCTCCAACGACCACGACGCGAACGCCCTCGCCCTCCAGGAGACCGCCCGCCAGGCATTCAACCTCGCCGACACCATGTCCTGGGACCACGGCGACGTTGACCTCGACGCCGAGACCGCCGACGCTCTGGCCGAAGACGGGCCCGTACTGCACGCCTTCCTCACCGCCATGTGGGAGACCACCCAGGCGCACTTCGCCGACCTCGGCGTCACCCACGTCACCGTCCACCGCGGCTTCACCGGCGGCTACGACGACACCCACGTCAGCGAGATCGACGGCCAGGGCACGGTCACGGACCTGCCGCTGCGCCCCCTCTCGTCGGCCACCACAGAGGAGCACATCGCCGCCGACTTCGCCACGCAGGGCGGAGAGGTCCACGGCTACACGATCAGCGGCGACATCCCGGTCACCCGCATCCTGGCCGTGCCCGGGACCGGCATCGGCTGCCTGGACGAGTCGGAGGTCGTCATCCTGGCAGGCCCCGGCGACTGGCACGTCCAGCAGGTGTACGCCGAGCCCGACGACGGCTGGTACGACGAGTAGACGAGACCCAAAACCCGCCGCGCGCCTACCGTGACCGCCACCAACCCAGCGAACCGGGAGCGACACGGTGGCACCGACCCCCAGCAGCACGCTGGACCACAAGCAGGCGGCCCTCGGCGTGCTGGAGACCGACGACGACCAGGGCACCTTCACCACGCTCGTGTCGATCACCGGGCTGCGCGACCACGACGGCGACGTGATCGAGCCCGGCGCCTACGCCCGCACCCTCACGGAGATCACGCCGAAGGGCGTGTGGTCACACGACTGGAACGTGTGGACCGCCCGCACCGAGCACACCGAGGAGCTGCTGCCCGGCGACCCCCGACTGCCCGCCGCCCTCCCGACCGGCCAGCCCTGGCCCGCCGAGGCCGGCGCGCTCCTCGTCAAGGGCCGCTGCAACCTGGCCACCCAGGCCGGGAAGGACATGTACGCCAACCTGCTGTTCTTCGGGGACCAGGTGCAGTGGTCGATCGGCTACCAGGTCCGGACGGCCAAACGAGCCAAGGGCGTTCGCCGCATCACCGACCTGGACCTGTACGAGTACAGCCCGGTGCTGTTCGGCGCGAACCCCTACACCTCCACCCTCGACCTCAAGCAGCACCCCGGCAAGGCCCGCGGGGTCCTGGCCGACACCCAGGTGGAACTGGCGCCTCTGGCCGGCACGCTGGAGGAGCGGATCGACGCGATCGCCTCCGCCGTGGAGCGGCGCCTGCATCCAGCCGAGGACGACCGCGTCGAGTACGGCACGGTGCAGGTCATCGGCACCTACCCGGACCGCGTCATCGCGACCGTGTGGAGGTACACCGAGGACGGTTTCGGCTCGACCAGCTGGGAGGTCCCGTACACGCTCTCCGGGGACGGCGTTCCGACCGTCGGCCAGCCCAGCCCCGTGCGCCTGGTCCTCGACGTCGAGGGCACCGGTCCCGACGCGGCCCTGGCCGCCCTGGCACCCGACGTCGAACGGGTCGCCTCCCAGATGAAGACCCTCGCAGACATCCAGCACAAGGCAGGCCGGGTCCTCTCCGGGGAGAACGCCGACCGTCTGGCCTCCGCCGTGCAGCACCTGGT
This sequence comes from Kitasatospora sp. NPDC087314, assembly GCF_044744365.1. Lineage (NCBI taxonomy): Bacteria > Bacillati > Actinomycetota > Actinomycetes > Kitasatosporales > Streptomycetaceae > Kitasatospora > Kitasatospora sp. NPDC087314. Next base: position 124,336 of record NZ_JBIUYE010000014.1, read on the forward strand.
CGCCGTGCTCACAGCCGCCGGCATCGACTGGCAGCCGTCCGAGCCGCCGGCTAACGAGGGCAAAGCCCTGGCCACGGCCGTGATCGAAGCGGGCGAGATCAGCGCGGCCCTCGCCCTGTTCGCGGACGCGCGGACCACCAGCTGACCAGCGGGTTTGTGATCACCCGCTTGTGCCGTAGAGTCGGGCCTACCGACGCGGGGTGGAGCAGCTCGGTAGCTCGCTGGGCTCATAACCCAGAGGTCGCAGGTTCAAATCCTGTCCCCGCTACCACGTACGTCGAAGGGGCGGACACACGATGTGTGTCCGCCCCTTCGACGTCCCAGCCCGTGGTCAGGCCGTCCGCACGGCGTTCAGGCGCCGTCGTACCTCGTTCTCTCCGAGCGTCGCCGCCACCAGGTGTAGGGCGGGGCTCCGGGTCGATCCGGTAAGCAGCACGCGGATGGCCTGCGACGCCTCCTTGATGGAGCCGGGGTACAGGCCGGGGTTCTGCTTGTAAGTCCTTGCGCTGTCGGCGAAGTTCAGCTCGGCGGCGACGGCGCGGATCTGGTCGAACCAGGCGTCACCGTCCTCCATGGGCTGGTAGCGGTCGAGCAGGCGCCGGCTGAGTTCCTGGACCGCGTCCGGGGCCAGGCCGCCGAACCGCGGATCGGCAGGATCGGTGACGGTAGCGAAGAGCTGCCGGAAGAAGAAGCCGTAGTGGGTGCGGAAGTCGGCCCACTTGCGGAGGTCCTTGCGCGGGTTGTCGAATCCGTCGCGCTCCACGGCGAGGGCCCGTAGCGCCAGGTCCTCGTCGTTCTCCAGCGCCTCGGCGAGCGGCAGGTCGTACGCCTTGGCCCACTCCTTGACGCGGTCCAGGATGGCCGGGCCGGGCAGGGCGGCGACGTGGTCGGCGCAGATGTCCTCCAGCTTCGCCAGGTTGATCAGCGCGCCCGTCACCCCGCACTCCTCCAGGCGCAGGGGCTCGCGCAGGGCCTGGTCGAGGGGCATCTCGGCGAGCCGGCCGTTGGCCAGGCCGCGCAGGTAGTACAGGACAGCCTCGGTCGGGTAGCCGGCCTGGGCGTAGTACTCGACGTCCGCTTCGGGGTCCTTGCGCTTACTGAGCTTGCGGCGCGTCTTGCCCTCCTGCTTCATCAGGGGGGCGATGTGGGCGTAGGGGATGCGGGGGAAGCCGAGGGCGTCGAAGAGCTGGTGGTGGACGGGGACGGAGGAGAGCCATTCGTCGCCGCGGATCACGATGGTGACGCCCATCAGGTGGTCGTCGACGGCGTGGGCGAGGTGGTAGGTGGGCAGGCGCAGCGGGCTGGCGGAGGTCTTGAGGATGACGGTGTCGGCGCGGTTGTCGTCCATCTCGATGGTGCCGCGGATGCGGTCGTGGAAGGTGGTGCGCTCGCCGGTGCCCGGGGAACGGAACCGCACGACGTACGGGACACCGGCGGTGAGCCGTTCACGGACCGCGTCGTCGCTGGCGTCACGCCATGGAGCCCACTGGCCGTAGTAGCCGCTGGGCACCTTCTTGGCGAGCTGGTCGGCGCGCAGGGCCTCGAGTTCGTCCTTCGTGGCGAAGCACGGGTAGGCCCGGCCCCGGCGCATCAGTTCGCGAACGTAGGTCTGGTAGATACGGGCGCGCCGGGACTGGGTGTAGGGCCCGTAGAGGCCGGTGTCGTCGGTCTCGTCGGAGGCGACGCCGAAGTGGCGGAAGGCGCGGTCGAAGCGGTCGACAGCGCCTTCGACCTCGCGGGCCTGGTCGGTGTCCTCGATGCGCACGAAGTAGGTGCCGCCGCTCTGGTGGGCGATGGCCGCGTCGATCGCGGCGACGTGGATGCCACCGATGTGCGCGTGGCCGGTGGGGCTGGGGCAGAACCGGGTGACCTCGGCACCGGCCGGCAGCTGGCGGGCGGGGTACTGCTGCTCCCAGAAGGCCGGCGCGGGCAGATCCGGGTCGAAGAGCGCGTCGATCTCGCTGGGGTTGAGCACAGGGGTCCTCCGGGTGCGGTGTGTTCTCGCCGTGACGGCGGCCGGGCGGCGGTTCGGTCGGTGCCGGCGGGCCGGGCCGCTGGCCCGCATGGTACGCGAGCGAGCGGCCCGATCTGCCCTAACGTCGTGTGGCCGGACGGGAGTTCGATAGGTGAGGACCCGTCACCCCCGGGGCGGGCGTGAGGGGGGTTTCCGCGCCGTGGACGTCCACGTGGACCGTGGCGGTCTCCACCCAGTACCGGGCCCCGGGGTGGCCCTCCTGGACGCCGTACACCGCCGTTGCACGGCGCCCTCGCAGCCGCAGGAAGTGGGCGAGCGCCTGGCTCATGGGCTGGGAGGCGCCGCTGACCAGAGGGAACGCGCAGGCCCGGCGAGCCAGGTCGGTCAGCGTCTCGCCGAGTCCCGGATCGGCGGCGGTCATCCGGGCGGGCGGAATGGGCGTGCCGGGCATCAGCTGGTGGGCGACGTTGAGCGCGGCAAGAGCAACGACGTGCCGGCGGGCAGCACGTCGCCGGTGCCGTGCTGCGGGCAGCGGCGGGCGCTCCATGGTGGGCGGGGCCGGCGGACTGCTCAGCGGCACGGAAGGCTGGTGCGGGCGGGGAACGGGCTGGTCGAGCCACGCGGCCAGGGCCGCAGGACGAATCCACTCCTCGCCGTGCCACAGCGGGTGGTCGGGGCGTTCGGCCTCGGGCGGCAGGCGAAGGCCGATCTGCTGCGCGGTGGTGGAGCCGAGCAGGTCCAGCAGGTCGCCGTGCTCGTCGGTGCGCACGGCCTGGAGGATCGTCCCGTCGGCGCTGCCGATCTTCGGGTGGAGCGCGATCTGCGGATCCAGCCAGGCCAAGGCCGCCTGCCGCAGCAACCACTTCGGCTGGAAGCCGGCGACCGATGGCTGGAGGGCCGTGCGGCGCAGCGCGAGGGCCGGCGTGATGATCTGGGCGTCCACAAGGGGGCTGAGGACGGCCATGCCGGGCGCCTGCGTGCTGGCGGGCTCCCACTCCGGGACGGCCGCAGCTCGGCGCACCGAGCCCAGCGCGGACCACGTCCAGCCCTGGAGCCACCGCTCGCGGTCCGCATACAGGGCACGCGCCTGGGCGGAGGCGACGTGATCTGCGAGCGCTCCACCGAGCAGTGTGCCGAGGACGCCAGCCGTGCGATCAGGGGCCGGGGCGTGTCCGCGCAGGTAGCGCAGGGTGCGGTGAGCGCGCTTCAGCGCCTCTAGGCCCCGCTGCTGGGTGCGCAGTGCGTGGTGGCCGAGGGCCGTCGGCAGGGCCCGGGGGTGACGGGCGAGCAGGTCGACCAGGAGTTCGTCGCGTTCGGCGAAGACCTCGTCGCCGCCGTCGCCGGTGGCGATGGCGTCGCAGTCGAAGTCGGTGTGGGCGACGGCGACGATCTCCTCGAACGCGGCCGTGAAGGGCGATCCGGTGGGGAGGGCGGTCATGGCGTTGACGTCGCGCAGGGCGGCGACCAGGCCGGGTTTGGCGGGCAGGTCGACCGGCTCGCTGACGGCTCCGTACTGGCGCAGGAACCGGGCTCGCAGCTGCTCTTCGGCCGGCGTTCCGAGGTCGCTGCCGACGTTGAGCAGCACCACGCGCTCGGGCGCGCGGCGCAGCAGGGCGGCCGCGACGAGGGTGGAGTCCAGGCCGCCGCTGAACAGGCAGGCGACACGGCGGTGCCGGGTGAGGATCCGGTCGGCGAGGTCATCGAGGCGGTCGCGCAGCTGGACGGTGCTCGTCTCCAGCGGCTGGGAGGCGTGCGCGGGGTCGCGGTGCGGGGCCCAGGTCGCGTCGGCGCGGATCGTCTTGTCGGGCCGGATCACGGCGGCGTGGCCGGGTTGCAGGGTGAGGATGCCGCGGTAGAGGGAGGGCAGGAGGCTGCGGGTCCAGCGTTCGCCGGTCAGGAACGCGGCGCAGCCGTCCGGGTCGGGCGTGCGGGCGCCGACGGCCCAGGCGAGGGTGCGCAGGTCGGAGGAGATCAGCAGGCTGGCGCCGTCCCAGGCGAGGTGGAGTTCGGCGCGCCAGACGGGGGGCAGTTCGATGCGCAGTTCGCGGGTGGTGGCGGTGAGCACGATCGGGGTGGTGTCGAGGGCGGCCTGCCAGGCGGGGTCGGACCAGTAGGCGACGGTGGGGCCGTCGTGGTGGCGGGCGGCGAGTTCGGCGTTGAGGAGCAGCGGGGCGGCTTCGTCGGCGTGGCCGGTGGTGAGCAGGTCGTCCCAGCCGGCCGTGCGGGCCGCGGTGGAGGCGCCGTCCGGCGCCCAGACGGCTCGGAGCGTCATGTTGAAAGTCCTTCCGGATGGTGGACGATGTCGGCCACGCTCGGGTGCTGGAGGAGCGTGGTGTGGTGGGCGTCGAGGACGTGGACGGCGTGGCCGTGCTGTGCGAGGGCGGCCCAGCCCCAGGAGGGATCGTCGGTGGGAGCGGGCAGGACGCCCGCGAGCAGCGAGTCGTCGTACTCGGCTTCGGCGGCGCGCACCACCACGATGCGGCCCGGGTAGGGGTGGGGCCGGTAGCGCTCGGCAGCGGCAAGGCGGTGGCGGTAGCCGGTGGCGAGGCGGGTGGCCAGTTCGGTCGTGAAGGACCCGGGCACGAGTTGCTGGGCGCATAGGTCGTCCAGCAGGTCGGTCATGGCCTGCTCGGGATGGTCGTGGCGCAGCGTGTACGGGTCCACGACGAGGCGGCGGCCGGCTTCCCGGGCCCGGTGGCTGGTGATGGCGGCCACGATCTCGGCGGCGGGGACCTGGGTGATGCTGCGCGGGCCGGGCCCTGTGGGCGCGGGCATGTCGAGGACGACCACGGTGGGGGCGTGCCCGGTGGTGTCGTGCACTTGCTGCGCGACGGCCAGGGCCAGGTGACTGCCGAAAGAGAAGCCGAGGACGACGTCGGGGCGCGGCGCGCTGGCGGTGAGTTGCTGGTGATGGTGGCGTGCCAGCTCCTCGATCGGGATCTCGCCGGTGACGTCGGATAGGGCCGGACCGGGCAGCGCGTGGACTTGATGGCTGTCGCCGAGTTGGGCGGCCAGGGCGGCGAAGGCGTCGACGGATCCGCTGATCGGATGCATGCACCACAGCGTCGACCGGTCTCCCTGCCCCCAGCGCCGGACCGCTGTGGCGTGGGGCGGCCGGTCGGTGGTCATGGTCGAGTCGATCGCGGCGACGAGGTCGCGTACCGAGGAGGCGGCGAAGTACAGCTCGGTAGGCAGGACGCGGCCGGTCAGGGCGCTGACCCGGGCGAGGACATCGATCGCGGTGAGGGAGTCGGCGCCGTGCGCGGCGAGGTCGTCGTCCGGGCCCAGATCGGGGTCGGCCAGGCAGCTGCGCCACGCATCCAGCAGGGTCGCGAGCAGGTCGGCCTGCGGCCTGTCGGTCGGCGCCGACCGTTCGGGGCCGTGGGTGGTGCTCAACGGGGCGCGCACGTACCGTTCGTAGCGCTCGGGGAAGTGCGCGCCCTTGGCGACGAGGACGTGTCCGCTCTGGTCGGACAGGAGCAGACGGGACAGGGCCTGTTCGGCTTCCTGGGGGGTGAGGCCGCCCTGAACCATGCGCTGTTCGTGGGCCGAGGCGGTGGCGTCGTGGTGCTGCCAGGCGTCCCAGCCGATGCTCAGCCAGCGGGTGCGGGCGTACTCGGCGTGCAGGGCGTAGCTGTCGGTCGCCGCCGAGGCCGCGCTGTAGGCCGGCAGGCCGATCGCGCCGAGCACTCCGGCGAGGGAGGACATCAGGACGACGCGCCGCACGTGGTGGCTTGCGGCTGCGGCGCGCAGTGTGGCCGCCGCGTCGATCTTGAGGGCGAAGTGCTGCTCGTCTTTCCACAGCGGTAGGCGGGTGCTGTCCTGGTAGGCGGCCTGGCCGGAGATCCCGGCGGCCATGACGACCCGGTCGATCCGGCCCAGGTCCCGGGTGACGTGCGTGATGAGGGCGGTGAGGGCGCGGGGGTCGGCGGCGTCGCATTCCTGCACGACGATGCGGGCCGGCTGCGAGGCGAGGCCGTCGGCCAGGCGGTGGGCGTTGCGCAGGCCGGGACCGGGGCGGGCTGCGAGCACCAGCGTGCCGCCAGTGGCGGCGAGGATGCGGGCAGCGGCCGTGCCGATCTGCCCGAGACCCACGACGATCGACACGCCGCCGCCCGTTCCGGGCTCGGGGTCGGGCATGGGCGTGTAGACGGGGCTCCACCAGCGGCGGCCGCGCAGGGCGAGCACGGGCTCGGCGGCCCAGTCCACGCTGCGGCGCACCGCTTCGGCCAGCGCCCAGGGCTGAGTGCCCTCCAGGTCGAGGGTGCGGATGCGGACCGCGGGCACGTCCATCGACAGCACCCGGGCCAGACCTGTGAGCGTGGCTGCCCGGGGGTCGCCGCCCTCCGTGCCGAGCACCGGGTGCGCGCGCCGGGTGAGCGCCACGACGTCCAGGCCGCAGGCGGCGGGCCAGTTCGCGGTGCGGGCGGCCAGCGCGGCCAGGGCGTCGTAGGCACGCTGCGCGGGCTGGGAACCGGCGCCGAGCGCGTAGCCGCACACGACCAGCATCCTGCCCTGCGGCGCCTCGGCAAGGCCGTCCGGCGCCCACACCACCGGGCTGCCCTCGGGAACCGCCGCGCACAGCAGGTCGAACAGGCGGCGGCCCGTGTGGTCCTGCTCGGCCATTACGACAACGGACTCCCAGCGGGGGGCCGCAACGCCGGGGTGCCCGGGCCACTGGGCCCAGTTGCTCCGCCGGAACTCCACCTCGGCCCCGGCGGGCCCAGCGGTGCCGACACTGTCGCTGGTGCTGGGGGCGGGGTCGGGGTCGGGCCAGATCCGGCGGGGCCGGTATCCCGCCTCCTGCAGCGTCGCCGGGCGCCGCCGAGGCGGACCGCCTGGCGACGGGTGCTCCTCCAGGACGACGTGGGCGTTGGTGCCGCCGACACCGAAGCTGCTCACCCCCGCCCGGCGCACCCCTTCGGTCAATTCCCAGGGCTGGGGGCGGGTCAGGACGCGCAGGGGTGCGGCGCCGAACGCCAGGGCGGGGACGGGCGTCGTGTGGTTGACCGTGCCGGGCAGCACGGCGTGGTGCAGGGCCAGGCTGGCGCGGATCAGGCCGACCACGCCGGCCGCGATGTCCAGGTGCCCGACCCCGCCCTTCGCGGACCCCAGCGTCACACCATCGGGTCCGGCATGGGAGGCGAACACGTCCGCGAGCGCTTGGAGCTCCACCTGATCGCCGAGAGCGGTACCGGTGCCGTGCGTCTCGACGTAGCCGATCTGTCCGCAGTCGAGGCCCGCGCGGGCCAGCGCCGCACGGATGGTCTCCGCCTGCCCGCTCCCGCTCGGCGCGGTGAACCCGTTCGAGCGCCCGCCGTCGTTATTGACAGCCGAACCGCGGATCACCGCGTAGATTCGCGACCCGTCGGCCACGGCGTCCTCCAGGCGGCGCAGCGCCACCAAGGCCGCGCCGTCGCCCATCACTGTGCCGTCGGCCGCCGCGTCGAAGGGCCGGCAGACGCCGGAGGCGCTGTGGATTGACGCGCTCTCGTACTGCCAGCCCGGGGAATGGGGCAGGACGACGGACGCTCCGCCAGCCAGCGCCTGGTCGGCCTCGCGGAGCAGCAGGGCCTGGCATGCCAGGTGGACCGCCACCAGGGAGGACGAACAGGCCGTCTGCACCGCGACGCACGGTCCCCGCAGTCCGAGCCGGTAGGCGATCCGGGTGGCGGCGAAGTCCGGAGCGTTGCCGGCCTCGAACTCCAGGGCGCTGACCGGGCCGGAGCGGGCCAGCAGGTCGCGGTAGCCGCTGTGGTTGGTGCCGCAGAACACCGCGGTCCGCTCGCGGACGGCGGTGTTCTGCGGGCGGCCGGCGTCCGCGTCGGCCAGGGCCTGCCAGGCGCATTCCAGCAGGAGGCGCTGCTGCGGGTCGCAGGTCAGGGCCTCGCGCGGCGACATACCGAAGAAGGCGGGGTCGAACAGCGCGACGTCCCCCATGTGTCCCCGGGCGTAGAGGTGAGGGCCGTCCGTGGAGCGGGTGACGCTGGCGTGGTGGCCGAGGACGTTGTCCCACAGCTCCTGGACGCTGTCGGCGCCGGGCACGCGGGCGGCCATGCCCACGACCGCGATGGCGTCGTCGGGGATCGGGGTCATGACCGGCCCTCCGCCCTGGTACGGCGCCGACGCAGGACGCCTCGTGCCTCGTTCCGCTGGGCGCCGGGGTCGTGCTGAGCGGGCGCCTCGTCCGTCTTGCCGTCGACGTGGGCGGCGAGCGCGCGCACGGTCGGCTTGTCCAGGCAGTCGGCGGCCGTGACGTCGATGCCGAGCTCTTCCAGGCGGACCACCCAGGTGAGCAGGTCGAGCGAGGTGCCGCCGGCGTCCGCGAACCGCTCGTCGGGGCCCGCAGGGGGACGGCCCAGCGCCCCCTGCCACGCCTGGGCGACGGTGTGCTGCGTTGCCGTCGCCCAGACTGTGTCCGGCAGCTCGGGTTCGGTGACGGTCATGAGTTCGGGCAGGCGGTGCCGGTCGACCTTGCCGTGCGCGGTCGCCGGAAGCGAGTCCAGGGCCACGATGCGGTGCGGGACGAGGTGCGCCGGCACGCGCCCCGCCAGCCAGCTCCGTATCCCGGCCTCGAGGCCGGTCGGGTCCGCTCCGGTCGCGGGGACCACGAACGCCACCAGGCGCGTCGTGCCGCCGGCCGAGCCGGGCACGGCCGCTGCCGCCGCCTCGGCCACCGCCTCGCTCGCCATCAGGTGGCGTTCGAGCTCGGTCAGGTCCACGCGCGCACCGTTCACCTTGACCTGTGCGTCCATGCGGCCCAGCAGCCGCAGCTGCCCCGCCGTGTCCAGCAGACCCAAGTCGCCGGTGCGGTAGTAGCGCCCCGACGGCAGCGAACCGGCGCCCGGGGTCTCGATGAACCGGGCGGCCGTTGCGGTGGGGTCGCCGAGGTAGCCGTCGGCCAAGCTCTCGCCGCCGATCCACACCTCTCCCACCGTGCCCGCGTCGAGCGGCACGCCGTCCTCACCCACCACCCGCACGGTGCTGTTGACCAGAGCGGTACCCACCGTGTCGCTGGCCACCGGCTGCTTCGGGTCGAAGACCCGCACGGTCGAGGTGATGCCGGCCTCCGTCACCCCGTAGACGTGCGCCAGCGGCAGGCCCCACTCCAGGGACTCCTCGACCAGCGCGGGCGGTGCCTGCTCCCCTCCCATGAGCAGCAGTCGCAGCGACGCCGGGAGCGGGAGCGGGTTGGTGCGCAGGTGCCGGACGAGTAACTGCCAATAGACGGTGGTCAGTTCCGCGACAGTGACGCCTCGGTGGTCCAGCTCGCGCAGCAGCTGGGCGGGGTCGTCGGGCTGCGCACCGGTCAAGACCGCGGTGCCGCCCGCGCACCACACGGGCAGCAGCTCCTCGAACACCACGTCGAAGCTGGGCGGCGCCAGCTGGAGGAACCGGTCCCGCGCGTTCAGGCTGACGACGGCGCCGAACGCCCGGCAGTAGGCGCCCAGCGCCCGATGGGAGAGCACGACCGGCTTGGGCCGCCCCGTCGACCCGGAGGTGTGCATGACGTAGGCCGCGCCCGGCGCGGTCCGGGCACCCGAGGTCGGCAGCTCCTGAAGGCGGACGGTGCCCGGCGCCTCGCCGTCCACCAGGACGCCGGCTACGCCGACCCGTTCGGAGACCTCCCGTACCCACAGCGGCGGGGCGTCCGCGTTCAGCGGCACCGCGACCGCGCCGGCCAGCCACACCGCCAGCAGGGCACGGCAGAAGGAGTGCCGGTCCGTCGTCTTGATGCCCACCAGGACGTCGGGCGCGATACCGGCGGCGCGCAGCCGCGCCGCCGTGGACTCGGCCTGCCGGTGCAGCTCGGCGTAGGTGTGGGTCCCGGTGACCGGGCTGTCGATCGCCACACCGCCGGGGTTGGAGGCCACGCTGCGCAGCCACATGCCCGGGAAGGTCCCGTCGTTGAGGTTCACTCGGCCTCCTCGGCCATGGTGTCCAGCAGGTGGGAGAGGGCGTCCAGGCCGGCGGCGAGGTCGGTGGCGGTGCCGCCGACGCCGAGCCGCACACGGCCGGGGACGCCGAAGGCTTCGCCGGGCACGAGCAGCACCCGGTACTCGCGCATCAGCCGCTCGCACAGCGCCATCGTGTCCGGAACGCGGGTGAGTTGAGGGAAGGCGACGACGCCCGCCCCCGCGGTGGCGGACTCCGCGTCAGGGCGCGCGGCGAGCCATCCGTGCACCAGTCGCCTGTTGGCGGCCGCGGTCAGCATGCGCGGGCCGATCAGCTGCTCGGCTCCTTCCAGCGCCCGCTGCGCGACCCACTCGACCAGCGGCGAGAGCGCGAGAGTGGTGTAGTCGCGCACACCCACGGCGGCGTGCACGATTTCGGGCGCCGCGATGCCCCAGCCCACCCGCAGCCCCGGCAGGCCGAACGCCTTCGACATGGTTCCGAAGCACAGGGCCCGCTCGTAGTGCGTCGGGGCCGCCAGCGGGGGCGCGTCGAACACCAGGTCCTCGAACGCGCCGTCCCACAGCAGGTAGCAGCCGTGCCGCTCCACGATCGCGACGAGTTCGGCCAGTTCCCCCGCAGTGAGGGTGACGCCGGTGGGGTTGTGCGGGAAGTTCACGACCACCGCCTTCACCGCCTTCGTGGCGCTGGTGATCAGGTGCCGCAGCTCTTCCAGGTCCGGGCGGAACCCGTCCTCCGGCCGTAGCTGCCACCGGCGTACCCGGCAGCCGCGCGCCCGCACCGGGGCAAGCAGCGAGTGGTACGCCGGCTCCACGACGACCACCTCGTCCCCTGGTTCCAGCAGCGCTGCCAGGCACAGCAGCTGCGCCTCCGTGGAACCGTTGCCGACCAGCACCCGCCCGGCGTCGCTGAGGCCATAGCGCGCGGCGACCAGCTCCCGCAGCTCGTCGCCGCCGGCGGACTGCGAGTCCCGCAGGGACACGGCGGCCAGCTGCCCCAGGTCGAACCCGAGCAGGTCCCGCAGCTCGGCCATCGTGTAGGGCTCGACACCGCTGGAGCTGATGTCGATGTCGGCCTCGTGGTACCGCTCGCGCAGGAAGTCCTCCAGGAGGGCGCGTTCCATCAGCGGTCGCATCAGCCCACCACCTGGCAGAGCAGGCTCGGGCGGGCGGTGCGGGACTTGCGCAGGTCCCGGGTGATCAGCAACCTCTTGAGCCACCGGTCCGTGCCGTCGTAGCGGGCCTCGAAGGGCACCCGGCCGTGGACGGCCCGGAAGTTGTCGACGATCAGGATGTCGCCCGGCTCCAGTACGACGTTGCGCAGCCGGCGGTCGATCTCGCGGGTCAGGCGCTCCAGCGCGGCCTGCGCTTCGGTGTCGGCCGGGTCGATCACCCCCCAGAACGAGCGGTCGGCCCGGAGGTAGCCGCCCTCCAGTAGCGCGACCGCGGGCGGCGTAGCGAGCATCGCCTCGATCCCCTCGAAGTCGCCCGCGGCGCTGACCGAGTTGTTCGAGGGCAGGTGGGAGTTGTCCGGGAGGATGCGAAACCTGGGCTCGCCCAGGACTCGCCGGTCCGCCGCGCTCAGCCGCAGGTCGTCTACGACGGCGACGGTGGTCGCGGTGGAGGTCGGGTTGCGCACGCACGCCAGGGCGAGGAAGTCCGGGCGCAGCGGGTGGAACGCGTCCTCGGTGTGCCAGTCGAGCAGCACGTCTGCCGCCGTCCCGAGCTGCTGGCCTTCGTTCTCCTTGATCGGCAGGACGTCGTGGATCACCCGGCCGTCCTGTTGGGTGGCCCAGCCGAACGCGTCGCCGAGCAGGCCCGCGTAGAGCACGAGCGTCAGGTCCAGCTCCAGGGTCGGGGACGGATCGGGCAGGGCGTTCCAGTGGCTGGGGGTGGGGCCGGCCTGGGCGTCATCAATGTGGTGCCCGTGGATCACGGTGTAGCCGGGTTCGTGGCGCCGCAGCTGGTTCAGGTGCTCCTGGACCCGGTGCGGCAGCGCCCGGGCGAGCACCGGCGCGCGTTCCAGCAGCTCCGGGTCCTCCGCGCTGCGGTACTGGCCGATCAGGCCCGCGATCAGCGAGGAGGTCTCCTCGCGCTCGGAAACGGTCAGGGACAGGTCCATGCGTGGCTCCTTCGGGTTTCGCGCCCACTGCCGCCCGGCAGGGGCTGGCGGCAGTGAGGAACGGGAGTTGTGGTGCGCTTCCGGCCGTGCCTTCGGGGTTGCGGGCCGCGGCTGTGCAGGTGGTTCTCGGGCAGAACGAGATCGACGGGACCGGCGAGAGGGCCGGGCTGAGGCCGAGGGGAGGCGCGCATCCCGGCGTCTGTGCACGGGATCGCGGCAGCGCGCGACGTCGTGAGGAGTGACCTTTCGCTCACTCCTCGTTGTCGCCCTCACAGCATGCCCCTACGAAAGGCGGTTGGGCAATATGCCCATCTGGTATTGCCTCAGATCCGTTGCCCTGTCACGGTCTAGCCGCCAGACTGTGGTTCATGGCGAAGAGGCCCCCAGCACCACAATCCGTGTACCGGCGCCAACTGGCGCCCAAGCTCAAGGCGTTGCGCGAAGCGATTCCCGGGATGACCCTGGCCGCGGTCGCCGAGGCTGTGGAGATCACACAGGGCAGCCTCAGCCGCATCGAGACCGGACAGCGCGGCACGACCCCGGTCCTCGTCAAGGCACTGCTCGATCACTACGGTGTTACCGATCCGGAGGTCCGAGAAGAACTGCTGGACCTCGTGCGCGCCGACAACGCCCAGCGCAACAGCTGGTGGCGCCGGTACTCGGCACTGATGGCCCCGACCCAGTACTCGGGCTACGTTGCCCTGGAGTCCAGCGCGACCAGCCTGCGTTCATACGAAGCGCAGCTCATCCCGGGGCTGTTGCAGACGGAGGACTACGCCCGCGCCGTCATCAGCGCCATGCGGGTCGACCTCGACGCCAAGAGCATCGAAGACCTCGTGGAGGTTCGCATGCGGCGCCAAGACGTACTCAAGTCGGACGAGCCGCCGAAGCTGTGGGCCGTGATCGACGAGGCTGCATTCCGGCGCCTGCGCGGCACGCCGGCGATCCTGGAGGGCCAGCTTCGCCACCTGCTGGAGATGTCCCGGCGGCCCGACATCGTGGTGCAGATCCTCCCCTTCGGCATTGGCCTCCATCCGGCCGGTTACGGCAGCTTCATGCGCATGGGCTTCCCCGATCCCACCCCGGCTGTCGTCTGGGTGGAGAACCTGACCAAGTCGGTGTGTCTCGAGACGGCCGAAGACGTGGAACGCTACGACGAGGTCTTCGACCACCTGCGTGCCCGAGCCCTTGGCCCGCCAGAGACTCGAGCCCGAATCACCGACATGATCAAGGAGTTCCGTCCCAGTGACCAGCGCGAAGCCTGACCCCGCCGAGATCGACTTCTCCACCGTGACGTGGGAGAAGAGCCCGTACAGCGGCGGCAACAACAACTGCGTGGAGTTCGGCACGGTTGGAGATTTCGTGGCCATCCGCGACTCAAAGCGGCCCGAACAGACCCCGCTCGTCTACACCCGCGGCGAGATCGGCGCCATGATTCTCGGCGCTAAGGCGGGCCATTTCGACCACCTCGTCTGATCTCACCGACGGCTCCCGCAGGGCCGGCCCCAAGCGAAGTGGGGCCGGCCCCAGTGGACATCCTTCCAGACCGGGCAGCCACGACACGTTGGAAGGCGTGCACCCGACACCCTGCCGTCGTATTCACCGCCCGGCAGGCGCCTGGCGAGAACCTCACCGTCTCGCCAGCACGCCAACTGCCTTGCTGATTGTGGGGTCCCAGGCCCGCCCGGCACCGGCGGCGGCGATCATCGCGTGCGAGATGCCGAGCCGCTCCGCCAGGTCCGTCGGCGAGTAGTTGCGGCGTCCCAGCTCGTGGTTCCGGTAGGCGGCCCGCGTGATCGCCCCCAGCTCGGCCGTGGCCCACGTCGCCAGCACCCGGTAGCCCTCCCGCACCCAGAAACATTCCTCGATCGCCCGGACCCCCGGCGGCATGCTGGTGTCGCCCGTGGCAGACCACTGGGCCGGGGCGATCAGGTGAGTGGCCGCGTGAACCTCGGCGTCCTGCACGCCGAGGTGTACCTGCACGGCCGGGGGTAGGGCAGTGTGGGCCAGCGCGGTCATCCAGCCCTCCGGGGCCTGGGCGAGGCAGCCCCAGGGCCCGCGGGTCCGGGCCAGTTGCCACAGGCGCCATGCCGCGTACCGGTGCAGCCACTCCTCCGCCTGCGCGGAGCTGTCCGACGGTCCGTACAGCTCGACCGAAGAGGAGGAGTTGATCCGCAGCGCCCACCCGGCGGAGGTCCGAATGACCTGGAACGCCGTCCCGTTGACGGTCAGGGGCGGGTTCGCCTCTCGGTCGAGTTCGGCCGGTCGGCACGAGGCGGTGTCCAGGAGCGGCAGTTGGGGTTTGGGGAAGGGGTACACGCGGGTCTCCAACGCACTGGCCGGCGCGAACCGGCTGTCCGGCGCTCTGTCGGACAGCACCACACTCATCCATGCCGCACAGGCGTGGGCACAGCCAAATGGACTGGAAAAAGCGCGACTTGAAAGTAAGGGGCTCAGCGTTCGGCGGTGCCGGACATGCGCCTGGACGCTCGACGCGACACTAACGATCAGCTCTTCCTACGGTGTGCCGATCGCCGTGCCGGCCCGGTGCTGACCGGGCCCACGGCTGGACCCCTCTCCGTCCCGCGCTGGCGGGGTGGCCCGGCAACATCCCAAGGAGCCACACCGTGCCCACCGACAAGTCTCGGCTCAAGGAGCTCAACGGCGCGCTTCGTGCCAAGGCCGCCGAACTGGACGGCATCAGCAAGTCCTTCACCGTCGAGGACGGCGGTGTCACCGTCTCGGCGGAGAAGGCAGCGGCCTTCCGCAAGGCCCTGGCCGAGGCGCAGGAGATCAAGCAGCTGATCACTGACCTCGAGGGCGCGTCGGCCATCGAGACCTTCCTCAACGAGCCCACCACAGTGCCCTTCGCGCCGCACGACGCAGCCCTCGCGGCCCGGCTCGGCAACCAGGCCAAGACGCTCGGCCAGCGGTTCCTGGACAGCGACGAGTTCAAGACCCTCGCCGCCGCCGGCTTCCGCGGCTCGTTCGACCAGATGGTGACCATCGACGGCGCCGCCCTGGACCAGCTCGGCCGCAAGGACGTCTTCAGCCGCTCCGCCGGCACCGCCCCCGTCCTCGGATTCGGCACCCCCGAGCACCTGGACATCGTGCCCCGCGCCGTGCGGCCCGGCCGCATCCGGGACCTGTTCCCCTCCCAGACCACCACCGCGAACCTGCTTTACGGGGTGCGCGTCACCGGCTTCACCAACGCGGCGGCGATCGTTCCCGAGCGGGCCATGGAGGTACCGCCCGGCGGTACGAACGCCGTCGAGGTGTACGCGCGCGCCCCCCAGTCGGAGCTGACGTTCAAGACCGTCACCTACCCGGTCGCCGAGATCGCGACCACGCTGCCCGTCCACAAGAACACGCTGGCCGACGAGCCGCGGCTGCGCGACATCATCGACAGCGAACTCGTCGACGGCGTGAAGATGACCGAGGACAACGAGATCCTCTACGGCGTCGGCGGCGACGAGAAGATCACCGGCATCGTCAACACGGCGGGTGTTCAGACCTACGCGCAGGCCGATCCGGACAAGCAGTCCGCCGCGATCCGCCGCGCCGCGACCCGGGCGTTCCTCGCGTACTTCCCGCCGACCGGGATCGTCCTGCACCCGTTCGACTTCGAGGACCTGGAACTGGAGACCGACGGCCAGGGTGCCTACCGGGTGGCTGTGAACGTCGCGATCGGGGCGCAGAAGGTCGTCTGGCGTCTCAGCGTCGTGGACTCTATGGCGATCAACCAGGGCAAGTTCCTGCTCGGCTCCTTCGGCCTTGGCGCCCGCTTGTACGACCGCGAGCAGGTCTCCGTCCAGGTCTCGACCGAGAACCGGGACAACTTCGAACGCGGCGTCGTCACCATGCGCGGCTCCGAGCGCATCGGTCTCGAGGTTCCCCGCCCCGAGTCCTTCGTTTACGGCACCTTCAAGGCGCGCTGATGGCCGCCCGCAAGCCCACCGCGAAGCCGGCCGCCGCAACCGCGGCCGTGGCGAAGGAGACCGTCGGCTCGGGAGACGGGGGCCTGGAGACCCCGCCGGCCGAACTGTCGGCCGCCGCGCCGCTCGACCCGCCGCCCAGCCGCACGGCTGAACCGGAGCCGAGCCAGCCCGAGCCGACAACCCCGGGAATCACCGCCCACCAGCCCCTGGCCACAGGCCACGTCGAGCTGGTGGACGAGGACGGCGCCCCGCTGCCCCACGACCTGGAGCAGCTGTTCGACCTCACCCACCCCGAGCAGACCGTCATCTTCGCCCGCCTGCGGATCTACCAGTCCCGGACCTACCCCGGAACCCACCGGACGGTCACGCAGCTGCTGTACGTGCCGACCCAGTCGATCCCTCGCGCCGAATTCGAGCGACTTCGGCTGGCACTCGGCTGGTAGCGGACCGGATCGGCATCAGAAGCCCGTCTCCACCATGGAGACGGGCTTCTGTGATCACGCCCAGCAGGCCGGACACCACAGCTCTGAGGGCTACTGCGTGCGCGGGCTCCGACTGGCAGGATCGGCCCATGAGGATTCTCGTGCTGGGTGGTGGCTGGTTCCTGGGCCGTGCGGTAGTGAGTAGCGCGCTGGAACGAGGTTGGGAGGTGACCACGTTCACGCGCGGACTGTCCGGCATCCCGATTCCAGGAGCGGTCGCGGTGCACGGTGACCGGGAACGGCCAGAGGACCTGGCTCGTCTGGCTGACCACGGCCCCTGGGATGCGGTGATCGACACCTCTGCCTCGGAGCTCTCTCCGCGTACTGTCCTGGCGGGGACCAGGGCCCTGGAACCGGTCGTGAACCGGTACGTCTACATCTCCACCGTGTCGGTCTACCAGGGATGGCCGACCGAGTCCCTTACCGTGGACTCGCCCGTATTGGAGGCTCCGGCCGACGCCGGCCCGGAGTACGGGAGGCTTCCCGAAGGGTGGACGGGACCGGACACCTACTACGGGAGGCAGAAGGCCGGTGCTGAGCGTGCGGTGACCGAGGCCTTCGGCCTCACCCGTACCAGCCTGCTCAGGCCAGGTGTGATCCTCGGGCCCGGGGAGTACGTCGGCAGGCTCCCGTGGTGGCTGGGCCGGGCAGAGCGAGGAGGTCGGATCCTGGCGCCCGGTGACCCGGCGAAGTCGATCCAGCCTGTCGACGTACGGGACGTGGCTGCCTTCGCGCTCGATCAGACCCAGAGGGTCGGGCACCAGGTCCACAACGTCACTGCACCGGTGGGCCGAGAGACGATGAGCGGCTTCCTCCAGGCCTGCATCGACGTGACCGGTAGCTCCGGCGAGCTGGTGTGGGTCACGGATGAGGTCCTGCTCAACAGCGGCCTTCGCCAGTGGACGGAGATCCCGCTCTGGCGGACCCACCCCGGCGTCTGGGCCATCGACTCGTCGTCGGCGCTCGCGGCAGGCTTCCGTAGCCGGCCACTCGCCGAGACCGTGACAGACACCTGGGCGTGGCTCCAGCAGGGCAACATGCCCGTACCGCACCAGCGCTGGGATGAACACGGGATCGCTCCGGACAAGGAGAGCGCGATCCTGGCGGCCGCTGGCTAACCGCTGGCCCCATCGATGGCGAGCCGCACCGCGCCCACCGCGCCCGGTCCGAGGATGCGTGGTGCGGCAACCAGCGTGAAGTCGTCAATCCTCTCCGCAAGGTCGCGGGCGACGACGGCGTCCCGGTAGGTCGGCGAAGTCAGCTCGACCCGGACCGCATCCACCCGCTTGACGAGACCAGCTCCGCGCCACTCCCGTGGCAGGCCCAGGACCTTCGCCATCACCTCCACTGCACCGTCGAGGTCCCGGCGCATCAGCAGCGCCGTCGCCAGGTCCGCCCTGGCCTGCGAGGCAACCACCAGCGGCGTGGAAGGCGAGGCCTGCGACGCGATCAACTCCAGGGACCGGCGGGCAGATGCTTCCGCGCCGGCGCCATCCCGCAGAAGGAGCAGGGTGGAGCTGTTGCTCATGGCGACGCGCTCCAGACTGAAATCGAACTCGCCGCCGATCTCGTCGTGGAGATCGTCGACCGCGGGTCCCCGGTCAGCCAGGCTGAGCTCTATCGCCGTATGGGCTTCCTCGGGCCGCCCAAGGTGCGCGTAGGAGCGGGCGGCGATCGCTGCGAGCCTCGCTCGTCCGGTCGCGCCGACGCCGGGGAAGGACTGGGCCCGCTTGATCTGGCGCACGGCTTGGGCAGGGTTGCCATCCCAGTAGTACAGGAGAGCGAGGTAGCCACGCGTGTACGCCTGCAACGGCCCGTCCTCCGCCACTTGGGCGTACAGCGCTGCGGCCCGCATCAGTTCGACAGCCGTCGGCATGGACCCGAGGTCGAACGCGCACGCCCCGAGCAGCGCCGATGCCTGGCCGGCGACGACGTAGAGACGGCTGCGCTGGGACGGCAGCTGGGTGCGGTCAAGCATGACTTTGGCGAGGCCGAGCAGTTCCTTGGCCTGCATGAAGATCTCGTGGGGAGGAGTGCGGGTGTACGCCCGCGCCTTGCTCACCAGGTCGTCCTCGAGTTGGTCGAGCGTGAGGTCGGGAAGGATCTGGGAGGCTGCGTCGGCGGCGTGGGAACGGGCATCGCGTGCGGTCATTGCAAGTTCACTTTCATCGAGCACAGAAGTCGGTGCTGCTCGCAGCACGTGTGCCTGCTCGTCGGTGTAGGGAGCGAAGAGCTCGTCCACCGGCTTGCCGAAGAGCTCCCTGAGGATCGTGGGCGCCGGGTGGTGGGGCCGAACTACCTGCCCGGAGCGCCACCGCGCGTAGCTCTTCTCCGCCAGGTCGATGTTCCTGAAGGAGAGATCACCGGTCTTCTCGTAGAGCAGCGTGGCAACACGCCGGTACTCGGACAGGAAGCCGCGAAAGTCCATACCGGACTTGCTGAGTAAGGCATCGAACAGGTTCATCGCGGTCCCTTCGCCGCAGCCTGTGTGAACCGCGTCGCTCTCTGCCTACCACCGCCGGCCCGGAGATCACACCGGTCGGGGAGAAGTGTCCGCGAACTGTCCGTGGTTTGTCCCTCGGCTCACCCGATTGGGGACCAAGTGTCCTTGTTTTACCGGTGGTTATGTCGGCGGCTCCGGTCCAGGGTTGATCACCGCAAGCGAACCAAAAACGGGGCGTTCAGGCGCTCCTGCTGACGGGAGCGATGCACATGGTGGCCGTCGAACAGCCGGCGCCCGTCCGCCACTGGACGGGTACCTTCACGGCGGATGCGGCGGTGGTCCCCATGGTGCGTCACGGCGCGCGGTCGCAGCTGGGGAAGTGGGGATGGGACGTGAAGGGCGCTCGCGCCGACAATGTGCTGCTCATCCTCACGGAGTTGGTGTCGAATGCGATTCGGCACGGCAGCGGCCCGGGTGACTCCGTCGTGGTGAGCCTTGACGAGAAAGGCGGTATCTGCCAGGTCGAAGTCCAGGATTCCCGGCCCGACCGACTGCTGCCCAAGGTCTTGACGTCCCGTGGAGAGCACGGCCGCGGACTGATTCTCGTGGACCGCCTGGCGCTCGCCGTAGGGGTGGCGACGACGGCCGCAACCAAGAAGGTATGGGCGAGTGTTGATCTCGCCGACGACAAGCCGGGAGCCACACGGTGAAGCTCAGCCAACTTGCTCAGGTGTTCGGCCGGCGGCCCGCGTCCGGCCGCCGACGGAGACCCGCACCGCCTCGGACGAGGCCCTCCGCGCCGCAACGCCGCCTCGTGACCCACCAGAACGTCTTCCTCCGGGAGCGCCCCTGGACACCGTCGGCGCCGTTCTGGTGCACGGTCACCGCCTACTACCAGTGGGGGCAGCCGATCACGCTCTGGAGCGGTGACGCGGGCAATGTTCGCCTGGCCGTCAGGGTGTTGCGCGACCGAGTTGAGGCGCTCGCTGTCGACCTCGGGCTTCCCGAGGGCGACGAGCAGCTGCTGTGGCTGGACGCCCCGTCCGCCGAGGGACAGGCCGCCGACGACCTCGCCAAGGGCCGCCCGCACGCCATCACGATCACCCACGGCAACGTCGTCTACATCATCAGCGCTACCCGGACCACGAGTGCCGAGGCTGGGGCGGCGGTTCAAGGCCTGCTCTGCTCGGCCTGACGGAAACGACCCCATGACGTACACGCGACGCGGCCGACTCCGAGTGGCCGCCCCGAACTTCAACCTCGGCGCGACCTGGCTTGCCTCCGCCAACCGGGACCCGGCATCGGCCATCGACCAATGGAAGGCGGGCCGGCTCGCCGACATCGAGACCGGCGAGCTCTTCAACGTCGTGCGGGTCGGCGACGTGCAGAAGGGCCTGGCCGCATTGACGGACCTGTGGCAGGCCGACGTGTCGGTCGGCCCGGTCCTGCACAACCGCGCCGATCAGTGCGTCGAGTTCCTGGTCACGACCCGCGCAGCAACGCAGTGGGACATGCCGAAGACCCAACTGATCGGCCGCCCGGCCGACGAAGCCGATCCCCTGACGGTCGCGATGCCGGCCCCCGGCGTGCAGCGGCTCTTCGGAAGGAACTGGCTCGTCCTTCCGGACGGTGAGCGAAGACCGACCGACCTCGGAGACCTGGCCGTGGCCCTGCGGCGCGCTGACGCCCGCCTGCGCCACCGCCACCCCTGAACCCCGCTACGACCGGCTGCTCGGGCCGTAGCGGGCCCTGGCCCGGCCGTTTCACTCCCCGCCGGACGGCCCGGCCAGAACGGATCGGCGCCAGCCGATCCCACGCTGACCGTCCCCAGGCGCGGGCGCGCGCAGGGTGGTGCCGCTGCGCCCCCTGGGGACGGTCAGCTCCCAGCCCAGAGAACGATCGACCGCGACGGCCTGCGCAGCGGCAGGCAGGAAGGGCACGACCCTGATGCGCCCCACCACCGACACGCCGGTAGAAGCAGGCGCCGACCGGACGCCTCTTCATGAGCGTGCCCTCGAGCACCGGATCCCGGTGGTGGAGGAGCCTCGGGTCCGCCCGTGCGGGCACTACCCCGACCTCACGCTGGAGGAACGGGAGGTGATGGCGCTGCTCGCCGCCGACCTCAACGCCGTGCAGATCGCCGAGCACACCCACGCGTCCGACTACGCCGTCCGGACCCGTCTCAGCACGCTGGGACTCAAGCTCGGGGCGGCGACCTCGCCGCAGATCATCGACATCGCCTGCCGGACGGGACTGCTGGTTCCGCCCCGGGGTGTGCTGAAGACGCCGATCTCCGTCACCGTGATGACCTCGTTCCAGGCCCTGGCGCAGGGCGGCACCCGGCCGTGGATTGCCACCCGCAAGAAGGTCTCGGAGAACACAGTCGCCAACCACCTGGCGGTCGTCCGGGCCCGGATGCGTACCTCGTGGAATCCGGCTGCGGTCTACCGGCTCCATGGGGTGGCGCCCCCGGTCCTGAACGTCACCGTCCCGCCGTGCCCGTTCTGCGCGGCCGGAGGTGCCTCGTGAACCGCACCCGGCCGTGCCGGCCCGCATCGCAGAGCGAAGGGCCTCCACGCGGGCGCCCCGGACTACCGGGTGATGGTGGCGGCCGCCAGCGCAGCGCACGCCTGCACCGCTACCAAGCGGCGCAGCTCCACCGGCCGGATGCGCAGCCGCCGGCGGCAGCGGTCGGCGCGTTCGGCCAGCACCTTCTCCAACTGCGCGCGGACGTGCGGTGCTGCCCGGTCGGGCCCTGCCTCGGCGGTGGAGCGCAGGGCCATTGCGCTCGACCGCAGCGTCAGGACGACCCGGCCGTAGTGGGCCTCGGCCAGCTCCACCCCCGTGACCGGGGTGGAGTCCTCGGCCCGTCGGAGCCAGGTGCGGGCGACGGTGTCGGCCACCGCCAGGGTGTCGGCGGCCGCGCGCGCGAACACGTCGTCGTGGCCGGCCTGCTCCAGCAACCGGTTCACCTCGTCGCTTTCAGCGGCCAACGCCCGGGCCAGCGCGGTGAGTGCGGCCGGCGATCCGCTGTCGAACCGTGTGCCGGTGTGCCAGCGGGGGACCTCGGGCAGCAGGGTGAGCGACCCGTGCCGGGTGGCGTAGTGGGCCAGGTGCGCGCCGTACGTCGGGGCCTGCTGGTCGTGGTCGCGGATTACCAGCTCCTCGATCGGCGGCATGCGGTAGACGCCGTCGCCGAGGACCGGCCAGCCGACGACGTCCGACGGGGCGGCCCCGCCGACCGGCAGGCCGTGCCGTGCGGCGACCGCGGCAAGCTGAGCCGCCAGGCCCGGTACGTCCCGGCTCACGACGAAGAAGGGCTCGCCGAACTCGGCGTTGTGCAGGCTCACGATGGCGGCCGGTTCCAACTCGTCCACCAGGTGGGCCAGCGCCTGCTGCTCCGGCAGGTCGAACCGATGGACGCCCTGCCGCCACGGAATGGGGAAAGTCCATTCCGGCTGTTCCGCCAATGCCGGGCGGAAGAAATGGCGGTGCTCGGTGTGCAGGTCGAGCGGGGCGCTCGTCCATTCCGCGTTCAGGGCGGCGCCGTCCGGGTCCACGCACGGCAGGAAATGCCACGAAACCCCGTCGCGCAACTCGGGCAGGGCCGCTGCGAGCTCGGCCAGGAACGCGATGGTGGCATAGCCGACCGGCTCGTTCGGGTGCGGGCCGCCGACCACCAGCACCGGCCGCCGCCCCGCCCCGACCGACAGCACGTCCAGCGCCCGCCCCTGCCGCGAACTGCCGATCCGCCGCATCCGGCACAACCCCGGGGCGCGCCGGGCAACCTCGCGCAACCCCCGGGTGAGCTTCTCCACCGAGGGCACCAGTTCCCCTGCCGGCACCAGCTCCGCGTACCTGGCCAGCGCGTCATCCAGGCCGGAAAGGAAATCAGCCACTTCTAAACCCTTTCTCGAAGCCGTCCCGGAATTTTCCCGAGGCGGCGTTAAATGCTGCCCAAAAAGGGCACGGAAAGTCTTTCGTGAAATCCCCGAAAAACCCTTCCGGGGAGAGTCGGTGAATGCTTTCATGGGTCCCGGCTGATTCGCCACCATTCCTTTCGAGAAATCAGGAGGACACCTCATGGACACCACCACCGTCACCGTCGACCCGCAGGACACCGAGCAGACGCAGGACAGTGGTCTGCGCCCGGCCGCCGCCCACGAACTGCTCGGCTGCACCGTCTCCGGCCAGTAGTCCGCCGGCGCCACCTGCGGCGGGTCCGGCAGCACACCGGGCCCGCCGCGTCCCACCCTCCCGCCCTCGCCCTCGACCCGAGGAACCCCACCGTGAGCCACCCCCGCCTGCGCGCCGAGCACCAGCCCACGATCCGACCGGACGGCCGAATCCAGGTCGGCTCGCTGCCTGGCCTGGCGAGTACCCTGCCCGACCCCGGAGGCTGGCGCCGGCACTTCCTCCCGCTCCTGGATGGCACTCTGACGGCCGACCAGGTCGTCCAGGCGATCACCACCCGCCACCCCGCCGTTCCGGCCTCCCAGGTCACCCAACTGCTCCGCGACCTGATCCGGGCCGGACACGTCCAGGACGCGGCCCCGGCCCGCCCGGCCACCCGACTGGACCCCGGCACCGCCCGACTCCATCAACGCGGCATCGAGTACTGGGAGATGGTCGACCAGGACCCCGGCCGTACCGGCGCGGACGTCCAGCAGATCTTGGCACGCGCCGTGGTGACCATCGTCGGCATCGGCGGTGTCGGCCTCGCCGCTGCGGCCGCACTGGCCGGCGCCGGAATCGGCTGCCTGATCCTGGCCGACCACGACCGCGTCGAGGACTCCAACCTCAACCGCCAGGTCCTCTACACCCGCGCCGACATCGGCCGGTACAAGGTCGACGCTGCCCGGGACCGCTTGCTGGAACGCCACCCCGACCTCGACGTCGTCCTGTACCCCGAACAGATCGTCCTACAGGTGCAGTTCGCTCGCCTGATGCGCCGGTGCGACCTGCTCATCCTCGCCGCCGACGAGCCCGACACCCTGCGCCTGACCGCCAACCGCGCCGCCCTGGCCACCTCCTGCGCGTGGATCGACCCCGGCTACCACGGCCCGCTGATCAGCACGGCCCTCTACGCGCCGGGCACCGCCGACGGCCCCTGCTGGGAATGCCTGCGCCACTTCGACGCCACCTCCTACGGGCTGCCCGGCACCCACGGCGACGTCCTGGCCGCCGCTCTTCCCCGGCCGCTCGGCAACCCCGTCATCTCCACCAGTGCCCTGCTGGCCGGCACCTACGCCGCCCACGCCGCCCTCACCCACCTCACCGGCACCCGCAGCGGCAACCCGACAGGCACCATCCAGCGGCACAGCCTTATCGCCCCCGCCGACCAGACCCCCCGCGCCATCACCTACCCCCGAAACCCCGACTGCCCCTCCTGCGCCCAGTACCACCCCAAGGCCACGCCCACCATCTCGCCGAAGAGCCCCGCCGTCCGCTGACGAGTACGGCCGGGGACGTCTCCCTGCGGTGCGGCTGGTCGGCGCCAGATCCCTGCCCACCGGCGGCCCTGGACGCGACGCCATCCCTGGTCCGTGACCGGGTGCATCACCCACGTCGGCAGGCTCGCAAGAGACCTGCTGCGGCTCGCCGAGACCGCGCCCGGCGAGCGACACCGCGCTCACGCACGTTCGCACCTCCCGCACCACCCATGGCGGCCGTCCGGGTCAGGGCCGCAACCCCACCAACTGTCCATTCCACCGCAGGAGTTCCACCGTGCCCGATCCACTGATTGAGGAGCTCTCCTTCCTCAGCAACACGCGCACCGCCGCGCTCACCCGCCCCGACGGCACGATGACGTGGCTGTGCCTGCCGGGCTTCGACTCCGCCGCGGTCTTCGCCAGCCTCCTCGGCACCACCTCGGCCGGGCTCTGGCGAGTTGGCCCGGCCACGTACACCAGCACGCCGCCCGAGAGCCGGCGGCGCTACATCGGTGACACCCTCGCTGTCGAACAGGTCTGGGACACCGGCAGCGGGGTGCTGGAGGTGGTCGACTTCCTACCCGCCCCGGACGCCACCGGGTACGCGCCGCCGATGGTCGTACGCGTCGCCACCTGCCGCAGCGGCATGGTGCGCCTGGCATCCGAGTTCCGGCCCCGCCCGGGCTACGGCTCCCTGACCCCTGGCCTGCACCACGTCGGCCATGGCACTCCCCGGCTGCGCGTGACGGCCGGTAGCGACGCGTACTGGCTGGACGGCCCTCGCCACAGCGTCAACCTCGGCGGCACCGCCTCCTGCGACATGCCGCTGAAGGCCGGGCAGAGCATCGTGTTCGCGCTGACGTGGACGCGCACCGGCAGTCCGGCGCCCGCCCCGATGACGGACGCGACCGCGCTGGAGGAGACCAAGCGGTACTGGACGCGGTGGGCGTCCGCCTGCACCTACGACGGCCCGCACCGGGACGCCGTCCTCCGGTCAGCGCTCACCCTCAAGGGCCTGTGCGACCTCGGCGGCGCCGCGGTCGCGGCCCCGACAACCTCGCTGCCCGCGCCCATCGGCGGCGTGCGCAACTGGGACTACCGCTACACCTGGCCGCGCGACACCGCGTGGATGATGCAGTCCCTCCTGTCACTGGGCTACATCGAGGAGCCAACTGCCTACCGGAGCTGGCTGACCACCCACATCGACCCGGACGCCCTCCAACCCCTGTACGGCCTCGACGGTGGCCCGGTCCCGGCCGAGGAGCCCCAGCCCCACCTGCGGGGCTACCGCAGCTCCAAGCCGGTCCGGATCGGCAACGCCGCCGCCGAACAGCATCAGCTGGACGTGTACGGCGAACTCGCCGACCTGCTCGCGCAGATGGACGATGCAGGCATCCCGCCGTGCCCGGACGCCGACCACCTGATGCTCGCCCTCGCGCTCAAGGCCGAGGCACTGTGGGAGCAGCCCGACGACGGGATGTGGGAGAGCAGGGGCACCCCGCGCCGGTACGTCTCCTCCCTGGTGTGGGCCTGGGTGGCCCTCGACCGTGCGGTGCGCGTGCTGGGACGCCACGGTGCCGCCGACCAGGAGACCCTGCGGAGGCTGGCGGCGACCGCCGAGACCATCCATGCCGAGGTGTGCGCCCGGGGCTACGACGCGGAGCGCAACACCTTCACCCAGTACCTCGACGGCCGGGACCTGGATGCCTCCCTCCTGCACATCGTCCGCGTGGGGTTCCTCCCACCGGACGACAAGCGGGTGATCGGCACCGTCGAGGCGATCGAACGCGAACTCGGCGCCGGCGGCGGCATGCTCCTTCGCTACCCGACCGGCGCCGATGCGGCTGACAACGTGGACGGGCTGTCCGGCCACGAGGGAGCGTTCCTCGCCACCGCGTTCTGGATGGCCGAGGCCCTCGCCCTGATCGGCAGGCACGGGGATGCCGAGGAACTGTTCGACCGCCTGCTGGCGGTGCGCAGCGACCTCGGCCTCCTCGCCGAGCAGTACGACCCCGCCGAGGGCACCCACCTCGGCAACTACCCGCAGGGGCTGTCGCACGACGGCCTGGTGCGGGCCGCCCTGGCCATCAGCGCCGCCAGTACGGTCCCCGCCGCCGACGGTCAACTGGTGCTCGCGGCCGTAGAGGGGTAGCCGCGCAGCGCGGCCCGCCCTCACTCCCCGCGGCGTCCGCCACCTCCACGGGCCGCCGCCCGACTCACGGCAGGTCCCCGCGCTGCGGCGCCGCACGATCGGCGAGCAGCGCGTCGCCGCCGAACCCCGAGCGGCAGCCCGCCCCGACGACCTCTGCGGCGGCCTGCCGCCCGCGATCAGCCCGGCCCAAGCGCCGGCCGACCCCATCGCTACGAGGAACGCTGAGCATGACGATCACCGACACCATCGACCGACTACCCCCGGAAGAACGGCGACTACTCACCCAGATCGCCGACCTTCCGGCGCCGGACCTGGACGTCCACGCCGTCGCCGCCTCCACCGACACACCCACCAGCCAGACCAGGAAGTGGCTCGGGGAACTCGCGGCCCAGCACCTGCTGAAGCACACCGGAGACGTCGCCGCCCGCGGCGCGGTGTACACGATCCGCCCGGAGGTGGCCGACCGGGCCCAGGCTCTCACCGACGGGCCCGGCGCCAATACGGCCGTCCTTCAGCGGTACCTGGCCTACCTGACCACCACCGCCTACGAAGCCGCTCGGATCCTCACCCCCCATCACCGAGTGCTGGGGCACACCAGTCGGCCCGAGCCCGCCGAGCCCGTCCGGTTCGCTGTTGGGCAGGTGGCGCTCGCCTGGCTGGAATCGATGGCTGACGCGCTGCTCCCGGCGATCACCGCCGCCACCCGACACGGTGATTACCGGGCCGCGACCTGCGTGACCCACGCGGCATGGCCGCTGTTCCTCTACACCCGCCGCTACGAGCTGTGGATTCCCAGCCACCGCCAGGGACTGGCCGCCGCCGAGCGCTGGGGCGACACCGTGGGCATCCGCGAGATGCTGTCCGCGCTCGCTGGTGGCCTGCGCGGCACCCGCGAGTACGACGAGGCGATCTCCTGCCTCCACCGCGCGCGGACCCTCGCGGAAGGCGACCTTGAGGGAATCGCCCAGTCCAGCCTCGGCATCGGAGCGTGCCTGCACGCCGATGCCCGCTACGTGGAGGCCATGCTGCAGCTGACCGCTGCCGCTGCCCGCTACGAGCGGCTCGGCCACGCGCGCGGCCAGGCCCTCGCCCTGATCCTTGTGGGGGCGGCGCACGCCCGGCAGGGCGACCCTGCCGCTGGCGTGCCGGTGCTCCAAGAGGCATGCACGCTGCTCTCCGGCCTGACCGACCCGGACCCGCTCAACATCACACGGGCGCTGGCCTACCTCGGCGAGGCGCACTCGTTGGCGGGCGCCCACGACCTGGCCGCCGCCGCGCTCGTACAGGCCCTGGAGCGGTTCCGCTCTCTCCGCGTGCCCCACTGGATCGCACACACCATGGAGTTCCTGGGCCAAGCCGCCCTGCGCGCCGACCAACGCCACGCCGCCATGGACTGGTACTCCACCAGCCTCGCCCAGTACACCGAACTCGCCAGCAGCCACGACACCGACCGCCTCCAGCGTCGCATCAGGGCGGTGACCAACTCGTGAACGACCGCCAGGCCGGAGAGACAGCCGCAGCTGGACCGCGCCCCGGCCCGCCGATGCACTTTGGCGGCCGACCGAGGAGGAGCGTTCTGCGCTACCGTCCCGGCCCGGTCCAGGGCCCTCGAATACAGCGGGTGCGCCGTGCGAGGGCGCAGGTGCCCGTCCAGACCGAGGCCCCGGGCGTGGAGAAGCGGACTCCACGGCGGCCGTTCGAGGGAGGCGACGACACGAGGGCCGCCCTGGAGTGGGGCGGGGAACTGCTTGAAGCTCTCGACGTGGCCTCGGGACCCCGACCGGAACTGACCAGCCACGAAGTGAAGCTCCTGCTCGGCTACATGAACGGCATGTCGTACGAGGAACTCGGCCAACTGGCCGGCACCAATGCGAAGCAAGTGAACGCCGTGTACTACCGGATCAGCACGGGCTTGCGGATGAAAGGCCGGCTCCAGGCCATGTTCGCCGTGCTCGCGCGCTGCTACGTGCGACCTGAGCAGGTCGTACCTGAGGAACTTGCCTGGGGCGAGGTGTCTCTTTCCGCCGACACGGTCGCCCTGCTGACCCTTCTCGCCTGCAACTTGAGCCAGGAGGATGCCGCCGCGAAACTTGGGCTCCGCTATGCCCAGGCCCAGTACCTTCTGCTCGTCGCACGCGCTGAACTCTGCGCCAAGAACAGCCACCACGCCATCCTGATCGCAGCTGTCCTCGGCGTCATCACCGTGCCGGGGGTGCCCCGGTGCGAAGTGCCGAAGCTCCCTTCTTCAGCAGAGCCAACGGAGCACAACCCCCCTGCCACTGGCGGGCCGCAGACGGACCCCGCCGATCGGTAGGCGGACAACGGCGGTGGTGGCCCGGAGCGACAAGACCTCCGGCCGCCACCTACCGTCCCTCCTCGCCACCCAGCAGCGCGAGGAGGACGACGGTGGAGTTGATCGTGACAGCCGAGGACGTCGCCCGCCGCCTCGGCTACCCCACCCCCCTCGGCGACCCGGTGCGGCAGCGCATCGAGGTCGCCGTCGAGGACGCCCAGGACACCCTGGTCGGGCACCTCGGTCGGCCACTGCTGCCCGCGCAGTACACCGAGAGCGGTGTCCACGCCGGGGCGGACGGCTGGGTGCTCAGCCACGGCCCCCTCATCACGGTGATCTCCGCCGTCCTGGACACGGGTACGACGTCGGGTCCCTTCGGTACGCCGACGTACACCGTCACCTACACCGCCGGCATCGACGCCCGCGCCGACCCGCAGACCGCCCCGCTGCGCCTGTGGGTCCGTGCGACGGCGTGCCACCACCCGCTGCTGGCGGACGCGCCCGCGCGCCAGCGTCGCGTCGCCTCCGCCTCCGTGGAGGGCCAGTCGGTCACCTACGACACCGCGGCCGAGCCGCCGGTGGTCCTCGCGCCACCGGACCTCGCTACGACCGACCGGTGGCGGCTGCGCGGCCGTCGGGTCTACCAAGCCCCGACGAGGCCGAACCCGCCCGGGCTCACGATCCCCGGAAGCTATGGGCCGGGTGGGCTGTGATGGCCGTGCTGCTGGCCGACCGGCAGCTCGGTGTCCGTACCCGCGGCGCGCCCGTCTTGGACGCGCACGGCGCGGAGGTGACCGGGCCGCTCGGCCCGCTGCGGGGACCGTGGCCAGGCCGTGCCGTGCCACAGCCCGACGGCACGTGGCACCTCGCCCTGGATGCGCAGGCAGGCACCCTCCTGGTCGGCGACGTCGTGGTGGAGCCGTCCACCGGAGCCGAATGGACCGTCCTCGCGGCCGACCAGTTGGCGAACAGCGACGACCCGGCGCTGGCCTACGTGCGGATCAACGGGCGCGCGCGTGTCGCGGACGGCACCCGGCCGGAAGGACACCCGTGATGGCCCACCTCGAGCTGCCATCCGACATCGCCCGCCGGTTGGCCCCGCTGATGCTGCAGCGCACCCAGCGCCTCGCCGAGGAGGTCGCGGAGGAAGCCCGGCTGAGAGCCCCGGCGGCCAAGACCTGGCACACCCAGGAAGACGGCCAGGCTCGGCCCAGCCACCAGGCCGCCGACGGCCAGACCGTGCCGGCACCGCTGCCCTTCTCCGTCGGGAACGCCACCCTCTCCGGGCCCCGCGACCCCGAAGGCCCCGTGGAGGAGACGGCGGGGTGCCGGTGCACGGTCACCGAGGACCCGGAAGCTGTCGCCGCGACGATCTCGGCGAGCAAGGCCGCCATCGACGGCGAGCGTGTCCGTGCGACGGTCACCTGCGACTTCCCGCGAGCTGCCGAGGCGGAGTTCGCGCACGGCGAAGGCACGCACTTCATGAGCGGTGCCGCCTCCCAGGTCGCCGCCCGGCACCGCTGACCCGCTCACCAGGCCCGTGCCAGCGCGAGGCCCGGGCGCGGCAAGGCGGACGGTAGGGGCTAGGCCCTGCTTTCCTTCGCCGGTCATCCACTACCGTCCGAAGGAGCCGACATGGCCCAGCCCGACCACGTTCGGATCGTCCTCGCCCACCACCTCACGCGGGACGGCGAGCAGCTGCTACCCGGCGACGAGATCGAGGTCCCGCACCACGAGGCCCGGCAGCTGATCGGCGCCGGGTACGTCGCCGTGGACCCCACCGACTCGGCCGCGGTCTCCAGAGTTCTCACGCCCGCAGTCGAGAGCAAGCCGGCCGTAGCCAAGGCGCCGGCGAACAAGGCGGCAGGGCAGGCGAGTGGGTGACCTGGCCGCCCTCGACCCCGAGGAACTGGCTGTCGCCTGGCTGTCCGGGCACGCCGAGCTGACGAAGGCGCTCGGCGGGCCCGGCCGGGTCGGGGCCCGCAACACCCCGCCCTACCCCCGCATCCGCATCACCCAGGTTCCCGGGGGCTCCGTCCCGGGCTGGCGCTGGACCGCCACCTTCCACCTCCAGGTCGAAGCGCTTGGCGACCTGGACCGGTCGACTCCCCGCCCCCTGCTGCGCCGGGCGTTCGCCACCGCGATCAAGGCCCTGCACGACCTGGCGGAGCAGGCCGCCGTCCCGGGCCGGCCGGTGGTGACCGCCGTGCGGGCGCTGTCGGCCGGAGGGTGGCTGCCGGAGCCGACCGGCCAGGCCCGGTACGTCGCCGTTCTCGCGGTCACCGCGCACCCGCCGACCGCGTGATGGGGCCATTGCGCGAGTTGTGCGACAGCCCCACGCGCGGTGCCGGCGCGACGCTACTGCCCGCAGCGGCCTACGGTCCGGCTCGTCCCTGGCGCCCACGTTGAGGAGGAGCGGTGCCCGCGGAGAGCCTGTTCGTAGCCCAGATGGCCCGTCTGTACCTGGCGGCGCCGGGTACGGTCGCGCCCACAGACCCGGTGGTGGCGATGCCCGCCGGGTGGAAGGAAGCCGGGCTGTTCAAGCCGGGTTCGTTGGAGTGGAACACCGACCCGAAGTTCGAGGATCTCAAGAGCCACCAGCTGAGGTACGCGGCCCGTACGATCCAGACCGAGGACGCTGCGACCGTCAAGGTCGAGCTCCAGGAGTGGAACGCGGGCAACATCGTCGCCGTGTACGGCGGTGGCGAGGTCACGACCGTCACCCAGGGCGGCAAGACGTTCTACCGGTACAGCCCGCCGAAGGTGGGCGGGCGCAAGCAGTTCGCGGCAGTGGTCGAGCTGATCGACGGGACCCGGCACTACCGCCGGATCGTGCCGCTGTGCGATCAGGTTGCGTCGGTGGCCCAGAAGTTTGCCAACGACGCCGAGTCCACTCTGCCCCTGGAGCTGAAGGTCGTCGGCGGGGAGGGAGCGGACCCGTGGTACGACCTGACTGACGATCCGGGATTCGCCCCGGCGGCGGCGTGAACTTCGTTCTCCAGTAGTCGTTTTGGGGCTGTGCCCATTCGCAGCCCGTGCGCCTACTGTGGATCACGTCGGGCGGTCCTCTCCCCCCCCTGGGGCCGCCCGGCCCCGCGATGCCCCGGCTGCCCCCTTCGGCCGGGGCATCGCCGTGCGCGCACCCCGAGAAGCTGCGGGGTCCCTGTCGGCCTGACCGTGTCGCTGCGAGGTCGGCCGTGCTCGGGGCGACGCTAACCAACTCCCGCTTCTACGGTCTGCGGCGTTCCGTTGCCGACAGACCGAGGAGCCGACATGGTCGGGATCGACCTGGACGCCGCCCGTGAGCGTCGTCTGGCCGCCGCCGCCGAGAGGGCGCGCGCCGCGCAGGCCGAGTACACCGTCGGGGAAGAGCCGGTGATCCTCGGCGGGACGACGGTGGCCACCCTCCCGGCCGAGCTGCCGCTGGAGGTGTGGCAGCCGCTGGTCGGCATCCCGTACCTGCCGCTGCTGCTGCGCTCGCTGGTGGAGGCCGCGCAGGCCCAGGGGGAGCAGCAGACGCAGGCCGCCGGCCTGATCGTGGATGTCCTCGGCTCGGAGCCGAGCCTGCCGTCCGATCTGATCGCGGCCGCCGCCGAGATGGGCCGCCGCCTGCTGGGCGAGGACGGCTACGACCGGCTGATGGCCCAGCGCCCCAGCCACTCCGACCTCCTGGAGCTGGTGCGTTACGCCTGGACCAAGTACCTGGCGGGCGGTGGGGGCCTGGGGGAACTCATCGGGCCGTCTGCGTCGCCGTCGAGCGGTGGGACGACCTCGAAGCCGACTTCCAGCGGTACTACCAGCTCGACGCCCGCGGTGTCTGGCGACGGCCCGGTGACCCTGGATTCCTCGGCACCCGCCGCCTCCTGACCCTGATGCGGGGGCTGCCTGCCGAGGCCCTGCTGCGTCGGGACGAGGCGGAGGTCGGTGCCGACCGCTGGGGACTGACACAGGAGCTGCTGGCGCAGCTGGTCGAGTTGGTGTCGGTGTTGGCGGCGGAGCACCGCTTGCGCCGACCGGTCGAACTGCCGCGCCCGGCCTACCTGAGCACTGGCCGCGCGCGCGAGCGGGACGGGCAGGGCATGGCCCGTGCGGTCGCCGTGCTGCGCCGCAGCGGGAAGGCGGCCAGCGGTGGCTGACGAGATTGACTCCGGCCGCCTCGTTGTCGAGGTCGTCGCCGACTCGTCGGGGTTCGCGACCGACGCGAAGGCTCGCGTCGACACGGCCGTTCGCAACCTGCGGGCCAAGATCCGGCTCGACCCGGACGCCTCTGGCCTGCGTGAGCGCGTCGAAGCCGCCGCGCAGGCCACCCGTGCCCGCATCAAGGTCACGGTCGACATCGACACCGCCGGGCTGCGCCAGCGCGTCCAGGCGGCCACGCAGGCTGCCCGTGCCCGCATCAAGGTCGCGGTCGATGCCGACACGTCCGGCTTGGCGGAGAAGGTCCGGGCAGCGACCGCCCGCGCCGCGTACGTGCGGGTCGGGGTCGGGCTCGACACCGGCAACCTGCGGCAGCGTGTCCGGGCCGCCGCCGAGGCGGCCGCCGCCACGGTCAAGGTCGACCTCGACGTCGAGACCGCCGGGTTGCGCGCCCGGGTCAAGGAGGCGCTGGCCGGCCTGTCGGTGCGCGTGCGGGTCGACGTCGACACCGCCGCCGCGACTACCCGTCTCGCGGCGTTCCGCACGGCCGCGTCCCGGCCGGTCGACGTCCCGCTCAACGCCCGTGGCTCCGCCGGCGGCGACAGTGGGGGGCTGCTCCAAGCGGCACAGGGTCTCGGCTCCACCGTCGCCGGTTTGGCCCGCCTTCCCGCGATGGCCTCCGGGGCGCTCGCCCTCGGCCAGGCGCTCACCCAGGTCGCCGCCGGGCTGTTCGCGATGGGCGCGGCCGCCGCGCCGGCGGTCGGGCTGCTCGGCGCCCTTCCCGGTGCGGCGGGCGCCGCCGTGCAGGGCGCGGGCACCCTGCTGGCCGCGTTCTCCGGCATCGGCGCCGCCGTCAAGGCGCTCGGCCAGGCGGACAAGCAGTCCGCCGGGGCGTCGTCCGCCTCCGCGCAGGCCCGGCAGGCCGCCGCCGACCGGGTGGCGGACGCGCAGCGCCGGCTCGGCGCCGCCCAGCGCGACAGCGACGAGCAGGCCCTGCGCGGCGCCGAGCAGGTCGCGCAGTCCCGGCGCCGTCTGGCCGACGTCCAGGAGCAGGCGGCGGCCTCGGTCGCCGCCGCCGACCGGCAGCTGGCGGCGGCGGAGCTCACGGTCACCCGCGCGCACCAGGCCGCCGCGCAGGCGCAGCAAGCGCTCAACGACGCTCGGCAGGCCGCGCAGCGGACCCTGGAGGACCTGAATCGGGACGCCGCCCGCGGGCCGCTGGAGGAGCAGAAGGCGCTGCTGTCGCTGGAGCAGGCCCGCTCCCGGCTCAACCAGGTCAACGTCTCCCCGTTCTCGTCGGAGACGGACCGGCGCGAAGCCCAGATCTCCTACCAGGAGGCGGTCAACCAGCTCGAGGACGTCCGCACCCGCAACAAGCGGCTCGCCGAGGACGTCAAGAAGGCCAACCAGCAGGGCGCCGAGGGCAGCGACCAGGTCACCTCCGCGAAGGAGCAGCTCGCCCGCGCCCAGGAGGCCGAGCAGGACGCGCTCCGGGGCGTCCAGGACGCCGAGCAGCAGGCCGCCCGTGCCCGCGTCCAGGCGGTGCGCGAGGTCCAGGACGCGCACAACGACCTCGACAAGTCCGTTCGCGAAGCGGAGCGCCAGCAGAAACGTTCCGCCGAGCAAGTAGCGGATGCCCAGCGGGACGTGGCCCGCGCGGTGCGGGACCAGTCCCAGGCGCTGAACGCCAGCAGCAGCGCCGCCAGCGCCGTCGAGCAGGCGCTCAACGCGCTCTCCCCGGCCGGGCAGCGTTTCGCACGGTTCATCTCCGGCACGGTGCAGCCGGCGCTGCGCGGGCTGCGGGACACCGCGCAGGAGGCGTTGCTGCCTCCGCTGGAGACGGCGATCAGCCGCGGGCTGACCCTGCTGCCGATCTTCAACCGCGCGATCGGCGAGACCGGGCAGGTGCTCGGGCGGGCCGCCGTCCGGGGCGCCGAGATGGCCACCTCCGGGCCGTGGCGGGCGGACCTGGCACAGGTCGCCTCGACCAACACCAGGGTCATCGGCTCGCTGGCGAACGCCGGGCTGAGCGCGGCCGACGGCCTGCGCAACATCACGGTCGCCGCCGCGCCGCTGCTGGAGCGCCTGGCCCGTGCCGCCGAGCGCGGCTCCGCTCTGGCCGCGGCGTTCATCCAGGCCCGCCGCGACGGCGGTCAGCTCAGCGAGTTCTTCCAGCATGCCGGGGACACCGGCGCGCAGCTGTGGGGCATCCTGCGGGACATCGGCGTCGGTGTCCTCAACATCGGGCGCGCCGCCGCCCCGGCAGGGCAGCAGCTCCTCAACTCGCTCTCTGCCGCTGCGACATCGTTCCGGACGCTCACGGGCGAGGGAGAGACGCAGGCGAAGCTCGCAGGGTACTTCGCCAACACCGTGCCCGTTCTGCAGGAGGTCGGGCGGCTGGTTGCAGCTGTCGGCGTCGCCTGGTTCAACTTCACCAACAACCCGGCTCTCGCACCGCTGATCGCCCGGCTGCGCACCGAGGTTCTGCCCGCGATCGTGCAGTTGGCCGGATCGCTGGGTAACGGGCCGCTGTGGGACCAGCTCGTTGGCATCCTCACGTCGATCGTCGGCATCGCCGCCCAGCTCGGCGGGCTCGGCAACACCCTGTCGGGGTTCCTGTTCGTCATCCAGGCCGTCGCCTCTGCCGTGCAGGTGCTGCTGTCGATCCCCGGCATGGGCGCCTTCGTCTCGGCGCTGCTGACGATGGCCGGCGTCGCGGGCGGGATCATGTTCGTCTCCAACGCGCTCGGCGCTGTGCGCGGCGCGCTGACCCTGCTGTCCGCCAACCCGGTCATGCTGATCGTCGCCGCCGTCGCCGCCCTGGTGCTGGGGTTCGTCACGGCCTACCAGAAGTCCGAGTGGTTCCGCAGCGCCGTCAACGGCGCGATCAGCGGGCTCGCGGACGGAATCCGCTACACGCTCGACAGCGTGGTCGCCTTCGCGAGCTGGTCCTGGGGCAAGCTGTCGGGGATCTTCGCCACACCGATCCGCTTCCTGGTCAACACCGTGTACGACGGCGGTATCCGCAAGGCCTGGAACTGGATCGCCGACAGCTTCGGCCTCGGGAAACTGCCCTCGTTCACCGTCGGGTTCGCCCGAGGCGGCGTCGTGCCCGGCTACGCGCCCGGCCGCGACACCGTTCCCGCGATGCTCTCCCCCGGGGAAGGCGTCCTCGTCCCGCAGGCCGTACGCCAGCTCGGTGGCGAAGGCGGTATCACCGCCCTCAACGACGCCGCCCGCGCCGGACGGCTCGCCGACGCCGGCGCGCCAGTCCAAGGTTTCTTCCTGGGCGGCCTCGTGGACGGAGCGATCGACAAGATGCGTGGCTGGGCCGCCGGTGCCCTGGGCAAGGCCCTCAACCCCGTGCGGTCCTGGTTCAACTGGATGCCGGACACCATGTGGGGCAACATGCTGCGGGGCATGGTCAACCGGGCCGTGGACGGGGTGCTGGCGTTCGTGCGGGGCTACGCCACCGGGGGAGTGGTGCCCGGCTACGCGCCCGGCCAGGACAGCGCCCTGGCGCGGCTCAGCCCCGGCGAAGGCGTCCTGACGCCGCAGGCCGTGCGCGGCCTCGGTGGCGGCGCGGCCGTCAGCGCGATCAACGCCGCCCGCGGCCAGCTCGCCGCCGATGGCGGCCCCGGAGAGCGCATCGGCACCGTCATCTCGCCCGGCGCGATCGTGCAGTACATCACCAACCCGCTGCCCGAGACACCGGGGGAGACCGTCAACAACCGGCTGCGGGCCCTCGCCAGCTTCGGCCTGTTCGACAAGGAGAGCGCCTGATGGCCCGCGAGCGCTGGCTGGTGGACGGCTACGACCTCACGGACGGCCTGGTGCGCGACGTCGAGTACCGGGCCGGGCTGAGCGCCACCCCGGCGGTCGTCGGCGCCAACGCCGCCGTGCCCAACCGCATCGGGGAGCTGTGGAGGCCCAAGCACCACGGCCCCGGCAAGTTCACCCTCGGCCTGTGGCTGGCCCCCACCAAGGGCGGCTGGCAGGACGTCGAAGCCGCGTGGGAGGACCTGCTGCGCGCGGTCGCCCGGCCGCACCGGCTGCTCACGTTCGAGCGTCAAACCGCCGCTGGCCAGGTCCGGCGTTGCCAGGGGGAGGTGCTCTCCGCGCTCACCCCTACGCCGCTCGGCCAGAGCGGCATGCGCATCAGCCTCGAAGTCAACGTGCCCGCCGGGTACTGGGTGTCCGCCGACACCAGCACCCAGACCAGCACTGCGGGCGCGGCCGTGCCGCAAGACCTGGCGCTGAGCGCATTCGCCGACGCCACCGCGCCCATGGAGCAGCTCGCCTACCTGATCACCGGGCCGATCACCGCGCCGACCGTCACCGACACCACCGACGGCCCTGGCGGCGACTCCTTCACCTACACCGGGCAGATCGGCGCCGGGCAGACCCTCACCGTCGATGCCGCCACCTGGCAGGTGACCGGCAGCGGCGGCCTCGTCCCCGACCCGGGCCGGCTGACCAACACCGGGCCCGCGTTCCTGCGCCTGGCCGCGGGCAGGCCCGGCACACCGCCGAGCGTGCGCCTGGCCGGCACCAACACCGGCCCCACCACCCAGCTTGCCGTCACCGGCCGCCGCGCCTACCTCACCTGACCGGAGAACACCGTGGCCGTGCACCTGCGCGTCTCCAGCCCGAGCGGCAGCCTGCTCGGGCTGCTGCCCTACCCCGCCAACCTCAAGGTGCAGGCCGAGCACAACGGCCCAGGGGCGCTCACCTTCAGCTACCCGCGCAACGCCCCGGGCGCCGGCCTCCTGTCCGGGGACGACCCGCGGATCTCCCTCGTCATCGACGGCGTCGAGCAGCCCGAGCGTTACCTGCTGGAGGACGACGGCGACGACCCGGCCGACGACGCGGGCGCGGCCCGGCCGGTCCAGGTCGGCTGCCGGGGCGCCCTCGCCCTGCTGGAGCGCGCCGTGATCTACCCGGTCGGCCACACCCCGGGCCACGCCGTGCAGGGCCTCGATGCCCACTTCCCGTTCGTCAACGCCACCCCCGGGGCGGTCCTCGCCACCCTGCTCCAGCGCGCCCAGGCCCGCGGTGCCCTGCCCGAGGTCAGCTGGGACTTCACCTCGGCCGCCGACAGCGCCGGACGCCCCTGGCCCACCACGTACACCGTCCAGTACGACGCCGGCGGCGACCTGCTCAAGACGGTGGCGGCGATCACCAGCGCGGGGTGGGCCGACGTGCGGATGGAGGGCTACCGGCTACGCGCCTACGTGCCCGACACCGTGTGCGCCACCGACCACCCCGGCATCGTGCTGTACCTGGGCCGGGACGTCCTCAAGGGCCCCCGGCAGCGCTCCCGCCGCTCGGTGCGCTCCCACCTGCTGGCCTCCGGCGACTCCGGCAACCTGGCCGAGGTCGTCGACCCGACTGCGGCCGCCCGCTACGGACGCCGGGAGGCCTTCGACGGCCGGGGCGGCATCACCGACGCCGCCACCCTCGCCGAACTCGCCCGCGTCACCCTCGGCGGCATGGTCGCCGCCGCCGAGGGCTTCACCATCGAACTCGACCCGGCCGCCACCCAGCACCGGCCCGGCATCGACTACCGGGCCGGGGACTACATCCGCTACGACCAGCGGCGCACCGACCCGACCACGCTGGAGCCCCTGCGGGTGCGCACCATCGCCACCACGTACGACGACGCCGGTCAGCCCAGCAGCAGCCTGGAGCTCAACGACCTGTTCGTAGAGCAGCGCATCCGGGTGCAGCGGCAGCTGGACGCCCTCACCAACGGCTCCGCGACCGCCTCCCGCACCCCGTTGCCGCCGCTCGGCGACCGCAACGACACCGTCGCCCCGAAGCAGCCGGACGCGGTGCTGCTCGGCTCCTGGGCCTACCTGGACCGGGACGGGCAGCAACACGCCGCGCTCGCCGTGTCCTGGCCCAAGGTGACACAGAACGCCGACGGCACCGTGTACGACGACGCCGGCAACTACTACGTCTCCTACCTGCTGCCGGGCCTGCGAACCGGAGGGAACGATCCGCAGTGGTCCCCCGAGCAGGCCGTCAACGGCACCATCGCGCACTACGACCAACTCCCCGCCGGGCAACGCGTCCAGGCCCGGGTCCGCACTGTCGACGCCTCCGGGAACTCCTCCACCTGGCGGCTGTCGGAAGAGATCATCCTCGCCAGCGACACCACGCCGCCTCCGGTGCCGTCGAAGCCGGTGGTCACCTCGCTGATCGGCGCACTGCGGGCGGTGTGGGACGGGCGCGGATCGGCGGGCGAGGAAATGCCAGCAGACTTCGCCGAGTTGGAGGTCCATGCTTCCACCGCGGCCGGATTCACCCCCAGCACGGCGACGATCGTCGACCGGCTCGCCGGAGCGGCGGCCGCCCCCATCACCGGCCTGTCCTACGGCACCACCTACTACGTCAAGTTCGTCGCCCGTGACCGCGCGGGCAACGCCTCGCCGCCGTCCGCCGAGGCCTCCGCCACCCCGGCCCTCGTCATCCGCTCCGACCTCGCCGACCAGATCGTCGGAACGGCCCAGCTCGCCGACGCCACGATCATCGGCGCGAAGATCGCGTTGGCGACCATCCAGGACGCCAACATCGGAACGGTCTCGGCCGCCAAGCTGACCGTCGGCCGGCTCACGGCGGACATCACGGTGTCCGCCCGCATCAAGACCGGCGACAGCGGGGCGAGGGTGGAGATGAACTCCGCCGGCATCGAGGCGTGGAACGCCGACGGGGTCAAGACCGTCTCCGTGTCCGCGGCCACCGGCGCGGTGAAACTCATCGGGGGCCTCTCCAGCGGCACCACCGGCCAGCGCATCGAGATCAACCCCGGCGGTGGTCTCCCGGAGATCCGCTTCTTCCCGACCAGCGGCAGCAACTACGCCTTCATCAACGCCGTCGGCGGGAACAACGGCTCCGCGTACATCGGACTGAACAGTGGAAGTTTCCCGCATAACGGACAGACGGCGGCCTACCGGCTCTACCTGACCGACTACGTCTCCGCCCTGGAGACCATCCGCACCGACAACCAGAAGCCGTGGGGAGGTGCGGTCAGGATGACCGCCAACGACGGAGCCGCCCTCGTCTACCTCGAAGAGGAGAAGGTCCACGGCTACGTGACCGCCCAGCAGTGGGGCGCCAACCTCGGCCGGTACAACGACGACGGCAGCGCCAGCGAATTGTGGCTCAACAGCTCGTCCCTGGAGTACAAGGGCACCTTCCCGAACTACTGGTACGCCGAACCGGACCGCGGATTGTTCACCGGCACCGTTCAGCTGGACAACTGGAACCGGATGTCGCTCGGCTACGGGCCGACGATGAACTCCGACATGGTGCCGATCGCCAGCTTTCGGTGGACGCAGGCGATCCTCGGCTGGCACGTGACCGACAGCAGCCGTACCGGCTTCACCGTTGGGGTCAACGCCAACAACAGCGGGTCCGTCGGCTTCTGGTGCTACCGCATCTGACAGGAAGGAACACGTCGTGCCTGAGCAGTACCGAGTTCTCAGCGTCGACCGGATCACCATCGGGCCGACGGAGTGCTGGCAGGTCCGCCAGCAACGATCGGACGGACACCACATCACGATCTTCCCGACCTCCGCGCTGGAGTGGCGCGCTGCGGAGTACGACATCGACCCCGGTAGCCCCGACGGCCTCGAGCAGATCATCGACATACTGCTGCACGAGCCGTTCGTCCCGGACCCCATCGAGCACCGGCGCGCCGACCCGGCCGCCGCCAAGGGCCTCACCGCCCCCTCCACGCAGGCGATCCACGGTCTGAGCATCGGGGAGACTGCGCCCGTCACCCTGCACAACGCACCAGACCGGGCCACCGCCCGCGCCGCCCACCTCGAACGGATCGCCCACACCAAACGCACCCGCGTCGTCGTCACCGCCGGCACCCTGCCCGCAGGCAAGCGCGGCACGGCGGCGGCGCAGCCGGCCACGAACCCGCTGGACGTGATCCGAGCCAACCACGGCATCACACCCGAAGGCGTCGCCGCCAAGGTCGAACTCGTGGAACAGGCCCGCCAGCAGCTCGCCCTCGCGCAGCAGCCCTCGCCTCCTGCCGATGCCGTCCCCCGCTACCCGGAGACCTTCACCACGCCCATGTGGGACGCTGCCGTGCCCCGACGCGACGAAGCGCACCAGCACGACAGCGGAGATGAGAGGGCATGACCGACCGCCCCACCCCTGAACAGCTCGACCGCCTGCTCGGCACGGCCGACCGCCGCCGGCTCACCCCCGCCGAAGCCGCCCTGCTGAGAGCGGGCGTCCAGCACCTGCGGAAGACGGCCGCCAGCGCACGCATGCGGCCGCCCGCCGACGACACCGCCAACCTGACGAAGTGAACGGAGAGCCCGCCACCATGGCGCAGACCGCCGAGCCCGTCACCGTGGACGCCGAGCAGTACATCGCCCGGCTGCGCACCCAGATGGCCGAAGCATGGGGCCAGGTACAGGCGGAACTGGCGCTCGCCCGCGAAGAGAACGCGGCGCGGGCCGCCCGCGAAGCCGAGAAGGACCGGCGGATCGCCGAACTCGAATCCACCATCGCCGGGCTGCAAGGCGCCTCGACGCGACCGTAACGCCCACCGCGTCCTACCGTCCCCGGCTGTGGACCGGGACCCGGACGACCAGCAGCCTCCCGCTGGCCGACGACACCGACGGAGGACCAGATGGAGCGAGATCACCGGCTGGAAGTCGATCAGGGATCTGATGCTGTTCCTGCTCGGAGCGGTGGTGATCGTGCGGGAGGTGTGGACGCCGCCGGTGGACCCGAGCGTGATCATCACGGGGCTGACCCTCGCGGGACTGCCCGCCGCGCTGTCAAGGGACGAACGGCCGCCGCGCGAGTAGCCCCGCCCACTGGCCTCCTGGCCCGCTACCGGTTCACCGCCGGCTACCTGGCCGCCGCGGGCGCCGCGATCGCCGTGTCCTGGCCGTTCTGAACGCCAACCTCGCCCCGCACACCACCAGTACCGGGAGAAGACCGTGAACATCCTCAACGACACCGAGGCGTGGGGCCTGCTGCTCGGCGCCCTCACCCCCTGGGCGACCTCGCTCATCCAGCAGCCCCACTGGAGCAAGCCGGTCCGCACCCTCATTGGCACCGTGGCATCC
This sequence comes from Kitasatospora sp. NPDC087314, assembly GCF_044744365.1. Lineage (NCBI taxonomy): Bacteria > Bacillati > Actinomycetota > Actinomycetes > Kitasatosporales > Streptomycetaceae > Kitasatospora > Kitasatospora sp. NPDC087314. The sequence goes on from NZ_JBIUYE010000014.1 coordinate 166,327, forward strand.
GCCGCCGTCGGCATCGTCACCGTCCTGGCCCGCGGGGACATCGCCCACGCGCAGACCACGCTGACCACCGTCGCCCTCGCCGTCGTGGCGTCCAAGACCTTCTACGACGGGCTGTGGCAGCACGCCGGGGCCGGAGCGCTGGAGCGCGCGACGGCCCCGGACCGTCGGTCCGGGTGGTAGCCGGCCCTGTGTCTGAGGCCGGCGCTACCCTAGAGTGATGATGTGGCCGCCGGGCCAACCGACCGCGTGCTCTGGCAACAAGCCCTTCGGGGCTGTCTCCTATCAAGGGGAGCACGCGGACCGGGCGGGATTCGCACCCCGCGGGCTCCGGCGGCCACACTTCTTAATCTCCCTTCTCCGCAGCTGATTTGGCCACGTGGTGGGTGTTCCCACGCAGGCCGGGCTGACGGGAGGGTGGAGGCAGGCAGCCACACCGGGGCCTGCGAACCCCGGTGCCGCCACGGAGACAAGGAAGGCACCCTGAGGTGACAGCACCAGCTCAGAAATCACTCCCCGCGACCGAACAGGTCACCCCGCTGACGGACAACCGCGCGGAGATGACCATCGAGACGGCCGACCAGGTCCTGGAGATCACCGGCGAGCAGCGGTTCTGGACGAAGGCCCAGCGAGCAGCCCTCGCCACCATCGGCCTCGCCAACGCCCCGACGCACGACCTCGTCGCGTTCTTCCACATCTGCAAGTCCACCGGCTTGGACCCGTTCCGCCGCGAGATCTACTACATCCAGCGCAAGCGCAAGGTGGGCAAGCAAGAGGAGCTGTACTACACCGCGCAGACCGGCATCGACGGGTTCCGGCACACCGGGCAGCGCACCGGCCGGTTCATCCGCCGCGTCGGCCCGTTCTGGACCGGCCCCGAAGATGACCCGAAGTGGTGGATGCAGGGCGAGGACGGCATCAACCGTCGCCGCTGGGTCGACGTGTGGCTCCACGACCAGCCCCCCGCCGCCGCGATGTGCCGGATCGAGCACCGCAGCATCGCCGGGGACGCGACAGTCACCCAAGCCGTCGCCGTCTTCTCCGAGTTCGCCGTCGGCAAGGACGAATGGCGCAACGACCCGGTCACGGGCGACGGCTACAAGACCGGCAAGCGCATCCTGACCGGGCAGTGGCCGACGATGGGCGCCCACATGATCGGCAAGGTCGCGGAGGCCCAGGCGTGGCGCATCGCCTTCCCCCGCGAGCTGGTGAACATCTACGAGCACGCCGAGATGGAACAGGCCGACGCCGCCCAGCGCGAACTGGAGCGCGAGGCAGGAGCAGCGCGCCGACGCGAGGCCCGTTCCAAGGAACAACCCGGTGCGATCATCCCCGGCACGGTGGTCAGCGCTTCCACTGAAACCGAGGACACCACCGAACAGGGCATGCCGGAGAAGGAGTCGGACCCGCAGCCGGTGGAACCGGCCGACCAGCCGCCCACCGCAGACGAACTGCGCCGTGAACTGCGCGCCTACGCCTCCGCGATGGGCAGCACCGTCACCAAGATCACCGACCGGTGGCGGAAGTCGACAGGGATCGGCGTCAACAAGGCGACGGCCGGCCAGCTCGCAGTTCTGCTCGGCGAGCTGCGTCCCTACGTTCTGGCCGCGCTGGGAGCCCACCCCGAGGCAGCCGAGCACGTCGAGGCTGGCGGCCTGCTGATCCGGCTCGACCCCGACACCACCGTGTGGAGCAGAGAGGACGCCCGCGAGGGCTAGCCCAACCCTCCCCGTCCACCCCACCCGCAGGGCCGCGCCCCAGCCGCGCGGCCCTGCGGCCCGCCCACACGGACACCTCATGAATCTCCCCATCGAGCGAGCCCGCGCGCTCGCCGACGCCCGCCTCATCGGGCCCAGCCCTCTCCCGTGCCGGTGCGGCGCCCCCCGGCACGCGCACCGGGGACAGAAGCGCTCCGGCGGCCACCCCGCCACCAGCTGCGCCCGCTACCGCCGCGACCCCGCCGATGTGCTCCTCGAACGCGCGCAGGCCGCAGCCCACGCCCGGCTCGGGGACGACCTCGCAGCGTCCGAGCGCACCGGCCGCCGCCGACGCTCCCGCCGTCCCAAGCAGCCGGGCCAGTGGTCAATCGGCGCATCCGACACCAGCTCCTGCCGCCGCGCGATCTGGTACCGGGAGAACCCGCCGCCGGGCTACGTCCCGGCCCCCGTGGACCGGCGCGCAGCCCGCGCCGGAACCCTGATCCACGACTCGGTGTCGCGCCGCCGGCGCGCCCTCTACCCATGGCGGCTGTACGAGCAGTCCGTCACCCTGCCCGGCCTGGACCGGCCGAGCCGCTACGACGAGTACGACCCCGTCACCGGCGTCCTGTACGACTACAAGACCGCCGGAGACTGGAAGTGGGCGCTGGTCGGTGACGACGGGCCGCCCGAGACCGAGTGGGACCAGACACAGCTGTACGCCCTCGCCCTGCACCTCGCCGGAGAGCTGGTGACCGAGGTGAGGATCATCTACTTCGAGCGCAAGAGCGGCGCAGACGAGGAGTTCGTCCGCCCCTTCGACGAGCAGGCCGCCCGCCGGGCGCTCGGCCGGTTGACCGCGATCGCCACGGCCCTCGACCTGGGCACCGCGCTGCCCCGGGACCGGTCCGGGCCGACCACCGACGTGATCTGCCGACGCTACTGCCCGGCCCGCATCCACTGCTGGAACATGCCCCAAGCCGAGGCCGCCGGCCGCTCCCCCGAGTCGTACACCCTCGTCACCGACAGAGCTGACATCGAATGGGCCCTTGGCGAGTACGACCGGCACCGTGCCGCGAAGTCCGCCGCCGAGAAGGCGCAAGACGTCGCCAAGGCGCTGCTCGACGGGGTGCCGCCCGACACCTACGGCGAGTACGAGTACGTGCGCACCGCCGGACGGCTCAAGGACCCCGAACCGGACCATCAAGGACGCGTCCGGCAGCTCGAAGCGTTCTGGGACAACCCGCCCAACGAGCGCCCAGCCCTGCACGAACTCGACTACCCGACCAAGCGGTCCCGAACGAACGGCAGCACCCAGGTCCGCCGAGTCCGCGCGGCCAAGCGCGGCGACCCGCCGGTGCGTGGACGCCAGTAAGGCCGCCAAACCCTGCGCGCATCACTCTCCCTGGCCAGGCGCCCCCTCCCCGCGCCTGGCCAGGTCCACACCGGATGTCGGAGCGGCCCGACTGTCCGTTGCCCGATCTAACGTCCGCCCATCACAGGCAAGTTGAGAGGACCACCGTGACCAGCCCGCACGATCCCGCACCCGACGCCCCTCGCTCGCCCTGGTTCGCCCGGCAGCCGCCCGCGCTCCAGCCCGCCGTACACCTCGTGCCTGTGCGGCCCACCGGAGAGATGGGCGCGCCGATCTACGAGCAGATGGTCGCCGAGTTCGGTGATCCGCTCAGCCCGCTCGGCCCGATCCGCGCCCGGTTCCTGCACCGCTCCTTCGCTCGTCCGGCTGGAGACTGAACCCCGACCCCAGCGCCGGAAGTTGCTCGACGCGACCTAACCTCGGGCGGCCGCCTAGGTTCCCCGCTCATGGCAGCCCCCCGCTACATCGACTACATGCCGCTGGACGAGGTCCGGCCCGCCGCCCGTAACCCGAAGGGTCACGACGACGACGGGCTGGATCGCTCCGTGGAGCAGTTCGACTTCACCGAGCCCGGCCTGCTGGACGAACGCACCGATCGACTGGTGGCCGGCCACGGCCGCTACGAGACCCTCGCGCGTCGCCGCGACGCGGGAAAGCCCGCCCCGGACGGCGTGGTCGTCACCGCCGAGGGCACGTGGACCGTCCCCGTCGTGCGCGGTTGGGCCTCCCGCGACGACGCCCACGCCGAGGCGTACCTGATCGCCTCCAACCACCTGACCACCGCCGGCGGCTGGGACGGCGAGGGCCTCTCGGCGATGCTGTCCGATCTGGAGCAGGTCGACCCGGTGCTGTTCGCCGCCACCGGCTTCGACCACGCCCAGCTCGACGCCATGCTCGCGGACGTCGCTGCGGGCAGCAGGGCGGACGACGAGGACGATGCGGACGGCAACATCGACACCGAGCCCGGGCAGCTCAATCGCGGCGATCTGCTGGCCCTGGCGGGCGTCACCGTCGGGGAACCCGAGCACCAGGTCGAGACCGGGCAGGTGTGGGAACTCGGCGACCACCGCCTCGTCGTCGCCGAGGTCTTCGACGGCTGGCCGCAGTGGACCCCGCTCCTCATCGAGGACAGCCTCTTCCTGCCCTACCCCACCCCCCTCGCACCGTTCGCGGACCGGGCCGTCGGCCGGCGCCTGGTGATGGTGCAGCCCGAGCGGTACCTGGCCGGTCACCTCCTCGACAAGTGGGAGCGGATCAGCGGACAGAGCCCCACCCTCAGGGACGAGTCGTGACGGCCGTCCTGCCCACCACCGGGGGCTCCTTCGATCCGGCAGAGCGGCCCATCTACTTCACTGCGGGCGGAGGGGAGTTCAACGCCGGTCCGCACGTGCTGATGGCCGTCAACGACCTGCTGGGCGACGCCGAGGAGCAGCGGCTGCGCGACCTGCTGGACGCCGGTTGCAAGGTGCTGCTGGACAGCGGCATCTTCTGGCTCACCAACCGGCACAGCCGAGCCCACAACGTCACCATGGACGAGGCCCTTGCACTCGCCCCGGAGCAGATCGATGGCTTCGAGGAACTGCGCGAGCGGTACGTCTACCTGGCCCGCACCTACGGCGACTGGCTTTGGGGCCATATCGAGTTGGACCAGGGCGGCCTGCTGCACAAGCGGACGCAGCGTGCGGCCCTCCACGACCTCGGTCTGTCGCCGATCCCGGTGTACCACCCGCTGGTGGACGGCTGGGACTACTTCGATGAGCTGGCCGAGCAGTACGACCGGATCTGCGTGGGCAACATCGTCCAGGCGTCGGCCCCGGTTCGGCTGCGCCTGCTGCACACGATCTGGGAGCGCCGCCAGAGGTACCCGCATCTGTGGATTCACGCGCTCGGTCTGACCGCCAACGAATGGTGTCTGCCGCTGGCCCCGGACTCCTGCGACTCCTCGTCCTGGCTGGCGCCGCTGCGCTGGAACCACCAGAGGATCGAAACCGCCCTGCTGCGCCGCGTCGGCAACCTGCCCGCCGGCTTCCGCTACGCCCCCGGCGACAGCGCCTCCTACCAGGCCGCCGCCCGGCTGTGCGCGGACGCCGCGACGGCGCTGGGCACCTGCTGGAGGCACGCCGCCCACCGCGTCCAGGAGCTGACCGGTGCCCCCGGCGGCACCGCGCTGGAAGGGGCGCAGCGATGAGCCCGAGCCACCAGCCCGCGGTGAAGCGCACCGGCGGCGGTGCGTTCGACCCGGCCGACCGGCACCTGTACTTCGCCGCCGGCGACTCCGAGCACTACCCGCACCACGTGCTGCTCGCCACGAACGACCTGCTGACCGCCGGCCACGAACGGAGGTTGGTCGAGCTGCTGGACGCCGGGCACCGGGTGCTGCTCGACTCGGGGATCTTCTGGCTGACCAACCAGTACAAGCGGGCCCACGGCGTCTCCATGGACGAGGCCCTGCGCCTGGCCCCGGAGGAGATCGACGGCTTCGATGACCTGTACGCCCGGTACGTCGAGCTGGTCCGCCGCCATGGGGACCGGCTGTGGGGCTACATCGAGCTGGACCAGGGCGGCCGGGACAACAAGATCCGCACCCGCGCCCGCCTCGAGGGCGAAGGTGTCGCGCCGATCCCCGTCTACCACCCGCTGGTGGACGGCTGGGACTACTTCGACGAGCTCGCCCAGCAGTACGACCGGATCTGCTTCGGCAACGTCGTCCAGGCGCCGGCGCCGGTGCGGCTGCGCCTGCTGCACACCCTGTGGGAACGGCACCGTCAGTACCCCGACCTGTGGGTGCACGTCCTCGGCCTGACGGTCAACGAATGGTGCCTGGCCGTCCCGCCGGACTCCTGCGACTCCTCCACCTGGCTGGGCCCGCTGCGCTGGCCGGACGTACGGGTCGACTCCGCGTTGCTGCGCAAGGTCGGCGTGATCGACCGCGGCTTCGCGTACGACCTCGACCAGCCGGCCCACCCCACCCGCGGCCGCACCGCCTGCTGCCTGATGTGCGCGCAGACCGTCGACGCCACCACCACCGTGTGGCGCGTCGCCCGCACCACCCGCGACGAGCTGCTCGGCCAGCCGTCCTACCCGCCCCTCACCGAACCGGAGGCACGATCCTCGTGAAGCCAACTGCCAACGTCTGGACCAAGGTCCAGTTGCCCGGATTTCACCACTGGCCCGCCGCGCCCGAGCACCGCTCCTACCTCCGGGCCCGGCACCGGCACCTGTTCCACATCACGGTCACCGTCGCCGTAGCCCACGACGACCGCGATACCGAGTTCCACGACCTCGGCGACCTGATCCGCGGCTGGTGGGGCCCGGGCGCCCGCGAGTGCGGACCCGCCTCGTGCGAGACCCTGGCCCGCACCCTCGCCGAGCACCTGAGCAGCGTCGGCCTGCGAGTGACGATGGTCGCGGTGTCCGAGGACGGCGAGGCCGGCGCGATCGTGCACCTGAGCGATGCGGGGGAGCAGCAGTGAGCCACGCCGTCACCGTCCGCCACGACTTCCAGACAGCACACCGACTGCCGCACCTCACAGGGAAATGCGAGAACCTGCACGGCCACTCCTGGGTGGTCGAGGTCACCGTCACCGCTTCGGAGCTCGCGGCCGGCACCGTCGTGGAGTTCGGCGCGTTCAAGCGGGCCCTGCGGGAGTGGATCGACACCTTCCTCGACCACGGCACCATGCTCGGGGCCGCCGACACCCTTGTTCCGGTGCTTGCGGGGGAGGGCAGCAAGCTGTTCCGCTTCGGCGCCAAGGACCCCGCCGAGCAGGAGCAGCACGCCGCGGACCTCGGCTGGCCCAGCGTGGAGGCCGTCGCCGAACTGCTCGGCCGGGTCGCGACGGAGGCGCTGCACACCCTGCCCCGCGCCGCCGGCGCGTACGTCTCCCACGTCGGCGTGTCCGAGACCGCCGTCAACGCCGCCTCCTGGACGGCGGCCCCGTGAGCGCCCTTGTCCTCCCCGCCAGCCTGCCCGTCGCCGAGATCTTCGGGCCCACCTTCCAGGGGGAAGGCCCGACCGCGGGCCAGCAGTCCAAGTACCTGCGCTTGGGTGGCTGCAACCAGGCCTGCAGCTGGTGCGATACCCCGTACACCTGGGACAGCAAGCGGTACGACCTGCGCAAGGAGATCCGCCGCATCCCGGTCGTCGAGATTGTGGAGTGGGCGGCCGAGCACCCGCACGCGATCATCGTCATCACCGGCGGCGAGCCCCTGCTGCACCAACGCACCGACGGGTGGCGCTCGCTCATGGCTGTCCTGCGGCACACCACCCGTCGCGTGGAGATCGAGACCAACGGCAGCCTCGCGCCGAAGCCCGTCACTCTCGGAGTGCCGCGGCTGGCGTTCAACGTGAGCCCCAAGCTGGCGAACTCCGGCATGCCGGAGGATCAGCGGATCAAGCCGGAGGCCCTGGAGGCCTACACCGACCTCGCCCACAAGCAGCGTGCCCGGTTCAAGTTCGTCGCCGCCAACGTCACCGACCTTGAGGAGATCGCCTCCCTGGTCGACCGCTTCCGCATCCCCCCGCACGCGACCTGGGTGATGCCCGAAGGGACCACCGCCGAGCGCACCATCGATGTCGCCCGGTCCCTGGCCGACGACGTGATCGCACGCAACTGGAACCTGACGATGCGGCAGCACGTGCTGCTGTGGCCTGGAGAACGCAACCGATGACCACCCCCGCCAACACCGTCGACCTGGACGGCGCGGCAGTGCATGCCGCCGGCCTGCTCACCGCCCTCGGTATCCCGTGCGACACCGAGTCCACAGCCGCGACCCCGCGCCGCTTGGCCAAGGCCCTCGCCGAGCTGACGGCCGGCATGCGCCTGGACCCGGCCCGGCACCTTGCCGTCACATTCCCCCCGGAGGGAGAACGGGCGGGGTTGATCGCCGCCGTCGACGTGCCCTTCGACGCGCTGTGCGAGCATCACATGCTCCCCTTCCACGGCCGGGCCACCGTCGCCTACCTGCCGGCCCCGGGAGCCCGCATCGTCGGCCTGTCCAAGCTCGCCCGCCTCCTCCAGGAGTTCGCGGCCCGCCCGCAGGTCCAGGAACGGCTCGGCCAGCAGGTCGTGGACGCCCTCGGCGCGCACCTCGACATCCAGGGCGCGGCCTGCCTGATCCGCTCCCAGCACGCCTGCATGACAGCCCGCGGTGCCCGCGCACACGGGGCCGCGATGGTCACCAGCCATCTGACCGGTGCCCTCCACGCCGACCTGGCCCGCCGCGCCGAAGCGCTCGCGCTAGTTCCGCCACCAGCCTGACATTGCAAGGGAGTTGTGCCCAAGAGACCGCTTGCGCGGGAGGATGGCAGGGCCAGGCCGGGACCGCGAATCCCGGCCGCCCACACCAAGGAGACAACAACGATGCTGCTCAGGGTTCCTCTTGACCTGCCCGTCACCGCGCTGCGGGTCGGCGACCTCCGCGGATTCCTGGGGGTGATGCCCGACGACCTGCTGGTCGTCGCCGACTGCCCCGGGCAGGGCGGCCCCGGCCGTACCCCGCTGGGGTGGCCGGTGAGGGCAGCGGTGCGCGACGAGTCCGGCCACCGCGTGCCGGTGGTCGCCCTGCCTCAGGTCAGTGCCGACGACGAGAACGCCATGACGGTGTCGCGCCTGTACAGCCTGCTCGCAAGCCTGCCCGCGAACGCGCCCGTGGTGACGGTCTGGGAGGTCGAGGACGGCCCCCGCCAGACCACGATCGGCACCCCCGAGTTCGGCGACCTCATCAACGAGACCTCCGGGCTCACGGTCAGGGCGGTCGTTCTCCCCGCCGTACTCAGCGGCGCGACTGGCACGGCGTACGACGAGATCGCCTACAACCTCGGCTGGGAGTAGCCCGGCGGCCCAACAGCCCGGGCGGGCACCCCGTAAATTTACGGGGCGCCCGGCCCGGGCTCGACGTCGTCCTACTCACGTGAGTAGGTCGTCTGCGTGCTCGGCCACGTAGGCAGGCCGCCGCAGCCGGCGTCCGGCTGCAGGCCTGCTACCGATGGCGGAGCAGCGACCACAAGACCGGGCCGGTGAGCCCGATGAGTGCCGAGGTGGCCGTCGGCCACCCGACCTGGTTGTGCAGGCTTGCGGTGGTCAGGGCGCCGTGGCCGCAGACCGCGAGGTCCCGCCAGGTCACCGGCCGGTCCGCCATGGAAGGCGGAGGCGTGGAGCCCTTGGGCTGTGTCATCATGGGCATCGTTCCATTTCTGCTAAACGCCTGCGGAAAAGCGGAGCGCGCGGGCCATCCTCGGCAAAGGGTGGCCCGCATCCGCGCACCGATCCTAGGACTTGGCTGACGCCTCGCCAAATCCTGAAAGTAGCTACACGAATCGCCCCAGCTGGCAGGGCTACAGATTTAGGTCATCGAAAGTCGAGCACCTCCAGTCGCGGCCCCTGACATCGCCGACACGTGTACCTTCGCTCCACGTCGTTGCCGCCTCCCTGGGTCGGGTGCCGGGCCCGTTAATACGCGGCGAGGGGAGCCCCTAGCCTCTGTCGAGGGATATCCCTAACGCGCTAATGTGACAAACTCGGTACTCTTTCCCGTGGTGCTCAATTAGCCCGAAAGGGCCAATGAATGCAAACCCCGGAAAGGGTATTCATTCACACGCCCGAGGCCGTGTGTGGAGGACGCTTTCGATGCCTATTGAACACCTGCGCTTTGGTGCCCAGGCTCGGGCTTTTCAGGAGTGAAGGGTGCCAGATAAATGAATCGCCAGGGATTGGTGCTCCAGGCTTCCCGGTTCTCCTTTGGGCCGAAAGAGTGGCCCAAAGGGGCGCCCAAGGCCGAGTCCGGGGTGCCGGTGAGTCCCCGCATTCCGGTGCTCTCGAGGCGTCGTTGACCTGGGGTTCCGCGTACGGTCGGCCCTGTGAGTAGCCGCCGCGGTCGCCGTCCCGCCCTCGATCCGGAGGTGGAGAAGCGGCTCCTGGATGCCGTGCGGGCGGGCGTGCCGGTGAGCGACGCGGCGCCGATGGCCGGCATTCACCCCAGCACCGTGTACCGGTGGCTGGAGCGCGGGGAGCAGGAGCAGCAGCGGCGGGAGACGGGCCTGCGGGCCCGGGCGGGCGAGCAGTCGTTCTGCGAGTTCCGCGACAGGTTCACGCGCGCGCGCAGCGAGGGCAAGGCGCAGCTGGTGCTGCTGGTCAGGAAGGCGGCGACCGGCGGCCACGTCGTGCGGGAGCGCACCCGGACGGTACGCGACCCGGAGACCGGCGAGCGGGTCGTGCAGGTCGAGCGGGACTTCGCCCAGCCGGACTGGAGGGCGGCCCAGTTCCTCCTCGCGTGCCTGGCGCCAGAGACGTTCGGCCGGGCGGCGCAGGCCCGGATCGAGCTCGCGCCGGCTGCCGGCGGCGAGCTGCCGGCGGCCTCGGCGGACCAGGGGGCCGGTGTCGAGCGCCTGGCGGCCCGGCTGGCCGCGATCCGGCAGGACTTCGCGGCGGAGCTGGAGGAGGAAGCCGCGGTGGTCGACGCGGAGCTGGTGGAGGGCTCGGAGCCGTAGAAGGCCGGTTCGCCCTCGCGGGCCGGCTGGGACTGATGCCGCGTCGTCCAGGGCTGTCCCCCTCGGCCAGATTTCATCAACTCTGCTGCCACATAAGGCTGTTGTCCGGTTCTGCGCCCTTGGCGAGTGTGGGCTCAGTCGGGCCGCACGGGCCCAAGGGGGCAGGGAGTAATACACATGGCGAGCAAGGACGTTGAACTGGGCCGGGCCACCGCCGTGGTGGCCGAGCAGGTCGTTGCCGAGCTGACGTCAGCCGACCGCGTGCTGCACAGCGCCGGCCTTGGCGACGTACCGGACTACGCGATCAACGGGGGCATCCTGCTCAGCACCGTGTCACAGGAGATCCTGAGTCTGTCCGAGGTGCGGCAGATGACCACCCTGGCCGCACTGTGGCGTCTGTGGAGGAAGGGGAAGAACGTCGCCGCGATGCACCCGGACATGGCGTCTGAACTGGCGACGTACCGGCTCGGGACCCTGCCGGGGCAACTGTTCCGCAACCTGGCCCGCCACCCCAACCTGATGGTGGTCTTCGCCGAGCCGCCTACGGTCGAGCTCAGCGTGGGAAGCGGCGGCAAGGGGCGGCTGTTGGCGATCCTCTTCAGCGGTCGACGCACCCCGCAGAAGCTGCTGTGCCTGACCAGCGACCACCGGATGGACGAGGTCGCCGTCGCCGTGATCTGCGAGCCGCTCGCCGAGGACGGCACCCCGCTGCCCCCTTCCCCCGGCGGGATGACACCGGCGCTGGAGTTCTGCCACCTGTCGATCCCTGCCAGCGCTGGCGACAAGTTCACCGCCGAGGACCTCGCGCTGAGGATCGCCCGCAAGAACGGCCAGGAGGCGCCGACCGACGCCCAGCGCGCGATCGTGACCAGAGCGCTGCAGGTCGCCGTCTACCTGTGCTCGTCGAAGGCGGACATCTCCACTCCGTCCGTGCCTCGTGGCAAGGCCGCCAAACCCGGCAAGCAGCGGCGATGGAACAAGCCGGACACCTTCCTGCGCCTCGGCTGGCGGCTCGGCCCGCGCCTGAAGGACGCCCGGGTACGAGTCCAGGAAGCGAGGCGCAGCGCCGTCCAGGGCGCTAGCGGCAATGGTGGGGCTGGGGGGTGGCGACAGTACCCCCACCAGCGGGGCGGACACCTCAAGACGGTGTGGACCGGCCCGGGCCGCAGCATCCCCGACTCGAAGCTGATCGAGCCGTACTGGGTGTCGCAGGACCTGCTCAACGCGGACGGAGAGGCCCCCGAAGGCATCATCCGGCCGCTGAGGTAGGGGTGTTGTCCGTCCTGGCGGGTTGTGGGGAGGGTGGTGGGGTCCGCCAACGCCGGGCCCCGCTCCTCGTCTCCGAAGGGGGAGGCTGGGAGCGGGCCGGAGCCTGTTGCAGCAGGCCGTCCTCCTTTCGCTTCGGGGAGTGCGCGGCGCCGGAGCTGCGCGGGTCCGGTGTCGCCGGCCCCGGCGTTGGCGGACTTCCTGTTGCCGAGCCCCGCCGCGAACGGGGCCTCCCGGAGGACGAGATGACCAGCAAGGACCTGACCAACCTGCCGCCCGCTCTGGCAGCCCGGCCGCGAGACGAGAAGCGAGGCCTGCCGATCCCCGTCGTCAACATGCATGACGGCGCCGTCGACTTCGTGACCCTCAACGGCGAGGCCTCCCTGCGGCTGGCCCTCGCGGACCGGTGCTCGCTGTGTGGCGAGCCGCTGACGGGGCCGGCCGCGTTCCTCGGCGGCCCGATGTCGGCGCAGACGGGCTACTACTCGGACCCGCCGATGCACGAGGCCTGCGCGGAAGCCGCGCTCACGCTGTGCCCGCACATCGCCCGGCCGCATGCCCGCCGCGCCAGCGAGCGCCGCGTCGCGGAGGACTCCTCCGTCCCGGTCGGGTTCACCGTGGAGAAGCCCGAGGAGTGGGTGATGGTCGTCGCGTCCGGCTACCTCGTCTGCTCCACCCCCGCCGACGGCGGCGGCCTGGTCCCGCTGTTCCTGGTGCGTGACCGGGTGCGCGAGCGTCGATTCGGATACCAGGACGGCGTGTTGACCGAGACGGCCGCCGCCTGACGGCGCGACCTTAACGACCGGTCCGGCCTAGCGTCCCGGCACACCAACCACCCGACCTGGGGAGGAAACCGTGCCGACCACCAACCGGACCGACCGCGGGCGGGAGGCGAGCCGATGAAGCTCGTCTCCCGCTCCGAGTGGGGCGCGGCAGCGCCCACCGGCGCCTACACCCGCATCGGCTCCACGCGCGGCGTCAAGATCCACTACGAGGGCGACTCCGTCCCCAGCAGCCTGCTGGGCGACCACGGCCGATGCGCTGGCCACGTGCGCGACATCCAGCGCGCCCACCTCAACGATCCGGACGAGGACTGGATCGATATCGCCTACTCGTTCGTGGTCTGCCCGCACGGGTACGTGTTCGAGGGTCGTGGCCTGAACAGGAAGAACGGCGCGAACGGCAACCCGGCGCTGAACGCGGGCCACTACGCGGTGTGCGCGATGGTCGGCACCGAGGGCATCACCTCGCCGACCAACGCGATGCTCGACGGTCTGGTGGACGCGATCGAGTACTGCCGGGCGCAGGGTGGCGCCGGCGGCGAGGTCCGCGGCCACCGCGATGGCTACGCGACGTCGTGTCCGGGCGACGAGCTGTACGGCTGGGTGCAGCGCGGCGCGCCCCGGCCCGGCGGGGGCGGCGGCGGGACACCCGACCCCCAGTCGTCGGGCGATAGCGCCGGCGTCTACACCGTGCAGCCGGGCGACACCCTCAGCGCCGTGGCCGGGCGGTTCGAGACCAACGTGGCGCAGCTGGTCGCGCTCAACGGCATCGCCGACCCGGACCGGATCCAGGCCGGCCAGCAGCTCCAGATCCCGGCGCCGTGGTTCCCCGGGCGCGAGCACTTCGTCCTCGGCGCGCACAGCTCCTACGCCAAGCAACTGCAGATGTGGTTGCAGGCCGGCGACTGGGGGCCGCCGTACCGGGTCGGGCCGAGCGAGGACATGGAGGAGCTGGATCTGCAGAAGGTGCAGGCGCTCCAGGAGTACTACGTGGGCGACCTTGGGCCGGCGGACGGGCTGACCGGGCCGCTGACGTGGCTGTACGCCTACCAGACGGCTCACGGGCTGCGGGCGCGGTAGGGGCCAACTCGGTTGCGGGGCGGGCGCGTTGAGTGCCCGCCCCGAACTGAAAGTTACTAGTGTCTTCTTATTTGACTCAGGTCTGTTTTGTGCGAGGCTGGTCCTGCCAGCCGGGGACCGCGAACCCCCGGCCCGACGAAGGAGATAGCCCGATGACCGAAACCACCCCCGCCGACGCCCCCGCCGAGGACGGTGCCCGTCGCCCCCGCCGAGCGGTGACCCTCCGCCTCGACGCGCGCACTCTCGTGGCCCTGGGCCTGGCCGGAGTCGGGTTCATCACCGGTTCCCTGGTGATGAGCCACCCTGCGGCCGTCCCGGCCCCCGGGGCCCAGCCCGCTCAGGCTCCGAGCATGCCGAGCCTGACGACCGCTCCCGTGAACCTGGGCACCGAGGCCCCGGCGGCCCCCGCCCTGCCGACCGTGGCCCCGGTCGCGGCGAGCACCCCGGAAGCCCCGACCCTGGCCGCCCCCGGCCTGACCCCGGCTGCACCCGGCCTGACCCCGGCCGCACCCGGCCTGAGCCCGGCCCCGACCCTCCCGGCTCAGACCGGCGAGCAGCCCGGTTCGGCCCCGACCCCGGCCCCGGTCCCAACCGTGACCGTGACCGTCACCCACGTGCAGACGGCCCCGACCGTCGGGGCACCGTCCCCGTCCGGCGGCCCGAGCGCCTGCGTCCCTGCCCCGTCCCCGTCCCCGACCGGGGCACCCAGCCCGAACCCCGGCCCCAACCGGTCGGCGACCCCGAGTGCCGACCCGACCCCGACCAACACCCCGGTCACCCCCGCCCGCCCGAGCTCCAGCCGCTGACCCGAACCTGACCGGCCCCGCCCCGGCGGGGCCGGTCAGGCCCCTCCCCGAAAGGATCACCGCCATGCGCGGTACCGCCCTGCTCGTCGGCTCCCTCCTCGCCGGACTGGTGCTCGGAAGCATCAGCGGTGCCGCCATGGCGCGCACCGCCGATGGCCCCGCCCCGGCGGTGACCGTCACCACCTCCCAGCCCGCCGCCCCCGGCTGCACCGCCCCGGCCAAGCCCGCCGGGGACCCGCCGCAGCCCTCCCCGGGCCCGTCCCCGGCGCCTGTGCCGCACCCGGTGTAGGCGCCCCCCGCACCCGGGCCGGGCGACGTGACCACGCGCCGTCGCCCGGCCCGGAACCACCCCATATCCATCGCAGGAGTAGACCCGTGACCGTCAACAAGCGCGTCCTCATCGACCGTCTTGCCCCCGTGCTCGGAGGCCGGCAGCCCGCCGCCCGCGCCATCGAGGCCGTCCTCGACGCCATCGTGCGTGCCGTCGTCGAGGGCGAGCCGGTGTCCGTCACCGGCTTCGGAACCTTCGAAGCTGTCCAGGCCGCGAGCCGCAACGCCCGAAACCCCCAGACCGGCGGCAAGGTGGTCGTGCCCGCGCGTCGAGTCCCCCGCTTCCGCGCCCACGAGCGGTTCCGTGACCTGGCCGACGGCCGCCGCGACCTGCCGCAGGAAGGCAGCGCCATCCGCAAGGACCCCAAGGGCACCTACACCTCGAGGGGAGAAGCGGCATGAACCGTCTTGCGGCCCGACTCGCCTCCCTGATCGCGCAGTTCGAGCCCGAGCCTCCCACCCCATACGTGCTGCGCCGCGACGTTGACGTGTCCGGCGTCTCCGGTACGGGCGTGGTCGCCGAGGGCTGCATCTTCTCTGTCGCCGCCGGGTCCAGGGGCGTCACGCGCTGGCGCGGGACCCGCGGCTCCACCGTCGCCTGGGACCACGCTGCCGATGTCGAGCCGATCCACGGCCACGACGGGGCGACGAGCGTCGTCCTGTTGCCGGTGCCGGCCATGCTTGCCGCGCTCGCCTCCGTCGCCGAACTCGGGCAGCAGCGAGGCGGCGACGAGTGGGCGCGGGGCTGGAACGAGGCGCTGCGCACGGTCCACGGCCTGGTCGAGCGGGCCTTGGCGCCCCATCTGCCCGACGGCCCGGAACGGCGCAGCGAAACAAAAGAAGACCTATAGCTCTAAAGTTGACTTAGGTCTGTTTCGTGGTGGAGGCTGATTACATCGGCCGGGAAACGCGAAGCCTGGCCCCACGCAAAGGAGTTGCCATGGCGGCCGTCAGTCACGGAGCAGTCTTGAGGGCCCTCCAGCCGCTGCCTGGAGGCGTCGTCTCCGGGCAGCGCCAGGTGCGGCGAAGCGGGGGCCTGATCGCTATCGCCTCCCTCGAGCCGAGCAGGTTCCCTGGCGAATGGGAGGGGGTTCGCATCAGGATCGTCAGCCAGGCGGCCGGTGAACTCGACGGCAACGTCTTCCTGTTCGCCGAGCACGACGTTCTGTCTGCCGAGGGGGGTAAGCGGATCGCCACCATCAACGCCGCCGGCGTCCATGGGCGAGCCCCCCTTCGTGCCGCTCGGCTGACCAAGGCGGTCGAGGAGTACGTCTCCGCGTTCCAGTAGCTGGCCGGAGGCGGGCCCGCCCCGGCGCGGCGGCGGTGGTGGGCCCGCCTCGCGGCGGTGTCGCGAATCCGAGAAAAGTAACCTGCATCTAATTTATTGACTCAGGTATCTTTTGGGTGGAGGCTGGTACCGCCAGCCGGGGACCGCGAACCCCCGGCCCGACCTAGGAGAGACCGATGGCCTTCAGCAACGGGACCCACCCGCCCCTCGCGGACGGATCGACCGTGGAGTACCTCGGGCGAGTGGAGTCCCTGCACCACCGGATGCTCACCACCCGCCGCGGCACGAGCACCTACGACACGTACACCGACGAGAACGGCGCGCAGCAGCACCTGTACGACCTGTTCGACGGCGACGAACTGGTGCTGAGCCACGTGCACCCGGACGACCTCATGGACTGGACCCCGCCGACGGACGAGAACGGGCAGCTGCTCGACCCCTTCTCCCCGGAGCACGGCTAGCCCGAAGGGCCCGGCGGCAGGGACCACCCTGCCGCCGGGCCCGCGCCGACCGCCCGCCCCGTCACCAGACCAGGAGCACACCGTGGAACCGACCAGGGCCATCTACCACGGCAGCAAGACCGAACTGCACGGCCGCATCTTCACCGTCACGACCAACGAGGGCTGCGCCGGCCACATCGAGGCGCCCTTCGGCGGAGTCGAGGACTGCATCGCCCTCCTTGCCCCCGACGGCAGCGGCCTCCAGCACGTCCACCCGGACAACATCACGATCCTCGCCCCCGACGGCGACCCGCTCCACCGCGCCGCCCAGGACGGCGACTGGACGTGGGTTCCCGGCGCCGGTGAAGTCCGTTTCGCCTACGCCGAGTCCGGCATCAGCTACTGGACCGTGTGGGTCCACTACTACGCCTTCACCGGCCGCTGGACCATCCTGTCCGCGCGCGTGGGCCGCGACGAGCGCACCGCCAAGCGCTCCCGCTACAGCTCCCCGCGCGACGTCCTCGCCTGGCGCATCCGAGCCTGCCTGGACGACCTCGCCGCCGACCGGGGCCACGCCGTCACCGGCGCCTACGAACGCTGCGCCGACCGCCTGGAACGGCACATGCAGCAACTCGAACTCGCCCCGCCCGCCGTGCCGCACGCCGGCCACCCTGCCGCAAGCCACTGAGAGGACCCCATGCGCGTCTTCACCACCACCACCTACCTGGACGACGGCCAGGCCGTCACCCCGGTGAGCATCGCCCTCCTACGCGAGGACGGCGCCTCCTACTACGCCATCGACGGCTCCATCGGGCGCGTCAGCCTCGACCCCGACCAGACGATCGGCCCCGGCCTCGCCCACCTGCCGTGGTACGACGGGCGCCTCGACCGCCGCGACCCGGACGTGCGCGGCCGCGACCGGCTCGCCTGCGAGCTCCAGTGGTTCCTCAAGTCCACCCCCAGCCCCGAACTGTGGTCGTGGCGAGGGGACACCGACCACCTCGTCCTCGCGCGGATGTGCCACCGCCTTGGCGCGCTGCCCCGCGAAGTACCGGACTGGGTGGGCAGCCTGCGCCAGGAGGCCCACCGCCTCGCCCTGCCCCTCCAAGACCTGCCCCGGTGGCCGCGTCGCGACGCCCACCCGATGGAGACCGCCCGCCACTTCCAGCGCATCGCCCGCTGCCTGGACGCCGCAGCAGCCGCCGACCCCCGCGACGTGGACGCCGCTCACCAGGCCGGTGGCCGGTGAACCTCCCCAACCACGCGACCTTGATCGGCAGCCTGCTGCGCGACCCGGAGCTCTACCAGCCGCCCGGCGCCTCCGTCGCCCAGGCGAGGTTCACCCTTCTGCAGCGCCCGCGGCTCGCCGAGCTGGGCCAGCCGCGCGACCCGCAGGCCAGACAGCTGACCGTGCGCTGCGTCGCCTGGCGGGACCTCGCGCACAGGACGGCGGAGACCTTGCGGGCGAACGACCGCGTGATCGTGGTCGGACAGCTCACCCAGCGCGTGCACCAGCCGTCCGGTGAGAGCGCCCGCCTGCTGGTCGAACTGACCGTCGAGGCGATCGGCACCCTGCTGTAGAGCCCGTGCCCGCGCCCTGCCCCGCAGGGCGCGGGCACGCCGCGCTGTTCGCCAGCCCCCGCAGCCCCTGGTAGACATAGACGACCCCCGGCCCCGGCCGGACCGCAGCACGAAGGAGAGCACCGATGAGCGGCAAGGAGCCGGCCGCGACGCCGAAGCGCAGCAAGCCGCGCCGTACCGCGGCGAACTCCGGCGAGCGACTCGCCGCCGCCGCCCAGGAGCTCCAGGCCGCACTGGCGGCCGTCGAGGAAGCCGGCCTGGAGCCGATGAACCTGCTTGACCAGCTGCGCGAACCGCTCGCGGTGATCGACGACACCGCCACGAAGATGCGCGAGATGCGCCTCGAGGGCGTCGTCGCCGCCTACCCCGACCGGTCCGTACCGGTCTACCGCATCTCTGACGCCTCCGGGCTGTCCCCGGCCCTGGTGACCCGCTACGCCAAGCAAGCCGGACTGGAACTGCGCAACCGCCGCACGAGCAACTAGCCGTCGGCCAAGGCGCGCAGCTCGGCGCCCAGGTCGCGGCCGCTCCGGTGCGCCCGGTCGGCCTCGAGGGCTTCTTGCTCCCAGGCGGCCAGTTCCTCGTCGTCCATGAACTCCCACGGAGCGGTGTCCTCAGCGACGCCGAGACGGTATTCGTCATGCTCGACGTCCGCGTCCTCGGTGAGCTTGCCGATCTTGCGCAGGATCCTCTCGTCGCGGTCCCTGCGCTCCAGCAACGCGTCGAGGGAGCCGTCCACGCACCCGTAGCCGGCGACGCGAACGGGCGGCGTGGGCCGGGTCATCGCTTCGATGGAGTCGCGGATCGCCGCCAGCCGCCGAAGGTCGTCGGAGGGCGCGCCTCTGTCTGCTCCCGCAGCAGAGCGGACGACGGCCGTGAGTAGCGCCGCCAGCTGCTCCCGTGTCGGCAGGACGCGCCCGGTCAGGATCAGGTTGGCCGTGCTCCTCGGTACCCGGTGCCCGGCCTCTTCCGACCACCTCTCAAGGGCCCGGAGGGACGGTTGTCCGGCCCGAGCCCGCGCTCGCCTCAGCTCCAGCCCCAGGTTCTCCAGGGTGCGCTTGGGGCGGCGCTTCTCGGCTCGCGCAGCATCGAGGGGGCGGCGAACGCCTTCAAGGAGGCGACGAACGGACGGTGCCTGTTCTGCGGCCAGCGGGGCCGAGTGCTGGATGGCCGTCGCCGCCCATAGGGAGTGGATCTCCCACTCGGCCTGGCGCCGTGCGTGCGGGTCGGCGGGGTCCGCGGCCGCGCGGGCGAACGCGAGAACGGTGCTGAGCCGGGGGAGCCGGTGGCCGGCGGCGGCCTGGCTGAGGGGGGAGGCCCCCTTCGGCTCGCCACGGGCCTTGGTGCGCTTGGCGAGCCCGGCGTAGGTGAGGCCGCTGGCCGCTTTCAGCCGGCGCAGCGCGACAGCCAGCGCGTGCAGGCGCAGGCCAGCGTCTGTCGGCACCGGGTTGGCGTGGCGCCCCACGATCAGCGCGCCCGTCCGTCGAGCTGGCCGCCACCCGGGTGCCCGCGGGTGATCAAGCCGCTCGAGGCGGTCGCCATCACGATCAGCGCGTCCGGAACGGGCGTGCCGGTCAGGGCCAGGATGGCGAGCACCACGACCAGGGAGGCGAGGAACAGGGCTTCGGGGCCGGACAGGCCGCTCTGGACGAGGACGTTGGCCGGCGCGGGCAGGCGCTTCATGCGGATCTCCTGGGGGCGGCGCGCCGCGAGGGCTGGCGCCAGGCTGTGGATGATGGATCAACTCGCCCGCTGCGGCGGACCGTTGTAGGGAGATTGTTCGCCGGGGGCGGGGTGCGTGGCTACTTCGTTCCCGCCGCGAGGTCAACCGACGCCAGCCGCCTCGAAATTCGGGCGACGGCCCTGACCTGCGGATTTCTGTGACTTTGATCCGTTGCTGTCCAGGCGCTCGGGTTGCCCGGTGGGCCCTGGCGAGGAGCCGCGGCGAGGCCTGACGACCGCCGGCGCCGTGATGCCGACGCCCGCCCGGCCGGTGCGGAGGGCCTGAACTTCTTGCCTCGAAGGGTGTGCCCAAGGGCGCCCGCGCGAGAATAGACTGAGGTCAAGAAAGCAGACGGAAGTCGGCTTCGTTGCCCGCTCGGACCGCGAATCCGGGCAGACCTCACAGGAGACACCCATGCGCGACAGCGACGTCATCACCGGCCGCGCCGACCTCGGCGCCATCGACAACACCACCGGCGAGGCCGCCTTCTACTCGCACCGCCAGCCCGCCTGGCACGGCCTCGGCACCGTCACCGAGGAGGCCAAGACCAGCGACGAGGTCCTGCACCTCGCCAAGCTGGACTGGGAGGTCGAGAAGCTGCCGATCCTGCCGATGAACAGGGGCAAGCTCGGCAAGAAGATCCCCAACCGCTTCGCCACCGTCCGCACCGACACCGGCGACTGGGTCGGCGGCCTCGTCGGCAACACCTGGACCCCCATCCAGAACCGCGAGGCCTTCGCCTTCCTGGACGAGCTGGTCGGCGGCGGCCACGTCACCTACGAGACCGCCGGTGCGCTCGACGGCGGCCGGGTCGTCTTCATGTCCGTCAAGTCCCCGAGCATCACCATCGACCCCGAGGGTGCGGCCGACCGCATCGACCTCTACACCCTGTTCGCCAACAGTCACGACGGCCGCTCCGCCGCCGTCGCCGTCGAGACCCCGGTCCGGGCGGTGTGCACCAACACCCTCGACCTCGCCGTCAACGAGGCCCAGCGCGTCTGGAAGGTCCGCCACACCGTCGACGCCCTCTCGCAGCTGGAGGAGGCCCGGCGCACCCTCGGCTTCACCGAGCACTACGCCGCCGCCCTGGAGGCCGAGGCCGCCGCCCTCTACCAGCAGGCGATGACCAACCAGGAGTTCGACAAGCTGATCACCCGGCTGTTTGGGGCCCCGAGCAAGGACGCGCGCAAGCACATCGTCGCCGCCTACGAGGAGCGGCGCGACCGGCTGCACCACCTGTTCGCCGAAGCTCACACCCAGGACAACATCCGGGGCACCCGCTGGGCCGCCCTCCAGGCGGTCATCGAGTTCGAGGACTACTTCCGGACCGTCAAGGCCCCCGAGGCCCTGACCGAGCAGGAGCACCGGGCCAACCTCGCGATGACCACGCTGCTGCACGACCAGAAGAACCCGACCAAGGACATGGCGAAGGCCCTGCTGCTCGCGGCCTAACCCCGGCGGCCGGGGGCCTGCGGGCCCCCGGCCAACCGCAAGCTCCACGTCAACCCGGCCGCGCCGCCCGACGGCGCGGCCCCACCACCTGGAACGAGGAACCGCCATGTCCGACACCAACCCCCTCATCGTCGAGATGGCTGACCTGGCCGACTTCGTCGCCGGCGCGCTCGGGCGCGAACCGGCCGGGCAGATCGTCGTCGCAGAGTTCGGTGAGCCCCTGCGGGTGCTCCTCGCGGACATCCCGGAGGACCCGCGCCGCTGGTCGTCCTTCGTCCGGGCGTTCATCGGCGACATCGCCGAGTTGCCCGCCACCAGCAAGGGGCAGCGCGGCGTCGCGCTGCTCGTCTACGCCCGCGACGGCCAGGGCCCCGAAGATGTCGACTCCTACACCGCCGTGTGGCGCCACCTCGCCGCCGCGTGCGCGCGGTACGGCCTGGCCGTGCTCGAAAGCCAGTTCATCACCCCCATTTACTGGTGGACCCTGCCCACCGACCCGTCCGCCGGCGCCCCCGGCCCGGGAACACCCCGCGCTGCCGAGCGGTCGACGGCTGACGGGTGTCCCGCGGTCGGGGCGGAGGGCGCCGCGGGTGTGGTGGCCGACGCCGTGCGTGCCTTCGCCCGTGAGCTGGAAGCCGGCCACGAGGCCACCAGGCAGAGTCTCGGGCCGCTGCTCGCCGCCGTGCTGACCGGTCGCCGCGACGTCGAGGAGCTGACCGATGCGGAGGCGGCGCGGCTGCTCCTCGCCGTCCAGAACGGGGACGTCCTGCACGCGGCCTCGACGTACTGCGAACCCGACGAGGTGAAGCGGGCGACGCTGCTGTGGTCGCGCGTCGCCTGCCTGTGCGTCGACCCCTATCGCCGCCTGGCCGCCGCGCCGCTCACCCTGCTCGGCGCCGCGCTGCTGCTCGACGGCGACGTGCCGGCGGCCGCAGAGGCGCTGCTCCTGGCGCTGGAGGCCAAGCCGGGGGACGAGCAGGCGCAGGCGGTGCTGGGGCTGGTCTCCCTGGCCGAGCTCGACCAGGTCGTCGGCACGTCGGTGAGCGTGGCGGAGTCGCTGAGGGCCTCCCTTCGCGACTGCCGCGAGCGGTAGCCGGGGCTGCCGTGTCGCCAGGGTGCCCGTCCCCGCCGGGACGGGCACCCTGGCCCGGCCCCGACTGAGCTCCAGTCCGGGGAATTGGGGTGTGCCCAACGGGCACGCCCTCAAATAGACTTAAGTCAAGAAAGAAGACGAAAGTCCTCTTCTGTTGCCACTCCGGACCGCGAATCCGGACCAACCTGATAGGGACCCATGAACGACAAGCTGCTCCTGCTCAACGGCACCGAAGGCCTGGTTCACCTGCTGCCGTTCCTCTTCGACTACCACCCCGAGAACAGCGTCGTTCTCGCCGGCATCACCCCGACCGGTACACCGCTCGGATTCGTCCGCACCGATCTGCCCGCTGACCCCGCCCACTGGCCGTCCCTGGCCGAGGAACTCGTCGGCCACCAGCAGGACGACGCCGCGTCGTTCCTGTTCCCGACCCACCGGCTCGTCGCCTACGTCTGCCCCGACCCGGCCGACCCGGACTACGGGCCGCAGTCCCGCCTCACCCACCAGCCCATCGCCGACCACCTGCGCGACGCCTGCCACCGCCAGGGTCTGGCCCTGAGCGAAGCGGTGTACGTGACCCGGTCCCGCTACTGGTCGATGCTGACGACCGGCCCCAACGACGGGCACCCCATCCCCGAGCCGCCCGCAGAGCTCGACTCGACCGGCCTGCCGCGCAGCAGCGACGTCCTGAAATCCCTCGCCCCCACCACCGGCGAACGGGCCGCCGCCATGGCCGCGACCCTCGACACCTCCGTGCGCGCCCTGCACACCGAGATCCACTCCGGCGGACACCAGAGCGTCGTGGACGACGCGATCGACCTCGTGACCACCACCATCGCCGAACTGGGCACCGGCGCCCGACAGGCCAAGGACATCCCTGACGACCTCGCGGCCCGACTGCTGCTCGCCCTCCAGTACGACGACGTGTGCAACACCGGACTCATGCACTGCGAGGACCACGAGCTGGCGGCCGCGAACGAGCTGTGGCTCGCCCTGGCCCACCGCTGCCCCGCCGCCTACACCGACCACGCCGCCGTACCGCTCGCCCTCCACGCGTTCACGGCATGGGCACTCGGCAACGACGCCACATCCCGACTCGCCCTCCAGGCCGCCGAAGTGTGCCTCCCGGACCAGGACCTGACGCACTTCCTCCGCAGCGTCTTCAACAGCGGATCGAGCTTCAACCACCTGCGCGAGCACCTGCGCGAGCACCGTGCCACCCGGGGCAACCCCGTCACGGGCTGACCCGCCCCGGCAGGGGCCGCGAGTCGAGCGGCCCCTGCCCACCCCACACAGACCACGAGCGGAGAGATCCCCTTGAACATCAACACGGTGCCCGCCTTCGACGTCCGCAGCCCCGCCCAGGCCGTCGAAGCCCTGCCCTACTTGCTGAGCTTCCGGCCCGACGGCCCCGACGGCATGGTGTTCATCCATGCCCACGACACCCTGCACGACCGCCCGCTGTTCAGCCAGAAGTTCGACCTGCCCAGTGGCGAGGACGACCCGAACGAGGCCGCGCACCACATGATGCACAGCACGCTGCACCGCCTGGAGAAGTTCGCCACCGGCCCGGCCGACATCCTGGTGTACCTGTGCGCGAGCCAGCAGGACGCGGGCGACGGCCACGCCGCGATGACCCGGCACCGGGTGCTGGCGGACGCACTGCTGCTGTCCGCCGAGACCCACGGCATCGACACCCTCGCCGCCATGTTCGTCACGCCCACCCACTGGTGGGTGTACCACCACGACAACCCCAACTACCGGCACGAGGGCATGCCCGTGGACGGCCCGGACAACCCGGGCGTGGTCACCATGAACGCCCGCACCGTCGGCATCCCCGCACCGCCCAGCCAAGCCGCGCTCACCGCCCCCTTCGAACCCGTCGCAGGGAAGGAAGCGGAAGCCCAACGCGCCGCGATCCTGCACGCCGTCGGCGAGCGGGCCGACCGCGTGCAGGCCAGCAGCTTCGACGCCGAGACCGAACGGCTCACGGCGATCCTCGACGGGCTGCTGCTCGGCGGGGGAGACGGCACCCCCCTGGAGGACCTCACCCCCGGGCAGACGGCGGAGCTGATCGTCGGACTGCGGCACCGGCCCGTACGGGACGTCGCGATCGGATACATCGAACCGGACGAGCTCCCGCGCGCCCGCGAACTGTGGGCGCTGCTGGCCCGCCGCTGCGCCAGCGCCACCACGACGTTCGTCGCCGCCCCCCTGACCCTCGCCGCGTTCACCGCCGCCGTCGCCGGGGAAGGCCCGGCCGCGCTCATCGCCCTCGAACGGGCGCGCAGCGCGGACCCGCGCTACCTTCTGGCCCAGCTCCTGATGGAGCAGATCGTGATGACGGGTTCCGTGGACGCCCTCCTTGACGCGGTCCGGCGGGAGCGCGACGAGCGCCTTCGCGGCCGCGACAGCTGACCAACCGGCCGGGGCGGGCGCCGAGCGCCTGCCCCGGCCCGACCCGCACAGTCCTTTCCAGTCCAGTGCAAGGGAACATCGTGAACTCCACCCGACCGCAGCCCGAGCCCGACGACGACCCGGCGCCGGCCGTCGCCGACCCCGCCACCGGGGAGGTACGAGTCCTCGCGCGCCTGTGTGACACCTGCATCTACCGCCCGGGCAACCTGATGCACCTCGCCCCCGGCCGCGTACGGCAGCTCGCCGCCGACGCCCTCGCAACCGACGGGCACATCGTCTGCCACTCGACGCTGCCCGCCCTCGCCCCGCCCGGCACGAAGGGCGCGATATGCAAGGGCTTCGCCAACGCCCACGGCAACGCGATCCTGGCGCTGCGCATCGGTGCCGCCTTGGGCCGCATCGTTGAGGTTCCGCCGCCGGCCAAGCGGGCGTGAACCAGGGGGTCAGCGCCAATCCGAGGCATTTCAGGTGCACTTGGTGTACTCGGGTGGAGTCCCGAGCGGTGACGACGAGGCGCGGGGCAGGGCCGAGGTGAAGAGAGGTCGAGGCCGCCGTCTGCGGTCTGCCCGATGCCCGTGCGCAACCGCGGTACACCAGGGGATGGTTCGGAAGCCCGATTTGCCGAGAGGGCGTACAGGTAAGCCAATCACTCGATACGGTGGCGTTCCGTAGCGGAACGGATACTGATCCCGGGGGCCAGTGTGAAGCCCAGCAGCATCACGTTCGGGAAGTTCATCGCGCTGCGCCGCACGGCGAAGGGCTGGACGCAGCTGCGCCTGGCCCACGAGCTGAACCGCAGCGAGGCCTGGATGTCCCAGGTCGAACGCGACATCCAAGGGGTCAAGGACCTGGCGCTGCTGAGGCGCCTCGCCGAGGTGCTGGGCAGCGATATTGGCGAGCTGATGGCCCTGCCGCAGCCTGCTGCTGATCGGCCGAGATCCCGCGCCCGGAAGCCGGCCTCGGCTACGCTGGCGAGCACTTCCGCTGCCGAGGAGGACGATGTGCGACGCCGCCCGTTTCTGACCATGGCGGCTACCGCCCTCTTCGCCTCTGCCACCGGCCAGGAGGCCGCGCACGCCGAGGAGAAGGCCCCGCTGGGCGGGCTGGAGGACCTCCTGCTGTACGGGGCGGGCCGGATTCCGGCACCCCGCAGTGAACCAACCCACGAGTCGGTCGCCGCTTCGCTCTTGACGTCCCGTCGCGAGTTCAAGGCGGCCCAGTACGACGCGCTCGCCGTAGCACTGCCGAGCCGGATCGCCGCTGCCCAGCTGGTCGGCAGCGCCGAGGAGCGGGCTCGCAACGTCGCCCAGCTCTACAACATCGCGGTCCGGCTGTGTATCAAGATCGGCGACAACAATCTGGTGGCCATCACCGCCGACCGTGCGCTCACCGCCGCCCGGGCCGGCGGCGACCCCCTCGTGGTCGCCGAGGCCCAGCGGATGGTCTCCAGCTCCTGGCGACGCCAGGGCAGCCTGGCCCGCGCAACGGACATCGTCGTGGTCGCCGCCGAGGACCTGCTCGCCGACAACACGGTGTCCGAGACCGCCCGACTGGCCCTCCGCGGAGACCTGTACGCCACCGCGGCCTACACCGCCGCCAAGTCCGGCGACCGCGCCTACGCGCACGCCCTGATCCGGGAAGCCGCGGATAGCGCTGCAGCCGCCGGCCGTACCTCCGGCCTGGTGGACGGCATCCAGGGCGTCGCCCTGCACGAGCTGTCCGTGCACTACGAGCTCGGCGACGCCGGAAAGGCAATCGAACTGGCCTCCACGATCGACCCGGCCGCCCTGCCGACCGCGGAGCGGCAGGCTCGCTTCTTCACCGACGTCGCCCGCGCGTTCGACCAGTGGGGTAAGCCCGAACAGTGCTTCAAAGCCCTGCTGGCGGCCGAGGAGGCCGCTCCGCAGGAGATCCACCGAGGCGCCGTCCGCGGCCTTGCCGGCGGCCTGCTGAGGCACGACCGAAAGCTGCCCGGCGTCCGGGACTTCGCCGCCCGCGCGGGCGTCCGGATCGTCTGACCCGTAGCCGCACTACGGCCCGTAGCCCGACTACGGATTCGGCCCCCGGACCGGCAGTTCACTGGGAACGTCCGCACCTCCCACCCGCTGCCGAAGGCCTCCCATGCCCAAGCACAGCACCCCCCTGAACACCCCCCGCGCCAAGCACGCCGCCGCGCCGCATGGACGGTTCGACGCGCTCTTCACCGGCCTGTGGGCCGCCCTGCACCTGCCGGCCATCGTGCTGCTCGCCTTCGCCGTTGACCACCAGAGCACTACCGGCGCCCAGCCGCCGGCGGTGGTCGAGCCCGACCAGCTCAACCCCTAGGAGCTCCCCATGCCCCGCCGCACCCTGGCCTCCCTCACCACCCTGCGCCTCGGCGGTCCCACCGGCGACATGCTCACGATCTCCGACCCCAGCGACTGGCCGGACCTCGCCCACACCATCAGCCGCCACGGCCAGGGCGCCCCCCTGACCCTCGGCCACGGCAGCAACGTCATCGCCTCCGACGCCGGACACCCCGGCACCGTCGCCGTCATCAACACCCGGGGCATCACCACCAAGCGGGTGGACGACACCACGGTCGCCGTCACCGTGAACGCGGGCCACCCGCTCACCGACCTCACCGCCTGGGCCGTCACCGAACACCTCGCCGGGATCGAATGCCTGGCCGGCATACCCGGCACCATCGGCGCCGCCCCCGTCCAGAACGCCGGGGCGTACGGGCAGCAGATCTCCGACACCCTGCACCACCTGCGCGCCTGGGACTGGCACGCGGGCCGCACGCGGACCCTCCCCGCCCAGGAATGCCGACTCGGCCACCGCCACAGCCGCTTCCGGCAGGAACCCGGCCGCTGGACCATCCTGTCGGCGACCCTCCACCTCACGCGCACCGACACCGCCGCGCCGATCACCTGCCGGCGCCTCGCAGGCGAACTCGGCATCCCGCTCGGCGCGCGGCCCCCGCTTGCCGAGACCACCGCGGCCGTCCTCGCCGACCGCCGCCGCCGCGGGCTGCTCCTCGACTCGGACGGGCCCGACGCTCGGCAGATCGGCTCCGCCTTTCTCGACCCGCCCGTCACGCCCGACCAGGCCGCGCGGTGGTCCGCCGCCGGATGCCCCGTCCACACCGGCATCGACGGCCGCTGGCGAATGAGCGCCGGCTGGCTGCTCGAACTCATCGGCTGCCACCCCGGACACCGAATCGCCGACGGCATCCACTGCTCGCAGCGGCGCACCCTGGCCATCACGGCCCACGGCGAGATCACGGCCACGGCCTTCGCCCAGGTCCTCGCCGACCTGGCGGCGCGGGTGGACGCCAACACCGGGATCAGCCTGCGTCCCGAGCCCATTTCCGTCGGTCAATGGCCCGCGTAGGTCCCGCGCCCGGCGGCACAGGCGCGGCGAGACGAGCCAACTACCCAACCCAGTAAGAAACTTGCTGTGCCCATTCAACGGTCGGTTGGAGAGGTTGGGGGTGGTGGGGCCACCAAGCGCCCCACCACCCCACCCCGCCGCAGGGACCCACCCCTGCCCGACCAAAGGCCGTCATGCCAACACCACCGCCAAAGCCCTGCACCGCCGAGACCATCACAGCCGCCCGCGACCGGCACCGCCGAGCCGCCGCCGACACTAACCTCGGCCCCACCGCCCGCCGCTACCACCAGCACGCCGCCTGCGGCTACCACTGGGCACTCCAGGCCCTCGGCACGCCGATGGCCAACCGCCACCTCGGCTACGCCTACGCCTACGCCGAGCAGGCCGCCAACCACGCCCCCGCCACCAGCAGGTGGACGCTCACCCTGCCCGGCCCGTTCTGCAACTGGCTGACCGACAACGGACTGCTGCCCGAGGACTTCACCGGTGACGAGCTCACCGACCGACTGCTGCTCGCCTACCGCGCCGGCGTCCCGCACCGCATCGACGCCTCCAGCTGGAGCCTGACGATCCCGGCCCACGACCCCGTGGCGATGCACGAGCTCACCCAGCTCGTGCTGCGCTTCGTCCGGCACTGCTCGGACGACAGCTCCCACACGCCCGCCCAAGCCCGCGCCGCAGCCGCACTCACCGACCGGGTCGAGGCCCTCGCCAAGCGCATGCTGCACGAGTCCAACTGACCCGGCCGGGCCGCACACCGGCCCGACCAAGACCTCGCCCAGGACCACCATGCCGAACCGCCGACCGATCCTCACGCCGACCGGACCCGCCCCCTACCGGCGCACCGACCCGAGCAGAAGCTTCCAAGACGCGCTGCTCCGAGAGTCCGAAGCCCAGCAAGGCGTCGCCGCCACCGCCTTCGAACTCCTTGCCGCCCACGTCCGGAGCCACGCCCCCGAGGCCGCCGCCGTCGAGTTCGAGGAAAGCCTCGCCTCCGACCGCATCCACGCCCTGTGGGCCAACCCTCGCGATCACCGGTACCCGATCCCACCGCTCCTGTGGCGGCGCGCCCCCGCGCTGACCTCCGAACCACCCTGGCTGAGGAAGGCAGACCGACTGCTGCCCGTCGTACTGCTCGGAGCGCACCTGCCGGTCATCGAGCTGGCCGGCCACCGGCGCCTCCTCAACCTTCCGGCCCCCAGCGTTGCCGCCGCCCTGGCCTCCCGCATCCGCCGAGCCTTCCCGCAGGCGGCCGCGCTCCTGCTCAGCCTCGACGCACGACCGCGCGCCATCACCGTCCAGGTGGCGAACATCGTCGGCCCCGACGGCACCTCCCTGCATGCGATCCCCAACGAACACGACTGGGCGGCCCCACCCGCCCAGACGTGGTGGCGGCTCAACAAGGTCCACGTCGTCCGAGCGATCCGCCACCTGTGGGCGCACCCCGACCACCGAAGCCGCCACTTCCAGTCCCAGGGCCACCACTCCCTGATGTGGAACCAGGGTCTCCAGGCGCTCATTCTGCCTGCGATCCCGGCCCTGGCCGGACACGCGCGCCCCTGACGCCCTGACGGGCCCGTAGAAGGCCTCTACGGGCCCGTCAGGCCCGTCACCAGAGTCGGTAGCGTACGAGAAGCTTCAGCCAGTTCCTCAGCACCTCACCAACCGGTTCATCGAGGAGGCGTCCGTGTCCAACGAGCCCGAGGTGGTTCACGTAGCCCGCACCATCTGGAGCGCCGACCGGGTTGCCGACTGCGGCCTGGGCGCTCTGCGCCAGACGCTGCTCGATGACCTGATCAGAGAGGCGCATTGCAGTCTCAACGGCACTGGGGACGTCCGCATCACGATCGAGTCCGATGAATGGGGCACCGCGGGGCGCGCGCACGCACGGTGCAGCGACCCTCTGTGCGTCGACCTCGCAACCGCGCACCGTGCGAGGCCCTCCGACGAGCCGAAGCCCCCGCGCGGTGATTGATCCCGGGGCCGCCTCACCGAAGACCTCAGTCCGCAGGGCAGAGGGGCTGCCTTCTGGTGCGGGTCCGCACGCCATGACAACGGCAAGGGGGGAAGACGCGTGCTCGACACCGCGACGCTGACCGACAGCCAGGCCGCATCCGTCCTCTCCGCCGCACAGGCCCTAGGGCCGCCGGCAAGTGGAGGACGGGTGGCTCAACGCCGTCTGGAGAAGCAGATGAAGGCGAGTGCCACGCACCCAGGAGTCGGCCCGGTGCGGGGCAGGATCGGGTAGCTTGGTTCCTGGTTCGCCGAGGGGGGTGGAATTCTCGCCCCTCGTGTTGGAAGATCCGAAGCCGTCGAGTTTCCGGCCCGGCATCGTCCCTGGTCACCGCCAGTGGTAGCGGTTCGTCCGTCCATCAGGTGGCCAGCGCGGGGATGGTGCGGGGATGGAGCGGGGATGAAGCGGGGATGGAACCGCCTGATCCGAGGGCGGACCGGGGTAGACTGCTGTAGACAGCAGGTAGGTCGCAACACAGTGTGACCTGCGGAAACGTGGACTGACGTGGACGCAGGTGTAGCTAGGGCTGCTAGCTCAATTGGTAGAGCTGCGGACTTTTAATCCGTAGGCCTGCCGATTTCTTTCGGAGACCACTTTTCGGCCCGACACCCTTTGTGACCTGGCCTTTTATTAAGCCCGTGAAGATGCGACCGGGCGGGCGGCTCGTCTTCGATGGGTCGCGAGTGGGTCGCTCGTGGGGCGCCCAGGTCCGGCGACGGACCGTCAAAGCCTTACGCTGAGTTACGCATCCCGCCTTTCGGCGAGACTCCCGGTCGGCCCTTCGCGCGCCGTCTGCGCGGCGTGGACTGGTACCGGATGCCCTGGGAGAGCTTTCGGGCCGCATCGATGACTACTCGGGCCGTCGCCTCGGCACTGAGATGGGCCGTCTCGGGAAGCACTGACGTGTATGTGTCGGCGGTAGTCATGATCGTAGAGTGCCCCAACTGAGCCTGGACGAGCTTGAGATCTGACCCGCCAGTCAAGGCAAGGCTCGCCGCACCATGACGCAGATCGTGAAGTCGGACGGGCGGCAGATCACTTCTGCGCACCATGTTCTGGAAGACGTGGCCGATGTAGTCCGGGCGCAGCGGACGTCCGTAGGCGTCGGTGAAAATGAAATCGGACTCATTCCAGCCGGTTCCCGCTGCGAGTTTCTCCTCCTTCTGCTGATTACGGTGTGTGTTCAGCGCGTGAATGGTGCTTCTGTCGAGAGCGATCGTCCGCTCGCCGGCCCGTGTCTTTACAGGGCAGACCTCGAGCCGTCCGTTCTCCCGTTGCTGTAGTTGCCGCGCGACTGTGAGTGTGTGGCCCGAGGCGTCGAAGTCCGACCAGCGGAGCCCTGCGCCTTCCCCGCGGCGGAGGCCACGTAGGGCGTACAGGTGGTACAGGGCGTACAGCCGGTGATCACTCGCGAACGCGAGGAACGCGGCGGTCTGGACGGGTGTCCACACGGCAACAGGCGGGCGCTCGCCCGTCCGCCTCCACTCCGCGACACGGTTGTCCGTCCAGACCACCGGGTGCGGTCGAGGTGCCCGCGGCAGGTCCAGATGGCGAGCCGGGTTGGCGGCCAGCAGGCCGCTGCGCACTGCGAGGTTCAGGGCAGCACGCAGTGTCGCCTGCACACGACGCAACGTT
The DNA here is from genome assembly GCF_044744365.1 of Kitasatospora sp. NPDC087314. NCBI lineage: Bacteria > Bacillati > Actinomycetota > Actinomycetes > Kitasatosporales > Streptomycetaceae > Kitasatospora > Kitasatospora sp. NPDC087314. The sequence goes on from NZ_JBIUYE010000014.1 coordinate 198,168, forward strand.
CCGGCGCTGACCGGCCGGCCCGTGCTCTGGTGTCGACGGACGATGGTGCTGAAAGCCTGCTGGACCGCGTCGTTGCTCAGCTCGCAAAGCAGCTCGCGGCCGAGCAGCGGCACGAGGTACTGCTCCAAGTGCTGGCGGTAACCGCGGGCGGTCGACGGCCGGATGTGGGGCTCGACGATGACGTACCAGCGCTGTAGCCACTGGCCGGTCGTGAGAAGTCCACCCTGGCAAGCGAGCATGGGGTCGCGCAGGCGCTTGAGCACGCGTTCGACATCTGCCCGCGTACGGTAGCCGCCTCGACGCAGCCGGGACCGGCGATCATCGACGGCCGCGTGTCTTGGCATCGCGAGATACCAGGAGCCGTGGCCACAGCGATGGAGGTCCGGGCAAAGGCTTCCAAGCTGTCGGCCGGTATGGGGGTCCCGGCAGCCGCACCGCTTGTAGATCGTTCCAGTGCCACGCATGACGTCCTCCCTCTGGAATAGCAGATGAACGTATAGCCAGCGTGTACCTATGGCGCTGCGAGATGGCCCTGGTCCAGAGACCGGCGACGCTCTTGGAACGGCGTTCGGGAGCGCTAGGCGTGCTGAGGTGTACGGCCGAACGCTTCTCTCAGCAGATCGGCTTCGGGTGAGTTCGAACCCGCGAGCGCTCGTCTGCCAGAACCTCTCGCGTCAGCGCTGCCGCGGGATAGGCAGGGACTCATGGCGGTGCCAGATCAGTGATCGATCTTCGCGGCGAAGCTCCGCAGATCCCCATTCCAGGCGGACCACGCCTTCAGCCAGTGAGCAGGCGTAGGCGACGAGAACAAGTTTGGTGTCCGGCGAGAGGCGCGCGAGATCCGCATGAGGCTCGTCGTCATCCGGCAGTTCGATGCCGAGATCCAGCTCTCCCTGACGCGGGTCGGGACCGTGCCTGCGAATGAGGTCAGCACGGAGCCCTGACGCGCTGCGGAGCCTGGCAGTAGTCACGGGCACGTCCTTCTTTGCGTACCGGTAGGGGTAGATGACATGGCCGGCGATCACTGCGACGGTCCGCGCCTGGAGGCGCACCAGCTCAACGCCCGGAAGCTGCGAGAGGCCAGCCGATAGTTCCTCGTACTGTGCGGCGTAGAGCCCGTGTCCGTACGCTTCGAGCGTCTGCGTGTGGACGCCTTCGTGGCCGCCTTGGGCACGTTCGTGGGCTCGGACAAGGCATGCGGGCACGATTGCTGTGACCTCGGTGGCGAGGGGGCCGAAGACGGTGCGTGCCCACGGACTGGCGGCGGAGTGCGCGTCTGACATGAGAATCCCCCGATCGATCGTCCTATGACCAACTTCAGGGTCTGACAGTCCGCTGATCGGCACGGTGGATCAAGGGCGCATTGGGGGATCTCAGGGTGCACGGAGCAGGAAGTGTTACGTGGTGAGGCTGGGGATGGGGCGGTGGGACTGCGCGATCGGTTCGGGGCCGCATCTCCTGTGCGACGCCGACGCCAGGATGATGTCCTGCTTGGAGGTTTGCGGCTCAGGTGGTGTCGGTGTCCCGGAATACGCTAGGCGGCCATGGACTGGCTGGAGCGGGTAGCGAAGCTACGACGGTGGACGAACAACGACGTTCGGGCGCCGCACAAACCGTTGCTGCTGCTGTACGCGCTGGGCAGCTTCCAGCGCGATGCCGACGGTGAACTGAGGTACAGCGCTGTCGAGGAGGAGCTGAAGCGGCTGCTCGAAGAGTACGGGCCGTCCCATCCGACGACCCCTGCGTACCCATTCCATCATCTGGTCAGTGACGGCGTATGGGAGGTCAGGACCGACCAAGGGCCTGGGAGCCCTGGAAGTGGGGTTCGGGTCCTCCGTGCCAGCGGCGCGACCGGAAGGCTCGCGCCCGAGTTGCGAACGGCTCTGCGGAAGGAGCCGGCGATGCTGGGCCGTCTGGCGCGGGTGCTCCTGGACTTCCACTTCCCGCCGTCACTGCACGCCGACCTGTGCGAAGCCGTCGGCCTCGACCTGGACATGGTCGGGACCGAGGATGCGACCGGTAGCGGCCCGGGTGGGAGGGAGCGGGCGGCGCGACGGCAGCGGGACCGGCGGATGCGTGAACTCGTTCTGACCGCCTATGAGTTCCAGTGCGCCTTCTGCGGCTACGACGGCATGCTGGGCGCGAGCACAGTCGGCCTGGAGGCGGCGCACGTGCGCTGGTGGTCGTACGACGGGCCGGACGAGGTCGACAACGGCCTGTGTCTGTGTTCGCTGCACCACAAGCTCTTCGACAAGGGCGTCCTGGGCCTGGGGGAGGGCCGCCGGATACGCGTTTCGCGGCGCTTCGTCGGGCGCAGCGATGCCAGCAGGCAGCATGTGCTCGCTTTGGCCGGACGGCCGGTCATCGGCCCGCAAGCAGGGGTTCCTCCGGTCGCGGGCCGGCACCGGCAGGGGCACGCCGAACAGGTCTTCCGGGGTGAGGCCCGGGAGCCCCTGACCCCGGCGTATACGGGCTGACAGAGGATGCACGGTCGCCGGCCCATCAGCGACCGTGCTCCGTTCGACTCCCATTCCGGGTGGCCCGTTCCCGACCGTGCAGCCTGGACGGCACCGTATGCCTCGCCTGGAATCAGCGAGTGGTCATCAGCCGCGGCGGCCGTGCTCCACCGCGATCCGTCCTGCCTGCTGCCCGGTGACCAGCTCCCGCAGTTTGGTGCGCGTCTCCGGGTCCGTCGAGTACACGACCGTGCCGATCATTCCTCGCGTCAGCAGCACCTTGTAGGTGTTGCGGATCAGCCGGTCGATGTCGGCGTCGGTGGTGGACTTGCGGAAGACGGGGTCCTTGGACGCCGTCCGGTCGGTGACCCATCGGTCGGTGCGCCAGACGAGGTCCGGCCCGAGGATGACGCCGCTCCAGTCGTACTCGAAGCCCTGGGCGGTGTACACGCAGCCGACCTGGCCGAAGCCGGCCGGGTCAGTGGCCCACAGTGCTGCGGGCGGGGCGCCGGCGACCGAGCGGTCGCCGTAGACGTTCCACGGCCGGGCCCAGTCGCCGATGCGCACGTCAAGGGGGAGCTGGTTTCCTGGGGCGACCTTCGTGGTCCACTTCCAGCAGTAGCCGGCGGACATGCGGGCGCCGTACCCCTCCCCGCGCCGGGCGTCGAGGAACGCCTCCAGCTCCTGGGGACTGTCGACCACCTCCAGGGTTACCTTGCCGTCGGGCTCCCATTCCACAGGGCCACCTGGCTCCAGCCCGAGCAGTCGCACCACCCAGTACAGGTAGGCGTCGCTACCTCCACCGCGAAACTGGCTGCCTAGTTCGATCACTTGGCAATCCAGGCCCTTTGCGGCGGCGGCGGCGCGGATCAGGTCCACTGTGCCCATCTCGCCCGGCCGGACGATCTGGTTCTCGTCTAGCAGAAACACCGGTACTCGGGCGGCGTCGATCAGTTCCTCGATCTGGGACTTTCCCGTGCGCTGGGCCGCGCGTGTGTAGCGGTTCGCGGACGTCTCCCTGATGCGATGTGCCTCGTCGCAGATCAGAAGGTCGAGTCCGTTATGCTCGGCGGTCATGAAGCTGTTGAAGTACTTGAACAGCTCCTGCACTTGACGCTTTCGCGCTGCAGCCGTCCGACGCATCGTGGTGGTGAAGGAGCTGGATCCGGTCGCGTGGAGAGCCGCAACACCATGCCTGTACATATCGCCCAGGAGCGACAGCGCGATGACGCTCTTCCCGGTGCCCGGATCGCCAGTGATCACAACCACTTCCTTGCGATCAGTCTGCTGGGCCTGCCGCACGGCGTGCAGCACCACCTCACACGCAACCCGCTGTTCGTCCAGCAGGACGAACTGCTCACGCTCGCGTACCTCGGCGGCAGCTACCGACACGAGCTGTGGTGTTGGCCGAGTCTTCGCAGACAGAAGAAGATCAGCTGCCTCGGCACCGTCTGCTGGGGCTAGTAGCGAGCACAGAAGGTGAATGAAGCTCGGTCGCTGCCCCCCAGTAAACATCGCGACGTTGGAGCTCGGGCTTACCGCGAGAGCTTCCTCAGGCGCGAACTCCGCGATGTAGGGAAGGAATGCAACACCCGAGATCCGCTCAGGACAGTCGGCTAGCGCCGCGTTGTACGACGCCAGATACGAGCAGTAGCCGCGCACCTGCTCGATCGGGTTGAGTAGAGGACGCGCGAGGCCGGGGACTCGGCACAGGTGCGGGATCTCGCCATCAGGCTCGACTTGCGACCACAGCTTCACTTCAACAACTACGTAGGATGGATCCCCCGTTACCGGATGAATTCCTGCCAGCACGAGGTCGGCTGACCGGTTAGTGAAGGGGAGGTCATAGTCAACCAACACCTCAACCTGGCCGAGACCGGCTTCCAGGAGAACGCTTAGAACCCTTGGTAGCCCGCGCTTCCACATGCGCCTCTCGGCCTGACTCGGCTGGTGCCCGCGGAGGAGCAGTGAGCCCTGCTCGACTGCTGACGCGAGATTCCCAGAGAGGGCCTGCGCAGCCAGGAGGGATGCGGGACCGCGATATAGCACTTTTCTCCTCCTTGCTACTGGGGCAGGCTTCGTGGACTGGCCGGCTGGGAGACAGTAACAAAATGGATGATGGGGGAGCAGCTTCGTTCATTTGGGAAGGGCCTTGAGGATCTCAGGCCTGTCCTTGGGATCGGAGTTGGCGAGTGCCTCGCTGGCGATCTGCCGGGTCAGTCGAGCCCGGACGATGACGCGGACGATCGTCGAGACAGCGAGGAGGGAAGAGCCAATGGCAGTGTAGACGGACAGCACGGAAGTCCTTAGGAGAGGCCGCGCGTGTAGGCGCCCAGCGGCGCCGAACGTGGGCGATGCATGATGCCGGGTTGCCAGAGCTGGCGCACGGACCTAGCCCGCGCCACAGCTCACCGCTCAAATCTTCCGAAGGCGGGAAGAGAACACCTGTGGCTGTGTCACACAAGGGGCGCAGGGCAGGACCTGGTCTGGCGCGGCGCGTCCGGACATAGCCGAAGCGCTCGCGGGCATGCGCGAGGGCAGCATGAAGGAACTCCGTTACGGGTGGGGGCATGTCCAAACATCGGAAGCCCGGCGGACCGTATGACTGTCTGTCACGTTAGCACGCCCAGGCTGCGAAGGTTGGGCGATCTGCTGACCCGGTGGGCCAGTGCCGCCTGATTGCCAGTCTTGTCAGCGCCACTGGGGAGCGGCCACGGTCAAACGCACCAACTATGCTTGCAGGCGCATTGCTTGACCTTGTTCCCAGCGGGCCGGGTTGAGGATCCAACGGAGCCCGGCGGGGTGGTGAAGGGCGGCCACTCGGTCGAAGCCGCAAGAGTGCGGGCGTCCTCGGCGACGCCCTCCGTCAGGGAACGTGTTCGAAGTTGGAGACCATGTCTTCTCCGAGACCTGCCGTCTGACCTCGCAGGAACTCTCTGCCCGCTACGACACCGCCTGGCTGGCACGGGAGAAGTGAAGTAGGGGAGATGGGGCGGGGACCGCACCAGGCAGATCGACGCGCGCAGCGATAGTTCTTCCGCACGGACAACGCGTTCCGTTCAATGCATAGCAGGCCGGAGCGCACACCGCCGGGCGACTGAAGGTTCTGGCTGTGCGCCCGCACGGTGCCAGACTGCTGATGCGCACCCCCAGAGCGACCAGGCATCGGTTCCCGAAGCGTGTTTCTGCTTTGCCGGGACGGAGTCGCGACGCGGATATGCAGTGCCGCCTCCACCAGGGCTATGCACCCTGCTTCGAGGGCGCCTGATCTCTCGATCCTGGCCGCTACTCCTTGAGTTGTAGGTGGTTCCGGAGGTCAACTGGTGTGAATCGGTGCGGTGTTGGCAACGTGAGGCCCGTCAGACATGGCTGCCGCCAGCCACCGCGCGGCGCATTCTAGTCCAATTCGACTTTATCAAAGAAGTTTTGACGATCTGTCACTCAAACGGGTGATGGCTGTCGGTGGCGGCTGCTTCGATGCGAACTGTTCAAGAGGTTCTGTCCGAGGAGGGTTTTCATGGAAGCGTTGTACGAGCGGCTGGCCGGGGCGGCGAGTGGGCTGTCGGCGGACGGTGCGATCCGGGTCGTGGCCCAGTACGAGCCGGTGGCCGGTATGGGGGCGCCGGTGGCGCCGCCGACGGTGAAGCTCAAGGAGAGCGACGGTCCGGGCCAGTTGTTCGAGGACCGGTGGGTCGGCGGGCATCGCACGAGGGTCGTGCTGCTGGATCAGCGGCAGTCGCAGGCGAACCGCTGTGAGACGGCCCTGTTGGAGGCCGTCGACCTGGGGCATGCGGTGGTGCCGCACCTGGCGCTGCACGTGACCGCGGAAGGCCGGGCGCTTCGGATGACGAATCTGGATGCGCCACACCGTTCCCGCGACGCGTACTTCCGGGACGCGTTGGACGAGTCCGGTGTGAAGTTCGACGAGACGGACACGGGCCGGGCGCTTCGCGATACCGGGACCGGAGACGTGCGGGCTTTCCTGAAGTCGGCGCCGTCGGACCTGGTGTTCGGCCTCTGGGACTCGCACCGCAAGCGCCGCGTGCAGCTGAAGGTGCCGCGCACCTACACCTCGGAGCTAGTGGGTCTGGATCCGCTGTCCGGGAAGAGGGCGGCGGGGCGCTTCGACAAGTGGAACTTCCCCGGAGACAACGTGGAGCTGACCGCCGACGGCTGGAGGCCGGTCGACGGCACGGGCAAGAAGGGCGGCAAGGGGAAGACGCTCAAGGCGTCGGCGGTCGGGCACGGCATGATCCCGCCGGTCGAGGGCATGGGCGGGGTGACGGTTCGGGCGATCGAGCGGAACGCGACGCTGGCCATGGCGGGCCTGCGGGGGCTGCGCTTCGGTGACGCACCGAAGGAGTACGTGCGGGCGGCGAGGGCCCTGCTGGCGGCGCTGGCGCTGCTGGGGGACCGGCTGGCGTTCGCGGCGCCGGCGGTTCGGCTGCGGTCGGGCTGCGACCTGTTGCTGGTGTCGGAGCGGATCGAGTGGGTTGGCCGCGGGCGCGAGGGCGTGGCGGTGACGGAGCCGCTGGAGCTGGACACGGCGGCGCAGGCGCTGGAGCTGTTTGAGTTCGCGCGCTTGCGGGCCGAGGAGGCTGGCCTGGTGTGGTCGGAGGAGCCGGTGCGGCTGCGGCCGAACACGCAGGTGCAGCAGGCGATCGAGCGCTCCTTCCGCCTGGAGGGCATCGGCGAGGCGGAAGGCGAGTAAAGCGTCATGCCCTTCCACATCTCGGTGGAGCTGCTGGAGCCGCTCTACCAGGCGACCGCGATGGACGGCGAGCGCGCGGAGTGGCCGCCCCACCCGGCCCGCTTGTTCTGCGCCCTGGTCGACAATGCCGACCTCGACGATGCCGCGCACCGGATGGCGCTGACCTGGCTGGAGGCGCAGGAGCCACCCGTGGTCACGGTGCCGGCCAGGCCGATGGAGGCGGAGCACCCGCGCGCGGCGTGGGTGGTGACCAACATCGTGGACCCGAAGAATGTGACCCACGGCCTGCTGCCGGGACGCACTGCCGGCGGGGTGCCGCGCGCGTGGGCGCAGAAGACGCTGTCGGGTTCGCGGATGGTGTTCAGCTGGACTGCGGAGCCGGGGGACGAGCTCGCCCCGGTGTTGAAGGAACTCGCGAGCCGGGTGCCGTACTTCGGGCGATCGACCGGCGCCGGGCTGCTGGATGCCTGGTGCGGCCCCGACGAACCCGGTGACGCGGATGGACGGCAGAGCTGGAGGCCTGCCGCGAGCGGGGAGCACCCGAAGGGCTCGCGGCCGATCCGGATCCCCTACCGCGGCTATCTGGCGTGGCTGGAGGAGGCGTTCGAAGAGCAGCGGCCGTCCTGGAGCCAGTCGGTCACCCACCACTACCTCGACCCTGATCACACCGAGGGGCCCGAAAGGTTGGTGACGGAGGGCCCGTTCGGTGACCTGCTGACGTTCTCATTCGCCCCGGGCGTGGCGCTGGACCCGCGGTGGACGCTGGAGCTGACCGGCAGCCTGCGGATCACGGTGATGGGCACGTTGGAGGCGATGGGCCACGACGTTCCGGCGATGACCACGGTCCACGGCCACAAGAACAGCCCGGACGACCCGCGACCGGTCGCCTACCTCGCGCTGCCGTTCGCCAGCCACCGCCACGCCGACGGGATGCTTCGCGGACTCGGCATCGCCCTGCCCCGCGAGATGCCGCAACAGGACCGTAAGGCACTGCTCGCGGCCCTCCTTCGAAATGACGGGGGCTTGCGCTGGATCCGGTTCGCGGACGGGGAGCCGCTGGACCTGGTGAGGGTCAGTCCCGCCGACCACGACCGGTGGCCGCAGACCATCCAGCCGGGGACGTGGCAGGGGCCATCGACGGTGTGGGCCACGGTGCTGCCGATGGTCCTCGACCGCTTCCCCAAGAGGTACGAGGAGGCCGCGTGGGCGGACTCGGTCGTGGCCAGCTGCGTCGCGGCCGGGCTGCCCGAACCCGCGCGGGTGCAGGTGAGCCCGCGCGCCGGCCTCGTGCCCGGTGCGCGCGGCGTGCACGGGTTCCCGGTCCGTCGCAAGGACGGGGAGAGGCCGCTGCCGAGCTGCCATGTGCGTCTGATCTTCCCGGTGCCGGTGACGGGGCCGGTGGTGTTGGGCAGCAAGAAGAACTTCGGCCTGGGCCTGTGCCGCCCGGAGCCGCACTTTCAGGAGGGCGACCAGTGACGGGCACCGAGTGGCCGCCAGCGATCGAGACGGCCGAGTTCCCCGCCTTCTTCCGGGAGGTCCACCACCACACCCACTGCCCCGATGGGGCCACAACTGTGACGTGTGATGGGTGCGGGGGCTGGGCGCCGTTCCCGTGGCAGAGCGCCTACCTGGACGCCGTGGCCGACGGGGCGGACTGGCCTGACCTCGACGTCCCCACCGCGCTGGGCAAGACGACGTTCATCGACATCTGGCTCTTCCTCCTCGCCCAGCAGCACGCCCGCCATCGACAAAAGGAACTGGGCCGCGAGCACCGGAAGGTGCCGCTGCGGCTGTTCTTCTGCGTCGACCGGCGCCTGGTGGTCGACCAGGCCCACCAACACTCTGTCGAGCTGGCCGCGGCGCTCGCCGGGGCGCCGGCCGGCTCGGTGCGGGCGAAGGTGGCCGCATCGTTGCGTGACCTCGGTGGCGGGGCGTTGCCGCTGGAGGTGGTGCGGATGCGCGGTGGCACTCGGTGGGAGTCGAACTGGGTGCGCAGCCCGGCTCAGCCGTTGGTGGTGACGTCGACGGTGGATCAGTTCGGCAGCCGCCTGCTGTTCCGCGGTTACCACACATCCCCGCAGCGTGCTCCGATCGATGCCGCCCTGACCGGGCACGACGCCCTGTTGGCCCTGGACGAGGCCCACCTGTCGAAGGCCTTGCTCGCGACCGCTGCCGACACCGCGCTGTACCAGCAGACGGCGGTGCGCAATGAGTTGGCGAACCGGGCGCTTCGGGTGGTGAGCCTGTCTGCAACCAGTGCCACCAGCGGCCGTTCTCGGCTGGGAATCGGTGAAGACGACCGCAACCATCCGATCGCTGGGCGCCGGATCGCGGCCAAGCGCCACGTGACGCTGCTGGACGCCAGCGGCTGGTCTAAGAAGCCCGCGGAGGCGTTCGCCCTGGCGGCCGAGACCGGCCTGGACGCCGTCCTGTCCCTCCTGCGGTTGCCCGCGGTCGCGGTGATCGCCAACACCATCACCCACGCCCGCGCCGCCCACGAAGCGCTGGCCCGGCGCACCGACGTGGACGTGCTGCTGCTGACCGGGCGCTGCCGTCCCGCGGAGCGCGACCTGCTCGTCACCGGCCCGCTGGCCGAACTCCTTACCGGCATCGACCCGCACCGCGAACGCCCCGTTGTCGTGATCAGTACACAGACCCTCGAAGTGGGGATCGACTGCACCTTCGGGGCGATGGTCAGCGAATGCGGCGACTGGGCGTCCGCCCTGCAGCGCCTCGGGCGCCTCGACCGCCGAGGCGAACTCGGCCCCGTGCCCGCGATCCTCGTACGCACCCACAACCCCGAGGAGCCCGACCGCATCCCCGTCTACGGGCCGGCAGCCGCCCACACCTGGCAATGGCTCACTCAGCACGCCCCCACCCACGACAGCCGGGATCCTGCAGAGCTGACCCCCCACCTCCTCGACAGCCTGGTCCTCAACCCCGCCACCCTGGCCGGCCTGCTCGACGGCACCGACACCGCACCGCTCACCAGGGCCGGCGAACACATCCCCCCAGTCGAGCAGATGCGGCTGGGCGCCTTCGCCCGCACCAGCCCTATCCCCGTCCCCGACGAATCGCCCGCCCCCTTCCTCCACGGCCTCGACACCGGCCAGCCCGAAGTCCAACTCCTGTGGCGCGCCGACCTCCCCACCGACGCCACCGACCCCGAGACCCTCGCCGAACACATCCGCACCGCCCCGGTCCACACCGCCGAAACCCTCGCCCTGCCCCTCGCCGCGGTACGCCGATTCCTCACCCAACCCCGTGCGACCCCCGACACCAGCGACCTCGAAGGCCCCGACGCCGACACCACCCCCGAACCCCGCAACCTACCCACCCGTCTGCGCACCACCGTCCTCCAACGCGAGACCGACGGAACCTGGACCACCCCACGCCTCATCCAAGACCTCCAGCCCGGGGCCACCCTCGTCCTGCCCACCACCGCCGGCGGCCACGACGCCTACGGCTGGACCGCCGACCCCGACACCCCCGTCCCCGACCTCGGCGACCACCCCACCGACAACACCCGCACCCCGCTACGCCTCGACCCCGTCGTCCTGGCCAGCACCACCGGCACAGCCCCCGAGCAGTTCACCCCGATCGTCAAACAGGCCCTCACCGACCTCACTGCAGACCCCGACGACCTGGACGCCTTGAGCACGACCGACGCGGTCCACACCGCGATCACCAGCCTGCTCGCCGCCCTGCCCACCGACACTCCAGCAGACGGCCACGCCCGACACACCCCGGCGCTGCGCCGGCGCCTGGAGACCCTGCTGGAGGTCGCCGAATGGCGCACCGGACGGTCGGCTGCGACCGGGGTGGCGCTGATCGACCACGGTGGTCCGGGCCGGATCGCCCTCGTCCCGCCCCGGCTCGCCGACGCCGGCCGCTACCGGATCGCCGTGGACGACGAGGATCCGGACAGCAGCAGCCTCACCCGTACCGTCACCCTCAAGCGCCACCATGAGGCCGTCGGCGAACGCGCCCGCGTCTTCGCCCAGGCCGTCGGGCTGCCCGAGGACCTGGTCGACGCTGTCGTGCTGGCGGCCAGGGCCCACGACTGTGGGAAGGACCACCCGCGGTTCCAGTGCATGCTCTGCTCGGGCGACCGCCTGCTCGCCGAGTCCCTGCCCGAGCCCCTCGCCAAGTCCCGTATGGACCCCGCGGACCGCGCCGCCCGCCGACGCGCCGCCCACCAGGCCAACTGGTCCAAGGACCTGCGCCACGAAGCCCTCAGCGCCGCCGCCGTCCAGACCTGGCTCGCCACCAACCCCGCCGCCGTCCAAGGCCTCGACCACGACCTCGTCACCCACCTCGTCGCCGCCCACCACGGCTACGCCCGCCCGATGCTGCCCGCGTTCGCCGACCCCGAGCCGGTCCTCGTCGAGTGCACCATGCCCGACGACACCACCATCACCGTCTCCAGCACCGTGATCGGCACCGACTGGGACGGCCCACGCCGCTTCCGTGACCTCAACCGGCGCTACGGCTTCTGGGGCCTGGCCATCCTCGAATCGGTCCTGCGCCTCGCTGACATCGCCTGCTCCGAAGAAGGCAGCTGACCATGCATCAGCTCGAACTCACCGCACTCCGTTCCGATGATCCGCTCGGCTTCCTCGCCGCCCTCGGCATCCTCGAACTCACCACCGCCGCCCTGCCTACCGAGCCGTGCCTCCACTGGAAGGGCCCGGCCGGCGCAGCCGTCCTCACCACCGACCAGCCCCTCACTCTCGACACCCTCACCGAGCTCCTCACCAGCCACCTCCCACCCAAGCCCGCCAAGACGGCTCGCGGAGCCAGCGAGCCCGCAGACTGTGCCGAGACGGAGGGCGGAGAGGGCGAGGACGCCGATGCGGCCGGCGCGGAGGGGGAAGTCTGGGACTCCTTCCCGCACGTTCCCGGACTCCTGACCCGACCACGCGAGGGCACCACCGCCCCCAACGAAGCCCTGCGCATGCGCGTCGACACCGCGCACCAGACGCTGCGCGAACTCGCCCGGTCGGAACGCGAGACGGGCGACCGCCAAGCCCGCTGGTTCGCCTCCCTGACCAACGTCATGTGCTTCGAAGACACCAAACCCAAGACCGGCAAGAACGACCCGGAGCCCACGGAAGAGCCGGGACCCGCCACAGTGTGGCGCACCCCCGTCACCCCGCTGATCGCTGCCGCCGGCCAGATGACCATCACCGGCCTGATGCAGAAAGCCGTCCTCGGCTGCCACAAGGACCCGCGGCAGATCCGCTCGGCCCTGGACGGCTGGCGCCGCGTCCCCGACTACGCCTCCGCCAACTTCGACCACCGCTCCCTCGGCGACGCCCACACCAACTCCGAAGGCAAGGCCTACCAGCGCGGCGCCCCCGGCCCTACCTGGCTCGCCCTCCACGCCCTCGCCACCTTCCGCCTCACCGCCACCGGCCGCACCCCAGCCGCCACCAGCTGGGACACCACCGACAGCCGCGGTGCCCTACGCTGGCCCGCCTGGACACCACCACTCACCACCACCGACGTGACCGTCCTGCTCGAACACCCCGCCGTCCGCGCCACCGAACCCGGCACGAACCGCAACGCCAGAATGCTGACCAACCTCGGCGTCACCGCCCTCTACGCCGCACCCCGAACCGGCCTCAAACAATCCAACGGACCCCTCGCCGCCAGCCGCCACCTCTGGCCCTGAACCCCACCCCCGGCCACCCCACCAACACCCGATCCTTGACAACTCCACAGCGCCAACACACAGAACGAGACCCCGGCCGACCACGATTTCGGAACCACAAGCACACGCGAAAACACCCCACCGCACCGAAGCAGCAAGTCCGGATTGCCCCGAAGAAGGCCCCGGCAGGCACGGCAACGGGTTCCCCGAACCGCCAAACCAGCAGCTCAAGCTCCGTCGCTCCGCACCATCCCGGTGCGGCACCATCGCAGCCACCGGGGACTGCGCCGAGCATGCCCACCCCGACTCCCCGGCACCACGGGCCGCCCGCCAAGGCACGGCGGCGAGTTCGTCTTCGGCCAGCCGGACACCTGGGGCGTCCCCGATGCGCAGACCGTCACCGAGACCCGCCTCTACGGAACCGCGACCGCACGCTCCTGGGACCGGCTGCACCCCAAGCTGACCCACCGCTCCTCCTGGACCGCCGAGGCCGGCACCCTGCCGGTCATCGAGGGAACCGTGATCCGACTGGAGGTCGGCCACCTACCCAGCGGAGCCATCCCCAAGCCGGTCTGGCTGTGGTGGTCCGGCACCGACGCCACCCCCGCAGACGTCGACCGGCTCTGGCAGGTGTTCCTTCGCCGCTTCGACATCGAGCACACCTTCCGCCTCTTCAAGCAGACCCTGGGCTGGACCCGCCCGAAGATCCGCACCCCCGAAGCAGCCGACCGCTGGACATGGCTGATCCTGGCCGCCTACACCCAACTCCGCCTCGCCCGACCGCTCGCCGCCGACCTCCGCCGCCCCTGGGAGACACCCGCGCCGCCCGAACGCCTGACCCCCGCCCGCGTCCGACGAGGATTCCGGCACCTCCGCCCGCACACCGCCAACCCGGCCAGTGCACCGAAACCCAGCCACCCGGGCCCCGGGCGGCCTCCCGGCCGCAAGAACTCCCAACCGACCCCACGTCACGACGTCCACACAGCCCGCAAGACAGGCACGACGAAGCCAACAGCGAAGAAGACGAAGAAGTCCAACACCCCTCGCCCACGCCGCACAGGTTAAAGATCAAGCTAGGGTCTGTTGCGAAAGTGGATCTCGGGTTGGGATGATCACGGTGTGGCGCGAGGGGATCTGACGGACGGCCAGTGGGCTCGGCTGGAGCCGTTGTTGCCGGTGGGGAAGAAGGCGGGCAGGCCGCGGACGTGGACTCGCCGTCTGGCGGCAACGCCAAGACGGCCTCGTCGCTCCGTACCACGTTGGCGCGGCACCATCGCAGCCCGATGCTGTTGAGGAGGGGGTCTTGGCGGCGGGTCGTCGCTCCGCATCGTCCCGGTGCGGTACCATCACAGCACCTCATCCATCGACCGGTACGTGGAGCTCCGATGGTGCCTCCGCACCCGCTCTGGTGCGGCACCATCACACCCTCGGACGCGTGGGCTTCGACTACCGCACGCCCCGGGTCGCCCCGCATCATCCCGGTGCGGCATCATCGCAGCAACGTCACCGACCGCTCTGGCCTGCCGATCTCCGCCTGTCGCTCCGCACCATCCAAGTGCGGCACCATCACAGGCTCGTTGGTCGTTTCGAGCCCCGGACGTTCGGGCCGGCGCCGCCGCACCACTCTGGTGCGGCGCCATCGCAGCAAGAAGTCCATCAGCCTGCGCGAGATCGTCGAGAGCGGCGCCTCCGCACGACTTCGGTGCGGCTCTATTGCAGCATGGGCGGTGGCAACACCCGCACCCGAGCGCGGCGGTCGCTCCGTACCTCCCTGGTGTGGCTTCATCGCAGCCACAGGGCGGCCCCGTTTCCGCCCGGCAGCATCGCCAGTCGCTCCGCATTTCCCTGGTGCGGCACCATCGCAGTGGCGTGGGCACCCCGATCCAGCTCGACCGCATTAAGGTCGCTCCGCACCAGCCCGGTGCGGCACCATCGCAGTTCCTGCACGTCCAGGGAGTCGAGGACCGGGAACACGCGTCGCTCCACACCATCGCAGCGCCGGCCCCGCCCTCCGCTCGCCCCTGATGGGTGTCGTCGCTCCGCACTCTCCCAGTGCGGCTCCATCACAGCCCGGTGCCGATCGACCTGAGCATCCTCACCGGCAGCAGGTCGCTTCGCATCAGCCCGGTGCGCCACCATCGCAGCATGTCGCCTCCGAGCAGGCCGATGCCGCCGTGCCGGGTCGCTCCGCACCATCTCGGTGCGGCACCATCGCAGCCTGGCGACCGACCCGATGTTCCACGCCGACTAGGAGGCGCCTCCGCACCGTCACCATGGCACCACCGCAGTCCTGCCCCGGCGACACCGTTCACGGCTTTTACGGCGACACCTCCGTGCCGCCCCTGTGCGGCACCGCGCAGCGACGCGCTGAACGAGGCGGTGCGTCAGAACGGCGCTCTCCTCCGCACCTCACCGGCGCGGCACCATCACAGCCACGCGGGCGCGGTGAACGAGTCCGTGACCCTGCTGTCGCTCCGTACCACCTCGGTGCGGCACCATCGCAGCTACCTGCGCATCAACGCCGTCGAGCAGGCCCATGATGTCGCTCTGCACCATCCCGGTGCGGCACCATCGCAGCTAGCAGGGCCAAGTGGCCGGCTTCACGCGGCTGGACCGTCCCTCCGCACCGACTCGGTGCGGCACCATCGCAGCCGCCATGCTTCAAGCGCCCGCAGCCGGGCCTCATGGTGTCCCCCCCGCACCCTTTCGGTGCGGCAGCATCGCAGCACGTCACCCGCGATCAGGGTCTGCTGCCACGTCACCGTCTCTTCGCACCACCCTGGTGCGGCACCATCACAGAGACCGGACCTATGAGGTCGACCAGCCCGGTCACCCCGGTCGCTCCGCACCATCCCGGTGCAGCACCATCGCAGCGTGCCGCCGACCATGTCAGCCAGGGCGCCGATGTAATCGCTCCACACCATCCCCCGGTACGGCACCATCGCAGTATGCCCGAGGTCTGGACGGCGCAGCTCCTCGCCGAGTCGCTCCGCACCGTCCCGGTGCGGCACCGTCGCAGCGTTCATCTCGAACACGACTTCACCTGTGCGGCTCCATAGCAGCAACTTCGCTGGTTCGGCGCCCGTCGAGTACGACGGCGGTCGCTCCGCACCATCCCAGTGCGGCATCATCGCAGCGCGCCCTACATCGTGGTGCAGATGATCGGGGTCATCGTTCCTCCGAGCCTCACCGGCACGGCATCATCGCAGCGCGATCATCGCCATCGTCGGGGCCCTCTGTGTCTCCAGGTTCCGCTCCACCTCACCGGTGCGTCACCGTCACAGCTTCACGCTCCTGCACCGCTCGGCGATGCCGTGCGCGGGTCGCTCCGCACCACCCTGGCGAGGCATCATCGCAGTTTGCTTGTCATGACGATCGTGGCGCGAATGTAGCTGTCCCTCCGTACCCTGCCGGTGCGGCACCATCGCAGCCTGAACCTGGGCACCCCCGGTGGCAAGAACAAGGTCGCCTCCGCACCTCACCGGTGCGACACCATCGAAGCTGCGCTTCCTTGCGTTGAAGGGTGATAGCGCCTCGGTCGCTCCGCACCATCTCTGCGCGGCACCATCGCAGCAACGTGTTGAGGAGGACAGTCCCTGTCGGCCCCAATCCTTCCGTGCTGTCCCGGCGCCACACCATCGCAGCCCGTCAGTAGCGGTGAGGATCGTGCGCACGCCCGCATGATCCGCACTTCACCTGTGCAGCACCATCGCAGCGTCTCGACCAGGATGGCAACGGCCTGCGCACGGACGGTTCCTCCGTACCTCGCCGGTGCGGCACCATCTCAGCGATTACTTTCACTCGCCCGCAAGGCCAGTGCCACTATCGCAGCATGGCGCACTCGTCGGCGTCCACCAGGACGATCGCCGCCCTTCCGCACTGTCCCTGTGCGGCGCTATCACAGCAAGCGTGAGGCCACGGTGAAGCTCGGTGAGGTCGGCGGGTTGCTCCGCACTCTTTTGGTGCGACACCATCGCGGCATGTAGACGCGGTCCATGCTGTTCTATTGCCAGCAGGTTCCTCCTCGCCTCGCCGATGCGATGCCCCTCAGCTCCCAACCCCTCGGCCTCAACTGGGAGCATGCGCTGCGTTCCTCCGTACCTAACTGGTGCGGCACTATCGCAGCTCGTAGCCATCGCGGGCGTTCCAGCCCTCGTACATGCATCGCTCCGCACCATCCCGGTGCGGCACCATCGCAGCAACTTCCTTGGCCTGATCCGGATCTCGGCGCCCACCGAGCCTCCGGACCCCACAGGTGCGGCTTCATCGCAGTCTGGCAGCCGACCCGACGTTCTACGCTGACCAGCCGGCGCCTCCGCACTTCACCGGCGCGGTTACATTGCAGCTCGACGAACCGCCAGATGCGCCGTTCCTCGTCGGAGAGCGCCTCCGCACTTCACCCGTGCGGCTCCATCGCAGCGGCGAGTTCCGCCAGCACACCGGGGACGGGAGGACGGTCTCTCCACACCATCCCGGTGCGGCACCATCGCAGCACCGAACTCGGACTCGACTCCGACTTCCTGCCGCCCCACGCCTCACCGGTGCGGCACCTTCGCAGCTGGTGGCCCGTCCTCGTGTCCGACAACCCGTCCGAACTTCCTTCAAACCTCCCGGTACGGCGCCATCACAGCCACATTCCGGAGCCGCTGACCTAGGGCAAGGTCGTCGATTCTCCGTACCTTGCCGATGCGGCACCATCGAGACGTCTCCTTCAGCACGGAGCACGACATCCGGCTCTGCGGTTCCTCCGCACCCGTTGGTGTGCCACCATAACCGCACCCTGGCCTGGATCTTCACCGTCACCCAGACTGAGCCCCTCTGCACGAACCCGACGCGGCACCATTGCAGCCACCACCGCGGTCATGGCGGCGCGCACGCCGCCTCACCGCTCCGCGCGATGCCACTGCGGCACCAGCGCAGAGGCGCGTAGTCGGACCTGAATCCTGGCCCGGTCGGAAGTTCCTCCGCACTCCGCCGGTGCGGCACCATCGCAGCGAGACCCAGATGACCCGTGTGTGCACGGGTGCCGGTTCCTCCGCGCCCCGCTTGTGTGGCACCATCGCAGCGACAACTGCGCCGCGACCTTCGGTCAGGTCGTCTGTAGTCCCTCCGCAGCTTTCTGTTGGTGCGGCACCATCGCAGCGGCGCTGGCGGCGTTCTGATCGTCGTGGCCCTCGCCGTTCCTCTGTACCTCGCTGGTGCGGCGCCATCGCAGGGACGAGCAACTGCGCCCCTCGCAGTAGCCGGCCGGTTCCTCCGCACCCTGCTGGTGAGGCGCCATTGCAGCACCCATGGCGTACTCTCCCGCGAGATCATCTCGCCGGTTCCTTCGCGCCTCGTCGGTACGGCACCATCGCAGCACGAGGGTCGCGAACCGCGAGGCGAGGTTCGCCTGGTTCCTCCGCACCCTGTCGGTGCGGCACCATCGCAGCCGCGAGCTTGCCGAGGCCCGCGCCCCTTGCCTGGAAGTCTCTCCGCATCACTCAGGCGCGGCACTGCCAATGCAGTGGCGGCTGTTCTTCCATCGAGGCCGAAGAGCACCGCATGGGGGCATTGGCAAGTTGAGGAGGTCTTGGCGAGTTGCCGCGATGGAATCGAAGCGGGGGACTTGCCGGGGACCACCCGTCGGTCACCATTGCCTCTGAGGTGTCCTTTGGTGAACGAACAGCGCGGGCTGTCTACCGTCTGACGTGCGGCGATGGTTATCGCCGGGCGACTGGGGGTCAAGGGGTCGCAGGTTCAAATCCTGTCGTCCCGACGTATGTGACCAGCGGGTCTGTCAGAAATGACAGGCCCGCTGTTCTCGTTCGGGTGAACGGTGATGGCGACGTAATGGCAGGGCACATGGCCCTAGTGACGTTCTGTCAGCTACGCGGCGTCCGGAAGGTCTGACGCTGCGCCGTCGGGGGCGGCGGAAGGCGGCGAGGCGTCGTCGAGCGCCTGGCACAGTGCGGTGACAGCATCGCGCGCGGCGTGAGGGAGCAGATGGCCGTAGATGTTGACCGTGGTCGACAGCGTCGAGTGCCGCAATGTCTTCGACACCACGGCCAGCGGAACCTCAGAGCTGATCATGATGCTGGCGGCCGTGTGCCGCAGGTCGTGGACCCCGATCCGGGGGAGACCGATCTCAGCCGACCTGCGGCGTAGCACGGTCAGGAGCTGCTGTGGGCGCAGCGGCGCGCCGTCCGGCTGGCAGAACACGAGCCCTTCGAGCACGGCGCCCTCCGGCAGACTCGCCCGCGCGGCCGCAGCTCGCCGCTCGAGCGCGGCGACGACCCGAGGGGAGAGGCTGATCCAGTTACGGCTCGCCTTGGTCTTGGGGTGCCCGAGGTGGAGGTGGTTGTTGTCTACGGTGGTGAGGCTCCACCGCACCAGCAGTATCCGCTCGGCCAGGTGCACATCGGGCCAGTGCAGACCCAGAAGTTCGCCGCGGCGCATCCCGGTACCCAGAAGCACCTCGAAGGCGTCCGCCAGCTGGTCGCCGTAAGCGTCGTGGTTTTGCCGAAGGAATGCGGTGGCCTGCGACGGGGTCCAGCAGATCCGCTCGGGAGCGGCGGGGCGGGGCATGACGGCGTAGCGCGCCGGATTGTCAGCCAGCCGTCGGGTGCGGACCGCGGTGTTCAGGGCGCTGGAGAGAGTGGCGCCAGCGCGGTAGACGCTGGTGCGTCCCCGCCCGCGGGCCAGCTCGGCCTCGTTCCAGGCGGTGATGTGCCGCTCACGCACGTCGGACAGCCTGAGCCGGCCGAAGGCCGGAACGAGGTCGTTGTGTACGTGGTCGCGATAGCGGGCGTAGGTGGGGGCTTGAGCACGTCCTCACTTGGTCCGCGGCCAACCGGTCAGATACTCGGCCACCGTAAGGTCGTCGTCGAGATCCAATCCGGTGCGCTCGCACTCGCGAGCGCGCTCCAACGCCTCGCGCGCGGCCCTGCGGGTACGGAAGCCGCTGCGGCACCGCTGCCGACGGCGCCCACCGGTCGAGGGCACCTCGAAGGCTAGGCCCAGGAGCCATGGCGTGTTGAGCGGTTGCGGCCCGGGCACCGCGCACCGAACTGCTTTCCGCCAGCGTCGCGGCAGCCGCATCGCCGGTAGATCCGACCATGGTCAGGATAGCAGCCATATGGTTACCTCCAGCAAGGAGAGCCTGACCCTACGATGGCTGCCAGCGTTCGGAGAAGGCAGCTGGCGAGCATGGCGTTTGAGATGCCATCACTCTGCCATCACCCGCCACCGTGCGCTGCCGGGACCAGGGCGTGCCCCTTCGCAGTGCGGCAAGTGAGCGTCACCAGATCGACTTGCGACGAGGTCGAACTCACCGCAGTCACCCGCGAGAAGGCCTCACGTCAGCGCTTCCGCGGGATAGGCAAGGGCTCATGACGGTGCCAGATCAGTGATCGATCTTCGCGGCGAAGCTCCGCAAATCCCCATTCCAGGCGGACCACACCGTCAGCCAGCGAGCAGGCGTAGGCGACGAGAACAAGCTTGGTGTCCGGCGAGAGGCGCGCGAGATCCGCATGAGGCTCGTCCTCATCCGGCAGCTCGATGCCGAGATTCAGCTCCCCCTGACGCGGGTCGGGACCGAGCCTGCGGATGAGGTCAGCGCGAAGCCCTGACGCGGTGCGGAGCCTGGCAGCAGTCACGGGCACGTCCTTCTTCGCGTACCAGTAGGGGTAAACGACGTGGCCGGCGACCACCGCGACGGTCCGCGCCTGGAGACGGACCAGCTCAACGCCGGGAAGCTGAGAGAGGCTGGCCGATAGTTCCTCGCACTTTGCGGCGTACAGCCCGTCTCCGTACGCTTGGAGCGTTTGCGTGTGGACGCCTTCGTGGCCGCGTTGGGCGCGTTCGTGGGCGCGGACGAGGAGCGCGCTCATGCCTGGGTGAGAGACAGCAGATCTTCATTCAGCCCGGCGGTGGGAGGCGCTGTCGTACCGACTCGCTGTGAGTCGTTGATCGTCCCTGGCAGGGGACCGGCTGCGGACCACCAAGCGCGCCGATGTCGCCCTCGTCGAAGTCCTGTTTGCCAGCGTGACGCCCAGCTTGACGTTAATCGTCAAGCTGGGCCACGCCCAGGGACGCGGGTTACTTGACGGAGCCCAACGCGATGTCTGTGCCTTCGCCACCCCAGCCGGCCGGACTGCGCCAGATCACGTGGACGCGGAAGACGTCGCGGATCATGTCCGCGGCCCAGTCCTCGGCGGGCGGTTCGGAGAGGACGAGGTAGAGACCGTCGGCCAGGTCGGGCAGTGTGTGGGCGATCTCGAGTAACCGGGTCGCGCCCGCGCGGAGGTCCGCGTAGGCGGAGCGGCCTGCGCCGAGGGCCTCGTAGAGGAAGAGGCCGCGCCCGGTGACACAGCTGACGTCGACGACCGACGAGTCGGTCGGCTGGAGGTCCGCCCAGAGGAGCGACGCCTTCAGCGCGTGGCGGACCGCCTCGTGCTTGTTGCACGTGCGGTCGGCCTCGGCGGCCTCCGCGAGGGTGCGGAGGAAGACCTCCCTCATGGTCGGGGCCGGTGCGGTGTCCGCGGTGGTCATCTGCGCCTCTTCCTGCTGGTCGGGATGCTGTGGGACGGTGGGCACGGCCTCGTCGGAGTCCGGCTCCTTCGAAGCGGCGGTGGTGAAGCGCTCCTGAAGCTCTCGCCGTGCTACGGCGAGGGGCCCGGCGCATCCGGACGCCGCCAGCTCCTCCGCGAGCTGCTTCGTGTCCAACGTGCCCTCCTTGAGTGCGCGGTTGGTTGTCGCGGCGAGGTCGCGCAGAACGCCGAGCAACTCCCGGTCCGGGTCGCCGAACAGGTGGAACACGTCGACCCAGTCAGCCTGATCGCGCCGGAGAATGCGGTTGGCCATGCCCTGGAGCTCGGAGAGACGGCCGCGGGCGTCGGGCACGTCGCCGTCGGTCCCGGCCAGTTCGCCGAGCACGTCCAACGCCGCGAGGTAGCGCCCCGCCATCCGCTCCGAGACGGGCGACCGGCCGCGCTGATCGGCCGTGAGCACCGTCTGGCTCGTCTCGTTGGCGAACACCCAGCAGTCCAGCTGCTCGCCCCGCCGGGGCGGGACCGATCCGTGGCGGACGGTGAGGACGAGAGGCCGGTCGATCACGGGGGACAGCGGTCGGACCTTGTAGCGCCCGCCGGGGGCCCGGTCGACGACCTCGACCCTGACGTCGGCGCCGATCCGGGGGAGCCGTTCCACTGCCGTCACAGGCCGGGTCTCGGCCGCCGTCGCGGTGCCCGCCGGGTCGTCCTCGGAGCCGGTGAGCGCCTCCGGCAGCGGGGCGGTGTGCAGCACGGTCAGGCTCTGGGTGCTCCTGGTGAGGGCCACGTACAGCTGCCGCAGTCCGGCGGGGCCGCGGTCGGCGATCATGGCGGGTTCGACGACCAGGACGTGGTCGTACTCCATGCCCTTGGCCTGGGTGGCGGCAAGCACGGAGACGGCCTCGCGGTCCCGCTCGTCGATGTCGTTGCCCTCGTCGATTCGGCGGCTGATCGCGTCCAACCAGTCCGAGTCGTCGGGGACGATGACGGCCACGGAGCGGCGTGTGCTGCCGTCGCTCGTGCGGGCGAGCCGCGCCACATGAGCGACGGTGTCGTCGAGCAGCTTCCACGGCTCGGTCGCGATGGTTCGCACCGCGTCCGCTCCCGCCTCGCGGACGGCTTGTGGGTATGGCAGGGACGGGGCGATCGTCCGGGCAAGAGGGGCGACGAACTCCATGATCTCGGCGGGGACGCGGTAGCTGGTGTCGAGCCGGGCCACACTCCAGTCGCCGTGGTCGGAGAGGAGCGCGCCGAGCAGGTCCCAGCTCGTCGGGATGTGGGCGCCCGTCGCCTGCGCGAGGTCGCCCAGGACTGTCATGGAGCCGCCGACGGCGGAGCGCCGCCGTAGGGCTCGGGCCTGCATAGGCGTTAGGTCCTGAGCCTCGTCGACGACGATGTGCCCGTACCGCCGCGGGGTGTCATCGCTGATCAGCACCCGGAGCTCTTCGAGGCAGACACGGTCGTCGAGGGTCCACGGGTCGGCATCGGCGCTGGCAGCGCGGGCCCGTATCAGGGCTGCCTGCTCGTCCTCGTCGAGAAGGCCGTCGGTGCAGACTCGCAACAGATCGGCCGAGTCGTAGAGGCTGCGCAGGACCTCCCGAGGGCCCGGTGACGGCCAGACACGTTCGACGAGCCGCTCGACCCGGCGATTGCGTTCCAGGTCGCGACGGATCGTGCCAGTCTGCGCCCGGCGTGGTGCGATCTCGGCGAGCTCCTGCAGGAGCCGGTCGACGAACAGGCCACGGAAGTGGTCGCGCCGTGCCCGGAAGGGCTCGCCGCCACTGTGGGCCCGGTCGAGGAGGGCGAGGACCTCGGACTTCGGCACGCGCAGGGTCCTGCTGCCCGCGGTGACGACAACCGCGGGCTCGTCGCCCTCGAAGGAGGGCTCGACGGTGAGCCCATCGAGGGCCTCGGGACGGTAGTCGTGCTCGACGCGGCGCCGCAGCACGGCCGCCATGCGCTCGTCCGACTTCACGAGCCGCGCCCGCGCCGAGTCGGTGCCGAGGACCTCGCCCTCCCACAGCCGGTCCAGCTGGACGGCGTTGATGTCCCGGGTGCCGAGGGTGGGCAGGACCTGGCCGACGTAGTCGAGAAACCGCTGGTGGGGGCCGATGACGAGGATGTCTTGGGCCTTGAAGTGCCCGTTGTTGACCAGCCAGGTTACCCGGTGCAGACCGACCGCCGACTTGCCGGTACCGGGACCGCCCTGCACGACGAGGATGTCCGAGGGGGAGCCGGTGACCAGCTCAATCTGGTCGCGGCGGATGGTCTCGACGATGTCCCGCATCCGCCCGCTGCGCGACCGCTGGAGCTCCTGCAGCAGGAAGTCGTCAGGCTGGAGCGCCTTCCGCCGCTGCTGCCGCACGACGTCACTGGGGGTGGGGACCGCGCGCCCCTCTACTTCCGTCCCACTGTCGTCGACGGCCTGCCGGGGCTCTGGGAGTGCGGTTACCACGGGCTCGAGCGCTGCCAGAGAGATTTCGTCGAAGTAACTTTCGACGACCCGCTGCACGCAACGCAGCTGCCGCCGCAGGACCACCCCGCCCGGCTTCTCGGGTCTGGCCTCGATCCACTCCTTCGCGAGCGGGCTGGTCCACAGCACGACCACCGGGTCGTTCGCGCTGTCCCTCACGCCCCGACGCCCGATGTACCACGGCTGGGGCTCCCCGCCCGGGTCCTCCGGCGCGTCGACGCGGGCGAAGACCAGCGCCTCGTCGCCGAGCCCTCCGTACGCCTCGGCGTGGGCCTCCGCCTGGACCCGGTTGGCGATTCCGTCCTTACCGCTTGCCGAAGCGGCGGCCGTCGAACTGCGGCTCAGCTCGGCGAGTTTCGCCGCATAACAGTCGTACGCGTGATCCACCGCCCGCTGCTCGCCGGCGAGGATCTGATCCCGAGTGGTGGTGCTCATGTACGTCCTCCCTGCGATGCCGGGGGACACCGCCACGGGCATGTGCCCGTACCCGCTAAAACAACTATCAGAAACCGGATTGTGGCGAAGAGTCAGTTGCCTGATCGGTAGGCCAGTTCCCGGACGAGGTCGTCGACTTCGGCCCGCCAGGCCCGTACCTGGTCGTACGTGGGTCCGAGCTCGTACAGGTGGTAGTGGCATCCCAGGCTGAGCTGGGCCCAGAGGGCCTTCGCGTGCCGGGCCGTCTCCGCCGCCGTGGAGTGGTGCAGGAGGAGCAGCTTGGCGCGACTCGAGGTGGTGTGAGGCAGGCCGGGCAGTGCGACCTTCAGCGTGCGGTCGACGCAGAGCTCCAGGGCCGTCCGCAGTGCGAGGCACGCTCCGCGGTGCCTGCCCGTGGTCGTGACGCCGGCGAGTTCGCCGTCGAGCAGACGATTGGCAGTCAGCAGCAAACCTTCGACAGAAGCGGGACAGTTGATGGTCATGCGGTCACCTCCGGCTTGCGGATCTTCTGCGCCAGAGCCTCGACGTCCGAGACGAAGCGGTGGGGGCCGGGGATCGAGGTGCCGTCAGGGTGGGCCCCCTGCTGGCACTTCCGGATGAGGCTCCAGGCCTGGTCCCCGTAACGACGGCGCACCTCGGACTTGACGTCGCCGACGCGTCCCAGATCGCCGAAGAGGGCGATCGCCGCGACCTTCTGGAGCCTCTCTGCACTGTTGAGCGCGTCCTGGAGGTCCCGCTCAGATCCGCCGGCGCGGTGGTGGCGGATCCATGCGGCCTCCAGGAAGGCGTTCTCGAGGGCGATGCGGCACAGGCCGGGCAGCACGTGGCTGCACGTCTCGGCAGGAAGGTTCCGGGTAGAGGCGATGGCCCGGGCGTCGCCGATGGCCTGGGCGACCGGGTCGTCGACGCACTCCACCTTCACCCGGGACCCCTCGCCACGCGAGACCTGGAAGACCGTGACCGGCAGTTCCAGGTCGGTGAACGCCTTCTGCAGGCGGGTGTCGTGCGTGAAGACGACGATCTGCTGGTGCCTGCCCATCTCGTGCAGCACCTGGGCGAGTCCGTGGACCTTGGTCGGGTCCATGGACTGCACGGGGTCGTCGATGACGAGAAAGCCGAACGGGCTGTCCGCCGTCGTGGCCCTCGGCAGGAAGAGGGAGAGCGCGAGGGAGTGCAGCTCACCCTGGCTCATGACGTCGAGGGCGGGAGCGTCCTGGCCGTCGACGGAGGCTGCCATGACGAGCTTGCGGACGCTCGCCTTCTCACTGCCCTTCAGGCATACGGCCGTGAGGTCGACGTTGCTCTCCTGCCGCAGGCGCTCCCAGATGTCCTGCGTGGCGCCGGTGAAGTGCTCCATGCGCTGCTCCCGCAGTTCGGTGGTGAGGTCCTTGAGCCACTTCACCGCCTTGCGGAGGTTGCTCAGCAGGGGCTTGTCCCGCTCGGCCGCGCGAGCCTGACCCGCCCAGGCAGCGAGCCGGACGACGAGCGCGCTCCACCGCTCGTCACGCTCCTCCAACTCGCGGGCCGCGTACCTCCTGACGGTGTCACAGGCGTCGGCCAGAATAGTGGCGGCCTCCTCGGCGCTCCGGGCGAGCTCGACGGGGTCCGTGATCTGCCGGTAGTTGATCCACACCTTCCACGGGTCGGTCAGGGAGGCGGGAATGCGTGCGGGGGATTCGATGAGGCTCTGGAGGTTCCGTGCGCCCGCCTGTACGGCGGAGTGCGCGTCCTCGGCGGCCTTCGCCTCGCGATGCAGCTCCGCGACCTGCCGGGAGGCGCGGTCGTACCACTCCCGTCCAAGGACCCGTTCCGTTCCGCACGCCGGGCAGACGTCGTCATAGGGATGCCGGTCGACGTGGGCGAGGGCCCTCTCCAGCAGGTCAGCGCGCAGCCGGGCGTTCTCGGCGTCGGTACCGCGAAGGTCTTCCACGTCGGCGAGGGCGATGCGCAGCCGCTGGACAGCCTGCCCGACCTTCTCCAAGTCGGGACCACGCACCCCGGCCTCGACGCGGAGCTCGGCGAGCCGGCTGTCGTCGGCCGGGGGGAGGCCGGCGAGGAGCTGGTCGATGGTGTCGAGGTCCAGGGCGCCCGGGGTATCCACGGCGACCAGGGCCTGTACGGCGCGGTCGTCGTTCTCCAGCTCGTAGAGGGCGTCCTTCAGGCCAGGCAGGGCCTCCCTCATCTCCTTCGCGGCGGCGGCGAGGGCCTTCTCCCGCGCGTTCATCCTGTTGGTCGCGGTGGAGAGCAGCTCCATGCCGAGGATGGCGGCGATCGCGTCGTACCGCTCGGACGGCTTGCCGGTGAGCATAAGGTCGAGGTCGGTGTACGAGAGGAACGGCCGGTGGTCGGCGAGAGCCGTGTCCCAGCCGACCTCGGCCAGGGGCACGGTTTCGTGGCCCGGGCGCTTGAAGGTGGCCTCAGAGCTTCCGAACTCCTTGCTCGTCCAGGTGCGGGTGAGGCTGCTGCGGCCGGTGTCGCCCTCGATCGCGAGCTTGACCTCGATCATGGGACCGTCTCCGGCATGGAGGTTGGACCAGTGGCCGCCGCGAGTAGCGTCCTGGCCCGGCCGATGAGCCCTGGCGCCGGTGAAGCCGACCTCGATGGCGTCGGCGAGGCTGGACTTGCCGGAGCCGTTGCGGCCCACGACGAGGTTGACGCCGGGGTGGGGGCTGAGGCTCAGCCGGGTGCGGGGACCGATGCCGCGGAAGCCGTTGACGGTGAGGGAGTCGAGGTACACGCGGCCGGAGGGGGCCGGTGACGTGGCGGTGTCGGGAGTGTCGTTGTCGAGCGCCTCGCGGAGAAGAGCCCTGACGGGCTCGGGAAGGGCCGACTCGGCCAGGCGCGTCGCCACCGTCTCGGCCAGGGGGAGCGCGGTCTGCTGGTGCTGTTCCGTCTTGGTCACGAAGGCTCTCCTGTGCGGTCTGGCAGGGGATGCGGCGGTGTCGTGCACCGCCTTCTGACGGGACGAAACGTTAGGGAGAGAGCAAGACCAAAGGATTATGAGTTACTGGTAACCAGGGTTATCAACTTTCATGCCTGATCCATTATTTGAGCTCGACGACGCCTTCTGACAGTGAGGATGTTCATGGATGTCTTCCGGCGGGGTCTGACCCACCCTCTGACTGACCTCGGGTCCTCAGCGGGATCTGTCGGCCCCGCCCGGGAGGCGTTCGTGTGCAGCCACCGGACCGGCTTGCGTGACTTCATAAGAGCCTGGCCAGAGGCCCCATCACTGTCCTGTCCGCCCGCCGGACCGGTGACTGCCGCCCTGACCGGTTCAATGGAGAGGACGGCGATGTCCACCATCGCACAACAGGCCCGCGAGATCACCGGCGGCGTCGACACCCACAAGGACACCCACACCGCCGCGGCCGTCGACTCGGCCGGACGCCCCCTGGGCGCCGAGCAGTTCGAGGCCACCGCGGCCGGCTACCGCGAGCTTCTGGCATGGCTCCGCTCGTTCGGCACCCTGGTGCTGGTCGGGGTGGAGGGCACCGGCGCCTACGGGGCCGGCCTGGCCCGCCACTTGCGCGAGCAGGACGTACCGGTGGTCGAGATCGACCGCCCGGACCGCAAGGCCCGCCGCTGGCAGGGCAAGTCCGACCCGGTCGACGCCGAGGCGGCGGCCCGCGCGGCCCTTGCCCAGCGCCGCACCGGCATACCCAAACGTCGCGACGGCCGGGTGGAGGCCCTGCGGAGCCTGCGCGTCGCACGCCGCAGCGCGGTACGCCAACGCGCCGACGTGTCACGGCAGTTGAAGACCCTCATCATCACCGCGCCGGAGGAACTGCGCGCCCTCCTGCGGGGCCTGGGCGACCGGCAGCTGATCGCCACCTGTGCGGCCTCACGACCGGACGCCAAGCGGGCAGGCGAGCCGCTCGTCGCGGCCAGACTCGCGCTGCGGACCCTCGCCCGCCGCCACCAGCGCCTCGGCGAGGAGGTCGATGAACTCGACGAGCTCATCACCCCGCTGGCCACCGAGATCGCCCCGGCCCTGCTCGCCCTGAACGGCGTCGGCGCGGACGTCGCCGGGCAGCTGCTTGTCACGGCCGGGGAGAACTTCGAGCGCCTGCGCTCGGAGGCAGCCTTCGCCATGCTCTGCGGTGCAGCCCCGCTACCGGCCTCCTCCGGCCGCACCCAGCGTCACCGCCTCAACCGAGGCGGCGACCGAGGCGCCAACTCGGCCCTCTACCGGATCGTGCTCTGCCGCCTGCGCTGGGACCAGCGCACCAAGGACTACACGGCCCGCCGCACCGCGGACGGCCTGTCGAAGAAGGAGATCATCCGCTGCCTCAAGCGGTATATCGCCCGCGAGATCTACCAGGTCCTGACCGCCCCCACCACCTCACCGATCACCGCCGAGCAGCTCACAACCGCTGCTTGACATCCATAAGACCATCCCTCAGTGCGACGAGGCCCAGCTCCGGGTACTCGACAGGGCGGTACCCCCGGTCCAGGACCTCGTTGCGATGGTGGTCGTTGCCGTCGGGGCGGTCACGGCGGGGAGTGGTAGGCGACCGCACCTGGCCGGGGCCGGCAGTTCATCGCGCGAACGTCTCCTCGGTGAGAGACGCGTCGCCGTCGGCCAGGGAGGCTGCCAGTCAGCAGTCACCCGTGACCGTGGTGCCGAGGGCCACATCGATGGCGAGGACCAGGGGCGGGACAACCAGGCTCAGCGGGAGCCGTCCGCCGGAGTGTCGGGAATGGGGGCTGGCTCTTCGCTCCGGGGTGTGGGCGGCACCGGAGACGGCGGAGTGTGTACGGGCGGTCCCGAATGCGGCGGGTGCGCTGGCCGCGATGTCCACGCCGACCAGGTACTGGCCGTCGCCCTCGAAGGAGGTCGCCGGGTCGGGCTTCGCCGTGGGTGTCGGCGTCGGCGGTGCGGGGCCCAGGCCGCTCCGGGCGGAGGAGTGCTGTGTGGTGATCGCAGGAATGTCAGGTCTTGCTGCTCGTCGCGTGGACCTCACGCGGACGTTGTGACGAGGGAACCCATCGCTGCTTCCGTAGGATGAAGTCTCACTTCCTGATAACGGGGGTTATCAGAAGAATTGATGGCTAGATCGCATCGGACTGTAAGCTTCTGCCACACGTCGATGCGGCGAGTGTTTCGGGGCCACCTCGACAGACACGACTCTGGGGGAGGGAAGAACGATGAGCGGTTCCATGTCGGGCGAGGTTCGTCCCATCCTGCCCGAGGTCCCGGCCTGGCGTATCGGATACGCCGAGATCGCCGCCCTCGCGCAAGTGAAGCGGCCCGTCCCCACCACCTGGAGTCGACGTCACCCCGACTTCCCCGTCCCGGTGACCCGCGAGGGCGGTAGCCCGCTTTTCGACGCCCGGGAGGTTGTGGGCTGGCTTATCCGAACCGGCCGCGGCAAGGCCGAGCCCCGGCGCCTGCGGGCCGAGGCGGCTCTGCACACCCTTGCCGCCTGGCGGTCCTCCGGCCTCTCCGGCCTCGATCTGGTGGGCGCGCTGACGGCCCTGATCTGCCTCCGCCAGCAGTACGACGCCCCCGTTGGGGAGCAAGCCTGGGGCAACCTCCTAGACCAGGCCGCCGATCTAGACGCAGAGGACACGTTCCTCCTCTCCGAGCTGCGGGCCGTCCCCGACCCGGAACGTCTGGGTTCGGCCCTGGGCGCGCTCGCCGACGAGCTGACCGAGGCCGCCTACACCCCCGCCGAAGCCTTCGACTGGGTCCTGGAGGCCCGCCGCCGCCTCGGCTCCCACGACCTGGCCGCCGACGAACCGACCCCGGCGGTGGCCCGCGCCCTCGCGGCCCTGGCCGGCATCGGCACCCTGGCCGACGAGTCCATCGTCGCCACCCCATACGCCCGCAGCGGCGACCTGCTAGCCGCCCTGCACACGGCGGCGCCCGAGGACTCCGGCCACACCTACCTCGCGGCCGAGCCCGACCCGACGCTCGCCCGTCTCGTCCGGCGCAGGATGCTCGTTCGGGGCGTGTTCGAGTTCTCGCTCGACGTCACCGAAGGTGAGGAACTGTCCACGGATGACTGGGGCGATCCGGACGTACTGGTCTGCGCCCTCCCGTACGAGGCGGGCGAGACCCGCAGCGCACGCCAGGTCCTGGAACGGGTCCAGGACTTCACCGACTACCTCAGCGACGGCTCGACGGCGGTCGTCCTCGGCCCGGCCGACGCGCTGGTCGGGTCCCTGCCCCGCCATGGGGGTGCGGACCGGCTGCGCCGCTCCTTCCTCGACAAGGGCCTCCTCAAAGCGGTGATCAGCCTGCCCGACGGAGCCTTCGCCTACCGCCCCGGCTACCGCACCGCCGTTTGGATCCTGGCTCGTACCCCCGAGGATGAGCGTGCGGGCCGCGTCCTCCTCGCCGACTACTCCGCGCAGCCGCTCATCGAGCCGGTCCTCGACGTGCTCGCCGAGGACATCGCCATCTGGCAGGCCTCCGCATGGCACGGGGACCGCCGCCACCAGCTCCGCCATGCGGCCGTCGTGCCCGCGAAGGAGCTCGACGACCGGCCGGGCTCCGCCTTCACCGTCCAGCACCGCTCGGCTGAGGCCCGGTACGCCCGGGCCGTCGTGGAACGCCCTGCCCGCATCGCAGATGTGGAGCGACACCTCGCCGAACTCGACGAGCGAGGGGCGCGCCGGGCTGGCGCCGATGGCCCCCTGAGGATCGGGGCTGTACTCCGCTCCGAGGACCAGCCGATCCGCCGCACGACCATCAGCCGTCTCTTCAAAGAGCGCCGTCTGCGTCGCCGCCCGGGCCACCGCATCGCCCCAGAGCACCTCTCCTCCGACGGCCACTACGCGGTGATCGGGCCGGAGGAGATCCTCGGTATGGCGCGGTTCGGCAACCGCCGTATCGACCGGGGTTTGGTCCTCACGGCGTACGAGCACATCCAGTTCACCGAGCCGGGCGATCTCGTCGTCACCACCAGTCCGCGCTTCGGCGTTCACGTTGACACCGAGGGCCTGTCGGTCGTCGTCACCCCGGCCCGCATCCTGCGTGTCCACCCCGATGCCGACCCCCCGGTCCAGCCCCGGACCCTGGCGGCGCTCCTGCGGGCCGCGGCCTCGGACCACGGCCGCACCCGCGGAGCCGTACGGGCCTCGCACGGCGTCGAGGATCTGAGCGTCCCCGACCTGGGAGGTGAGGAGTTGGAGCGGTACGAGGCCGTGCTCGCCGAGATCGCGCGCCGGGCGGAGCTGCTGCGGCAGCAATCCGAGGCCCTCGACGACCTGGCCCGCATCACCGCCGCCGGCGTGGCCGACGGCACCCTGACCATCCAGAACCTGCCCGATCTTCCCGGCTTGACCGGAACCGACCACTGAAGGAGACGGCCCGCCCATGCCCCCGCGCAAGAAGAAGCCCGCCGAGCAGGAGGAGCTGTTCAGCGCCTCCACGTCCAAGGAGATCCAGGCGATCCTGTGGAAGGCCGCCGACAAGCTGCGCGGCTCCATCGACGCCGCGCAGTACAAGGAGTTCGTCCTCGGCCTGATCTTCCTGAAGTACGTCTCCGACGCCTTCGAGGAGCGCCGCAACGAGCTGGCCAAGGAGCTCGCCGAGGACGGCATCTCCGAGAACCAGATCGACGGCTTCCTGGAGGACCGCGACGAGTACACCGGCGCCCACGTCTTCTGGGTTCCCGAATCCGCCCGCTGGACCTGGATTGCCGCCAACGCGAAGAGTCAGGGCGTGGGCAAGCTGCTCGACGAGGCGATGGACGCGGTCATGCGGGAGAACGCTGCGCTGACCGGCGTCCTCCCGAAGATCTTCAATCGAGACAACGTCGACCAGAAGCGCCTGGCCGAGCTCGTTGACCTCATTAGCAATGCACGCTTCGGCGGCACCGAGGACAAGCCGGCGCAGGACGTGCTCGGCGAGGTGTACGAGTACTTCCTCGGCAACTTCGCGCGTGCGGAGGGCAAGCGGGGTGGCGAGTTCTACACCCCGCAGTCGGTGGTCCGGCTGATCGTGGAGATCCTGGAGCCGTACAACGGGCGCGTGTACGACCCGGCTTGTGGCTCGGGCGGCATGTTCGTCCAGGCCAGCAAGTTCATCGAGGCGCACCGGGGGCGTGGCCACAAGGCCGACATCGCGGTCTACGGTCAGGAGCTCAACGAGCGCACCTGGCGCCTGGCGAAGATGAACCTCGCCATCCACGGCATCGACGGCAACCTGGCGGCTCGTTGGGGCGACACCTTCGCCGACGACAGGCACCCGGACCTCAAGGCCGACTTCGTGATGGCCAACCCGCCGTTCAACATCAAGGACTGGGCACGGGACGAGAGCGACGCTCGCTGGAAGTACGGCGTCCCGCCGAGGAACAACGCCAACTACGCATGGCTCCAGCACATGGTCTCGAAGCTGGGAGAGCGGGGGACGGCTGGCATCGTGCTGGCGAACGGCTCGATGAGCTCCCAGTCGAGCGGCGAGGGCGAGATCCGCGAGTCGATGGTCGAGGCGGACCTGGTGGCGTGCATGGTGGCGCTGCCGTCGCAGTTGTTTCGTACGACGCAGATTCCGGCCTGCCTGTGGTTCCTGGCGAAGGACAAGTCGCCGCAGGGAGCGAAGGGCTTGGCGGAACGGCGCGGGGAGATCCTGTTCATCGACGCCCGCGAGATGGGCGAGATGGTCGACCGTACGGAGCGCGTCCTCACGGAGGCGGATCTTGCGAGGATCGCGGGTGTCTACCACGCGTGGCGCGGGACGGAATCAGCGAAGGCTGAGGGACTGACGTACGAGGACGTGCCGGGCTTTTGCTTCTCGGCGGGGCTGGAAACGGTGCGTGGGCACGAGTACGTACTGACGCCGGGGCGGTACGTAGGGGCTGTCGAGGCGGACCAAGAGGATGCAGAGGCGGTAAGCAAACGAATCGCCGCTCTGACTGAGGAGCTGTTCGGACTGTTCGAGCAGTCGGCGGAGCTGGAGAAGTCGGTTCGGGAGCAGCTGGGGAGGGTCAGTGTCTGAGTGGGAGAAGATCACCCTAGGCGAAAGCGGAACCTGGCTGTCCGGTGGAACGCCGAGCACTTCGCGGCCCGAATACTGGGGCGGCGATATTCCCTGGATTTCTGCGGCGAGCCTGAAGGATTACAGGATCTCGCGCTCGGATCGCATGGTTACGCAGGAGGGGGCCCTGAACGGGACCCGAATCGTGGCATCCGAAACTATCCTGATGGTGGTGCGCGGGATGAGCCTCAAGAGCGAATTTCGCATTGGAATTGCGCAGCGGCAGGTTGCTTTTGGACAGGATTGCAAAGCGCTAATTGCCCGTCCGGGAATCCGCCCCTCTTTTCTTGGGTATGCCATCAAGGCGAAGACTCCGGAGATTCTCTCCTTGGTTGATGAGGCGGGGCACGGAACCGGTCGATTGCAGACGGATCGGCTGGAATCCGTCGAGATTGACGTTCCTGCATCGCTAGATGTGCAAGCCTCGATCGCTCGCACGCTTGAACTGCTGGACGACAGGATTGCCGTCAATGAGCGCATCGCGGCCACGGTCAGACAACTCGGACTCGCCCTCTTTGCTCAGTCTCTCCTGGAGGACGACCCTGTCGACGTCGACGTCGACTCGGTATCCAGCCTGCTTACCCGAGGGATCGCCCCTAAGTACTCGGAGGATCCGAATGACCTCGTCGTCCTCAACCAGAAGTGCATCCGTGACGGTCGTGTGAGTCTCGCCCCCGCACGCCTCACTGTGCGCGAGACCGTGAAGACCCCCAAGCTGCTCCAGCGTGACGACATTCTGGTCAATTCCACCGGCGTCGGGACCCTCGGACGAGTCGCGCGATGGACATCCGACAGCCGTGCGACCGTCGACTCGCACGTTACGATCGTGCGCTTCGACGAGAAGGCGGTTGACCCGGTGAGCGCCGGCTTTGCCATGCTCCGCGCTCAGCCCGAAATCGAGGCGATGGGTGAGGGGAGCACCGGACAGACGGAGCTACCGCGCACTCAGCTCGGAGGTCTGGAGATCACTCTGCCCAGCGGAACGCGCCAGCGACGACTTCGGCCCGCCCTTGACGCGCTGGAGGGACGAGGGGATCAGGCTCTGGTAGAGGCGCAGGCTCTCGCCGCGCTCCGCGACACCCTCCTTCCGCAGCTCATGTCCGGCCGTCTCCGTGTTCGTGACGCCGAGAAGATTGTCGAGGACCACGTATGACCGACGCCCCCGACGACAGGCAGAACCACCGCCCCCGCGAGTCCGACTGGGAGCACCTCGCTCTCGATGAACTCGCCGAGCTCGCCTGGGCGCCAGCCCCCGGCAACGAGTTCGCGCCCGGCTCCGGGCACCGGAAGTCCTGGGACGACCTGATCCTTTACCCGGACCTCCGGGAAGCCGTCGAGCGGCTCAACCCGGACCTTCCCCCGGACGCCGTCGGGGACGCCGTCGGCGCTGCCGCAACGCCCGCCTCGCAGGACACGTACGAGGAGAACCGCACCGCGCACGGTTACCTGACCGCAGGCATCCGGTCCGTCACGTACATCGACGCGTTCGGAGCCGAGCACAACCCGACCATCCGGCTCGTCGACCTCGAAGACCCGAGCGGGAACGTGTACCGCGTCCTCAACCAGGTCACCGTCATCGACGGGGAGAAGCGGCGCCGCTTCGACGTCGTGCTGTACGTCAACGGGCTGCCGCTCGCCGTCCTGGAACTGAAGCGCGCCGGTGACGAGGACGCGACCCTCCAGGACGCGCACACCCAGGTCAGCCGCTACGTCGACGAGTTCCCGACCGCGTTCCGGTACAATGCGGTCGTCCTCGTCTCGGACGGTATCACTGCCAAGTACGGCACGCCGTTCACGCCCTACGAGCACTTCGCACCGTGGAACACGGACGGACTCGGCGAGCGCGTCGACCCGTTCGCCGCCGAGGGCATATGGGACTCGGGTCAGAACCTGGCCCTGCACGGCCTGTTCACCCAGGACAGGTTCCTCGCCCTCACCAAGTCGTTCGTCAACTTCGTGCCGTCGAAGCGGATGAAGCGCATCGCGAAGCCGCACCAGTACCACGCCGTGACTCGCGCCGCCGAGGCCGTACGCGTGGCCGCCGCGAGCGACGGGAAGGCCGGCGTCGTCTGGCACACGCAGGGTTCGGGCAAGTCCGAGGAGATGGTCCTCACCACCACCATGGTGATGAAGGACCCGGCGCTGCTGAACCCGACGGTCGTGGTCATCACGGACCGTACGGACCTCGACGAGCAGCTCTACTCGACGTTCCAGGAGAGCGAGATCCTCCCGGAGGCGCCGAAGCAGGTCCTCACCCGGGCCGAGTTGCGCCAGGAGCTCGCGGCCAAGCGTGTGGGCGGTATCCTCTTCACGACGCTGCAGAAGTTCGGGCGGACCAAGGAGGAGAAGGAGTCCGGTGCGGACCACCCGCTCCTCTCCGACCGCCGAAACATCATCGTCGTTGTCGACGAGGCGCACCGCAGTCACTACGACAACCTCGACGGCTACGCCCGCCACCTTCGTGATGCGCTCCCGCACGCCACCCTCCTCGCCTTCACCGGTACGCCGATCTCCGAGGCCGACCGCAACACCCGAGAGGTGTTCGGCGACTACATCGACGTTTACGACCTCAAGCGCGCCGCCGACGACGGGGCGACGGTCAAGGTCTTTCACGAGAGCCGGGTCATCCAGCTCGTCATGGACCGGGACGTCGACCCGACGACCATCGACGAGGAGGCCGACCGGATCACCGAGGGTCTCGACGACGTCGAGCGCCGTCGCGTCGAGCAGGCCGTCGCCACGATGAACGCCATGTACGGCGCACCCGCCCGCATCCGGGACCTCGCCGCCGACCTCGTACAGCACTGGGAGACGCGCCGTACGGCGATGCAGCCGTTCGTCGGCGTCTCCGAGACAGGCGGCGCGACCGGCAAGGCGATGATCGTGTGCGCGACCCGCGAGATCTGCGTCAGCGTGTACGACGCCCTGCGCGATCTGCGGTCCGAGTGGCATGACGACGAGTTCGACAAGGGCGCGATGAAGATCGTGTTCTCGTCGAACACACGCAAGGACTCCAAGCGGCTCCTCGACCACGCCCTGAGCGACAGCCGCCGCAAGGCCGTCATCAACCGGGCCAAGGACCCGGAGGACGAGCTGCAGCTGCTCATTGTCAACAACATGCTGCTGACCGGCTTCGACGCGCCGCCCGTCCATACGATGTACCTGGACCGGCCGCTCAAGGGCGCCGGCCTGATGCAGGCCCTGGCCCGCGTCAACCGCCGCTTCCGAGGCAAGGAAGACGGGCTCCTCGTCGGGTACGCGCCGCTCACCGAGAACCTCCAGCGGGCCATTGCCGAGTACACGGACGCCGACCAGCAAGACCGCACGCTCGGCCAGGACCTCGACCGGGCGCTGGACGAGGTGCGCAACGAGTACGACATCCTCAACGACCTCCTGCGCGGGTTCGACTGGCGGGCCCGGCTGGACATGCCCTCCAAGACGGCGTTCATTGACGCCGCAATCCGGGCCGCGAACTACCTCCTCGACCCGGCCACCGCAGGCAACAACCCGGAGACCCTCGACGACCCCCGCCAGACGCTCGGCCGGCGCTACCGCGAGCACGCCCACCGCCTGGAGCGCTTCTACGCGCTCTGCGGTAGCTCCACCGACATCGGCGAACGCTTCCCGGACCATCCGGCCTGGCGCCGGGACATTCAGTTCTTCGTCGAGGTCCGCGCCTACATGGCGAAGATCGACGCGATGAATCGCGAGGCCCGCGGCCTTCCTGTTGCCCGCGACGTCGAGCTGTACCTCGCGCAGCTGACGTCCTCGGTCGTCGAGACCGGCGGCGTGACCGACTTGCTTGCCGAGGCCGGTCTTGAGACCGCCGACCTGACGCATCTCAACGACGCACTCGTCGCGAAGCTGCAGGGCAGCGAGACCCCGCACCTGGCGGCGGAGGCTCTGCGGCGGCTCATCGAGCGGAAGATGCGCGAGGTGACGCGGCACAATATTGTCCGCCGGACGACGTTCTCCGAGCGGCTGCAGGACCTCATGGTCCGGTACATGCGGCAGCAGTGCACGAGTGCGGAGCTCATCGCCAAGCTCGTGGAGATGGCCAAGGAGGTCATGGAGGACGCCCGTCGCGGCGAGAAGTTCGAACCGCCGCTGGACTGGCGAGAACTAGCCTTCTATGACGCGGTTGCCGACCACGGCGCGGCCCGCTCGGTCATGGGCGACGAGGTTCTGGCCGACATCGCCCGCGAACTGGTCGTGGAGGTCCGTAGCAAGCTCAAGCCGGACTGGATCGCCCGCGAGCCGGTCCGTGCTCGACTCCGCAGCGCCATCAAGCGCCTCCTGGCCCGCCGCAACTATCCGCCGGGCGAAGCCCCGGAGGCCATCGAGCTGGTCCTTAAGCAGATGGAGCACTTCGCCAACGAGTGGTCCACGAACGGGGATTAGCAGGGTCGGGGACTAGAAACGGAGCATCAGCCACCGCGCCAGTCTCCGACGCTACTCATACGTGGGTACATGGCGTGAGGGGACGGCCTGGGGACCACACGTCGCAGATCAGCTCGCGCAAGGCTTGGCCTTCTGCACGGACAACGCGTTCCGTTCAGCGCACGGCAGGCCGAGGTCAACATCGCCGGCTGGGGGTCAAGGGGTTGCAGGTTCAAATCCTGTCGTCCCGACTGTGAAGTCGGTTGTGAGGGCGGCTACTTGGGAATCCAAGTAGCCGCCCTCTCTCGTCTCCGGGGTGCGCGTGGTCGCATGGTGGTCGCGCCCGGCACTCTGACCTGGCAGTTTGTGGCCGACGTGAGTGCGGGTGATCGCGCGGGCTGGCCATATGTCAGTTTCTCTCGCGGGGAAGGTCTGCTCGGTCGAGTGCGTCGGCGAGGGCGGTGACGGCTTCGCGGGCGGCTTGGGGGAGCAGGTGGCCGTAGATGTTGACGGTGGTGGCCAGGGTGGAGTGCCGCAGGGTCTTGGAGACGACGGCGAGCGGCACCTGGGAGCTGATCATGATGGTGGCGGCGGTGTGCCGCAGGTCGTGAAGGCCGATCTTGGGCAGGCCGATCTCGGCGGAGCGCCGGTGCAGGGTGTGCAGGAGTCGCTCGGGGTTGATGGGTCTGCCGTCGGGGCGGGTGAAGACCATGCCCTGCGGGCGGGGTTCGTCGGGGTGGGTGCTGCGCCGGCGGGCGGCTTGGCGGCGTAGTGCGGCGGTGACGCGGGGCGAGAGGCTGACCCAGTTACGGCTGGCCCGGGTCTTGGGCACTTGCAGGTGCAGGCGGGCGTTGTCCACCGAGGCCAGGGTCCAGCGCACGAACAGGACGCGTTGCTGGAAGTGGATGTCGGGCCAGTGCAGGCCCAGGGCCTCGCCGCGACGCATGCCGGTACCGAGGATGACCTCGAAGATGTCGGCGTAGACGTCGTTGTAGGTCTCGGCGTTGTGGTGCAGGAAGGCGGAGGCCTGCTGGGGTGTCCAGCAGAGGCGCTCGGGTGCGGCGGGTCGTTTCAAGGCCGCGTTGCGAGCGGGGTTGCGGGCCAGCATGTCGGCGCCGACGGCGGCGTTCATGGCGCTGGAGAGGATGGCACAGCAGCGGTGAACTGTGGGGCGTCCGCGGCCGGCGGCCAACTGTCGGCGGGACCAGGTGGTGACGTGGCGGTCGTGCAGGTCGGTGAGGGGAAGCGGTCCGAAAGCCGGTAGGAGGTCGTGGTGGACGTGGCGGTGATAGCCGGCGTAGGTGGTGGCTTTGAGGATCTCCTGCTTGGAGAGCAGCCACTCGGTCAGGTAGTCGGCGACGGTCATGGCCTCGTCCACCCCGATGCCGGTGCGCTCGGCCAGCAGGAAGTTCTGCAGAGCGGTGAGGGCCGCGCTCTGGTCGGGGAAACCGCCACGGCGCCGGGTCTCGCGCTTGCCGGAAGTGGAGGGCAAGTCCACGGCGTAGGCCCAACTGCCATGTTCAAGATGGGTGTTCAGTCGAGGGCAGCGGGTGCCGTACTGGCGGCCACTGGTGTCACGGCAGCCGCAGCGCCGGTAGATCCGTCCGCGCTGAGGATTGGTCAGGTTCACGGGAATCGACTCCTTGTGTGATCAGGCTGACCCAGCTTCACGGTGGAGCAGTGTGGCGCGTCAGGGGGCGGATCATGGCGCGGGGAAGGCGAACCGGGCGACCACTCAGGCCTGTGAGCTGCGCCGGTCCCCTTGGAAAGTGCACAAGGAGACGGTAGTGCCCATTCGGTGGTGATTATCGGAGGTGCGGAAAGCCGAATCCGGAGCGGCGAGGACTGAGGGCGACGGTCCGGAAGACGATGGCCTGAAGCCTCTTTTCATCTACGGCCGGACACGCTGCGGCCGCAGGGGCCTGGAGCGGCGACTGGAGTTTTCGAGTGCCGCACGCCATGGCTCGGAACGGATTCGATGGTGATCCCGTGACTCTGCGTGGCCGACATGGTGCTGCAAGGCCTGGAGCGGTCCACTGAGTGGGTAGCGTCTGCATCCGTCCTGGGAGGAAGCGGATTGCGGGCACTGCCACGGCCTGCCTCAAGCGGTCAACGGCCCGTGGCCGACCGGGCGGTGATCGACGTACGGGGCTGGACCGGACAGGGGTGGGCGCGGGCGCTGCACGTTCTGCGGGTGGATCGGGGGCCGGAGGGTGCCACACGAGCCGGTCCCGCTTCCGTACGGCCGACGGCGCGGACGAGTGCGCCGAACCGTGCGCGGCTGTGGTGCTGGTGCCGCCCGGCCGCCTCGTCCTCCGAGTCGTCTTCGAACTCCGGCTCCTCGTCCTCGTCGTCGAGTTCGGCGTACTCGTCGTGGACGGGCCAGCAGTCGTGGATGCCGGAGCGGAGGTCTTCGAGGAGGTCGCGGGCCGGCCGCCGAGGGTCCAGCGGGGTGAGGCGGATGCCGGTGGGTGCGGCGTCCGCTTCCTCGGAGTCGGCATCGGCGTAGTCGGCGATCATCGCCTCGGCCTCGTCGAGCTGTACGCCGAAGACGGCCGGGTCGGGCAGGATGCCGTCCGCTACCTTCATGGCGTGGCGCACCAGTTCGGTGACGGCGCCGTAGGGGGAAGCACCGTCCTCGAGGCGCTTCAGGACGTGGGCGGGAGGCTGCGCCTTCCAGGGCGGTTCCAGCCGCTACCGTGTCACCGCGGATCGGTCGGACGTGCTGCGCTGAGCAGGGGACGAGCCTCCGCCCGGCCCGTGGGCGGCGGTGCTGCCAGGCGGCTGCCTTGGTGGGGTCTGCGCGGCCGGGCAGCATGGCAGGCGGGCGCGGTCAAGGGATACGAGCGGGACCCAGGTGTCCGCCGCCCGAGGCTGGGCCGGTAGTTGGCTTCGTCCGGCCTGTCGGTGGGCGGTCGGTCGGCCCGGCCAGCGGGTCGGCGAGTAAGTGGAAGGCGGTGCCCGGGAGAACGCCCTGTCCGCGGCTCGGACGGTCTGCGCGGCCATGGCGTACAGCTCACGGCCGACCGGGGTGCCGCGCGGCGGCATCGGGGGGAAGCCCGTTGTTCCGCGCGGCACCCGCCCCTTTCCTCGGGTCCAGGCCCGAGGGCCAAGGTCGGGCCTGGAGTTCGGGGCCTGCGCAGCTGGCGCAGGTTCTCGGTCGGGTGCCACGCGGGCGGCCGGGGACTGTTCCGCCCGTGCGGCACCGTTTCCTCTGGGGCACCGGGCCCGGAGGGGGTTAGGCCCGGAGTTCCTTGCGGTCGTTGCCGCCGCTGATCTGGATCTTGCGGGGCTTGGCAGTCTCGGCGACCGGGATGGTGAGGGTGAGCACGCCGGCCTCGTAGGCGGCGGTGATGCGGTCGGTGTCGAGGGCATCGCCGAGGAACAGCTGCCGGGAGAAGACCCCGAGCGGGCGTTCGGAGAGCTGGATCTCGGCGTTGTCGCCGCGTTCCGTGGGTCGGCGCTCGGCCTTGACGGTCAGCACGTTCTGCTCGACGTCCAGGTCGATCGCGTCCGGGCTGATGCCCGGCAGGTCGAACTGGACGTAGAACGTGTCGCCGTCGCGCCAGGCGTCCATCGGCATCGCGGACGGGCGCGACCACGTGCCGGTTGTTCCGACCACCTGCTGGGTGATCCGGTCCAGCTCGCGGAAGGGGTCGGTGCGCATCAACATCGTCGAGCATCTCCTCGTCGAATCAACGGGCAACTTCGAGACACATCCGTCTGGGCATGTCACCTTCTCAGAGAGTGCTGGCGCATGTCGCTGAACGGCTGAGAGGACGGATGATCAGGCGTACTGGTGAACAGGTGACCTTCAGAGGTCGGGTCATCGGCACCAGGTGCCCCGCGCGAACGGGCGGTGGGCCCAGCGGCGCGGTTGCGGGTGGCGGTCGGTGCGCCGATCGCCCGGCAGTCCGTGGGTTGGCGGCCGGATCGGGCCCTGCCGACGCCATGGCCTGCGGCCGGTGCGGAACCCTTGGTGGTGGGGTGCCGGCCTCGCCGGGCTCACCCCGCCGCGGGAACGGCCTGGCCGATCGTGCCGGGCGACTGGTCGGCCGCGCCGGTCTGGACGGTGATCTTGCGGCGCCGGGAGGCCGAGGCGATGGGGACGGTGATGGTCAGGACGCCGTCCTGCAGGTGGGCCGCGATGCGGCCCGGGTCGAGGCTGTCGGCCAGCTGGATGCGGCGCTCGAAGACCCCGTGGGCCCGTTCGGCGTGCTGGGTGCGCACGCCCTCGCCGCGCGGGGTGGACCGGCGTTCGGCCTTCACGGTGACCATCCGGCCCAGTGCTTGGACCTCGATCCCCTCCAGCGGGATGCCGGGCAGGTCGAGCGCGATCACGAAGCGGTCGTCCTCGCGCCAGGCGTCCATCGGGATCGGGGCCGGCTGGGACCAGGGCCTGGGGGGCGCCTGGTGGGTCACCGCAGTGCGCACGGACATCGTTGGACACCTCCGGTCCAGAAGGGCTTCGGGTGGTTCGCACCGGTGCGGCGCGACACGACCCGTTGTAGCATGTCATCCAGACGATGACAATCACCCAGTCAGCGAAAGAGTGACGGCATGGAGACGCAGGACACCGGCGCAGCCGGGGTGGGGCCGGCCTCGGTCCTGGCCGCCGCCGCCGCGCTGGGCATGATGGACGCCGCCGCCCGCACCGCCCGCCACGCACCCCAGGACGATGCAGGCCAGGCCGATCCGCAACAGGCCCTTTCCGTACTCCTGCTGCTGCGCCACCTGCGCGAGGAACTCGCCGGCTGGGAGACCGGCCTGATCGAGACCGCACGCGATGCGGGCGCCACCTGGGCCGACCTCGCAGAACCGCTGGGAGTCCAGAGCCGCCAGGCCGCCGAGCGCCGCTATCTGCGTCTGCGTCCCAACGCGGACGCAGGCACCGGGGCGGGCAGCACCGGCGAGCAGCGCGTCCAGGCCACGCGCGACCAGCGCGCCGCCGACCGCGCGGTGACCACCTGGGCCCGCGACAACGCCGCCGACCTGCGCCGCCTGGCCGGACAGATCGGCGCCCTGGACGGCCTCAGCACGCAAGCGGCCCCCGCCATAGAACGCCTGCTGGACGC
This sequence comes from Kitasatospora sp. NPDC087314, assembly GCF_044744365.1. Taxonomy (NCBI): domain Bacteria; kingdom Bacillati; phylum Actinomycetota; class Actinomycetes; order Kitasatosporales; family Streptomycetaceae; genus Kitasatospora; species Kitasatospora sp. NPDC087314. The sequence continues at coordinate 240,874 of NZ_JBIUYE010000014.1, forward strand.
GCTCGGCAACAACGACCCCGCCCGTCTGCTCGCCCCGCTCGCCGAGACCCGGTCTTTCCTGGAGGCGGACCACCCGAAGATCGCCGACCGCCTCGATCAGCTCACCGCCCGGGCCGACCAGCTGCGCGCCGACAGCGACCGGCAGCGCCGCACACCCCCAGCCGGCCCGTGACCAACCCGAGTCACGCCCCTGCCGGTCCGCGACCCGCACGCTGTGGACCGGTTTACCGCCGTAAGCCTGCACGAGGCGCCTGCCCCGGCACGCGGGGCGCGAGTTGACGCCTGACGGTTCTCGGCGTGCAGACCGCCCGTATCTTCCGGACCGTGACGGCCGCGCCGTCCCCGACCCCAGCCGACTCCCATGACTCCAGCCGACCTGCAGCAGCTGCTCATCGAGCGTGCCCTGGGCATACCGGGCATTGCCGGTGCCGGCAAGCATGACGACGACAGCCCCTACGGACTGACCGTGGCCCTGGAGGGCGGCGGACAGGTGTGGTGGACCATCACCGGCACCAGCGGTCCCGCCCCCACCATCACCACCGGAGAGGCTGACGGCGCCGAGAGCGTGGAGGCGCCGGACCTGATGGGCTCGTCGGTTCCGGTGGCCCTCGTCGAGCAGGCCCTGGTCGCCGCCGCCATCGCGGCCGACGACCCGGCCGGCGGGATCGTGCGCGTCGACCGGTACAGCACGCTCCCGGACCCGCCCGCCGTCCGCTACGGTGCGACGCTGGAGTGCCGCGACGGCTGGAAGCTCTTCCTGTCCTGCTACGGCACCGCCCGCCCCGGCCACACCCGCCCCGAGCAGCCCTACCAGCCCCTCAGCCACATCTGAACACCCCCGGGGCCGGCCACGCAGCACACCGGCCGGCCCCGGCAGCTTGACCGGATACGAACCCTTTCCACCACTCGAAGGAGACGCCTCCCGTGGCCAGCCCGACCCAGACGCTGGAGTTCCAGGCGGAGACCCGCCAGCTGCTACAGCTGGTGATCCACTCGATCTACTCGAACAAGGACATCTTCCTGCGCGAGCTGATCTCCAACGCCTCCGACGCCCTCGACAAGCTCCGCCTGGAATCCCTCACCGACACCGACCTCGCGGCCGACACCTCCGACCTGCACATCACCCTGGAAGTCGACCGGCAGGCCCGCACCCTGACGGTGCGGGACAACGGCATCGGCATGACCCGCGAGGACGTCGTCGACCTGATCGGCACCATCGCCAAGTCCGGCACCGCCAGCCTGCTGGCCAAGATCAAGGAGGCCAAGGACGCGGACGCGGCGCAGAGCCTGATCGGTCAGTTCGGGGTCGGCTTCTACTCGGCGTTCATGGTCGCCGACAAGGTCGCCCTGCGCACCCGCCGCGCCGGCACCGAGCAGGGCACCGTGTGGGAGTCCGACGGTGAGGGGACCTACACGATCGCGGAGGCCGGCGATCTGCCGATGGGCACGTCGGTCACGCTGCACCTCAAGCCGGCGGACGGCGAGGACGGGCTCGGCGACTACCTCGCCGGGTGGAAGATCCGGCAGATCGTCAAGCAGTACTCGGACTTCATCCGCTGGCCCATCCGCATGGCCGCCGAACCCGTCAGCGCGGACGCCGAATCCGGTGCCGTGGACGAGGCCGTGGACGGGGCCGCAGGCGCTCCGGAGACGCTGAACTCGATGAAGGCGCTGTGGGCCCGCCCGCGCAGCGAGGTGACCGAGGCCGAGTACAACGAGTTCTACCGGCAGATCAGCCACGACTGGCAGGACCCGGCCGAGACGATCCACATGCGCGCCGAGGGTACCTTCGAGTACGAGGCGCTGCTGTTCATCCCCGCCCACGCCCCGTTCGACCTGTTCTCCCGCGACACCAAGCGGGGCGTGCAGCTGTACGTCAAGCGTGTGTTCATCATGGACGACTGCGACGCGCTGATGCCGAACTACCTGCGGTTCGTCAAGGGTGTCGTGGACGCCCACGACCTGTCGTTGAACGTCTCCCGCGAGATCCTGCAGCACGACCGCCAGATCACCGCGGTACGCCGGCGCCTCGTCAAGAAGGTCCTCGGCGCACTCAAGAGCACGCAGGCCACCAACACCGAGGCCTACCTCAAGCTGTGGGAGCAGTTCGGCCGGGTCCTCAAGGAGGGCCTGATCGAGGACCGCGACAACACCGAGGCGCTGTTGGAACTGGTCAGCGCCGCCTCGACCAACGATGCGGAGAAGCCGACCACGCTGCGCGAGTACGTGGAGCGGATGAAGGACGGCCAGGACACCATCTACTACCTGACCGGCGAGAACCGCCAGATGGTGGAGAACTCCCCGCACATGGAGGCCTTCACCGCCAAGGGCTACGAGGTCCTGATCCTCACCGACCCCGTCGACGAGGTCTGGACCGACCAGATCCCCACCTTCGACGGCCACCGCTTCCAGTCCATCGCCAAGGGCCAGGTCGACCTCGACCACGACGCCGACGGCGACGTCAGCGACGAGGCGAAGGCGGAGAAGGCCCGGCGCGAACAGGACTTCGCCGACCTCCTGGCCTGGCTTGAGACCACCCTGGCCGAGCACGTCAAGCAGGTCCGCCTCTCCACCCGCCTGACCACCTCGGCGGCGTGCCTGGTCGGTGACGCCCACGACCTGACCCCCACCCTGGAGAAGATGTACCGGGCCATGGGCCAGGACCTCCCCTCGGTCAAGCGCATCCTCGAACTCAACCCCACCCACCCGCTCATCAGCGCCCTCCACCAGGCCCACCAGGCAAAGCCCGACGACCCGGCCTTGGCCGACATCGCCGAACTCGTCCACGGCAGCGCCCTGCTCGCCGAAGGCGGCGACCTGCCCGACCCGGCCCGCTTCACCCGCCTCCTGACCGACCACCTCACCCACACCCTGTAACCCCCGCCGGGGTGCGGCCCGCCGGACGCCCGACCAGCCCGGCCGGCCGCACCCCGCATCGTGTTCGGCCGTCCCCGCCCGGCGCACGCCGCAGGGAAGGGTCTGAGGTGCTGCAGACGAGTCGCATCGAACCGGGCGTCCCGCCAGAGCCGAGCCCGGCCCCGGCGGGACGCGCGTGCAGCGCCCGCCTCGGCATCCACGCCCCTGTTGCACCGCCGCCATCACCCGCTTCGGCCGCCAGACACGGAAGCCGGCCACCCGACCGACCAAGGAGACAGAAGCGTGTACCAGTACACCGACCGCAAGAACCGCACCCTGGCCGACCGCGTCAATGCCGTCGCCGAGCGCCGCCTCGACGAGGGCACCGAGCAGGACCGCGCCGCCGCGACCGCCCTGCTGGCCGACATGCTCCACGCTGCCGCCCAGCACGGCGTCACCCTCGACACCTTCGACTGGGTCACCGACTTGCCCGGAAACGGCTACGCCGCCGTCGTCTCCCCTCTGCACGCGCGAACCACCCAGTGGGCCACGGCCAGCTGAACTCGACGAGCCGGGCTACGCCTCACCGTCCCCTTTCGCCGACGCTTCGCGCACGATCCTCGCCCGGTGCGGACGGTGCGCCCCGGGGGCCCGCCTATCTGCGTGCGCCTCGCCCGCGGCCCAGGCGCACGCCGCCGAGCACCAGGGCTGCGACGAACAGCACGGCACCGATGACGAGCAGCCACAGCAGGCCCTTCACGAGAGCGCCGAGAAAGCCGAACACCACGGCGATGAGCAGGATGAACAGGAACAGGGCCATGCCGCTGCCTCCCTTGATCAGTCGTTGCGCTTCAGGGCGCCTTTCACCCGGTCCGCGGCGCCTTGTACGGCGTCCCTGACGTCGTCCGCGGCCTGCCTGAGCTTCGACCCGACCTGGTCGGCCTGGCCCTCGCCCTTGAGTTCCTCGTCACCGGTCAGGTCACCGGCCTTCTCCTTCGCCTTGCCGGCCAGTTCCTGCGCCGTGTTCGGCAGGTCGCTCATCGGTTCCTCCAGTCGTCCGCCAGGCGGCGCAGCCGCACCGCCCCTTTGCCACCCGTTTTACCGATATTCGCCCTTTCATGCGCGCGGAACGGGATCAGCGGCCGTCCTGGCCGTTGCGGGCAGACTCTCAGGCGGGCTCGCGCCGGTTGCGGCGGGATGGCCGGAGGGCCTGCGGGCGCGGGGAAGGCCTGCGGGGCCATGTCGTGGCGGAGGGCGTCGACTCTGGCCAGGCAGGCGTCGATGGTGGCGATGGCGTCGCTGCTGTGCTCGCGGATGCGGCGTTCGATGGCGGCGAGCCGGTCTTCGATGTGCTGCCGGCGCTCCTCGGCGGTGGCGTCAGGTGCGTCGTTGGCGCCGAGGGCGGTGGTGAGCGCGGTCAGCGCGGGACGGGCCCGGGGTGAGACCGGGCGCGGCGGTGACCTGGGCGGCCAGCACGCGCAGGTCGGCGGCGTGGTCGCGGGCCCAGGCGGTGACGGCGCGCTCGGCGGCCCGCTTGTCGCGCACGGCTTTGACCCGCTCCGCGCTGGTCTCCGCCTCGGTGGAGGTGCTGTCGGTGGGGGCGCAGGCGCAGGTAGCGGTTCTCGGCGGCTTGGCGGCTGGCGACGCCCATGGGTTGGGCGAGTTCGGCCCAGGTGGCGCCGCCGGCGCGGGCGGCATCGACCAGGCCCGCTTCCCAGCCCGCAAGCTCGGTGCGCAGCTCGCGCAGCAGCACCAGCGCGGCCAGCGCGGGCTCCGGTCCCTCGTCCGGTGTACCGGCACCGGGCCGGGCGGCCGGGCTGGTGTTCTGGGCGGTGCGGACGGCATCGTCGATGGCGGCGAGCGCGGCGGCGGCGAGGAAGGACGCCGGTCCTGTGGGCGGGCTGCCTCCGGTGGCCGGCGGGTCGGGCCGTCTGCCCATTGATGTCACTTCTTTGGTGACTCAGGGGTTTGTCATCGGATAGATGACATGCTAGAACGGTTTCAGGTGAAGCGCACTGGCTCCCCATCGATCAGTGGAGGTGTTTCGCGATGCTGATGCGCACTGACCCGTTCCGCGAACTGGACCGGTTGACCCAGCAGTTCCTGGGCACGAACGGCACCTGGTCCCGGCCGGCCCCGATGCCGCTGGACGCCTGCCGTGTCGGCGACGAGTACGTGATCTGCTTCGACCTGCCCGGGGTGGACCCGCAGGCGATCGACATCGACGTCGAACGGAACATGCTGACCGTCAAGGCCGAACGCCGCCCCCGCCACGAGGGCGACAATGTGAAGTGGGAGCTGTCCGAGCGCCCGCTCGGCGTGTTCTCCCGCCAGGTCATGCTCTCCGACACCCTCGACCCCGCCGGGATCAGCGCCGACTACGACGCCGGCGTACTGACCCTGAAGATCCCGGTCGCCGAAAAGGCCAAGCCCCGCAAGATCGCCATCAGCCACAGCGGCGACCGCAAGCAGATCCAGGCCTGACCGGCCCCACGGACCGCCGTCCCGCACCGCCAACCCCCGGGCCCTGCGGGACGGCCACCCCAGCCGGACGACCCGCCCGGCCCCGCGGTCCCCGGCACACCACGGGCCGACAGCGAGAGACCACCATGCGCGATCAGGTCCAGGTGCCCTTCGTGGTGAGGGCTGGCGGCGAGATCGACCTCGACACCGCCCCCTCACTGCGCCGTGCTCTGCACGCCGCGCTCGAGTCGCACCGGGAGGTGGTGCTCGACCTGTCGGAGGTGACGTTCATGGACTGTGCGGGCCTGAGCGCCCTCGTCCAGGCCCTCAACCAGGCCGACCGCTTCGGCGCCCGTCTGGTCCTGCGCGGGGCGGGGGAGTGCGTGGTCCGGCTGCTCAAACTCACCGGCCTGCACCGGCGCCTGACCGTCGAGCCCTGACCGGGCACCGTTCGCACCGGCTCCTCGGGATGGAGGGAGAACCGCGGTGACTCTTCGATGGGAGGCGTTCCTGGAGGAGGTCCGGGAGCGCGGCGAATACGACACACCCCAGGAGGCCGAGCGGGCGGCGCGGGTCGTCCTGGCCCTGCTCGGCGCCCACCTGGTCGGCGACGTGCGCGCCGAACTGGCCGCCCGCCTGCCCGAGACCCTCGCCCTGATCCTGCTCAACCCGCTGCAGGCCGCCGAGCCACTCAGCCCCGAGCGGTTCGTGCGCGCGACCGCGGCCTGGATCGAGGGCGCCACCGAGACCACCGCCCTGTGGGACATCGGCGCCGTCCTGTCCACCGTGGCCGACGCGGCCGGCGACGACCTCACCGAGCGCGTCCTGCTCCAGCTGCCGCCCGGCTACGACCTCCTGTTCGGCCGGCCCCAGCCCGGCCGCCGCCCCTGAACCCGTCCGCGCCGCCGCCCCCGCCTGGCCGGCCCCGCCCCGGAAGGCCACCGCCATGACCCGGTACCGCCTCCTCCTCCAGCACGTCCGCACCCTCGGACGCTACACCTGTGACGAGGAAGCCGAACGCGTCCTGCACGCCGTCCTGGCCGTCCTCGGCAGCCAGCTCACCGGCGAGGAACGCTGCGACCTCGCCGCAGCCCTGCCCGAACGCGCCCGCGCCGTCTTCGCCTCGCAGATCCCGCTGCCCCAGCCCGTTGCCGCCCCGGCCTTCGTCGAAGCCGTCGCCCGCGCCCTGAACACCAGCCTCACCAGCGCACGCTGGGACGCCTCCTCAGTCCTGGCCGCCCTCGCCGACCCGGCCGGCGACCGGCTCACCGACCGCATCCTCGCCCACCTGCCCCGCGGCTACGCGCTTCTGTTCGGCCGCGCCGACCTCACCGCCGCGGCTTGAGGCGGCACCACCGTCGTCGGCCTCTGCGCGCAGGCCGACGACGCAGGACCGCTACCGCCCCGCCGAGTACCCGGTTCAAGTCCGGCGCCACAGTGGTGCGCCGCGACATCCGCCTCGGCAGGTGCGCTCCGTCCAGCCGTACCGGGCACTGGCGGGCACCGGCACGGTGCTGGAGCTCGCCTACTGGACGGGCGTCCCCTCGCCCCGGCCACTCAGGGCGAGCGCGCTGCGCACCACGACGCCAGGCGCAAGATCGATCTGAACGTCCTGGTCGGGCAGGTCCGCTAGTGCGTTCCGGCAGGAGTCACCTCTGCCCGTGGGCACCAGGTGGGCGGGCGGTGTCGAGGGCGTCGCGCAAGGCGTACAGGTCGGTGATGGTGGCTAGTTCGGCGAAGCGGGCCAGCAGCCGGCGGACAGTTCGGTTGTCGCCGTCGCGCACGGCCTCGGTGATCGCTTCGATCAGATCCGCCTGTCCGTTGCGGGCTGTCTCTGGTGCTGTGGGCACCAGGTGTTCCACTGCCGCCTCCATGCGGGGTGTCGCTCGTTTCTTCGGGCGCGCGGCGGCGGCTCGGGGGGTTGCCGCCGCCGCGCAGCGGAAGGCTACCTCACTCGCGGGCGCCGCAAAATCTGTGCGCGCCGGAGTAGACATTGCTCGTGGGTGGGGCTAACGTTTCTCTCGTAGACAGCAGTCGGCGATACCGGCCAGACACGAACTGGCCGGGGTTGTTGGACAGAAGTTCGCGGTTCGGTCCGGCGGTGGAGTTCCGAAGCCAGGCAGGTGCAGGACGGCGACTGGGCTGGCTGCCGGACCGGGCGGCCCGCAGGTATCAGGGGCCGCCACCAGTAGTACGCAGTTCAGTGAGTGCGGTACCAGCAGTACGAAAAGTGACAGTTCAGTACAGAGGATGAACGGAGGGCGCAAGCGCCATCAGGATCGCCCGGCCCGTGAACACTCGTCCGGGCGGACACCGCAGACCCCAAGGCAAGGACGGTGGTTTCCGGTCACGCATACGCGATCCCCGCACACCCCTCCCCCGGGGCAGTGCGGCAGTAACAGGACCGGCCCAGGCCGGTAGATGGTGTTGTTCCCCTTCGGGGCCCCGGGCCGACACGGCCCCGGGGCCCCTCGACGCGTTCTCCTCGAGAACCAGAGAGGTGCAGTGACTACAACGGCCAGCCCCGACACACCCGACAAGCTCGACGACGACGACTACCCCGCCTACACCATGGGCCGCGCCGCCGAGATGACCGGCACCACCCCCGGCTTCCTCCGAGCCCTCGGCGAACACCGCCTCATCACCCCGCTACGCTCCGACGGCGGCCACCGCCGCTACTCCCGCTACCAACTACGCATCGCCATGCGCGCCCGCGACCTCGTCGACCAGGGCACCCCCATCGAAGCGGCCTGCCGCATCGTCATCCTCGAAGACCAACTCGAAGAAGCCCTGCGCCTCAACGAACAACTCCGCCGCGCCCAACACGACCAGGAGCCCACCGCGGACACCTGACCGGACCGGCAACCTGGCCCACAGCTCCTTCCAGCCGTACGGCCGCCCGCCGCAGAGGCCAGACAGGGGGACGGCCTCGCGCCGCACGCTCCGGACGGCAACACCGCGGCGCGGCACAAGACGTGGCGGCTGGAGGGCACGGCCGGGCTGGACCCCGTCGGCCAGGTGCTCGGGATGGTCCGCGCAGAGAGGGCGGCACCGCCCGGGGCGCCGGTGCCTTCCGCCCGCCCGCCGTGCCCTTCGTCTCTCCGTCCGGGGCCGTCAGCGGTCCCACCCCGACACCCGGACCAGACGTCACGACACCCCACTCAAGGCTCAGCGACTCCTTGGTGCGGGGACGTAGGGCGCCAAGCCGGGCGGCCTCTTGGCCTGCCGTGGTGGTCAGGAATCGGAGTAGCTGAGGTCCCCGACCGTCCAACTGCCGACATCCTCGATGGCGATGCGGTACATGCCGCCGGTGTGGGGCAGCCCGAAGTCGCCCTGCAGGATCTTCGCCCGGTGGAGATGCAGATGGGTGGGCCGTGCCGGCGGGCCGTCGACGGGCGGAGCGAAGAGAGCCGCGAACGGCTTCAGGTGCTCCGAGGCCTGGAGCACCTCCGCCACCCGCTCCAACCACAGGGTCACCGGCGCGAGCCTGCCGGTGATCACGGCGCCGGGGACCACCACGGTCAGGGACATCTGGTTGCTGTGCTCGGACTCGACCATCGCGGCGATGTCGACGAGCAGCCCGTCAGGGTTCGACATGCCCCCCAGAATAGGACACCGCGGCTGCGGCGCCCCGGGCTGTCCAACGGCCATGGCGGCCACGGGCCTTGCGCCTGCTGCACGGCCGGGTGCTACGCGACGGCGACCTGACACGCCGATCGGCTGCGCCGCGGTGCAGGGCAGGTGGCGGCGGCCGTGAGGGCCGGGGCATCGCCCGGATCGCGCGGGCCGGCGGTGACGAGCAGGTCGGCTCCGAGGGTGGTGACGGTGAAGCCCGCGGAGCCGAGGACCTCCGCCAGGGCCAGCATCAGCGCGCCGCGGATGCCGCGGAACTCGGTGCGACCGGCGGCGTCAGCGGGATGCGGGCAGGCGTGGAGGGTCGGTCCGATCAGGTCCTGGCCCGGGCTCCACCCCAGCGCCAGGCCGCCCCCCGGACGCGGCCGGGCGAAGAGCCCGGCCGCCTGCGACGGTGTCGGCTCGAACCCCCGGTGGGAGAGCACCGCACAGACGGACTCAAACAGATGTTTGTCATCCACGCGCAGAGTTTATCGCCTGCCCAGCCCGCACCCGCCCATCAGTGACGACTCGTCACATGCCCTTCCGGCCATTGCCGGTGAGGCTACGGGGCCGGAGCGTCGGGTTCCCGTTCGACCCGGTCGGGGTGCGCACTCTCTGGACGGTGCGCCGACGCGACGGGCCGGGGGTCTACCGCAGGGTCCGCGCCGTGCGCGGCGCACTCGGCGGAGAACCGCGTGCGTCCTGGGTCAGAGTTTGAACATCGCGGTGTAGGGCTGGGTGATGCGTTCCCGCCGCGATCCGAAGTCGACGAGTACCGCGATGTCGCTGTCGCCTTCGACGCCGATGGCCCGGCCGAGGCCGTAGGTGTCGTGGGTGACGCGGTCGCCGACGGCGAAGTGCTTGCGCGGTGCTTCGGCCGGGGGCTTGAAGGGGCTGGTGGGCAGGACGCGGCGGACTGCTGCAGATTTCGTCATTCCCTGCAGTATGCGCCGAAAATCGCGGGAGCGGGTTTTCTCGGTGCACTCGATTTCGGAGCTACGACAGGAATTTCGCGCAAGCCGTCCAGTGCGCCCCCGGATGGCGCCGGTGGACGTGGTGCGTTGCTTTCGCGGGTCTGTCGCGGCGGGGGCGGGTGCTCGGCTCCCGCGCGACTCGCCCTCCTGGGGGAGCGCGTGGTCGGCGCCCAGGAGGCGGGATCCATGTCCAACCTGGCTGCCATGCATGCGTGTTGACGAGCCTGTCGCCCCGCACCCGGCGACCCCGGGGGAAGGGGCCTGCAGGACCGGGGGTGGGATATCCGCCCGCGGCGGGCCTGGGCCTGCTAGAGTCGTTTTAGTTGCAGTAGTGGTTCCCATGAACTTTGTGTGCGCCTGCTGGTGTTTCGCAGGCGCCTTTTTGTTTCCCGGCTCTTCCCCGGGTGGGTGCTCATCGCGGCGACTCGAAGCGCGCGCTGTGCGTGCTTCGGACAGCCCCTTGAAGGAGATTTCTTTATGGCTAATGGCACTGTGAAGTGGTTCAACGCGGAAAAGGGCTTCGGCTTCATCGAGCAGGACGGTGGCGGCCCCGACGTCTTCGCCCACTACTCGAACATCAACGCCAACGGCTTCCGTGAGCTGCTCGAGGGCCAGAAGGTCGAGTTCGACGTCACGCAGGGCCAGAAGGGCCCGCAGGCCGAGAACATTCGTCCGCTGTAGTTTCCGCCACGGCACCCGCCTGGTAGCGAGGGGCCCGCACCGCGTACACGATGCCCGGTGCGGGCCCCTCGGCATTGCGCCACGACGCGCTTCCCCGGCTGTTTCTGGCCCCCTGGCTCCGCCACCGGCGGCCATCCCCACGCGAGACGCACAGCGCCGCGTCCGGATCGCCGCCCTGCCGTGACAGCTCACGGTTCGAGGTTCTCCGCTCCCGCCCTCCGCGGTGAGCGCCGACCGTAGGTGACGTGCCGCACGGTTCCACCGTCCACGCCCCGCTCCCCACACTTTCGGCCCGTTCCTTGCGACCTCCTGCCGGCGCCTCGCGCTGCGGAGCTTCCTCGCGACGTGCCACCCCAGGAAGGTCTCACATGAACCGCTCCAGTCGCTCCTCGTACCAGAACGCCAACTCCCGCTCCTCGGCCTCCTCCCGTTCCGGCGGCACCCACGGGTCCCGCTCCGGCGGCAGCTCCTTCTACGGCGACCGGCCCGCCCGCGGCCGTAGCGCCCGCCAGAGTTCTTCTCCGCAGGGCGAGTTCGCGATGCCGGTGAGCACCACCCCGGCGCTCCCGGCCGTCGAAGCGTTCGACGAACTGGACATGCCCAAGGCCCTGCTCTCCACCCTGACCCGCCAGGGCGTCACCGCGCCGTTCCCGATCCAGGCCGCGACGCTCCCGAACTCGCTGGCCGGCCGGGACGTCCTCGGTCGGGGCCGGACCGGTTCCGGCAAGACCATCGCGTTCGGCCTCGCCGTGCTGGCCCGCACCGCCGGCCGGCGCGCCGAGCCGCGCCGCCCGCTGGCCCTCGTCCTGGTCCCCACCCGCGAGCTCGCGCAGCAGGTGACCGACGCCCTCACCCCGTTCGCCCACGCGGTGCGGCTGCGGATGGCGGCCGTGGTGGGCGGGATGTCGATCGGACGCCAGGCCCAGGCGCTCAACCGCGGGGCGGAGGTCGTGGTGGCCACCCCTGGCCGGCTCAAGGACCTGATCCAGCGCGGCGACTGCCAGCTGGACGGCGTCGGCATCACCGTCCTCGACGAGGCCGACCAGATGGCCGACATGGGCTTCCTGCCGCAGGTCACCGAACTTCTCGACCAGGTCGCCGAGGGCTGCCAGACGATGCTGTTCTCCGCCACCCTGGACCGCAACGTCGACCGCCTGGTGCGGCGCTTCCTCAAGGACCCGGTCACGCACTCCGTGGACCCGTCCGCGGGCGCGGTCAGCACCATGGAGCACCACGTGCTGCACGTGCAGAACTACGACAAGAACGCCACGATCGCCCACATCGCCTCCCGTGACGGCGGGGTGATCATGTTCACCGACACCAAGCACGGCGCGGACCGCCTGGTGGAGGATCTGCTCGCCAACGGGGTGAAGGCCGCCGCCCTGCACGGAGGCAAGTCCCAGCCGCAGCGCACCCGCACCCTGGAGCAGTTCCGCACCGGACAGGTCACCGCGCTGATCGCCACCAACGTCGCCGCCCGGGGCATCCACGTCGACGGGCTCGACCTGGTCGTCAACCTGGACCCGCCGGCAGACCACAAGGACTACCTGCACCGCGGCGGGCGCACCGCCCGGGCCGGCGAGTCCGGCACCGTCGTCACGCTCGTCCTGCCCAACCAGCGCCGCGAGATGGCCCGCCTGATGAACATGGCCGCCATCACCCCCGTCACCACCAGGGTCACTGCCGGCGACGAGGACCTGGCCCGCATCACCGGTGCCCGCGTCCCCACCGGTATCCCCACCGCGATCGCCGCCCCCGCCGTCGAACGCCCCCGCCGCAGCCCGTCCACGAGCCGTAACCGCCGCAGCCGACCCGCTCACGCGGCCGGTGACACCCGCGCGACCGTCGCAGGCCGCGACAACCAGGGCTCCTCCGGCCGCCGCCGGGCACCGAGGCGCGTCGCCCTCGCCGCCTAGCAGGCAGGTGTGGGGCGGGGCCCCCCCCGCCGGGCCCCCCCCCCCCCCCACACCCCCCCCCGCCCGGCCCCCCGGCCCGGCCCGGGGGGCCCCCCCGCCCCCCCCCCCCACCACAAACGACGGCGATAGAACCCGCTCAATCAC